>NZ_GL882687.1 GCF_000195635.1 Bacteroides fluxus YIT 12057 | reverse complement strand
CAGACCGTGCCTACTATGCCCTGCTGCTGACCCAGGCACGGGACAAGAATTATGTGATACAGACGGATGATTCGCTGATTTGTTCTGCTATAGCTTATTATAACCAGACTAACAATACTAATTTGCAAGCTCGTAGCTACTATTATTGCGGATGTGTTTACAGAGATATGAAGAGAACAGAGGAAGCTATTTCCTGTTTTTTTACAGCCAACACTTTAGCAAAAGAAATTAAAGACGTCAGTTTTCAAAGCCATATCTGCAATAATATAGGTTACTTGTATTATGCGCAAGACTTGAACGAGCAAGCCGACTCCATATATCGGGAAGCGGAACAGATAGCTATCTTATTGGGAGATTCATTGCTCCAAATAGAAGCTTTGTTACAGCAGGGAATGATTCAGATGGAAAAAGGGAAGCCATTCTATCCGAAAGCTGAGAAATTGATGCTGAAAGCACAGTATATGGCTAAAATGATAAACAACAAAACTCTGAACAGAACCATACTATCTGCACTAAGCACGTTGTACTACAGAATAGGGGATGGGGAGAAGGCTGTAGAATTTGCCAAGCAAAACTTTGACCTACAGAATGATACGGTTTGCTGCTACAATGCTTTTTATATATTGGGGAATGCCTATTACAAAAACCTGCAATATGACTCTGCAACTTTCTATCTATATAAAGCCCTTCCTGATAAGAGTTATGCCATAAAAGCAGGAGTTTACAAGCGATTATCAGATATAGCAGAAGTTTCCGGAAACTTTAAAGCATCATTGGACTTGGAGCAAACCGGCTCCATCTATATGGATAGTTTGCGGAACAACCGTAACAAACAAGCCTATTCCGTGATTGCGGCCGAAAAAAACACTCAAATAGTCCATCAACAAAAGAAGCACAATTCGGTCATTAGTAAATATAATGGCTTTCTACTGTCTGTTGTAGCAACGGCATTCTTCATTTTAGTCATGCTGAAAAGGAGCCGGAGAAGGACTGCGCGTTTGCAAGAAGAAAAAAACAGGCTGAAAGAGATACAAGCTGCAATGCAACAACAAAATGCCAAACTTGAAGAAAAACAGCGGCAAAAAGAAAGCAGAATCGCATTTTTAGAAAGAGAGTTAGAACAACTACATTATGATGCAGCACAGAAAAAACAATTGCGTAATGAGCTGAAACTTCTGAACTACGAACGAGAACTGCTCTTGACAAGCGCACAAAAATATTCGGATGTAGAAGCCAAGATGAAGCAAATCATCCAAGACTACAAAGTCCGTGAAGGTTCAGAGTTACACATGGAAAAGGAGGACTGGTTGCAACTGATTGCCGAGACAGACCGACGTTGGAACCATATAACCTTAAGACTATGTGCAGATTACACCCTGTCACAAGAAGAGATTTACCTTTGCTGCCTATACCTGACAGATTTGCCAGTCAGTTATTTCGGATGTTTGTTGGACTGCAAACGAGACACAATCCACAAAAAAGCAAATCGAATTGTTGAGAAGCAGATGGGGTTCCCTCATGGTTCAACTTCTCTACAAAAGGTATTAAAAGAGCGATATACTAAGACAATTTAGCTATTTATACATGCATAAATGCTGTTATACATGTATTTTATACATGTTTTATACATATCCATAAGCTAAAATGCGTTTATATTTGTGACATCAGTAACAAATAAAAACGTATGAAGATGAAAAGACTATTACTTATCCTGCTGACAATTTTCTCCCTTGGCAATATAGCAGTACATGCGGAGAAAGTGAATGATTGTATAAAGATTGTTCTCCAGCAAACAGTTTCTGATGACCCACCTATTAAAAAAGATGGAGGACCTATAGTTCGTAGCATATATGTGCCGGTAGTCGATGCTTACCTTTATAATAATGTAGTAAATGTGAGCTTCAATGAAAACATTGCCGTCGTCAATGTTATTGTCACCAACGAAACTACCGGTGAAACCGTCTATTCTGAAACATCTAGCAATCCCGTTACTCTCAATATAGATCTTAACGGCGAAAACGCTGGAATTTATTTCATTGAGATAGAGATGGATAGTACTTGCATGCAAGGTAGCTTCTCTCTATAATAACTCTAATACAAAAGAAATTTACTCATGACAGCAGTTGACAACACCAGTATCGTTCTTTACCGCTATTTACGGTCTTTGTCCGTAAAAGTGAGCCGAAGCACCGTGTATCGTCTGCTTGATACACCCGTGGGCAGTAGCATGCGGGGTATCAGCGATGCATTGGATGCGCTGCACATAAAGAACGAGGTGTATCAACTGCCACCGTCATCCGACTACTTCGCACAAGTGGAAGTTCCTTTCATCACCATGCTGCAAGTGGACGAAAATCCATTCCATGTAGTGACCAAAAAGGACGATTCCATCGTGGAATTCGAGAATTCAAAGCGTATCGGAGTGGAGAGTTTTCTGGAAAAATGGACGGGAACTGTACTGCTTGGAGAGGCTACGGAAGAGACCCCTTCTGATTCTCTTTATCTAGGGAGAAACATAGGTTACCATCTCTGGAAGTATAAAAGCATCGCAACCATACTACTTGCCTTGGCATTAGGTTTTGCAACCATACTCCCCAAAGAACATACTCCTGCACTAATCACCTATTTAATCACATTAAGTATAGGCATAATCATTTCTACTGCCATTATTTATAAGGAACAATTCAACGAAAGATTTCTGGAACGTTTCTGCCACATAGGCGAAGCCGTGGATTGTAATGAAGTTCTCCATTCCAAAGGTGCAACAATCGCCGGTGCAGGATTGGGAGAACTCTCTTTACTCTATTTCGCGGTATTATTTCTTTTATGTATCATTTGCCCTGCCCATTTTTATGCGCTGTCGGTCATTTGCAGTGCAATAGCCTTGTGCTTCACAGTTTATTCCATCATCTATCAAAGTTTCATTATCCGTAAAGGTTGTATGCTCTGCATGTTGGTGAACATCACCATTTGGAGCATTGCTATCGAACTTTATTGGCTGAAAGATGAATTTATCTTCAGCACCTCATTGTACACTATATATACATTTACTGTCATTGGTATTATCAGCCTGATGTTGAGAGTTGCCTTCAATAACCATAGAATTGAATATAAAGAAAAACATCTGCTTGAAGAGCGTCTTTCCAACTTATTAAAACCAACCGTATTCCATAATCTTTTAGAATTGGAACCACAAATAAAAGAAGATATTCCGATTACCGACATTGCAATAAACAATACACTGCAAGAAGGCAAACGCCTGTTGATTGTGACGAATCCGAACTGTAGGAACTGTGCGAAGGTGCATCCATACATTAAAGAACTTTCTGCAAACATTCCAATGTCACTCGTCCTGATTTTCAGCGATGAGGTAGGTAAAGCTGTTAGTAGGACAATCCTCACGGCATACCTTCAAGAAGGGTGGGACAAAGCAATGCAACTCCTGGAAGAATGGTTTGAAAAACATGAAATTAAAGAAGCCGATAAATACCCAACAACGGATGCCGCCGAAGAAATGATGAGAAAGCAAGTAATGTACTGCTGGAAACAAAATATAAACCAGACACCGTCTGCCATTATCAACAGGCACTATGTACCGAAAGTGTATTCATTCTCAAATTTAAGATATGTATTGACATAAAGATATTGTTTTGCGCAAAACGGTCTGTTCAGGAAACTCCTGAACGAGTGATTTTATTAATTAAAATCTTATATTGTATGAAAGAAGAATTTTTAAAATTCCAAGTTCCCAAAGAAGCTATGAATGAACTTCGTGGAGGAGTAGTTGCAGCTTGCAAATGCTCAAATAGCAATGAAATATTCATTCTCGCCGGTGACACCATGGTTGATGTTGGAGATGACGCAGATCAATGGTGTGGAGACAATGGTTTTAAATGTGTAAAAGCTTAAAGTATAACATAATGTATAACGTTCCTATGGGACACAATATTTTATATATGAAAAAAGAATTTATCAAATTTCAAATATCCAAGAGCAAAATGAACGAACTCAAGGGTGGAGTAACTCAGAATTGCCATTGTGGAGGAAGTACAACTGTCTTTCAGGTAAAAGGTACTACCTATGAAGACTTGGAAAGAACAGCAGGACGTGAATGTGGAACAGCAGGATGGGCATGTACACCTGTCAAGTAATGATTGTTAGTAGAAGACTGAATTGATAACATCTGGACTTCAATTCAGTCTTCTATAATATAGCCATGAATTATGAAAATACAATATTGCATTCTGTTCTTAATCATATCTTTGACACAAGCATTCGCTCAAGAAGCGAATGTAACTTTCATTACCGATAAGGATTGTGAGATATTTGTTTACAAGCCTATAGACGGAGGGTACAACAACAAGATACCAACTGAAAGATTTATTGTATCCCATGAAAAAAACGCCCATTTCAAAACAAACGTTTCTTCCTATACTTACATATTATGCCAATTCCCACAATATGAACGCCAGTGTAATCTGCTACTATTTCCCAATGACTCAATACAAATATGTTTAAATGAACAAGGTCTGAGCTTTCAAGGAAGCAACAATATTGGATTGCAATATTATTATGACAACTTCGAGAAGTTTCCCGATTTAGAGAATTATCTGAAAATACAAAATATATTCATCGAATACGTTGAAAATAAAAGAGAATTGAATACCATCTTACCGACAATAAATGATACATTAAATATTCCGTCCCACTACAAATGGATACGAAAGCTTCCACAACATACAGACGCTCAAAAGAAGTTTTCCGAAGTTCTTGAAAAAGAAATATATATGTACATCAATTACGGAATTATCCCATTTTTTGATTATGTGCTGTCTGCAAAGCAGAAAAACAACTCCTTAACCGTAAAAGACAGTATTAAAATACAAGTAATGATTGATAGTATCTATGAACAGTTACCCATTTCTTATGAATTGCTTAAGTATCCTTCCAATTCTTATGTATGGAAATACTTCGGTCACTACTATGGGAACAAAAAATGTCCCGAAGAATACGATTCAGACATGTGCGGTCCATACACGAAGTATCTATTTGCACCAACAGAAATGCAGCCATCTCTACTAGGGCATGCGTGTTTAGTGCAATTAAAATACAATACTGGAGAAATGAACTTAAGCAAACTGAAAAAGTTCTTCAACGAAAAGTTCCCCAAGAGTGAATATGCAGCCATTATCAACCAAAGAGTTCAGGAAGAAACTAATTCAAGCAATGAAACTCCAGACAATTCATATTTTTTCAATGAACCGATAGATTCCTTGTCTCAACTCAGCAACCTACAAGAACTACAAGGAAAATACTTGTTCATTGATTTGTGGGCAAGTTGGTGCATGCCGTGCAGAGCAGAGTTCAGACACAAAAGCAAATTGGAGAAATTGCTGGATACCTATAGCAATATAGTTGCAGTATACATTTCCATTGATGGCGTAAAGCAGGAGAAAGCATGGAGAAACTGCATCAACTATTATAAACTGAAAGGTTTTCATCTGAGGGCAACTTCTGCTTTGCAGGAAAACATCAAAAAGGAAATATATAAAGAAAAAAAAGTTGAGATTCCAAGATATATACTAATTGGACCGGAAGGAAAGATACTTAATAACGACCTGCCACGTCCGAGCAGGTATCCTCAACTTAAAGAGGCATTGGAGAAGATTATAAAGTGATATTACTAAATAAAGAAAGGATTTGGTGAATATCTATGCCTAATCCTATCTGCAACTATAGATTACCATAAACAGACATGTATTGGCATAAAGATATTGATTTCGCGAACCAAGGCCGTTTTGGACTTCAGCTTTAAATAAAGTCTAAAACCAACTTTTATCAACGTACAAATGTACAACATTAAAGATATAGACTATTTATATAGTTAATTAAATGAAACCCTTCCCTCACTACTCCCAGCATGACGCAATGGATTGCGGCCCCACCTGCCTGCGCATGGTGTCCGCTTTCTATGGCAAACACTATTCATTGGAAGGGTTGAGGGAAAAATCATTCATCACCCGCGAAGGTGTCTCCATGTTAGGTATCAGCGAGGCGGCAGAGAGGCTTGGCTTGCGAAGCATCTGCGTGCAGGTGAGCTACGAGATGCTACAGGAAGCCCCCTTGCCTTGCATCGTACACTGGAACCAGCAGCACTTTGTCGTGGTTTACAAGCTGGACAACAAGCATGTATGGGTGGCTGATCCCGGAGCGGGCAAACTGAAATACACACGTGAAGAATTCTGCCGGTGTTGGCTCAGCGCCAAGAAAGAAGGGGAAGAAACGGGAGTGGCGCTACTGTTGGAACCGACACCCGAATTTTACACCAGGGAAGAAGAAAGCCAGGCAGTGAGCCGAAAGGGATTCAGCTTTCTTTATTCCTATCTGCGCCCCTACAAGCAACTGACAGGACAACTTCTATTGGGATTATTGCTAGGCAGTATGATCCAGCTCATGTTGCCTTTCCTCACGCAGAGCATCGTGGACTTCGGTATCAACAACCAGAACCTCGGCTTCATATACCTTGTGCTCATCGCCCAACTGATGCTGACTTTCAGCAGCAGTGCCGTGGAATTCATCCGAGGATGGATCTTGCTGCATCTGGGCACACGCATCAACATCGCCCTCATCTCCGACTTCCTCATCAAGCTGATGAAACTGCCCATGGGCTACTTCGACACCAAGATGACGGGAGATATCCTGCAACGCATCAACGACCATACCCGTATCCAGAACTTCCTCACCGGAAGCAGCCTCAGCGTGGTGTTCTCCATGTTCAACCTCGTGGTGTTCGGCATCGTGCTGCTGCTTTACAGCGGCATGATTTTCCTCATCTTCATGGGAGGAAGCGCCCTCTACGTGGCATACGTCTGGCTCTTTATGAAGAAGCGTGCCGAACTGGACCACAAGCGGTTTGCCCAGCAAAGCGCCAACCAGAGCACCGTGGTACAGCTCGTGAACGGCATGCAGGAAATAAAGCTGAGCGCCTGCGAACGGCAGAAGCGCTGGGAATGGGAGCGCATACAGGCACGCCTGTTCAAAGTCAACATCAAGAGCCTTGCCTTGAGACAATACCAAGATTCGGGAGCGGTATTTATCAACCAGACCAAGAATATCGTGATTACCGGATTGGTCGCCTCGCTCGTGGTACAGGGAGAAATGACGCTGGGCATGATGCTGTCCGTGCAATATATCATCGGGCAACTGAACAGTCCGATAAACGACCTCATCATCTTTGCCCGTGACATGCAGGACGCACGCCTCAGCATGAACCGACTCAGCGAAGTGCGTGACAAGCCCGACGAGGAAAACCCTGCCGACGAACCGATAAGGGAGATTCCCACCGGAAAGGATTTACGGATAGAGAACCTCAGCTTCAAATATGACCCGTTGAGCGAAACACCCACCTTGGACAACATCTGCCTGGACATAAAAGCGGGCGGACAAACCGCCATCGTGGGTATGAGCGGAAGCGGCAAGACTACACTGGTGAAGCTATTGCTGGGATTTTATCCGCCCGCAAGCGGACAGATATTGCTGGGAGACACACCGTTGGGCAGTTACAGCATACGGGAATGGAGAAAGAAATGCGGAGTGGTAATGCAGGACGGATTCATCTTCTCGGACAGCATAGCGGGCAATATAGCGCCCGGAGTGGAGCGCATAGACAAGGAACGACTGCAACGTGCGGCGGAGGTGGCGAACGTACACGGATTTATCGAGGAGCTTCCATTAGGATATAACACCAAAATAGGGCAAGAAGGACATGGGTTGAGCCAAGGGCAGAAACAACGCATCCTCATCGCCCGTGCCGTATATAAGAATCCGGAGTTTATCTTCTTTGACGAAGCCACCAATGCGCTGGACGCCAATAACGAGCGTGTCATCATGGAGAACCTGCAACGCTTCTTCAAAGGAAGGACATCTGTAGTAGTGGCGCACAGACTCAGCACCGTAAGGAATGCCGACCGGATTGTAGTAATAGAACAGGGACGGATAGCGGAAACCGGAACGCATGAGGAACTGACCGCAAAGGAAGGAAGATACTACAGGCTGGTGAAAAATCAGTTGGAACTTTGAGAGTTGAGAATCAAGAGCCGGAAATTATGGAGGAAAAGGATAAGAAGAATATAGAATTGAGGTGCGAGGAAGTGCAGGAGATACTGACACGTCCCCCACACGCACTGGTACGATGGGGCATCACGGTGTTCTTCACGGTACTGGCATTGTTCTTCATCGGTGGCTGCTTCTTTAAATATCCCGATGTGATAAGTGCTCCCATCACAATCACTACCGAACATCCGCCCGTATGGATAGTGGCACGGGGAAGCGGAAAGATAAAGGAAGTGTTCCACAAAGACCGTGACTCCGTATGGACAGGAAGCATCATTGCCGTGCTGGAGAACCCGGCGGAGACCGAAGATGTGCTACTGCTGAAACAGGATCTGGCAGCCTTCAGCATGGCGGACAGCAGCATCATGAATGCACGGATTTCTGAAATGCGGACTTTGGGAAGCATACAGAACACCTATGCCTCTTTCCTAAAAAGCCTCATCGACTATCGGAACTTCCTCTCTCTGGACCTCTATGAGCAAAAGATGGAAGCCACGCGCAAAGAGCTACAGGAATACCGCAACTACATCAGGCATCTGAACAAACAGTCAGACCTCGATAAGGAACAACTCGGAATAGCAGCCACCGTACACAACCGGGAAAAACTGCTCTTTGACAAAGGACTTACCGCACAATCGGAATACGAGGAAGCCAAACAGGCCTTCCTGAATAAGCAGCAGGGGCGGGAACAGCTCATGACCTCCCTGTCTTCCGCCCGGATACAGGAAGCGCAGCTACAACAGAACATCATAGAGATACAAATGGAACGGGCACGTGAAGCCAACAGCCTGGGCATCGCACTGAATGCCGCCTACAATGAGCTGAAAGTCAGCGTAAACAACTGGGAACTGACGTATCTCTTCGTCAGTCCGGCAAGCGGAATACTCTCCTACAACCACATCTGGCAAAAGAACCAGAACGTCAGCAACGGCGACAAAGTCTTCTCCGTTGTGGCGGAAGAAACGGGAGACATCATCGGAAAGATAAAACTGCCCGTCAGCGGTTCGGGTAAGGTGATGCCCGGACAACGGGTAAACATCAGCGTGACAGGATACCCGTACATGGAATTCGGCTTCCTCACCGGAGAGGTTGTCTCCGTCTCCCTGCTGGCGGACGATGAAAGCGCTTATACCGTCACCGTGAAACTTCCACAGGACTTGCGCACTTCGTACGGCAAAACGTTGGAATTCAAAGGGGAACTATCCGGAACGGCAGAGGTAATGACAGACGAACGGAGTGTAACCGGGAGGCTGATTAGCCCACTGAGGTATCTGTGGAAGAAATATGTTTGAAGTATAATTAAAACTTTTCGGTATATTTGCAAAAGTTTGAAGTATAATTAAAACTTTTCATCCTATGAACTTTCCACAAAACCTGATTAAAAGACAAGAATATATCGAACAGATAAATGCAATAAAGCCTGCCACATCCTCACATAAGATGCGGCAGGCTTTATCATTATATGTCTTGAGGTTTATCAGCGCAGCGCCTCTACCTCTTCCGGTGTCAGAGGAATCTTCTTGCCCAAGCGGCGTGCCCCGTCCTCGGTAATCAGGTAATCTTCCTCATTGCGGATACCGCCGAAATCACGGTATTCTTCCACCTTATCGTAATTGATGAAGTCCGCAAATTTCTTTTCGCCTTTCCAAAGGTCTATCAGTTCGGGGATGAAGTAAATGCCCGGTTCAACGGTGTGCACAAAACCCGGTTCCAGAGGAATGGCGAGGCGTTGGCTCTTGCGGCCGAACTGTGTACTCTTAGGCTGGCCGTTATAACCGACCCAGAGTTCGCCGAAATTTTCCATATCGTGCACATCCAGCCCCATCATGTGACCCAGTCCGTGAGGATAGAACAACGCATGTGCGCCTTCGCGTACGGCATCTTCGGCACTGCCCTTCATCAGCCCTAATTCTTTCAAGCCTTCTACCATGACGCGGGCAGAAAGATCATATACCTCCATATAAGGAATGCCCGGGCGAAGCGCTTTCACCGACGCCAGATGCATGGCGTTCTGGATTTCATAAACGGCACGCTGACGGGAAGTGAAAGTTTGGTCGGCAGGGACAGTGGAGGACATATCCCCGCAATAGCCCGAAGGAAGTTCGGCACCGGCATCAATCAGGAACAAGTCCCCCGGCTTTACCTTGTTGCCATGATAATGGTTGTGCAGCGTCTGGCCGTTCACCGTAGCAATCGTTGCAAAAGAAAGGTCACAGTTGTTGGCCTGGGCCACACGGTTCATTTCCGCCACCACTTCATATTCGTACATACCCGGACGAATCACTTTCATGGCCGTGATGTGCATATCGGCGGTCACGTCGCAAGCCTTTTCTATCTCAACAATTTCTTCCGCCGACTTATAATTGCGCTGTGCCACCACCGCACGGATAAACGGGATGGAAGCTTCCTGGCGCGAAGCGGGAATACCCAGCCAGTCCATCAGCTTCAGCTTGTGCTCGGCACGGTAAGGAGGAAGATAGTGTACAGCCTGGCCTTTCTGCACAGCTTTGTGCAGGTAACCGGTTATATCGGCAGAAGGGCGGGTCTCCGAAATGCCCACCCGCTCGCTCTTCTCTTTCAGAGTGGGCTGGGTACCCATCCAGACAATATGGTCGATGGTCAATTCATCACCGAAGATAATCTCCTTATCCTCATCAATGTCGATAATGGCCGACAAACCGGCAAATGATAAACCGAAATAATAAAGGAAAGTGGAATCCTGACGATAACGGAATGTATTGTCTTCGTAATTCAATCCCTGTTCGTCGTTACCTAAAAATAATAACACTCCTGAGCCTATGTTTTTTTTCAGCAGGGCTCTGCGCTGTACATACGTTTCTTTAGCAAACATGACGCTTCGTTTTTTTATTGATTCTGTACAAAGATAATGTAAAAAATCAACCGGGCGTCCGCTTTCTTGTTAAATATAACAAGAGAAGATTTCGCATTCCCGAACTATTCACTATTTTTGCCGATAAAGTGAAGATAAGTTACACTCCGGCATAAAAAATAAACAAGTTCATTTCCTATGCATCCGGTTTGTGCTATCTTTGCCGAAGAATTAGATACTAAAATTATGGCACAAGGTTCCCGACAGATACAGACGCAGGCGCAGCAACAGATACAAACGCTGTCACCGCAACAGATTCTGGTAGTCAAACTACTGGAACTTCCCGCTGTGGAGCTTGAGGACCGCATACATGCCGAGCTTCTTGAAAACCCGGCACTGGAAGAGGGGAAGGAGGAATCTTCCAACGATGAATATTCCGATACCCCCGATACAGACAACGGTCCGGAAGACAGCGGGAGTACCGATTACGATTCTCTGGGCGATTACCTTACAGAAGACGACATCCCCGACTATAAACTACAGGAAAACAACCGCAGCAAAGGTGAACGGGCCGAAGAGATTCCCTTCTCAGACACCACCTCTTTCTACGAGACCTTGAAAGAACAGCTGAGGGAACGTGACCTCACCGAACATCAGCGTGAACTGGCCGAATACCTCATCGGTTCATTAGACGATGACGGACTGTTGCGCAAATCTCTGGACAGCATCAGTGACGAACTTGCCATTTATGCCGGTATCGAGGCTACTCCGGAGGAACTGGAGGACGCGTTGAAGATTATCCAGGATTTTGATCCTGCCGGATTGGGGGCCCGCAGCCTTCAGGAATGCCTGCTCATACAGATCCGGCGCAAGGAGAGGCAGCGCCCCATGTTTTCACCTCCGCAATATTACATAGAAGAGGACATTCTCTCCCAATGCTACGAGGAATTCACCCGCAAGCACTGGGACAAGATAATGCAAAAAATAGATATCAGCGAAGAGACCCTGCAACAGGCCATCAAGGAAATATGCAGGCTGAATCCCCGTCCGGGCGCATCTTTAGGGGAGGCCATCGGCAAAAATATGCAGCAGATAGTTCCCGACTTCATAGTAGATACATATGATGACGGTACCATCAACCTGACACTGAACAACCGCAATGTTCCCGAACTGCGTATGAGCCGCGATTTCACCGAAATGGTGGAGGAACATACCAAAAACAAGGCCAACCAATCCAAGGAGTCCAAAGAGGCCATGATGTTCCTCAAACAAAAGATGGATGCTGCACAAGGATTTATCGATGCCGTGAAACAGCGTCAGAATACTCTGATGACCACCATGCAGGCTATCATCGACCTGCAACGTCCTTTCTTTCTTGAGGGGGACGAGTCTTTGCTGCGTCCCATGATTCTGAAAGACGTTGCCGAACGCACAGGGCTGGACATATCGACCATCTCCCGCGTAAGCAACAGCAAATATGTACAGACCAACTACGGCATTTATCCGCTGAAATACTTCTTCAACGACGGTTACATTACTGAAGACGGTGAAGAGATGTCCGTACGCGAAATCCGCAAAATACTGAAAGAATGCATCGACAACGAGGACAAGAAGAAACCGCTGACTGATGACGAGCTGACCGAAATGCTGAAAGAGAAAGGATATCCGATAGCCCGCCGCACGGTAGCCAAATACCGCCAGCAGATGAACATCCCCGTTGCAAGGCTCAGAAAGTAGGCAACAGGGTATCAACAAAGACTGTAGAATAATATAATAGTAAATAATCAGATGGTGGAAGAGCATATAATAGCAGACAAGACCTTAATCCGGACAGCGAAAGTCATTTCGGCCATATTCACGCCGTTTTCCATCCCTTTCCTGGCGTTCCTGGTTCTGTTTGTGTTTTCGTACCTGCGCATCATGCCCATACAATACAAGCTGATTGTGCTGGGAGTGGTGTACTGTTTCACGATTATGATGCCCACATTGACTATCTTCATTTTCCGTAAGATCAATGGCTTCAGCCCGGAGGATCTGAGAGAGAGGAAACGGAGGTACATCCCCTTTATCCTGACAATCACGTCCTATATCTTCTGCCTGCTTATGATGCACCGGCTGAACATACCTTGGTATATGACCGGCATCATACTTGCCGCACTGGTAGTGATGGTCATCTGCATTATCGTCAATTTGAAGTGGAAGCTCAGCGAACACATG
The DNA here is from genome assembly GCF_000195635.1 of Bacteroides fluxus YIT 12057. Taxonomy (GTDB): domain Bacteria; phylum Bacteroidota; class Bacteroidia; order Bacteroidales; family Bacteroidaceae; genus Bacteroides; species Bacteroides fluxus. Next base: position 72,186 of record NZ_GL882687.1, on the reverse strand, counting down.
GCAGGAGCAGGATCCGTAATAGGAGGCCTGGTCGCTTTCAGTGCCTTGTTCAGCTATAATCCGGTATGGTGGTTGTGCCTTTTTATTTTGGTGGCAGGTGTATTGGGTACCGCCCGCATCATCCTGCAACACCATACGTTGGGTGAAGTGATGGGAGGATTTACGGTAGGTCTGGTCTGCTCCCTGTTGGTACTCCATCCACTGAGCAATATACTGTTCCGTATCTTCCTCTTTTAAACAGTGAATTATAAACAATCAAATAGTATTAACCCCTTAAAACTAACAATTATGAATTTTCCAACCAATGTAAAGTACACGAAAGAACATGAATGGATTCGCCTGGAAGGTGACGTAGCTTATGTAGGCATTACCGATTATGCACAGGAACAGCTGGGCGATATCGTATTCGTAGATATCCAGACAGAAGGTGAAACCTTGGCTGCCGACGAAGTGTTCGGTACCATCGAAGTGGTAAAGACCATCTCTGACCTTTTCTTGCCCGTTGCCGGTGAAGTGCTGGAACAGAACGAGGCGCTTGCCGACCAACCGGAACTAGTAAACAAAGACCCGTACGGCGAAGGCTGGCTCATCAAGGTTAAACCTGCCGCCGACGCCGATTTCGACAGCCTGCTGGATGCGGAAGCATACAAGGCGCTGATCAACGAATAAATTAGGAAAACCGCCCTCACCGTCCTCTTGCTCCTCTCTCCTTGAAACAAGAAGGGAAGCAAGGGAACGGTGAGGCTTTAATTAAATATTATGTCTCCAATAGTTAGCATCATCATGGGTAGCACCTCGGATCTTCCGGTAATGGAGAAGGCCGCGCAGTTACTCAATGATTTACATGTACCGTTTGAAATAAATGCTCTTTCCGCTCACCGCACGCCGGAGGCCGTAGAAGAGTTTGCGAAAAATGCCCGCAAACGCGGCATTAAAGTGATTATTGCCGCTGCCGGCATGGCTGCCGCCCTGCCCGGCGTAATTGCCGCCAACACAACCCTGCCTGTCATTGGTGTACCGATAAAAGGATCCGTACTTGACGGGGTAGATGCACTTTATTCAATCATCCAGATGCCTCCGGGCATACCGGTGGCTACAGTTGCCATCAATGGCGCCATGAATGCTGCCATTCTCGCCGTACAGATGCTGGCGCTAAGCGATGAATCTCTGGCCGGAACTTTTGCTGCTTACAAAGAGGGTTTAAAAAAGAAAATCGTCAAGGCAAATGAAGATCTGAAAGAGGTGAAATACGAGTATAAGACTAATTAATAATGTAAATTCTTCATTTATATTGTGGATTTATTCAACTATTCCCGCCGGGAAACATCAGAAGTAAACATTGGAGCCACCCCTATGGGCGGCTCCAATCCTATCCGCATACAAAGTATGACCAATACGGCTACACAGGACACGGAAGCCTGTGTAGCCCAGGCAAAGCGCATTGTAGATGCGGGAGGTGAATATGTGCGCCTCACGGCGCAGGGCATCAAGGAAGCAGAAAACCTGATGAACATCAATGCCTCCCTCCGCCGGGACGGCTATATGGTGCCGCTTGTTGCCGATATCCACTTCAATCCCAAAGTGGCCGACGTAGCAGCGCTCTATGTGGAAAAGGTACGCATCAATCCGGGAAATTATGTGGATGCCGCGCGTACTTTCAAGCACTTGGACTATACGGACGAAGAATATGCGCAGGAACTACAGAAGATACGCGATCGTTTCATTCCTTTCCTCGATATCTGTAAGGCCAATCATACGGCTATCCGTATCGGTGTAAACCACGGTTCCTTGTCCGACCGCATCATGTCCCGCTATGGCGACACTCCGGAAGGCATGGTAGAATCATGCATGGAATTCCTTCGCATCTGTGTGGAACAAGATTTCAAGGATGTCGTAATTTCCATCAAGGCCTCCAACACAGTGGTAATGGTAAAGACCGTACGCTTGCTGGCTGCCGTCATGGAACAGGAAAACATGTACTTCCCGTTGCACCTCGGCGTTACGGAGGCCGGAGACGGTGAAGACGGACGTATCAAATCGGCATTGGGCATCGGTGCCCTGCTGGCCGACGGCCTGGGTGACACCATCCGTGTTTCTTTGAGCGAAGCCCCCGAAGCAGAGATTCCCGTAGCACGCAAACTCGTGGACTACATCGTGCAGAGGCAGAATCATCCCTATATTCCGGGTGCGGATGTTCCGGAATTCAACTACCTGTCTCCCACGCGTCGCAAGACAACTGCCGTGCATAATATCGGCGGAGAGAACCTGCCTGTAGTCATCAGTGTACGTCTGGACGGCAATATGGAATTCAATCCACAATTTGTACCCGACTATGTCTATACAGGCCGTTCGCTGCCCGAGCAACTCCGGGAGGACACGCAATACATCGTCGACTCTGACATTTGGCTGAGCGAGGCGATTTCCGGAGCCGACATGACCGGGATATGGCCCTCCTTCAAGAGTGACCAGCTTCCCTTTATCAGTACTTGTCCCAGCAGCCTGAAATTCCTCTTCATCACCTATATGGGACTGAACGATGAAGCCATCGCCTGTCTGAAACTTCATCCCGAGATTGTACTGGTATCGCAGAGTATCCATCCCAACCGCTTGGGAGAACAGCGTGCCCTGGTGCATCAGATGATGAAAGAAGGATTGGATAATCCTGTGGTATTCTTCGAACATTATTCAGAGGATGAAACGGAAAACCTGCAAATCAAAGCAGCAGCCGATATGGGAGCACTCATCTTCGACGGTCTTTGCGACGGCCTTTTACTATATAACCAAGGCAGCATCGACCCCGTTCTTTTGGACACCACTGCCTTCGGCATCCTGCAAGCCGGGCGGGTGCGCACCAGCAAAACGGAATACATCTCCTGCCCGGGTTGCGGACGTACGCTCTACGACTTGGAAAGCACCATTGCCCGCATCAAGGCGGCAACCGGTCATCTGAAAGGATTGAAAATCGGCATCATGGGCTGTATCGTAAACGGACCGGGAGAGATGGCGGATGCCGACTATGGTTATGTAGGTGCCGGACGCGGCAAAATCAGCCTGTATAAAAAGAAAGAATGTATAGAGAAAAACATTCCCGAAGAAGAAGCGGTAGAAAAACTGATTGAACTGATAAGGAAAAACGGTGACTATACCGAGATGGAGGTGTGTCAAAACTGATAAAAGAACGCAAATTACACAAATTACGCAAAAAAGCGAATCTGATAATCGTTGATTATCAGTAGTCATTAAAAAGCAGGGGTTGCGTAATTTGTGTAATTTGTGTTCTAAATCTTTATTTTGACACACCTCCATCTATCCGGACAATACCACGGATTGTAAGATAAGCAACAGCGCTTACTTACCTCCTTTCTTCACCGCAGCCGGAACACTCAACATTTCCTTGTACTTCACCGGATCAGTCAGAATCTTCTCCGCCTCCTTCAGATCATCATCATCCTTCAGCTGTTCGATGATGCTTCCACGCTGATAATAATAACGCTTGATGATTTCCACCGCAATCATGGTCTTTATCTCCTTGGAGAAATGGTCGAGGTCACGTTCAAGGTTATGAGTCAACTTCTTTTCCAGCGCCTTAAACTCCTCTGAAGCCTCGGTGAGGTAGCCTTCAAATTCCGCCATCTCCTTCAGGTTCTTCAGTATTTTTTCCGTTTGCTGGTCATATTTGAAATCAGCCTTCTTTACCAGAGCCTTGAAATCAGCATAATCGGCATCTGTTATTTCAAATTTGTCCGGAGCAGGAATGGTAGGATGTTTCAGGCAATATTGAGTAGCATAATCAAATATCAGGTTATCATTCACCAGATAGAACAATATATTGGGTAACTTCTCCTGCTTCACGACAATATCCGGAGTCACTCCACCTCCGTCACGCACCTCACGACCGGCTGCCGTATGGAATACCGTGGTCAGGCTATCGGGAATACGCCCTACGCTGCCATCCTCATTGCGATGCTTGTAGTCAATGGCTTGCACGCAACGTCCGCTGGGAATATAGTACTTGGAAGTCGTAATTTTCATGGTACTCCCGTAAGGCAACGGACGGGTAGTCTGCACCAGGCCCTTGCCAAAAGTACGGTTACCTACAATGACTGCCCGGTCGTAATCCTGCAATGCACCTGCCAGAATTTCCGCAGCCGACGCCGAACTGCTGTTCACCAACACCGCCAAAGGAATTTCCAGATCCAACGGCTCGCGCAGAGTCTTGTATGAATTGCTCGCCTGCTTCACTTTCCCTTTCGTGGTCACAAGCGTCTTGCCGCGAGGAAGAAAATAATTCGCAATCTCTACAGCCTCGTCCAGCAAACCGCCGCCATTGTTGCGCAGATCTATCACCAAAGAAGTGATGCCTTTCTTTTTCAAATCCAGAAATGCCTGTTTGAATTCCTTGGAAGGATTACCGGAGAAAGAGCTAAGATTAATGTAGCCTATATTCTTATCCAGCACCGTGTAATAGGGAATCAAAGGCAACTGGATGGAACGGCGGACAATATCGAATTCCAACGGTTTCTCCGTACCCGGGCGCTGTACCTTCAGCTTAAAGCTGGTTCCCACTTGTCCGCGAAGCAGTTCGCTGACCTCCTGGTTGTTTTTTCCGGCAAGATCCTTCCCGTCAATTTCCATCAGTATATCACCGACTTTCAGTCCTACATTGGCAGCAGGCATATTTTCATAGGGTTCGGCAATCATGGAACGTTTCAACTTCGTATTCCAGGTTATTACGGAACCGATACCGCCATAAGAATTCTTCAGCATCTGCTCCAGTTCACTCTGATCCTCCTCGGGAAAATAATTCGTATAAGGATCAAGTGAATAAAGCATAGCGTCAATTCCTTCACGAATAGTCTTGTTCGGGTCAATCGTATCTACATAGAACATATCCAATTCCTTCACGATCGAATTGAATATATCCAGATTCTTGGCCACCTGAAAACTGCGGCTGTCACCACTCTTGAAACTCAAAAAGCAGGCAGCACCCACTACAACCAGCAAAGCGGCTATCCAGCGCATCTTAAAAAATCTCTTCATCTTAATCAATATTATAGTCTTACAACTCACTAATTTCTTTCTTTATCTTTTCCCACTGTACTTCCGGCAGTTCCGCTCCGATTACCTGAATTACATCCCCGGAAAGGAGAGAACCTATCCTGGCGCACTTTTCCAACGAATAGCCGCAAGTAAGGCCATACAGGAAACCGGCAGCAAAATAATCACCGGCCCCCGTAGTATCTACCACCTTTTCTACCGGAACAGCCTCTACACGTATCTCTTCGGTCCCTTTACGGATAATAGAGCCGCGGGCACCCAATTTTACAATGGCAATACTACACATTTTTGCTATAATATCCAAAGCTTCTTCCGGTTCTTTGCCTGTAAAGGCTTTGGCCTCTTCCTCATTGGCAAATACGATATCCACATATTTATTGATCAGCAGCGAGAAGAAATCAAGCTCTTCTTCCACAATATTATAGCTTGCCATGTCCAGACAAATCTGTAACCCGGCTTCTTTAGCCAGCTCAATGGCACGCAGAATCATATCATGGTCTTGCACCAAGTAACCTTCGATAAACAGATAGGCATAGCCTTTGAACATCTCCAACGAAAGGTCTTCCGCCTTCAACGTAGCCGCCGCTCCTAAATAAGTGCCGAATGTCCTCTCTCCATCGGGAGAAATGAAAGTGGACGCCACGCCGGACGGCAAAGTGGCAGAAAGCAATAATTTGGCTTCCGTTCCCCGTTCCAGCAAACTGTCGCGAAAAAAATTCCCATAAAAGTCATTATTTACTTTCCCGATAAATCCTGTGCCTGCTCCCAGGCATGCCATGCCCCGGATAGCGTTCCCTGCGGAGCCCCCGTTAGCCAAATGTGTTTTCATTTGACTGAAACAAGCGTTGATTTTCTGCAGTTTATCTTCGTCTATAAGGGTCATGCTTCCCTTGGGAAGTTGCATTTCATTCAGTATATCATCACTCTCAAGGGTTACCAGCACATCGACCAAAGCGTTGCCTAATCCTATTATTTTATCCATTTTCGATATTTTTTTTGCAAAGATATTGCATATTTCAAAATATCCTATTACTTTTGCAGCGCATTTGAGAAAAAACAACATTCTTCCTTAGCTCAGTCGGTTAGAGCATCTGACTGTTAATCAGAGGGTCCTTGGTTCAAGTCCAAGAGGAAGAGCGAAAAACTTGAGTGCAAATTCTTCCTTAGCTCAGTCGGTTAGAGCATCTGACTGTTAATCAGAGGGTCCTTGGTTCAAGTCCAAGAGGAAGAGCAAAAAGGTTCGTCATTCCGGCGAACCTTTTTTGTTTTACGAATTTGCCACGGCCAATGTCAGAATGCTGATGCGGATGCCTTCCACCCCCTTGAACACATCGGCACAGGCAGTGGTAGTGGAACCTGTGGTCAATACATCATCCACGATAAGAATATGCTTTCCTTTGAAAAGTTCAGGATGACGGACCTCGAAAATGCCATCCACATTTTCCCATCGTTCATAAACGGATTTACGGGTCTGCGTATCGGTATGTTTCACGCGGACTACGGAAGAAGTGTCTGTGGGAATACCAGTCACAGCAGATATTCCACGTACAATGCACTCACTTTGGTTATAGCCACGCAGTTTCTGCTTGCGGGGATGCAAGGGAACCGGCACAATCCGGTCAATGTCCCGGAAAAAGCCTGCGGGCAGCAGTTCGGCAGCCATAAAACGTCCCATTACCTCTCCCAAATCCTTTCTTCCGCCATATTTCAGCAAGTAGAGGATATTACGAAAATCGCTCCCCTTATGATAAAAGAAATAGGCAGTGGCGCGTTCCAGAGGCATCTTTCCCCAAAACAGACGCTCCACCGGATTATCTTTGCGAAGATGGTAATTAGTCCGGGGCATGCCTATATTGCATTTTATGCAGATACCTTCCTCCCCTTCTTGCAAGGAGGCGCCACACACAGCGCAAAGGCGCGGAAAAAAGAGGTGGACGAATGACAGGAGCCAGGTTTTAACTCTGCTTTCCATATCCTGTCAGACCGGCGCCCCTTCCACCAGCCCCAGGAACAAGGGATGCAACGGACCGTTGGTAGCAATAATGTGATGTCCTTCCAGAAATTCATTATTTCCCCGGAAGTCCGTAACCCTGCCGCCTGCCTCTTGCACCATAAGCGCCGCAGCCGAAAAGTCCCACTTGCCGATGAAAGCCTCCAGCCAGGCATCAAAACGACCGGCGGCCACATAACACATGGCAAGCGCGGCCGAACCATTCATACGGATACCTGCCACCCGGCCATAAAGTTCGTGTATCAGATGTTCTCCGGTACGGGCATATTGTCCGGAGTTATAAGGCAGTTCAATGACCACGAAAGCCTCTTCGGCACATGGCACGGAAGAGACCCGCAGCCGTTCTCCGTTCATGTAAGCGCCTCCGTGCCGCCAAGCATAGAAACATTCATCACGGGACGGCTCGTAAACCACCCCCAACAGAAGAGCCTGCTTGCTGCGCAATGCAATGCTGACACAATAGGGAGCGTTGTCATGTATATAATTGGTAGTTCCGTCCAAAGGATCCACCACCCAGCAATAAGGCTCGTCGTGATACAGGGCAGAACCTTCCTCTGTGATGAACCCCGCTTCAGGCAACAAAGCCCTGAGTGCCGCTACTATCCTTTTTTCCGACTCCTTATCAACATAGGAAACATAGTCATGCGCATGCTTCTCTTGTACCGCTTCACGGCGGAAACCTTTTCGTTCCTCTTTCAAGAAATGCCCTGCCTCGCGGGCTATGCGGCAGACCGATTCTGTCAAGGCCTTTAAATCTTCCATATATTATCTTTATTTATCCGGAGTATCGTCCGTTTGCCGGTAAATCAATTTTCCCCGTTGGCAGACGGTCCATTTACCGTTCTCAAAGCGTACGTTTTTCGTATCATCGTCCTCTACATTCCAAGCATATCCGCCGGAAGGCAAGCCGCGGCGGTCAAGAATCTCATTGGGAACCTCCTCTTCCGAGAAGAACAATTCCACCTGTGCGGAATCGGGACTGAAAACTAAAAACAGGCTCCTCTCCGCATCATCCACCGCATCCATGCGGACTCCTTTTTCCCACAGACGGATACAGTCTTTCTGCACCTCGCTCCATGTATATCCGGCAGAGGCTATGCAACCATGCCCGTCCCTGTCATCGCCCACTATAGCCGTTTTTTCAGCGGCAGTATCCTCTTTTTTCCCGCCGGCATTGCCACAACCGGCAAACAAGACTCCGGCACAGGCCAGAAATAGGAAAGTCCTTTTTACACTCATACATTTTTCATTTATTGTTTTTACTCAGACAAAGGTATAAACAAATCGGTGAAAACTATTCATTGGCGGTAAAAAACACAGCCTTTGCTATCCAGGCACAAGCCTCGGCATCCGCAAGCGCATTATGGTGCCGTTCCAGCTTATAGCCACAACAAGCAGCTACAGTATGAAGCTGGTAATCGGGCAATCCTTTGATAACACGCCGCGATGCCTGCAATGTGCAGTAGAAATCATAATCCGGATAATCCATGCTGTAAGTGCGGAAAACGGCTTTCAAACAACTCTCGTCGAAAGCCTTGTTGTGCGCAACCAAGGGCAAACCTTCAATACGGGGAGCAATCTCCCTCCATACATCGGGAAAAACAGGAGCACCCGCCGTATCCGCCAACGTCAAGCCATGCACGCGGGTCGTCCAGTAAGTATAGTATTCCGGTTCGGGACGGATCAGACTGTAGTAACTGTCTGTTATCTCTCCCTCTTTTACTATCACTACGCCAACGCTGCACACGCTGCAGCGCTGTTCGTTGGCTGTCTCAAAATCAATAGCGGCAAAGTTCCTCATCGTACTGTCTTGTTTGAAAATACCCTAAATACGCGTCATTCGCAGGCAACAGGAGCGACCGGCTCATTCATCCTCAAGAATCTCAAAAGGCACGCGGAAAGACACTCCCCGCTTCATCAGTTCCGCCAGATTAGGATAAATCCTGTCCTTGAACGACTTCCAGCCCCGATACTCCATCCGGGTCCACCCCGCTTCCGCCAATGCCAGCCCGCGCGGGTAAGTCATGTAACTTGCCCGGTTGATGTCTCTGATGGCTTCTCCCCAAAGCGTTCCCATCACCCCAATGATATGCTTCCGGTCAGCGGGCGCAAGCTTATAGGTAGGATCAAAGGTATATGTCTGCCGGAGTGGAGTGACGGGCATCCCCCAGTTGTTGAATTCGGGCAGGTCGTTTTTGAACTGCGGATAATCCAGATAAGCATATTCGCCGGGAGCAAGAAGCAATGCATTGCCCGACTTACCCGTCAGCTCAATACACTTGGGCGTAAGCCCGTAACGCCATGACACCAGAGTAACGTCCTGCGGATAATTCAGGAGATAATGGTTGGCCGGCAGACGCACATTATCCAGCTCACACCACAGGATAGTGTGCAGGCCGTATTTTTTTGTCATGGCCAACACCTTCGTAAAGAAGAATTCCATCAGTTGCTCCGGCTTCGTATAGCCTTCCCGGCGCATCAGTGCAAGGTTTTCAGAACTTTTTGCCCAATTGCGTTCAATAGCCGACTCGTCACCTCCCAAATGAATGGTCTTTGAAGGAAATATGTCCGCCACCTCACGGATAACATCATCAAGCACCTCATACACCTTGGGGTTGGCGGCCGAAAGCATCACATTGTCCGTCCGGCCAAGCACGAAGACAGAATCTTTCAGAAAATCACAGCGCAGTTCGGGATATGCCGTCAACATGGCGGCGGTATGTCCCGGAACATCTATTTCCGGCACAATCTCCACATTGCGCAAGGCGGCATAAGCTATCAGTTCCCGAAGCTCCTCCTGCGTATAAAATCCATTGTCCGGACTTGGCGTCTGCGCCTTTGCGTTGCGGAAAGCTCCAATCCCGGTCAGCTCCGGACGGCTCTTTATTTCAATGCGCCACCCCTGGTCATCGGTCAGATGCAGTTGCAGCCTGTTGTACTTGAAGCGTGCCATTTCATCAATATAATCCTTTACATCCTGCACAGGCAGAAAATGGCGTGCCGGATCAAGCATCAACGCACGAACCGGATAGGCGGGCGCATCATCTATATGCACTGCCTGTATTTTTCTTTGTCCGGTATTCACGGCATCACCCAACAGAAGCTGGTCAAGAGTCATGACACCATACAACACCCCCGCCGGCGTACTTCCTTCTATGGATATGCCTTTGCCGTCAACGGTAAGCCTGTATCGTTCCCTCCCTTCCAGCCGGTCATTAAGCATCAAGCGGATTCTGCCTTTCTCCGCCCGTTCAGGCTTGAGGCCGAACCGTTGCTTAAAAACGTCCTGCAACGCTTCTGCCGCAAACAGCAGTTCGGCAGGCACGGATGATACCGTTTCTTTTTCGGATATACGGAAAGTCCCGTCAAGTAGTTTCACACCGTTTGGATAAGGAATCAATGCAGCCAAGTTGTTTTGTGCCGGAGCCATGAGTCCGGAGAACAAAGCCAAGATAAAAAATAATGCTTTCTTCATGATTAGATTATAAGTTAGTTTATTTTAGATTATAAATACGGTCATTCTCACGAACGGGGCAATCCCGTCAAGCAACGGGGGTGCTTACAGCCCCACCGTCTTTCCCTCCGCAATGGACTGTATGGATCGGGGTGTGACGGAAGTCCACAACGCCAAATCCCCGAGAGTTGCCGGATAAGGAATCTCATCCTTCAAATCAGCCTCCAGAGCCTTCAGCATGATATAGTCCATACCTTGATGATGCGTGTCCGCCACCAAGGCCTCCTTGCCCCATCGATGCCAATAGATATGTTCATAACGGTCTATATAGGCCGCATCCGCCTCCCAAGTCTCATCAGGGCTGCTGCCTTCTATATAGATCAACCGCCTGTCTCCCTGCCAGATGCCTTTCGTCCCCTGTACTTCAAAGTCCAGGCTGCGCGGACGCGGCAAAGTAGTATCGTGGGTCAGCGTGATGAGAATACCCTTTTCCGTTTCCAACTGAGTGACGACAACATCTCCCGTCCGTATCTTTACGTCCGTATTCCCTCCCAGGTCCCTTATGCGCTGCAATATTCCGGCCGGTTTGGAAGCAAAGGAGGTCAGGCATTTGACCCGGTCTTTCCGGTTGATGCCGGCAATCATGCAAAGAGGTGCCAAGCCATGCGTAGGATAAAGGTCACCGTTCTCCTCCTGATAGAATCTGCCGCGCCACACGCTTTCCGTTTTCTCCCGGTTGCCGATATTTCCCGCGTCATCCAGCAACAGATGACGCAAATCATGCCGGTACCCCCCACGCATATAGACGATCTCTCCCAACAGACCGGCATTCACAATATTAGAGACTGCAAGATTCTCGCGCATGAAAAGCGTGTTTTCCAAAGGAAATACCCGGCAACCGTGCCGGTCCGCCGATTCCATCAAAGGCAAGTATTCATCTACATAAAGCCCCCCTTTTATTTCCAAAGCGACATGGCACCCTCTTTCAACACACTGCAAAGCATGCTGTACATGATACTGCCAGGGAGAGGCCACAAACACCAGGTCCGGTGCATGCCGGTCAAGCATATCCAGATAATCGTCTTCGCTCCGGTTATAACACAAGACACCGGGTATTCCGGAATCCTCCACCCCGGGATCGGCGAATGCCACTATCCGGAAAGCGGGAAGACATTGCAACAACTTCAGCAGTTGCTTCCCACGATACCCCAGCCCTATGAAAGCAGTCTTTATCATATTCTTCTTCTCCAACTCTTCATGTTTACTAAAAAACGTTCAAATATAAAGGTTTCCACGATTCCTACCAAATATTATTGCAATGCGCTCAAATTGCATTACCTTTGCCCCGGAGGCAAAGACAGGCTATGCTGTCCCCACTTCCGTCAAAGACTAAAGCCTTGTAATTATGGAACATCCTCTTTCCCAATTCAAATACTGCCCGAAATGCGGCTCCGCCCGTTTCGAGATTCACAATGACAAGTCCAAGCAATGTGCCGATTGCGGTTTTGTCTATTATTTTAACCCTTCAGCCGCCACGGTGGCGCTGATTCTGAATGAACGGAACGAACTTCTGGTATGCCGTCGCGCCAAAGAGCCTGCAAAAGGCACGCTTGACCTTCCCGGAGGCTTCATTGACATGGCCGAGACCGGAGCAGAAGGAGTCAGCCGTGAAGTAAAAGAAGAAACCGGCATGGAAGTGACCAAGACGGAATACTTGTTCTCGTTGCCTAACATTTATATCTATTCCGGTTTTCCCGTACACACACTCGACCTGTTTTTCCGCTGTACAGTGGCCGATACCCGGCACTTCAAGGCAATGGACGACGCAGCCGATGTATTCTTCGTGCCTCTGGAGGAAGTCCGCCCGGAAGACTTCGGGCTTGAATCCATCCGCAAGGGGGTGGCAAGGTTCTGCCATTTCCTAAAAAAGTCAAATAAATGAAACAAATCCGGGTAAAAAAACGTATTTTTGTAAAATACCTATTCTATAGAAAATGAAACATAAAATCTCCCGAATACTTTGCACGGCACTTTGCTGCGCACCTTTACTCGCGACTGCACAGACAAGCGAGAAGAATACCTCCCCACAGGGGCTCTATCAGGAAGGACAAAGCCTGTTCCAACAGAAAGCATATTCCGCAGCCATCTCTCCGCTGCAAGCTTTTATCAAGCAGATGGACGCCGACGGGAAACCGTTGTCCGCCACCGGAGAAAGACAGGAAGCCGAATACATGCTGGTTTGTGCCGCATACGAGCTCAGAGTCCCCCAAAGCATAGAACTGCTGAGGAACTTTCTGGACGAATATCCGGATACCCCCCATGCCAACCGCATTTACGCACTGATAGCCTCTGCCTATTTCTTTGAAGGGAAATACGACGATGCACTGGCCATGTTCAATTCCGCCCGTCTTGATCTTTTAGGTTCCGAAGAACGGGATGACATGACCTACCGTCTGGCCACCTGCTACCTGAAAACCGGCAATGTAAAGGAAGCCGCCATCTGGTTCGAGACCCTGCGCAGCACCGGCAAGAAGTATGCGGCGGACTGCAGTTATTACCTCTCTTACATCCGCTATACCCAAGGACGGTATGACGAAGCCCTCAGCGGTTTCCTTCCCTTGCAGGATTGTACCAAATATGAAGCGTTGGTACCTTATTACATCGCGGAAATCTATCTGATCAAGAAAAACTACGACAAGGCGGAAATCGTTGCACAGAATTATTTGTCCGCCTATCCCGGCCAGCCCCATACAGGAGAGATGTACCGTGTACTCGGTACGGCGGAATACCACTTCGGAAAATATCACGAGGCGATGAAATCCTTCGAAAGATATTTGGAAAACAATGCCGGAACCACCCATAGAAGAGACGCGCTGTATATGTTGGGAATGTCTTGCTACCAATGCGGCGTCTATTCCCAAGTACCGGACATCCTCGGCGAAGTGACCACGGGAAACGACGCACTCTCACAAAATGCCTACCTGCACATGGGACTGGCTTACCTGCAACTGGCAGACAAGACCAAGGCACGCATGGCTTTTGAACAGGCTGCCGCCAGCAACGCCGACCTTAAGATAAAGGAGCAGGCTGCCTACAACTATGCATTATGCATCCATGAGACCTCCTATTCCGCCTTCGGCGAATCGGTAACTGTCTTCGAAAAGTTTCTGAATGAATTCCCAAACTCCCCGTACGCCGACAAAGTCAGCAATTACCTGGTGGAGGTTTATATGAATACACGCAGCTATGATGCCGCTCTGAAATCCATCGAGCGCATCACGCACCCAAGCAAGGCCATCCTGGAAGCCAAGCAGAAAATCCTGTTCCAGCTCGGCACACAATCTTTCGCCAATACCCGGTTCGAACAGGCCATCGGCTATTTCAACCAAAGTACCGCATTGGGGCAATACAACCTGCAGACCAAGGCTGATGCCCTTTACTGGCTCGGCGAGGCCTACTACCGCCTGGGCCGGATGCAGGAAGCCGCCCGTCATTTCAATGACTATCTGACCCTTACACGGCAGAGAGACACGGAGATGTTTGCACTGGCCTATTACAACCTTGCCTACATCGCTTTTCACCAGAAGGACTATGCTACGGCAGAAAGCCGTTTCCGCAACTTCGTCCAGCTGGAAAAAGGAGAGAACCCTACCGCCCTGGCGGATGCCTATAACCGCATCGGTGACTGCAACCTGCATGTCCGCCGTTTCGACGAAGCCAAGCGATACTACACGAAAGCAGAAAGTTTAGGGACACCGGCAGGTGATTACTCTTTCTATCAACTGGCATTGGTAGCCGGCCTGCAGAAAGACTACAACGGCAAAGTTTCCTTGCTGGACCGTCTGGCAAGCAAATATCCCCATTCCCCATACGCCATCAACGCCCTTTATGAAAAGGGACGCTCATACGTACAAAGCAACAACAGCCGCCAGGCCATTGCCGCCTTCCGCGAACTGCTGAACAAGTATCCCGAAAGTCCCGTCAGCCGAAAAGCCGCTGCCGAAATAGGCCTGCTCTACTACCAAAACGATGACTACGACCGTGCCATCGAGGCCTACAAGCACGTTGTCACTCAATACCCGGGCAGCGAGGAAGCACGCCTTGCCATGCGCGACTTGAAGTCCATCTATGTGGATGCCAACCGTGTGGATGAATTCGCGACCCTCGCCGCACAGATGCCGGGCGAAATCCGTTTCGAACCCAGCGAGCAGGACTCCCTGACCTATATCGCTGCGGAGAAAGTTTACATGAAAGGAGAAGCCATGCCTGCCAAAGACAGCTTTACCCGCTATCTGCAAAGTTTCCCGAACGGTTCGTTCAGCCTGAATGCACATTATTACCTCTGCGTCATCGGCAAAGAACAGAAGGATGACGAAGCCGTGCTTGAACATGCCGGGAAATTATTGGAGTACCCCGACAATCCCTACTCGGAAGAGGCCTTGCTGATGCATGGGGAAATTCTGTTCAACCGCCGACAATACGACCAGGCAATCGCCGACTACAAAAAGCTACAGGCCAAAGCCACCACTGCCGAACGCCGCCAACTCGGCTCCACCGGTGTGCTTCGCTGCGCTGCCTTGATGCACGAGGATACGGAAACCATCCATGCCGCCACCGCTCTCCTCGGGGAAGCCAAGCTGTCTCCGGAACTTCGCAATGAAGCCCTTTACTACCGTGCCAAAGCCTATTTGAACCAGAAAGCGGACAAGAAAGCCATGGATGACCTCAAGTCGCTCGCCAAAGATACCCGCACCCTCTACGGGGCAGAAGCCAAATATCTGGTGGCACAGCAACTCTACAATGCACATGAATATGCCGCTGCCGAAAAAGAAATTCTCAACTTCATCGACCAGAGCACTCCGCACGCTTATTGGCTGGCGCGAAGCTTTGTCCTTTTGTCCGATGTATATGTGGCTATGGACAAGAAACTCGACGCACGCCAATATCTGTTAAGCCTGCAACAAAATTACCAGGCAGACGACGATATCGAAGGCATGATTAACGAGAGACTGGAAAAGTTGAAATAAACAATAGATCATTATGAAAAAGATACAATATATCCTCGCAGGAACGGCGCTTGTCGCCCTCCCTTTAGGAGCACAAGCTCAACAGCAAGCCAAAGACTCTACGATGAACCGTACGGTCGTCGTGGAACAGGAATACAACCCGGACATCATGGATGCCTCGA
The DNA here is from genome assembly GCF_000195635.1 of Bacteroides fluxus YIT 12057. GTDB lineage: Bacteria > Bacteroidota > Bacteroidia > Bacteroidales > Bacteroidaceae > Bacteroides > Bacteroides fluxus. The sequence continues at coordinate 56,475 of NZ_GL882687.1, read as the reverse complement.
AGGTCAACGTATTGCCCAAGGTGGAACTGCCCGCCGTCAGCAAGAAGGAAGTAGAATATGACGCCACCCTGATGCCTGCCGGAGAGATACCGGCCGTCACGATGCAGGCCTATACCGGAAAGGAGACACAACAGAAAGCGTCACCGGGCTATGCCCGCCTGGGGTACGGCAACTATGGCAATCTGGACGCACGTGCCAACTACCTGTTCACCTTGCCCAACAGTGACCGTCTGAACCTCACCTTCCACATGAACGGCATGAATGGCAAGCTGGACTTGCCGGAGAGCAAGGATGACTGGAAATCTTACTACTACCGCAGTCATGCCGGAATGGATTACATACACTCATTCAAGAAGATCGACCTGAATGTAGCGGGCAATTTCGATTTGAGCAACTTCAATTTCCTGGATGCTCCGGCAGGAGTCAAACAAAAGTTCACATCCGGTGACGTACACTTCGGCGTGAAATCTACAGACAGCAGCCTGCCTTTGCAGTTCAAGGCAGAAACCAACCTCCTGTTCTACGAACGCCAATATGATTTCGGCACACAAGACTCCAAAGAGGGCATTGTACGTACCAAGGCAGAAGTGTCGGGAGCCATCTCGGAAGAACAGTTCATAGGAATCGGATTTGCCATGGACAATGCATTCTATAAGAATAACGGCTTCGAAGACTACACCTCCGTCCATCTGAACCCCCACTACCGTTATGAAAGCGAAGAGTGGAAAATACGCGTCGGGGCAAACGTGGATATGGCATTGAATTTCGGTAAGAAGTTCCGCGTCTCTCCGGACGTAACGGCCCAATACAACTTCTCCGACAGTTACATATTATATGCCCAGGCAAAGGGAGGCAAACGGCAGAATGATTTCCGCCGTATCGGTGAGTTTTGCCCGTACGGACAGGTTGCTCCCCAACCGGATGCCACGTACGAGCAGCTGAATGCCGCCTTGGGATTCAAAGCCAGCCCCATTGACGGATTATGGTTCAACATTTACGGAGGCTACCAAGACTTGAAGAACGAACTGTATTTCTCGCCTGACGAATCTGAATTCACAGAAACAGGCCGTTTCCAGATGCTCAGAATAGGTCAGCAGAACATGAGCGATGTATATGCAGGCGCCGAAATCAGCTATGCCTATAAAAACATCATCGCTTTCACAGCCTCCGGCATTTACCGGGACTGGGACACTTCCGGAAAAGAAGGCCGGGAGAAAGGGACGGTACTTGCCTATAAGCCCGCTTTTGAAGGAAACTTCCGTATAGACGTACGCCCGGTTCCCACGGTACTGGTAAACCTGGGCTATCAGCATATCTCCCGCGAAAAGGCGGAAGGAATGAAAACCGACCCTGTGAGCAACCTTTACTTAGGCGGCAGTTATGAAATCTTCAAAGGCATTTCCGTATATGCGCAGGCAAACAATTTGTTGAACAAAGAGTACCGATATTATTGGGGATACCCCACTGAAGGCATCAATTTTGTAGGCGGTGTAAGCTTCCGTTTCTAATTTTTTTCCTACTTTTGCGGTCAATTCAGTGGCGGGAGTCACTTATAAAACAGAAAATTATGCAGAAAAACCTAGTCATTGTCGAGTCACCGGCAAAAGCAAAAACGATAGAAAAATTCCTGGGAAAGGACTTTAAGGTCCTTTCCAGCTACGGGCATATACGCGACTTAAAGAAAAAACAATTCAGCATTGATATTGAAGACGACTTTAAACCGCACTACGAAATACCTGTAGATAAAAAGAAAATTGTAACCCAACTGAAGGAGGAAGCTGAAAAAGCAGAAACCGTATGGCTGGCTTCCGATGAGGACCGCGAAGGAGAGGCTATTGCCTGGCACCTATACGAAGTGTTGAAACTCAAACCGGAACAGACCAAACGTATCGTTTTTCACGAAATCACCAAAGGCGCTATCCTGAAAGCAATCGAAAATCCGCGTAACATTGACATTAACCTGGTTGACGCCCAACAGGCACGACGCATTCTGGACCGTATCGTAGGTTTTGAACTTTCCCCCGTATTGTGGAAAAAGGTAAAGCCCGCACTTTCAGCGGGACGTGTGCAGTCCGTTGCCGTACGCCTCATTGTGGAGCGCGAACGCGAAATACACGCTTTCCGGACAGAAGCCGCATACCGGGTCACTGCCATCTTCCTGGTTCCCGATGCCGACGGGAAGCTGATAGAGATGAAGGCGGAACTGGCACGCCGCATCAAGACCAAAGCGGAAGCACAGAAATTCCTGGAAAGCTGCAAATCCTCCACTTTCACCATCAACGACATCAATACCCGTCCGCTGAAAAAGACTCCTGCGGCTCCATTTACAACTTCCACCCTGCAGCAAGAGGCTGCCCGTAAATTAGGCTTTACGGTAGCGCAGACCATGATGGTGGCACAACACCTGTATGAATCGGGAAACATCACCTACATGCGTACCGACTCTGTAAACCTCTCCGAATATGCCGTGAACGGCAGTAAGGAAGCCATCACCCACCTGATGGGCGAACGCTATGTATTCCCGCGCCATTTTGCCACCAAGACCAAAGGAGCGCAGGAAGCCCACGAGGCTATCCGCCCCACCTACATGGAAAATGCCAAGATAGAGGGAACCGCACAGGAAAGGAAATTATATGATTTAATCTGGAAACGTACCATCGCTTCGCAGATGGCAGATGCCGAAGTGGAAAAAACAACGGTAAGCATCAGCATCAGTAACGCACCGGATACATTCACGGCAACCGGAGAAGTCGTGAAGTTCGACGGATTCCTCCGTGTTTACCGCGAATCATACGACGATGATGTAGAAATGCAGGAAGATGAAGCCCATCTGCTTCCTCCTTTGGCAAAAGGACAGGAGCTGCAGTATGCGGACATCACTGCCACCGAACGTTTCACCCAACATCCTCCCCGCTACACCGAAGCAAGCCTTGTACGCAAACTGGAAGAACTGGGTATCGGACGTCCTTCTACCTACGCCCCTACCATCTCCACCATCCAGCAGCGTGAATATGTCGTGAAAGGCGAGAAACCGGGTGAAGAGCGTACATACGATGTACTGACCTTGAAAGACGATCAAATCACAGATACGGCCCGTACCGAGATCACCGGAGCCGAGAAGTCCAAACTGCTGCCTACCGACACCGGTATGGTAGTCAATGACTTCCTGATAGAATATTTCCCGAATATCCTCGACTATAACTTCACCGCCAACGTCGAGAAGCAGTTTGACGAAATCGCAGAAGGCGACAAGCAATGGACAGATATCCTGCGGACATTCTACGACCACTTCCATCCCTCGGTAGAAAGTACCCTCGCAGCCAAGAATGCCCATAAGGCAGGCGAACGTATTTTAGGAACAGAACCCGCTACCGGCAAACAGGTGTCCGTCAAAATAGGCCGTTTCGGTCCGGTGGCGCAAATAGGAACCAGCGAAGACGAAGAAAAACCCCGTTTCGCACAGCTGGGCAAAGATATGTCCCTTGAAACCATCACCTTGGAGGAAGCGTTGGAACTATTCAAACTTCCCCGCAACCTCGGCGAATATGAGGACAAAATGGTGACCATAGGCGCCGGACGTTTCGGTCCGTATATTCTGTATAACCGCACCTACGTCTCACTGCCCAAGACCATGGACCCGATGACGGTCACTCTTGAAGAGGCGGTAGTCCTGCTGCAACAGAAACAAGAAGAAGAAGCCAAACGGCATCTCAAGAAATTTGAGGAAGAACCCGACCTGGAGATTATAAACGGACGCTACGGCCCGTACATTGCTTACAAAGGCGGCAATTATAAAATCCCCAAGGACATCGTGCCCCAGGATCTGAGCCTGACAGCCTGTCTGGAGATTGTCAAGCTCCAGAGTGAAAAGGAAGCCAACAAGCCAAAGAGAGGCACAAGAGCCGCTGCCAGAACAACCAAGACGTCCAAGGCCGCAACTTCCAAGAAAACAAAAGCCTCCACAACCAAAACCACAGCCAAGAAGTAACATTCCATGATATCCCGTAACTAAAGAGGGGCTGCCTTTTACCAGGCAGCCCCTCTTGTTTGAGGATATACGGTATTCTGTTACATTCTGTCAGGCACCTCAATGCCAAGCAGCCCCATACCCAACCGCACCACTTTGGCTACATTCTCAGACAAAGCAAGGCGGAACACCTTCACTGCTTCATTCTCCTCGCGCAGAATGCTGAAGTCGTGGTAGAACTGATTGTATTCCTTCACCAAGTCGTATGTATAGTTGGCAATGACGGAAGGACTGTAATCTTCACCGGCCTGTTTCACTACGGCAGCAAAGTCAGCGACCATCTGAATCAACCCTTCCTCTTTCTCGCTCAGTTCAATATTTGCCGGAATCTGTGCAGGGATTACGATACCTGCCTCCTTGGCCTTACGGAGAACAGACTGGATACGTGCGTATGTATATTGGATAAACGGCCCCGTATTGCCGTTGAAATCAATGGACTCTTTCGGATTGAAAGTCATGTTCTTACGGGCATCTACCTTCAATATGAAGTATTTCAAGGCACCCAGACCTACGATACGGGCAATATTGTCGGCTTCCTCCTTGGTCAGTCCGTCCAATTTTCCCAGTTCATTGGAAGTTTCTTTGGCAGTCTCGATCATTTCCGCCATCAAGTCATCGGCATCCACGACTGTACCTTCACGGCTCTTCATCTTACCTTCGGGAAGCTCTACCATACCGTAAGAGAAATGTACCAGCCCCTTGCCCCATTCAAAACCCAACTTGTCGAGCAAAATGGAAAGCACCTGGAAGTGATAGTTCTGTTCGTTACCCACTACATAAATCATCTTGTCGATGGGATAATCGGCAAAACGCAATTTGGCGGTACCGATATCCTGGGTCATATAAACGGAAGTGCCGTCGGCACGCAGCAACAGCTTGTGATCCAGTCCCTCCCCGGTCAAGTCGGCCCATACGGAACCATCCTCTTTCCGGTAGAAGAAACCTTTCTCCAAACCTTCCATCACTTTCTCCTTGCCTTCAAGGTAAGTATTTGACTCATAGTAGATCTTGTCGAAAGTAACCCCCATCATCCTGTAGGTCTCATCAAAACCGGCATATACCCAGTCGTTCATTTTCTTCCAAAGGGCACGCACTTCAGGATCATTGGCTTCCCATTTCACGAGCATCTCACGGGCCTCTTTCATCAAAGGAGATTCCGCTTCCGCCTTGGCTTTGGCTTCTTCCTCGTTCAGACCTTCACGCTGGAACTTCGCCATCAACTCCTTCACTTCGGCCTTGTAGTGCTTGTCGAAAGCCACATAATAATCGCCGATCAAGTGGTCGCCCTTCTTGCCGGAAGTTTCGGGAGTCTCACCATTGCCATACTTCTGCCATGCCAGCATAGACTTGCAGATGTGGATACCACGGTCATTGACGATATTGGTCTTCACCACCCGGTTACCGTTGGCAGCAACGATATTTGCCAGCGCATTGCCCAACAGGTTGTTGCGGACATGCCCCAAGTGAAGCGGCTTATTGGTGTTGGGAGAAGAATATTCAATCATTACCAACGGAGAATTATCAGTAGCAGCCACAATTCCATATTGCTTGTCAGCATGAATGCCATTCAGCAATTCAATCCAAGCAGAAGAAGCAATCGTAAGATTCAGGAATCCCTTGATGACATTAAAAGCTGATACTGACGGCTCATTTGCCAGCAAATATTCACCAATCTCCTGTGCGGTCTGTTCGGGACCTTTCTTGGACATCCGCAGGAAAGGAAAAACCACCAGCGTAAGATGTCCTTCAAATTCTTTCTTGGTTTTCTGTAACTGTACTTGTGCGGCAGGAACGTCTTGCCCGTACAATGCCTTCAGTCCGCTAATGACGGACGTTACCAGTTTTTGTTCTATATTCATGATTCTAAATGTATTTTCCGGTTGCAAAGATAATGCAAAATTCTGATTAAGTGAGATAAGAAGAAACTCGTTTCCCAACTACGAACGCAGCAAGCCCTGTTTGATATTCGACATACAGCGAGTTGCAACACATTTTGCCAGCACTCCGTCACCACAGCTCTGCACCTCCCTGTTCATCGGCATTTGCGGAGTGATGGCAACCGTGTAGGCAAGTGACGGCAAATGGTTTGCCAGCACGCTTCCGGGCACGAATTCCCTCTCTTATTAAAGCATAAATCCCTATTTATCAATCTCTTCCGAGTATTCATCCGCCCGCACAGCAAGTATACCGTAATAACATTTATTAACGCTGATTTTAAGCGATATTCAACCATGGCTATCGGAATATCACCCGTTTTTCACAGCAAGCCCCGTTCTTCGTTCGGATATGCCTCGTTGCTCAAGCCACCGGATATATAGATCCGAGCCTTGGGATACGGTTGTTTTTTATCCCTCTGCCTAATACTGAATACCGGAAAGCCTTATACATAATGTCCTGATGCCTAATGCAAAACTTTATCCCACGTACCTGGGCTCTCCGGCACAGGCACGTGGGCCCGCCGGTTTACGTACGTGTGCCGGAGAGCCCAGGTACGTGGGACGAAGTTTTACCTAAAGGCAAATGATAAAACAGACAAGGCAAACGCGCATTCCTGCTTATCCTTCCGCGAGTTTCACCTATATATCCGTCGCCGGAAAGATAAAAGAATCATGATGTTTCTTCCTGTATTCCGTGGGACTCATGCCATAACTGCCCTTGAACAAGGTGCTGAAGTTGCGGGCATGCCTGAAGCCGGTCTTCTCGGCAACCTCAGCAACGGGAAGTGCAGTAGTGGCCAGCAACCGGGCAGCTTGTTCCAAACGGCACTTCGTGATATATTCACTGATGCCTCCTTGCAGAATGTTCTTAGTCTTGTTGTAAAGTGCGGCCCGGCTCATGCCCAACTGACAGGCAATAAAAGTCACATCCAGCTCCGTATTGCCAATGTGCTGGCTGACAATCCGGTTAAACTGAAGCAAAAACTGCTCATCCGGATACTTCTGCTCACCGGGCACCGCCAACGGCATAGCAACCGGAGCATAACGTTTCTTTATGGCATTATGGTTATGGAGGATGTTCTGCAACTGCACCAACAGCAAATCCATGTCGAAAGGCTTCGTTATATAAGCCTCTACACCTATCTTATAGGCTTCCTCCATAATCGTATCGTCCACGCACGAAGTGAGCACCACCACAGGAATACAGTTCAGTTCAGCCTTCTGCTTCATGTAACGGCAAAGCTCAAGACCATCCATACGCGGCATTCTGATGTTGCTCAACACTATCTGAGGCAGATGCGAAGTAAGCAGCGGCAAGGCTTCCACCCCGTCGTGTGCCTTATAGACATGCTCGAAAGAAGCCTGCAGGTTACAGGTGAGGTAATCGCACAGTTCATGGTCACTTTCCACCAGAAGGATAGAATGGAACTTCTCGGAAACCTTCGGAAGCATTTCCTCCCTTTCATTCTTGTCGTGCAGCAATTTTATATCAAAGGTATTCAAATAGTCTTTTGACATCGCTTCTATGCTGGCAGCCTCCCGACGGTAGGGCAAGGTAAAAAAGAAAGTGGCCCCCTGCACTGCATTGTTTTTAGCCCCGACAACCCCTCCGTGCATTTCCACCAGTTGTTTTGTATAGGAAAGGCCAATACCTGTGCCATACAGGCCGTGTTTGCCCTGATAAAACCGGTTGAACAGACGGCCAAAGTCTTCCTGCCGCAATCCTATTCCTTGGTCCTCCACATAGACACGGACCATGTTCGAATCTTCATCAAGGCTGGTGGAGACAGTCACGGTAGTATGTTCCTTGCTGAATTTATAAGCATTCTCCAACAGATTGTTGAGAATGATCTCACATTGGTTCAAGTCAAAATACATTTCCCCTATGCGTTCGTCGAGATTGGTCTCGATCTTCATTTGCTGCAAGGCAAACTCATCCTTGAACCCATCGACAATGCCCTGCAACCATTCGTTGAAACGGGCGGGAGACATACGGAGGATGTTCTTTTCCACCTCCATCTTGCGCATGTGGAGAATCATGTCAATGGTGTTTCTCATCCGGCGGGTCTGTTTCAACACATGATAGAGTCTCGTCCGCAATTCAAAAGGAATCAGCTTGTTGTCCGCCAGCTGTTTCAGCGGAGCATAAATCAACGTAAGCGGAGTGCGCAACTCATAGTTGATGTTGACCAGCGCCTTGACTTTCTCTTTGTAGTTAGCGCACTCCTGCTCAGAATACTTGCGCCGCATGCGCCGGTCGTACAGATAAGCGGCATAAACGATTACACTGATAAAGAAAAGCGAACAAAGTATCAGAAACCAGTTTTGCAACCACCAAGGCGGCAAGACAGTAAAGCGAAGCAGCGGAAACTCATCACTCCACTCACCTCCCTTCTCCGTACATTGAGCCGTAAGGGTGTAGTTTCCGGGGGCAAGAGTAAGCAACGTATAGTACGGACGTGAAGTTTCCACATATCCTTGCGTGACTCCCTTGATTCGGAAACGGTAGATGTGCTTGCGCAACATATTGCCATTCTCAATAAAAACCCTCACCTGGAAAGAGGAGAAGTTATAAGGGATGCTCACCTCTCCACCGGAACCGACCGGTATCCTCCGCCTGTCAAGAAGTGCCTCGTGAAGCGACAGGGATACAGGCTGACGCGAATCTGACGGATCCATCGCCATATTGACCCTCAGCAGTCCTCTGGTTCCCCCCATATACACATTACCATCTTTCGACACAAGCACCGGCTTGGAAAGGAAATCGTTGGGCAACACACCGTCCATCTCGTCATAAAGGATAAACTTGCGTTTCTCGGGATGATACGCATAGACTCCTTCCGAGGAGCCCATCCATACCGTTCCTCCATTGTCAACGACCATTGAAGTGATGACATTTCCTTTACCGGGCAGCCGGAACTTTTCCGTATGGCCGGAGGAGATGGAAGTGCGTGTGACCCCGTTGGCGGTAGTAACCCACAGATAGCCTACCGAGTCAATGGCAGTCGCCAGCAAATGCTCTCCCGGTTTATGCCAGAGAAATTCATATTGCTGTTTTTCCTTATCATATTGAAAAACATTGAAACGGTCGTTGAATACAGAACGAGAACGATACTCTCCCATGTAAACCCAGGAACTGTGCAGGTTCGGAATATTGGGATAAACAGGTATCAGGCGGTGTGTTTTAGGCTGATAACGGTAAACGCTATTGCCGTAAAGCTCAATTTCCCCCTGCGGGGTAAGCCGCAGATTGACAGGGGCGGACGAGAGACTGATGCGGTGCTGCACCGCAGGGTCCGGCAGCAAGAACGGACGGTAAGAACCGGTCCGCTTATCGAACAAGTAGAGCCCCTTGGTAAAACTGGATACCAACAGCAAGCCCGAAGAAAAGGGACAGATGGAAACAATCTTCTCTCCTGCGGTGGCTGGATAATGGGTAAATTGTTCCGTCTGAGGATCCAGGCGGTTAAGACCTCCACCGTCAGTGCCTATCCAAAGGATGCCGTCGGCATCTTCCCACAAGCAAAGCGGGCATTTATTCGACAATTCCGCCCACGGATGCTCCTTCCTCTGGGTATAGGTAGTGATGGAGCTTTTTTCGACGCACAGCACCCCCTCACGCACCGTACCCACCCAGATATGGTTGCCCGCCGGGCAAAGTGAAGTAACGGAATTGCCCAGAAAGGAACGGTTCTGCTCCTCCGAAAGCACCTGTACTTCGCGGGTGTCCGGATAGACGATATTGACTCCACCGCCATCCGTAGCCATCCAAACGGCCCCGTTCCATTCTGAGATATCAAGTACAATGTCGTTGCTCAGCGATGAATTACGCGTGTTGTATTCCTGCAACAGCCGCCCTTCCGCCGAATAGCATTTCACTCCCTCGCCATAACAGGAAAACCAAAAGCGTCCCTGCTTGTCACGGAATGCGCAATAGGCGCTCAACGAATCCGGGAAAGGGGAGGGAAACAACCTGCCGTCCTTCAGGCTCAACAACTGCAGGCGCGAATCCGTGCCTATAACGAGCCATCGTTCTCCGTCAAAAGGCAAGGCATGGACTATGGACTTTCCGCCCATGTCCAACGCGATGGAATGGGAAAAACGCATCTGCCCGTCATACACCAGCAGGCCGTCACGCTGAGGTATCACCACCTGCCGGCCGTCAGACAAGATCATGTCTGATTTTACCAATTCTCCGCGGCAAGTCAACACTTTCAACGAGTCGGCTTGCGCATCATAATAGCAGAGCCCTTGCAGGGTAGCAACCCAAATGCGCTGTTCCGGACCTCTACAGATGCGAACAATGTAATGAGTGCGCTGCCGCAACTGATAAGGCAACTCGTACTTCTCCAGCTTTTCTCCTTTCATCCGGTAAATCCCCAATTTAGTGCCTATCCAAAGCGAGTTTTCCGAATCCCGGCACAAGGAGGTAATCGAAGTGGGCAAACCATGTTCTATAGAAATCTGCTTGCAATGGTAATAGGAATGAGGGATGGCAACTGCTTGCAGCCATCCAAAGCAGAGAAGCAAAAAGAAGATGCTTTTCATGATTTTTTGCATATATTTGATTTATTAGGCAAATATACTCTTTTAGACATCTTAAGACAACAAGCGCCCCCTCAAAACTGCACTTACGGGCCTACAGACAACGTAAACAGACAAATCAAGACATTAATTAGACAAAAACAGAGTTCGGCCAACATTCACTTAATTAATTTTGCGGCGTAATAATTAACACCTTTTTAAAATCTTTTATTATGAAACAAAGAAAACCATCTTCATTTCTTGGGGGTTGGCTAATGGCAGTAATGCTTCTCTGCTCTGCCGCGTCAATTGCCCAGACATTATCTATCACAGGTAAAGTGACGGATAAGAGTACACAGGAAGGCATTATCGGTGCAAGTGTATTAATAGAAGGTACCGACAACGGAGTCATTACCGACATCGACGGTAATTTCAAACTCTCCAATGTTCCCGCCAACGGTACACTAGCGATTTCCTACATCGGCTATGTCAAACAAATGATTCCCATCCAAGGAAAGACGCATTTCGAAGTTATACTGGAAGAAGATTCCCAGACATTGGACGAAGTGGTGGTAGTAGGTTATGGTGTACAAAAGAAAGTAAACCTGACCGGATCTGTCTCTGCCGTTAAGGGAGATGCACTGGAAACCCGCCCTGTGGTAGATGCCACGCAGAGTCTGCAAGGATTGGTGCCGGGCCTGACGGTAAGCAACAGCGGTTCGGGCCGTCCGGGTGCTACAGGTACGTTAAGCCTACGCGGACAAGGAAACCTGTCGGGAAATTCAGCCCCTTATGTATTGGTGGACGGAGTGGAAATGGCCCTGTCCGATGTAAATCCCAATGACATTGAAAATATATCCGTACTGAAAGATGCGGCAGCCTGTGCCATCTACGGCGCACGCGCGGCCTATGGCGTGATTCTGGTCACTACCAAGAAAGGCACGGAAGGCAAGATGCGTGCCAGCTACCAGGGAACTGTAGGCTGGACTACCCCTACCGTATTGCCCGACATGGTCAACTCGTTGGATTTCGTGAAATTCTGGAATGCAGGTGTAAACAATACCGGTGCTTCCAACCGCGCCTACAGCGCCGAGAAAATCGCTGACCTGGAACAATTCATGAGAGATCCTTCCAGTGTAAATCCATGGGCGGACTTGCTTCCCGGACAATCATTGAACGCCGCCTTTGAAAATTCCGAATTAGGTCTGGGAAACACGGACTACTTTGACCTGCACTACAAGGACTTCAGCTTCAAGCACAACCACAACCTCAGTTTCAGCGGTGGCAGCAAGAAAGCTCAATACTACATATCAGCCGGTTACTACAACGAAGACGGTATCTTGCGTTATGCAGACATAGACTATACGCGCTATACCTTGAACTCGAACATCACCTCCGAACTGACCAAATGGCTGAAGGTGAAATTCAACACCAAATTCACGCATTCCGACACCAATACTCCGTTCAATGATGCACAAAGCGGACTGGGAGGCGGTTTGAGCGAAGGCTTCTACCACAGTTTGGCACGTTTCCGCCCTACCGTATCTCCAATCGACCCCAACGGACACTTCACGGAGCTTTCCCTGGTTCCCTACCTGCAAAGCGGAACCTATACCAATACGCAACGCGACCGCTTCACCATTACAACAGGAGTTGAACTGCGGCCACTGAAGGACTGGTTTATCTTCTTCGACTATACCTACAAACAGTCCAACCTGGAATATAAAGCACTCAACAAGGCCCCTTACATCTATGAACAGGACAACGAAACATTGACCCAAGTGGCACGTTCGGAGATGGGCATCGTAAGAGACGGACAATTCACCCGCGCCTACGGACGTACCCGCTACCAGACTATCAACCTCTACACCAACTACATGTTCACGTTGGCCGACTCCCACAACTTCACCGTCATGGCCGGTTATCAGGAAGAGGACAACGACTACAGCTGGATGTACAACTCCATCACCGGACTTTACTCTACCAGCAATCCGAGCGTAACCATGGGCAGCGGGGACAAGATTGTGCAGGATACCCGTCAAAACTGGGCCACACGCGGTTTCTTCGGCCGTATCAACTATGATTTCGACGGACGCTACCTCGTGGAAGTGAACGGACGTTACGACGGTTCTTCCCGCTTTGCCAAAGGAAACCGCTGGGGCTTCTTCCCCTCCGTATCTTTAGGATGGAATATTCACCGTGAAAAATTCATGGAATCCGCCGCCTCTTTCCTATCCAACCTGAAACTGCGCGCCTCCTATGGTTTGCTGGGTAATCAGGCCGACGCCGCCCTCTATACTTTCGCTTCCACCATGTCATTGAGCGGAGGCTTGGGAAGCTACATCTTCAGCGACGGACGCCACCACTACACCAACCCCGCAGGCGTAATCAACCCGGAAGTCACTTGGGAGAAGGTAGAAAGCAAGAACATCGGTGTGGATTTCGGTTTCTTCGGAAATGCCCTGACCGGTTCCGTTGATGTATTCCAACGTGACACCAAGGACATGTTGGGAAGAGCCATCGTTCTGCCCGACATGTTCGGTGCAGCCGTACCGTCATCCAACAACGCGTGCATGCGCAACCGTGGCTGGGAATTGACATTGAACTATCGCGGAAAAATCGGGAAAGACATTGACTATAGCATAGGCGGTTCTCTCTCCGATGCCACATCCGAAGTTACCGAATATCAAAACGAAAACAAAGATGATCCGGCAGGACAATGGTATGTAGGCAGGAAAGTCGGCGAAATCTGGGGGTACCGCGCAGACGGACTGATACAGACACAAGAAGAGGCCGATGCCTATAACGCCGCTTATGACCTGACTTACATCAGCGGTAAACTTTGGGAACCGGGTGACGTGAAGTACAAGGACCTGGACGGAAACAAACGCATTGACAGAGGCGATAACAGACTGGGCAACGGCAAAGACGTCAAAGGAAATATGGGTGACCAGGAAATTATCGGAAACACCACTCCCCGCTACCAATATACCCTTAACGGCAGCATCAGCTGGAAGGGATTGACCCTGAGCATGATGTTCCAGGGAGTAGGCAAACGCGACTGGGCACCGGGCGGCGCTTATTTCTGGGGATTCGGCCCTTACGCACAAGTAACCGTTTTCAAAGAACACATGGACTTCTGGACTCCGGACAACCCGGGTGCCTACTACCCGAAACCCTATATCAACTCGGCCGGCGGTGTAGGCCCATTCCAGAACAAGAATACACAGACTTCGGACCGTTACCTGCAAAGTGCAGCCTATTGCCGTCTGAAAAACCTTACTTTAAGCTACAACTTGCCCGAATTATGGGTGAACAAAGTTGGCCTGCAAAAAGTACAGGTATTCTTCTCCGGCGAGAACCTGCTGACATTCACCAAACTGAAAGGCATGTTCGACCCCGAAGCTATCTTCTTAAAAAATACCTATACATCCGAGGGTGGAAAGAACTATCCGATGAACCGCGTATTGTCTTTAGGTTTTATTGTTAACTTATAATTCAGATATCTTATGAAAAAAAGAAATATATTGTTGGGCTTGGCATTGACATTGGGGCTGGCAAGCTGCTACGATTTGGATAAACAACCCCAAGGTGTGCTCTCTACATCCGATCCTTTCCGCACCATCGGAGAAATACAGAACTATGTGAACCGGAACTATGAAACCGCCGTACGTGTGCAGGGATTCATGGCCGGTGGCGGCGGTGGCATGGCAGGAAACGACGTCAACAGCGACGACATGAGTGGATCTACGGCAAACACCCGCCTGATGGGCCAGCTCTCCGTGGCCAACGGCGGCTCATTGTATGACTTTTACTACAACATACGCGCCGTCAACTTCCTGCTTGAAAATAGCCAGAACTGTGATGCCGTAGGAACAACAGCCTATAACCAGCTGATAGGCGAAGCTCATTATTTCCGTGCATGGTACTATTATGCCATGATTACCGAATATGGAGAGGTACCCTGGGTAGAAAAGCCCATTGATCCCAAAATCGAACTGCTGATGTTGCCACGCGACAACCGTACTTTCATCATCGACAAAATATTGGCCGATTTGGACGCGGCCATCACATTGATGGGAGAACAGAACAGTTCCGCCGGCATGCGTATCCACAGAGACGTGGCACGGGCATTGAAGAGCGAAATAGCCCTGTATGCGGCCACTTGGGAAAAATACCACTATATGAAGGAAAAAAACCAGCCCGAGAAATTCTACGACACGGCCCTCACCGAAGCGGAACTGATGGCCAAAATAGACAGTTATCTGGAACAGTCCATTGCCGCCGCCGAAGCAATACGCCAGCGGGGTGTATGGAAAATCTACAATACCGGAAACGTCAACAACGACTACCGCGTGATTTTCGAGACGGCCAATCTGGGCAACAATCCTGAAATACTCTGGTTCAAGATGTACGACGGTGATCAGGTAGGTAACAGCGTAACCCGTTACCTGAACACCGGCGGTGGCGGTATCGGTATCACTGCAAACCTGGTAGATGATTACCTGACTATAGACGGACGCCCCTTCGTGGGCGAGGAAAAGATGGCCGCCAAGCGTAACTACCCCAACGAGCTGCTTCCTACCGTACGCGACCCGCGCCTGTCCCAGACGGTGGCCCTGCCCGGACAACGTCTGCAGCCCGAAAGCCCTACCGCCTACGTAGTCAGCTGGCCTGCACTGGCCGGTGACGGCACCGCATTCGGCACCAACCTGACCGGTTATGTCATGCTGAAGCATATTCAGATTGATTACTCTGGCGACTATATATCTGAATATAAAGGTTCCACTCCTTCCATTCAGTTCCGTTATGCCGATGTATTGCTGAATTATGCGGAAGCTTTGGCTGAACAGGACGGCGCAGCCAATGCAGGGAAAATCATCGAAATTCTGCAACCTTTGCGTGACCGTGCGGGCATGCCCGGCGTCGATTTTGACCGTGAATACAACACATCGGCAGACTATCCGTTCAAAAACCTGAATAAATATGTACAGGCAGTACGCCGCGAACGCCATGTGGAAAAGGCACTTGAAGGACGCCGCCTGTTCGATATCCAGCGTTGGGCAGCCGCCGACGAGTTGATTATCGGCAGACGTCCACAAGGAGCCTTGTTCATCGGCAGCAACCTGCCGGAGCACTACACTACGTTGAAGTACGACCAGCCGAACAATAACAATTTGTATCTCAGCGGAACGGCAGGTGATGCGGAGCGTTACATCCTGCCGGTTCCCCCTTCTTCCATGCCCGACGGGTGGCAGTTCAAACCGAACCGCGACTATCTGTTGCCCATCAAAGAGAGCATGATTAACCTGATGGACGGCCTGTGGCCGCAAAATCCGGGTTGGTAAAGCCATGCAAGACTTCTGACCTTTGATAAATAAAGAAAGAGAGTGTGCCAATACTCAAATTTACCGTCCCTGTATCGGCACACTTTCATTTTTTTATTCTACTTTTGCTCATTTCTAAATATAAAATACCATGAACCCAAAACTAACTTCTACATTACTGTTATCTCTGACCGGAGCAACCGCCGTCGCCTCGCTGGCTTCATGCAAAGGGAAAAAGGAAACAGTTGAAAAGAAACCGATGAACATCGTCTATATCATGTGCGATGATCACTCTTTCCAGACCATCAGCGCCTATGACCAGCGCTATATCCAGACACCGAACATTGACCGTATCGCCAACGAAGGGGCACGTTTCACCAACAGTTTCGTTGCCAATTCGCTGAGTGGGCCCAGCCGCGCCTGCATGCTGACCGGCAAACACAGCCACGCAAACGGATTCACGGACAACACCACCACTTTTGACGGCAGCCAGCAGACTTTCCCGAAATTACTGCAGGCCAACGGATACCAAACCGCCATGATCGGCAAGTGGCACCTTGTCTCGGAACCTACCGGCTTTGACTACTGGGACATCCTGATAGGCCAAGGCGACTACTACAACCCCAAGTTCATCAAGAACGGAGAACGGGTGCAGCGCGAAGGATACGCCACCAACATCGTGACCGACCTGGCCGTAAATTGGATGGACAGCATCCGCAACAAAGAGAAACCTTTCTGCCTCTTCGTTCACCACAAGGCACCCCACCGCACCTGGATGCCCGACCTCTGCGACCTCGACCTGTATGACGACGTAACCTATCCGATGCCCGAAAACTTCTACGACAAGTACGAAGGCCGTATCCCTGCCTCCAAACAAGAGATGAGCATCATCAAGGACATGGACCTGGTCTATGACCTGAAGATGGCGGACAAAGAGAATGAGATTCATACCAATACCGGTTTAGAGCAGGCGGGACGTCACATGTACAACCAACTGAACCCCGAACAGAAGGCTGCCTGGGACAAGCACTACGACCCCATCATCGCCAAGTTCAAGAAAGACAAACTCAGCGGCAAGGCGTTGGCCGAATGGAAATACCAGCAATATATGCACGACTATATGCGGGTAATCCACTCCATAGACCGCAATGTGGGCCGCTTATTGAAATACCTGGAAGAGAATGACCTGTTGGAGAATACAATGATTGTCTATACTTCCGACCAAGGATTCTATATGGGTGAACACGGCTGGTTCGACAAGCGTTTCATGTACGAGGAATCCTTCCGGACTCCACTGCTGGTTCGTCTGCCGGGCGGCAAGAAGGGGGATATCCCACAGATGGTACAGAACATCGACTACGGCCCCACTATCCTCGATCTGGCAGGTGTGGAAGTGCCGTCTGACATGCACGGTACCTCGTTTCTTCCGTTACTGAAAGGCGAGGAAGTGCCCGAATGGCGCAAGTCCCTCTACTATCATTTCTATGAATATCCGGCAGAGCATGCCGTCCGCCGTCACTACGGTGTACGTACCGAACGCTACAAACTCATCCACTTCTACAACGACATCGACTGTTGGGAATTGTATGACTTGCAGGAAGATCCGCAAGAGATGGACAATATCTACGGCAAACCGGGTACAGAAGAACTGACCAAAGAGTTAAAAGCCGAACTGCTGAAACTCCAGGTGCAGTATGATGACCCTATACGCAATATCTACAAGGACTGACCACCTTTTTCCGGCCTGGCCGGATTCAACAATCAGTTTCTTGATAACACAAACAAAAAAGGAGGTGCTTTACACACCTCCTTTTCATTTTTGACTATCGTTATGCCTATTCAGCTGTCAGTTCCGCACCCGGTTTGAATTTAACAACCTTCTTCGCAGCGATTTCAATAGGTTTCTTTGTAGAAGGGTTAATACCCATACGAGCCGATCTCTCTGCAACCGAGAAAGTTCCAAAACCTACCAATGATACTTTATCACCGGCTTTCATAGCCTTGGTTACCGATACAATAAACGCATCCAATGCCTTTTTTGAATCCACTTTAGACAAACCGGCTTCGGCTGCCATAGCGCTAATAAGTTCCGCCTTATTCATAATGCTTAATTGATTAATTAATATGTTACACAAAAGATATCTCTATATTTCATCACAAACACCCACAAAAATAGAGCAATAATTCTGAATATCAAATAAAAACATTAAAAAAAGATTGGAAAACAAGGAAAAAGAAGGAATACAACCGGCTTTTTCTGTTATAGAACAGAAATTATTGCTATTTTTGCCGGGTAAAGCAAAAACAAGTTGCAACGAACAGAACGAAACAACAGATTATGAATACTATACCAACAGTAACTAAAAACCTATTGATCATTAATGTCCTGATGTATATGGGCACTATCGTAGCCCAGCGTTATGGCATTGACCTCGCAGAATATTTAGGACTGCACTTCTTCCTTGCCGACAACTTCAATGCAGCGCAGCTCATCACCTATATGTTCATGCACGGCAGTTTCACCCATATATTCTTCAATATGTTCGCCGTATGGATGTTCGGACGCATCCTCGAGCAGGTGTGGGGACCCAAACGTTTCCTGTTTTACTACCTGGCGTGCGGCATAGGCGCCGGGCTCATACAGGAAATCGTGCAATACGTCCATTACGAGACGGTACTGTCTGCATACGACAGCGTAAACACGGGCTACTCCGTCATTCCGATGAAGGAATATCTCAATATGATGACCACCGTAGGAGCCTCGGGCGCAGTATATGCCATTCTGCTGGCATTCGGCATGCTGTTTCCCAACCAACCGATGTTCATCTTCCCGCTTCCGTTCCCCATCAAGGCCAAATATTTCGTAATCGGATACGCCTTGATTGAGTTATACTCCGGATTTGCCAACAATCCCGGTGACAACGTGGCGCACTTCGCACACTTGGGCGGCATGATATTCGGCTTCATCCTGATTATGTACTGGAGAAAAAAGAACAGAGGAAATGGCTACTATTCTAACTGATTTAAAGGAAACGTTCCGCAAAGGGAACATTTACATCCAACTGATTTACATCAACGCAGGAGTATTTATCTTCACTACGTTGCTGGAAGTCATGCTGCAACTTTTCAACCGTAGTCTGGGAACTGTATTCGAGTGTCTGGAGCTGCCGGCATCGTTCACCCGCTTCGCCATCCAGCCGTGGTCTATACTGACCTATATGTTCATGCATGCCGGACTGATGCATATCCTTTTCAATATGCTATGGCTCTATTGGTTCGGCGCCCTGTTTCTGAACTTCTTCTCCTCCAAGCATCTGCGGGGAGTATATATATTGGGAGGCATCTGCGGAGGGGTACTCTATATGATTGCCTACAATGTTTTCCCGTATTTCCGCCCCATGATAGACTACTCTTTCATGCTGGGCGCATCTGCATCCGTGCTTGCCATCGTGGCTGCCACCGCCTATCGCGAGCCCAATTACCCCATACGCCTGTTCCTGTTCGGAACCATCCGCCTGAAATATCTCGCCCTAATCGTAATAGGCATGGATTTACTGTTTATCACTTCCAGTAATGCCGGCGGACACATTGCCCACTTAGGCGGTGCACTTGCCGGGCTCTGGTTTGCCGCCGGACTCAGTAAGGGAACGGACATTACTTCCTGGATCAACAAGCTTCTGGACACCATTGTTTCTCTTTTCAGCCCCAAACCCCGCAAACCGAAAATGAAAGTACATTATGGCACCAACCGCCAAAAGGACTATGATTACAATGCCCGGAAAAAGGCCCAATCCGAAGAAATAGACCGTATTCTCGATAAATTGAAAAAATCCGGCTACGAAAGTCTGACAACAGATGAGAAGAAAAGCTTGTTTGACGCAAGCAAACGGAATTAGATGACAGATGAAGCATTTCGGAAATTTTGTCGCCCTTATCATATTGGCAGTCAATGCCCTGTTTACAGGCTTGTTGCTTTTTACTGCCTATAGTCCGCACATACAGCCGGTGGCACATCCGGTACAATCGTGCCTGGGACTGACATTCCCCATCTTCCTGCTGATAAACGGATGCTTCCTCGTCTTCTGGCTGATTATCCAACGGTATCGCTCGGCATTGTTGCCGCTGATGGGATTCTTGCTGTGCTATTCACAGATCCGGACTTACCTGCCCATCAACTTCCGCACGGACAATCCGCCTGAAGGGAGTTTCAAACTGTTATCCTACAATATCATGGGATTTGACGGCGCCACCCGAAAGGACGGCAAGAACCCTATACTGACTTATTTGAAGGAAAGCGGTGCAGATATCCTCTGTCTGCAGGAATATGCCACCGGAGGGTCTTCCCACCATCTGTCCCAAAAAGATGTAAACCTGGAACTAAAGGCATACCCCTACCACCGCATCCACACAGTGGGCAGAGGCAAAGGGCATACCAACCGGATAGCCTGCTACTCCAAATTTCCCATACTTTCGGCACGCATACTCAATTATCCCAGCGAATATAACGGCTCTGTCATCTATGAAGTAAAAATAGGGGGAGATACCCTTACCCTTATCAACAACCACCTGGAATCGAACAAACTGACCAAGGCCGACAAAGTGGTATATGAGGACATGCTGAAATCTCCCGAAAAGGAGAAAGTGAAAAGCGGCGTACGCCTCCTCATCCGCAAGCTGGCGGAAGCATCCGCTATCCGTGCCCCCCAAGCTGACACGATCGCCCACGAGATTGCCGCATCGCGGCACCCTTACATCATTGTCTGCGGTGACTTCAACGATACCCCCATTTCGTATGCGCATCATACCATCTCCCGTCAATTGAATGATGCCTTCACCCAGTCCGGACGCGGCCTGGGCATCTCCTATAACCAAAATAAATTCTATTTCCGGATAGACAATATACTGACCAGCAGAAACCTGCGGACTCACAACTGTACCGTGGACAGATCCATCAAGGATTCTGACCACTATCCCATCTGGTGCTATATCTCGGGAATGAAAGATGAAGAATAACATCAAAATAATAAATCTAATACCATGTTCAAGAAAAGTATTTTAATCTTAGCTGCAAGTTGTATGATGTACTCCTGTACCACTCAGACGGAAAACAATCCGTTCTTCACCGAGTTCCAAACCCCGAATGGCGTGCCTCCTTTTGATCAAATCAAACTGGAGCACTACGAGCCTGCCTTTCTGAAAGGTATTGAAGAACAGAATGCCAAAATTCAATCCATTGTCGATAATGATGAAGCACCGACTTTCGAGAATGTGATTGTTGCCCTGGACAACAGTTCGCCCATGCTGGACCGTGTAGGCGGTGTGTTCCATAACATGACAGAAGCTGAAACGACCGATGAACTGACAGAACTTTCAATCCGGATTGCCCCGGTATTGTCGGAACACGAAGACAACATCTATCTCAACCAAGGCCTGTTCAAGAAAGTAAACGCAGTCTATCAGCAGAAAGAGTCCCTCGGGCTGAACTCCGAACAACAAAGACTACTGGAGAAGAAGTACAAGGAATTTGTACGTTCCGGTGCCAACCTCCCTGCCGACAAGCAAGCCCGCCTGCGTGAAATCAACAAGCAACTCTCCACACTCAGCATCACGTTCACCAACAACACCCTGAACGAGAACAATGCCTTCAAACTCTTTATCGACAAACAGGAGGACCTTGCCGGCCTGCCCGAATGGTTCTGCCAAAGTGCAGCCGAAGAAGCCAAAGCTGACGGACAAGAAGGCAAATGGCTGTTTACCCTGCACAACGCCAGCCGCCTCCCCTTCCTGCAATATTCCGCCAACCGCCCGTTGCGCGAAAAGATGTACAAAGCCTATATCAACCGCGGCAACAACAACGACAAGAATGACAACAAGAAAATCTTGTCCGACATCATCAGCCTACGCCTTGAAAAAGCCCGGCTGATGGGATTTGACTGCTATGCCAACTTCGTGCTGGATACCAAGATGGCAAAAAACTCCACCAACGTCATGGATTTTCTGAACAACCTTTGGGGATATGCCCTGCCTAAAGCCAAAACAGAGGCAGCCGAACTCCAGAAATTGATGGACAAAGAAGGCAAAGGTGAAAAGCTGGAAGCGTGGGACTGGTGGTATTACACCGAGAAGCTACGTAAAGAAAAGTTCAATCTTGAAGAAGAAGACATCAAACCTTACTTCAAGCTTGAGAATGTACGTGAAGGTGCATTTGCCGTTGCAAACAAACTGTATGGAATCACACTGACCAAACTGGAAGGTATCCCCGTTTACCATCCGGATGTAGAAGTATTTGAAGTAAAAGCCAACGACGGTTCGCAAGTCGGTATCTTCTACGTGGACTATTTCCCCCGTTCCGGCAAGAGTGGCGGCGCATGGATGAGCAACTACCGCGAGCAGCAAGCCGGCGTACGTCCCTTGGTATGCAACGTATGCAGTTTCACCAAACCTGTAGGAGACACTCCCTCATTGCTGACCATCGACGAAGTGGAAACTCTGTTCCACGAATTCGGACACGCCCTGCACGGCCTGTTGACCCAATGCCAATACAAAGGGACTTCGGGCACAAACGTGGTGCGCGACTTTGTAGAACTTCCCTCCCAAATCAACGAGCATTGGGCTACCGAGCCTGAAGTGCTGAAAATGTATGCCAAGCACTATCAGACAGGCGAAGTCATTCCCGACAGCTTGATTGAAAAGATCCTGAAACAAAAAACATTCAACCAGGGATTCATGACCACCGAACTGCTGGCAGCCGCCATCCTCGACATGAATCTGCACACCCTGACCGACACCCGTGGAATAGACGTGGTGGCATACGAGAAAGAAGCGATGGACCGACTCGGATTAATTCCCCAAATAGCCCCCCGCTATCGCACTACCTATTTCAACCACATCATTGGAGGATATGAAGCAGGTTATTATAGCTACCTTTGGGCAAACGTCCTGGACAATGACGCTTTTGAGGCATTCAAGGAACACGGGATTTTCGACAAACAGACCGCCGACCTTTTCCGTCAAAATGTACTGGAAAAAGGAGACAGCGAAGACCCGATGACACTCTATAAAAACTTTAGAGGTGCTGAACCTCAATTAGACCCGATGTTAAAAAATCGTGGTATGAAGTAAGTATTGTGAAAAAAAAGCTATATTTGCAGCCTTGTATGCAATAGAAATTAATTAAAAAAGTAATCATAATAAACTAAAGTAACATGCAAAACAAAGGATTTGTAAGGATTTTTGCGATATTACTCACACTGGTGTGTGTGTTCTATCTGTCCTTCTCTTTTGTGACTCGCCACTATACGCATAAGGCAAAAGAGTTCGCAAAAGGTGATGAGAAAGTAGAGCAAGACTACCTGGATTCTCTGGCAAACGAGAAGGTGTATTTCGGCAACTGGACGCTGAAACAATGTCGTGAAATGGAAATCAGTTTAGGTTTGGACTTGAAGGGCGGTATGAACGTCATCCTTGAAGTCTCCGTACCCGATGTTATCAAGGCATTGGCAGACAACAAACCTGACGAAGCATTCAACCAAGCACTGGCAAACGCGGCAAAACAGGCCACAACAAGCCAGGACGACGTCATTACCCTGTTTGTCAAAGAGTATCACAAACTTGCTCCGGGTGCCAGTCTTTCCGAGCTGTTCGCAACCCAGCAATTAAAAGACAAAGTAAACCAGAAATCTTCCGATGCAGCAGTTGAAAAAGTATTGCGCGAGGAAGTAAAGGCTGCAGTAGATAACTCTTTCAACGTACTCCGTACCCGTATCGACCGTTTCGGTGTGGTTCAGCCCAACATCCAGAGCCTGGAAGACAAAATGGGCCGCATCATGGTGGAACTACCCGGTATCAAGGAGCCTGAGCGTGTAAGAAAATTACTGCAAGGTTCTGCCAACCTGGAATTCTGGGAAACATACAATGCAAAAGAAGTTGCTCCGTATCTGCAATCTGCCGATGCCAAGCTACGGGCCATTTTATCCAATGAAACTCCGGCCGACAGTACTGCTACGGACAATGCGGCTACCGAAACTCCGGCCGTAGCGCAGGCTACCAACACGGCCGATAGCCTTGCTGCTGCCTTAAAAGGTGAAAACAAAGCACAGACAGCTGACCTTGCACAGATTAAAAAGGAACATCCTTTACTGGCCATGTTGCAGGTGAACCCCAACGGACAAGGTCCGGTGGTTGCCTACGCAAACTACAAAGACACAGCTGAAATCAACAGATACCTCTCCATGCCTGAAGTCAAGGCTGAAATGCCGAAGGATTTGAGTTTGAAATGGGGTGTTTCTCCGTTCGAATACGATCCGAAAGCACAGACTTTCGAACTTTACGCCATCAAGTCAACTGAACGTAACGGTAAGGCTCCGCTGGAAGGTGACGTAGTGGTAGATGCAAAAGACGAGTATGACCACTTCGGCAAGCCTGCCGTAAGCATGTCCATGAATACGGATGGCGCACGCCGCTGGGCCCAGCTTACCAAGCAGAACATTAACAAGAGCATCGCCATCGTGCTGGACGGTTATGTATATTCCGCACCGAACGTGAATCAGGAAATCACCGGCGGTAACTCACAGATTACCGGCCACTTCACTCCTGAACAGGCAAAAGACTTGGCGAATGTGCTGAAATCCGGTAAGATGCCCGCTCCTGCACACATTGTACAGGAAGACATCGTAGGTCCGTCTCTGGGACAAGCTTCCATCAACGCCGGTATCATGTCGTTCGTTGTGGCGCTGATCCTGCTGATGGTTTACATGTGCTCCATGTACGGTTTCATTCCGGGTATGGTTGCCAACGGTGCACTGGTATTGAACCTGTTCTTTACATTGGGAATCCTTTCATCCTTCCAGGCTGCGCTGACCATGTCCGGTATCGCCGGTATGGTATTGGCACTCGGTATGGCAGTGGATGCCAACGTATTGATTTACGAACGTACAAAAGAAGAGTTACGTGCAGGCAAGGGAGTGAAGAAAGCATTGGCAGACGGTTATTCAAACGCCTTCTCCGCAATCTTTGACTCTAACTTGACATCTATCATCACCGGTATCATCCTGTTCAACTTCGGTACAGGTCCTATCCGTGGTTTTGCCACTACATTGATTATCGGTATCTTGATCTCGTTCTTTACAGCCGTATTCATGACACGCCTGTTCTACGAACACTTCATGAGCAAAGACAAACTGCTGAACCTGACATTCTCTTCCAAGATTTCCAAAAATCTGATGGCGAACGTACACTTCGACTTCATGGGCAGAAACAAGGTATGGATGACTGCCACAGGCATCATCATTGTTGTTTGCCTTGGCTTCCTCATGACACGTGGTTTGAGCCAGAGCATCGACTTCACCGGCGGACGTAACTTCAAGGTACAGTTTGAAAATCAGGTAGAACCGGAGCAAGTACGCGAGTTAATCTCCAGTAAGTTCGGTGATGCCAACGTAAGTGTCATCGCTATCGGTACAGACGGCAAGACCGTACGTATCAGCACCAATTACCGCATCGAGGAAGAAGGCAACAATATTGATTCCGAAATCGAAGCATACTTGTACGAAACCCTGAAGCCGCTGCTGACTCAGAACATCACTCTGGAAACTTTCATTGACCGCGAAAACCATACAGGCGGTAGTATCATCAGTTCCCAGAAAGTGGGTCCGAGCATCGCAGACGACATTAAGGTATCTGCGATCTGGTCTGTTGTACTTGCGCTAATCGCCATCGGTATCTATATCTTGATCCGTTTCCGCAACATCGCCTACAGTATCGGTTCCGTAGCCGCATTGGCTTGCGATACCATCGTCATCCTGGGTGCCTACTCTATCTGCTGGGGCTGGATGCCGTTCTCTCTGGAAATTGACCAGACGTTCATCGGCGCCATCCTGACAGCTATCGGTTACTCTATCAATGACAAGGTGGTAATCTTCGACCGTGTGCGCGAGTTCTTCGGCCTCTATCCGAAACGCAACAAGTTCCAGTTGTTCAATGACTCATTGAACACGACTTTAGCACGTACCATCAATACTTCACTGAGTACATTGATCGTACTGCTGTGTATCTTCATCCTCGGTGGTGACTCCATCCGCAGCTTTGCATTCGCAATGATCCTGGGTGTAGTATGCGGTACATTGTCTTCACTGTTCGTTGCATCTCCCATCGCTTACATGTTAATGAAGAACAAGAAGGACGTTGAGCCTGCCGTTGAAGTAGCCAAATAAAATTCTGACTACAGCATTACTATATAGAGAAAGAGGAACTCCAGGCAATTGGAGTTCCTCTCTTTTTTTTGCAAAAACAAATTCTTATCTTTATTAAAAAGCGAAGACAGGCTGCAGTTTTAGGTAAATTCCTCACGTTTGTAACAAGAAACGAGCTTCTTCCTGTCTCACTTAATCGGAATTTTGCACTATCTTTGCAAAAAAACAACATTTATGAAACCTGTTAACCAACTCTTCGCGGCTTGCCTCTTATTATTGCTGGTCTGCACCAACCTAAGCGCAGCCGTAAATCCCAAACCATTTGTAATTCCTGAGTTAAAAGAGTGGAAAGGAGCCGAAGGTGCATTCGTCCCCACCGCAAAAACAAGAATCGTCTGTACATCCGGTCATCCCGAACTGCTACGCATAGCCAAGCTCTTTGCCGAAGACTATGAAACGATGTTTGCCTGCAAACCCGAAGTCATCCAGGGCAAGGCCACTGCCGGCGACTTTGTACTGGCATTGCGTACCGACAAAAAACTGGGTAAAGAAGGATACAGCATCAAAGTAACCGATCGTGTACTGCTCAACGCACCGGAACCTGCCGGTATTTACTGGGGTACACGCACCTTGCTCCAGATAGCCGAACAGTCTGCCGACCGCCGACTGCCCAAGGGTAGCATGCGCGACTATCCCGATTATGCGGTACGCGGCTTTATGATAGACTGCGGGCGCAAGTTCATCCCCCTGCACTTCCTGCAAGATTACGTCAAAATTATGGCATACTATAAAATGAATACTCTCCAGATTCATTTGAACGACAACGGATTCAAACAATACTTCCAACACGACTGGTCGAAGACCTACGCCGCATTCCGGCTGGAATCGGACACTTATCCCGGCCTGGCAGCCGAGGACGGCCATTATACCAAAGCCGAATTCATCGACCTGCAGAAGTTGGCGGAAAACCGTTTCGTCGAAATCATTCCGGAAATTGACGCACCCGCCCATACACTGGCATTTACCCACTATAAGCCGGAAATAGGCAGCCGCGAGTATGGAATGGATCATCTCGACCTGTTCAAGCCCGAGACGTATGCCTTCATGGACGGGCTCTTCAAAGAATACCTGGAAGGAGACGAACCCGTGTTCCGCGGCAAGAAGGTACATATAGGTACCGATGAGTATTCCAACAAAAAGAAGGATGTGGTCGAAAAGTTCCGCGCCTTTACCGACCATTACATCCGCTACGTGGAAAGTTTCGGCAAACAAGCATGTGTATGGGGAGCACTGACACATGCCAACGGGGATACTCCGGTGAAATCGGAAAATGTAATCATGAGCGCTTGGTACAATGGATACGCACAGCCCAAGGAAATGGTGAAACAAGGTTACAAGCTCATCAGTATTCCTGACGGAATGGTATATATCGTGCCTGCCGCCGGATATTATTATGACTATCTGAACACCGAATATCTATATGGAAAGTGGACTCCCGCCCACATAGGCAAGGAAGTGTTCGAAGAACAGGATCCTTCCATACTGGGAGGTATGTTTGCCGTGTGGAATGACCATGTGGGAAACGGTATTTCCACCAAAGACATTCACCACCGCGTGTTCCCTGCCCTGCAGACACTTGCCGTCAAGACCTGGACCGGTGCAAATACCACTTTGCCCTATACCGAGTTTGACCGGAAACGCCAACTGATAAGCGAAGCGCCGGGAGTGAACCAAATGGGAAGAATCGGAAACAAGCCGGGATTGGTTTACGAGCAGTCCACCGTGATTCCCGGAAGTAAAGCGCCTTACAGGGAAATAGGTTACGACTATCTGGTTACTTTCGACATCGACGGAGCTCCCGAAGTTCCGAATACTGTCCTGTTCAGTTCACCGGACGCAGTGTTTTACCTCTCCGACCCTATCAGCGGTATGTTGGGATTCGCACGCGACGGTTATCTGAACACATTCAGCCACCGCATCCACAAGGGTGAACGCATGAACATAGGCATCAGCGGAGACAGCAAGACTACCCGTCTGTTGATAAATGGCAAAGTGGTGGAGGAAATGAATATAGAAAAACGTTTCTTCAACGGAGGAAAAGACTCCATGAACTATGTACGTACACTGGTTTTCCCATTGCAGCAAGCAGGACAGTTCAAGAGCAAGGTGACAAACCTGAAAGTTTATAAGAAATAAGAATGTAGTCTCGCCGGGAATCGAACCCGGATCTAAAGTTTAGGAAACTTCTATTCTATCCGTTGAACTACAAGACCTTAAATACCGAGACTGGCGTTTTTGTAGAACATTTGTAGAATTTCTGCACGTTCTCCAAATTCGCACATGTCCAGTTGCGGGTGCAAAGATAATGTATTCTGCCGATTTTCCGAAAAAAGTTTTGTTAATCCGATTAACTTTGCGAAATTTGTCGGCAAGTGTACAACACAGTAACCCCCAAAAATTAATCTATAGAAATTCATAAGTTATGGCAAACGACATGATGGTCAAAGAACTGGAGCAAGTGGTAGTCCGCTTCTCCGGAGACTCCGGCGACGGTATGCAACTCGCCGGCAACATCTTTTCAACAGTTTCGGCTACCGTGGGCAATGACATCAGTACATTCCCCGACTATCCGGCAGATATCCGCGCCCCGCAAGGCTCACTTACCGGCGTTTCCGGCTTCCAGGTACATATCGGAGCGAACAAAGTTTACACTCCGGGTGACAAATGCGACGTATTGGTGGCGATGAATGCGGCTGCGTTGAAAACACAGTACAAGTTTGCCAAATCCACCGCCTGCATCATCATTGATACGGACGCTTTTCAGAAAGCAGACTTGGAAAAAGCAGCCTTCAAGACCGACAATCCTATTGAAGAAATGGGAATCAAGCAGGACGTGATTGCAGCCCCCATCTCACAGATGGTAAAAGATTGCCTTGCCGACACAGAAATGGACAACAAGTCCATGATGAAATGCCGCAATATGTTCGCGGTAGGTCTGGTTTGCTGGCTGTTCAACCGCGACTTGAAAATCGCCGAAGACTTTATCCGTGAGAAATTTGCCAAGAAACCCGCCATCGCTGAAGCAAATATCAAGGTTATCCATGCCGGATATGACTACGGACACAACACTCATGCCTCTGTAGCCCATACTTATAAGATTGAAAGCAAAAGCTCCGTCCCCGGAAGATACATGGATATCACGGGTAACAAGGCAACCGCCTACGGTTTTATCGCCGCCGCTGAAAAAGCCGGCTTGAAACTGTTCCTCGGATCCTACCCCATCACTCCGGCTACCGATGTGTTGCACGAACTTGCCAAACATAAATCACTGGGTGTAATGACCGTACAATGCGAAGACGAGATTTCCGGCTGCGCTACGGCTGTCGGTGCTTCTTTCGCAGGCGCACTGGCCGTTACCTCCACTTCCGGTCCCGGCGTCTGCCTGAAATCAGAAGCCATGAACCTGGCAGTCATCACGGAACTCCCGTTAGTGGTTCTCAACGTTCAGCGTGGCGGTCCCTCCACCGGTCTTCCTACAAAATCGGAACAAACCGACCTGTTGCAAGCCCTCTTCGGCCGTAACGGTGAGAGTCCGATGCCGGTCATCGCCGCAACTTCTCCCACCAACTGCTTTGACGCGGCTTTCAATGCCTGCAAGATAGCTTTGGAACACATGACCCCCGTAGTATTGCTGACCGACGCTTTCGTCGCCAATGGTTCCGGCGCGTGGAAACTGCCTGACCTAAATGAATATCCCGCTATCCAACCTCCATACGTCACTCCGGAGATGAAGGATAACTATACCCCGTACAAGCGCAATCCAAAGACTGGAGCACGCTATTGGGCCATTCCGGGACAGGAAGGTTACACCCACATCTTGGGGGGTCTGGAAAAAGACAGTAACACGGGAGCCATTTCTACCGATCCCGAGAACCACAACCTGATGTGCCACCTACGTGCCGAAAAGGTTGCTAAAATAGAGGTCCCCGATGTGGAAGTACAAGGATGCGCAGAGGATGCAGACCTGTTGGTGGTAGGCTTCGGAGGTACTTACGGGCACTTGTATTCTGCCGTAGAAGAGATGAACAAGTCCGGGAAGAAAGTGGCCCTTGCACATTTCTCCTACATCAATCCGCTGCCCAAGAATACGGAAGCTGTTCTGAAGAAATACAAGAAAGTAGTGGTTGCCGAACAAAACCTCGGACAATTCGCCGGATATCTACGCATGCAAATAGACAACTTCGCACCCTATCAATTCAATGAAGTCAAGGGACAACCGTTCGTCGTAGCCGAACTGGTTGACGCCTTCACCGAGATTCTAAACAAGTAATAACCCCGTAAAGAAAGAAACATCATGAGCGAATATACAGCAAAAGATTTCAAAAAAGGGCAACCTCGCTGGTGTCCGGGTTGCGGTGACCACTTCTTCTTGGCTTCACTGCATAAAGCCATGGCCGAAATCGGCATCGCACCCAGCGAAACAGCCGTCATTTCCGGCATCGGTTGCTCCAGTCGTCTGCCTTATTACATGAACACGTATGCCATGCAGACCATCCACGGACGTGCTGCCGCCATTGCCACCGGATGTAAGGTAGCCAATCCCGGACTGAGTGTCTGGCAAGTGTCCGGCGACGGTGACGGTATGGCTATCGGCGGTAACCACTTTATCCATGCCATACGCCGTAACATTGATATCAACATCCTGTTGCTCAACAACCGTATCTATGGCTTGACCAAAGGACAATATTCCCCGACGTCTCCCCGTGGCTTCGTCAGCAAATCCTCACCTTACGGCACGGTGGAGGATCCGTTCCGCCCTGCGGAACTTTGTTTCGGCGCACGCGGACGTTTCTTTGCGCGTTGTGTGGCTACGGATGCCGCAGGCACAGTAGAAGTACTGAAAGCCGCTGCCAGCCACAAAGGCGCTGCCGTCTGCGAAATCCTGCAACATTGTGTCATCTTCAACGATAACGCCTACGACAACGTTTACAAGAAAGAAGGCCGTGCCAAGAATTCCATCTACCTGCAACACGGCAAACCGATGCTTTTTGGCGAGAACAACGAATATGGACTGATGCAGGAAGGATTCGGGTTGAAAGTAGTGAAGTTGGGTGAGAATGGTATCACTGAAAAAGACATTCTCGTACATGATGCCCATTGCATGGACAACACCCTGCAACTGAAACTCGCCTTGATGGAAGGTCCCGACTTTCCGGTTGCCCTCGGTGTAATCCGTGACGTGGACGCCCCGACCTACAACGATGCTGTCCATGCGCAGATTGAAGAAATATCAGAAAAGAAGAAGTATCACAACTTCGAAGAGTTGCTGATGACGAATGATATTTGGGAAGTAAAGTAACCCCACATATAATAGAAGCATTATTTCAATTCCTCCCTTTTTCATCGCTCCGCCGTTTCCGCCCTCGGAACGGCATGCGATGAGAAAGGGATTTTTCATTCTGCACTTATTTCACGTAATAAGACCTGTGGATTGTAGAACATGCAGTGTGGAAATTATCCACAACTTTCCACATTGTAAATACTCCGCATTATACGCTTCCACTAAAAATTAAACAACTGACTATCAAATATTTTATCTTCAAAAAATAGATATTTTCCCTTCTGGCACAATACTTGCCCAAATACCAGGTTGAAAACAATAGATATAAATAAGACAAATCAATCATTTTGGGTAGTATGGATTTCACAGTAAACAACCAATGCGGTATGCCACACATTGCGTCGCATTTCCACAAAAATCTGATCATCTTAAGCTGGGTATTGGCTTTCCTATTTACCGGAACAGTCCTTGCACAAGAGACAAAAACAATCAAAGGCATAGTTAAAGATGCCGCCGGAGAACCACTTATCGGAGCCAGTGTCGTACAAAAAGATACCAATAACGGTGTCCTCACCGACATGGACGGTAACTTCACATTGACCGTTCCTGCAGATGCCACACTTTCCATTGCCTACATGGGGTACACCACCCGAGAAATAAATCTGGCAAAGCGTAAAAAACAAGGAGATCTGAGAATAACACTCAGCGAAGATGCCCAACAGTTGAAAGAAGTAGTTGTAACGGCAATGGGTATCAAGAAAGATACCAAACGAGTCGGCTATGCAGTCAGCACCATCAATGCAGACGAGCTGGTGAAAGCCGGAGCACCGAACTTTGCCTCTGCCATGTATGGTAAGGCACCGGGCGTACGCATCACACAGACTCAAGGAGGTTCAGCCGGAGCCGTATCCATCAATGTACGCGGACTGACCTCCATCACGGGAAACAACCAACCTCTTATTATCTTGGACGGTGTACCCATCCGTAACGGGGGTACAGGCAAGAGTACCGATTTTGCCGAATTCGGTAATGACGGACAGATACGTTCCAACGGTCTGGTAGACATCAATCCAGAAGATATCGAAACCATCAGTATTCTGAAAGGAGCATCCGCAACTGCACTCTATGGCTCGGAAGCGGCAAACGGTGCGGTAGTCATTACCAGTAAACGTGCCAAAAGCGGTAAACTAACCGTAGATTTCACCGCACAAGTAATGGCCAACCTTCCTGCCTATTTGCCGAAAGTACAGACCCTCTATGGACCAGGAACCTATAATACTGCCTATAGTGACTATGAAAAAGCAACCGGCGGCTTCTACCAACGAACCATGAACGGGCAAAATTATAAGAGCCTGCGTTCCACTACCCAGTCCTTCGGTCCAAAATATGACGGAAGTGATGTACTCTACTGGGACGGTACAGTACGAGCCTATCTACCTCTGACCGACAACCCTTGGAAAGAACTATTCCGTACAGGTTGGAACCAGACCTACACCCTTGCCATCTCACAGGGAACAGAGAACAGCAGCAACCGTTTTTCCTATACCTTCATGGATGAAATTCCCAATGCACTGACAGGAAGCTTCACCAAACATAACTTCAAGTTGACAGGATCTTATAAATTGGCAAAACCTCTGAATCTGGAATATTCGATCAATTATATCGTACAGAATGTAAAAGACCGCCCACAAACATCACTGAATCTATACAGTGGCTTCGGTAACATGTTCTCTACTTTCTTGGATATACCTTATCTGAAACAAACCTATGTTACCAGCCTAGGTTATCGTAATACCTTTATAGGCGGTAATGCCACACTGACTCCTGAAGAATCATGGGCCTATGACCCCAGTTATGTAAGCGGCGTCAATAATATGTTGTGGAATATGTTCCATCACCATAGTGATGAAACGGAAAATCGGCTTATCGGCATGATCCGCCCTACCTGGCAAATAACCAACTGGCTAAGCCTGCGTGCCCAACTCTCTACAGATATCACCGATGTAAAACAGACATTGGAATATGAAAGTGAACAACCGAATTCTCTTTATGACCCCAGCGGCAGTTTCCAAGCTATCAACCGTCGCTATGACATCGTTTACGGAGATGTAATGCTGAATTTTAATTACAACATCAACCGTTTCGATATTGCCGCTACCGTAGGGTGGACAGGACGCTATGAGAACATGAACAATATCAGGGTATCCACCAACGGCGGTCTTGTAACCGAGAACTGGTTTGACCTTAATGCCAGCCGCTATACAGCCAGCAGTACCTTACAACGTATGGAACTGTTGAAAACCGGTTATATGGGGACACTGAGCCTGGGATGGGATAACTATCTCTTCCTCGAACTGACCGGACGCCAGGAACGTTCATCCACCTTGAAAGACCAGAGTTTTTTCTACCCTTCCGCCAATCTCAGTTTCCTCTTCTCGGAAGCTTTCCGTATGCCTGCCTGGTGGAACTACGGAAAACTGCGTCTCTCGTACGGTATTGTAGGCAATGCTCCGGAGACCTATGCCGCCAACATCGTTTATGAGCAAGGATCGGACAACGACTTTACCTGGAATTATGTCCCCTCTTCGCTAGGAAATGCCAACATACGCCCGGAAAAGAAATATGAGTATGAAATAGGTCTGGAAAGTAAATTCTTCAATAACCGGTTGGGTATTGACGTCTCTTACTACAACAACCGCGTAAAAGACCAAATTCTTTCTACTCCTCAACCATCTTCCTCGGGAGTAAAGAATATGCTGATGAATGTGGGTGAAGTAGCCAACCAAGGATGGGATATCTCCCTCAGTGCCACCCCTATATTAACCAGAGATTTCCGTTGGGACTTAACCGCCAACTACGGCATCTACAAGAACAAGGTGGTGAAACTGGCAGACGGTGTCCCTTATCTGGAAATATTGAACTCGGGAGGCAGTGGTGTAAAAATACAAGCCGTAGAGGGGCAACCAATGGGTGACATCTACGCACAGGTTCCTCAAGTAAACGAGAACGGAGAATTCCTTGTATCGGACAATGGCCTTTACCTGAATCAAACAGAGCTGCAGAAAGTAGGTAACATCAACCCTGCAGGTGTAGGCGGTTTGTTCAATTCTTTCTCTTATAAAAATATATTCCTGGATTTCAGTATTGATTTCCGCATTGGCGGTGATGTTATCAATGAAATGAACCAGTATGCCACAGCCGTAGGTCTTACTCCTGAATCACTAAAATACCGCGACACGGAACACGGAGGACTATCTTACTATTACCCGGGCGGCAACAATGCCAGTGGCATACCGGTAAAAGTAGATCCCTCTACAACAGCCGGTCCCAATGGAGAGGTTATCTATCATGACGGCGTCATATTGCCGGGTGTAGTAGCCTCCACAGGAGAACAGAATACACGTATCATTCCTGCCGGCTACTATTATAACAGTACCTATAATTGGGGTACAGAAGCAGAACAACTAACCTACCGCCACTCGGTGTTCGACAATTCATACGTTAAATTGCGTGAACTCACCATCGGTTACCAATTCCCGGAAAAGATGATTTCAAAATTCGGACTGACTCGTCTAAGCGTATCTGCTTTTGGCCGCAACCTATTCTATTTTTATAAAGCACTGAAAAATTATGATGCTGAATCATCAACGGGCACATCCTGGTCGAGTCAGGCAATGGTAGGAGGCTCTACCACAGCCACACGCAGCTTCGGTGTTTCCATACGTGCCAGTTTTTAATGAACTAATTTGAATGATTACTCACATGAATATGAAAAAGATAACATCTCTGATTGCCATAGGCGCACTGCTGTTCACCGCCTCCGGCTGTAGCGAATATGATTTCGACAGCAAATATGAAGACCCGTCCAAGGTAACTCAAGTCACTATCAGCAACCTAATGGCAGGAGTATTCCAGAAAGTGAAGGACTATGACGTTTACGAGTACGGTCGCTTCTTCGGCTTCGACTCACAGTTTGTGGGCAAGTATGCCCAGACCTTTGGTTATTCTAAAACCACTGATATGTACAGCCCCGGTTATACGCCCGCCATAGACGGACAATGGGACAACCTGTATTCCGCACTTGCGCAATTCCGTAAGTTAGAGTCATTATACCAGGCAGAAAGTACTGCGGAGCAGGAACAAGACGAGGCTTTCCTGATTGCGGCAAAAGTACAATTATATGATTTCTTTGCCGCTACAGTGGACATTTTTGGAGATATGCCCTTCTCCGAAGCCTGCACCCTGCCCTTGACCAATGACGTCAGCAAGTCATATACACGCTATGACAAAGCAGAAGATATTTATAGAACTATCCTTAATGAACTGAAAGAAATCGCTCCGCGTTTCCGTTCCATCCCCACACCAAAGAACTTCAATACGCAAGATTTCATCAACGGTGGAGACATGGACAAATGGGAACGCTATGCAAACTCCCTGAGACTGCGCCTTGCCATGCGCGTAGCTACACAGGGGGCTTTGCAAGAAGAAGGCCGTACCGCTATCAAGGAGATACTGGAAAATCCTTCCACCTATCCATTGATAGACGAGCAGGCCAACAATGTCTTCATTACCAACCAAAAGTCCGGACAACTGAACTTCACCGCAGGAAGTGGATTGGGTGACTGGGTAACGAACCGTCTTGCATCCGGAGCCATCATTAACCGTATGTTGAGTCACGGCAACTACGATATGACCAGCAGCGACCCGCTGACAGGCGTTTATGTAAAAGGAGAAGATGACCCACGCATCCTACTGAATTTCAATCCAATAAAGATTACCAACCAAAGCACTGGACAACTGGACGAGCACCGTTACCTGGGTACAGACCTTACTGTAAAAGATGAACTTACGGAATATTACAAATCCCAAGCACAGGACGAAGTGAACCAAAGTAACATTGGCTTTTCTCAAATCACGCAGAATGGATTCTTCTGGCAAAACGACAAATTCGACATGTTGATTATGGCCTCTCCTGAAATTCATTTCCTAAAAGCGGAAGCCTACCAGATGGGGTATGGCATAGCTAAAAATGAAGCCAAGGCAAAAGAAGAGTTCAACAAGGCGGTTACACAGTCCATCAACCTCTATTACTATTATGATTCTATCGGTACAGGTGAAAACTGCCACCGCTATGACGCCCCTACCCCCGAAGAAATTTCCGCTTTTGCCGATGCCAAATGGAACAGTACAGACTATGTGGACAAATTAGACGCCATCATTACCCAAAAGTGGCTACATTTCGGATTTCTTGTAAGCCGCGAAGCATGGAGCGATATCCGACGTACCGGCTATCCCTCCGGACTCGTGTTCCCGGAAGTGGCCGGAACCATTTCCAACGTGCCCAACCGTTGGAGGTATCCCACCACAGAGGTCAACTATAATCCTTACTATAAGGATGTAATGGCAGAAGACACCTATTACAATAAACTATTTTGGGCCAAATAACCGATTCACTCAATAATCTTCATGAACCATTGCCCGGGAATATGCAGAATAGCGTAAACCCGGGCAATATTTCTTAAAGGGTACACACAAATTGATACTATGCGCAGCCTAAATCTTATCACCGAACGCCAGATCCCCTGCATCACCCAAACCGGGAACTATGTAAGAGTGCTCATTCATCTCCGGATCAATGGCAGCACACCACAAAGTCACGTCATCACCGGGGAATAACTTGGCCAGATGCTCCACTCCCTGCCGGCTGGCAATAACACAGGCAATCTGCAACCTGGCAGGTGTGCCTTTGGTAAGGAATGCTTTCCAGGCAAGCTCCATGCTTTCACCCGTAGCGAGCATCGGATCTACCAACAGTAATGTTTTTTTCGACAAATCCGGAGTAGCAATGTATTCAATATGTACATCCACCGTACGGCACTCTTTGTCTTTATAATAGCGATAAGCGGAAACAAAAGCGTTGCCTGCACGATCAAACATGTTCAGAAAACCCGTATGCAACGGCAATCCGGCACGAAAAACAGTGGCAATCACCACCACATCATCAGGAGTACTGACCGGCGCCACTCCCAAAGGGGTCTGCACCTGCTTGACGGAATAACTTAGTTCCTTGCTCATTTCATACGCCA
Source organism: Bacteroides fluxus YIT 12057 (assembly GCF_000195635.1). Taxonomy (GTDB): domain Bacteria; phylum Bacteroidota; class Bacteroidia; order Bacteroidales; family Bacteroidaceae; genus Bacteroides; species Bacteroides fluxus. The sequence goes on along the minus strand of NZ_GL882687.1, from coordinate 19,043 downwards.
TTATCTCTCCGATGCGTTCAATGTTCCTGCGAAAACGCATACGGTCTCCCTGCACCGCCACGTCACGAATTTCCGCCACATATTGGTTCAGGACAGAGTCTGTCTCGGCAAAGTTGATAATCTTCATTGTCCTAATTATCGGGTTAATTATATTTTTAATTGTTCCTTTTCAATAAAATGCAGCTGCAAAGTAAACGATTTTCACCCAATTTGCAACATTCAGTTAGCAGATATTGTTATGGTTTTATAAAAGATTTCCTATTAGAGAAAAATTTCTCTAATAGGGCTTTTCTTTAAAAAGAAAGTATTACTTTTGTAGGCGAAAAATAAGGGGGTTACTGCAAGAACAGGTGAAAAGCAGAATTTCAGACACCTATTTCCCCTTGATTCTTAAGGTAAAAAGAGATTAGAAAAGAGATTATAAACCAAATACCAATTTAAAAATCTTAAAAAGAAATGGCAAATTTAGATTTAAGCAAGTACGGTATCAAAGACGTGAAGGAAATTATCCACAACCCGTCTTACGATGTATTGTTCGCTGAAGAGACCAAACCGGGCCTGGAAGGCTTCGAAAAAGGTCAGGTAACTGAACTGGGTGCTGTAAACGTAATGACCGGTATCTATACCGGACGTTCTCCTAAAGATAAATTCTTCGTAATGAATGAAGCCAGCAAGGATTCTGTATGGTGGACTTCTGAAGAATACAAAAACGACAACAAACCTTGCTCTGAAGAAGCTTGGGCTGACTTGAAGGCTAAAGCAGTGAAAGAATTGAGCGGCAAGCGTCTGTTCGTTGTCGATACTTTCTGTGGCGCTAACGCTGCTACTCGCATGAAAGTTCGTTTCATCATGGAAGTGGCATGGCAGGCACACTTCGTAACTAACATGTTCATCCGCCCGACTGCTGAAGAACTTGCTAACTACGGAGAGCCCGATTTCGTATCATTCAACGCTTCCAAGGCAAAAGTTGACAACTACAAAGAACTGGGTCTGAACTCTGAAACTGCTACCGTATTCAACTTGAAGACCAACGAACAAGTTATCCTGAACACTTGGTACGGCGGTGAAATGAAGAAGGGTATGTTCTCTATCATGAACTACAAGAACCCGTTGCGTGGCATCGCTTCTATGCACTGCTCTGCCAACACTAACATGGAAGGCACTGACTCTGCAATCTTCTTCGGTCTGTCCGGTACAGGTAAGACTACCTTGTCAACTGACCCGAAACGTCTGCTGATCGGTGACGACGAACACGGATGGGATGACGAAGGTGTATTCAACTACGAAGGTGGTTGCTACGCTAAGGTTATCAACTTGGACAAAGAAAGCGAACCCGATATCTACGCTGCCATCAAACGTGACGCTCTGTTGGAGAACGTAACAGTTGACGCTGAAGGTAAGATTGATTTCGCTGACAAGAGCGTAACTGAAAACACTCGTGTTTCTTATCCTATCTACCACATCAACAACATCGTTAAGCCGGTTTCTAAGGGTCCTCACGCTCATCAGGTAATCTTCCTGTCAGCTGACGCCTTCGGTGTATTGCCTCCGGTATCTATCTTGAATCCTGAACAGGCTCAATACTACTTCTTGTCTGGCTTTACTGCTAAATTGGCAGGTACAGAACGTGGTATCACTGAACCGACTCCGACATTCTCTGCTTGCTTCGGTGCTGCTTTCTTGAGCTTGCATCCTACTAAATATGCAGAAGAGTTGGTTAAGAAAATGAATAAGGTTGGTGCTAAGGCATACTTGGTTAACACCGGTTGGAACGGTAGCGGCAAACGTATCTCTATTAAAGATACCCGTGGCATCATCGATGCTATCCTCGACGGTTCTATCGACAAGGCTCCGACAAAAGTTATTCCTTTCTTCGACTTCGTTGTTCCGACAGAATTGCCTAACGTAGATCCGAAGATCCTTGATCCGCGCGACACTTACGAATGTGCTTGTCAATGGGAAGAAAAAGCTAAGGATTTGGCAGGCCGTTTCATCAAGAACTTCGCTAAGTTCACCGGAAACGAAGCTGGTAAATCTTTGGTTGCAGCTGGTCCGAAACTCTAATAAGCCAGTTTACATATTTTTAAGGCGGTTCCCGATGACGGGAGCCGCTTTTTTTTGTTAGATTTGCAGAAAACAATCTAATATATATTACAGAGTATGAAGAATTTAAAGTTTATGCTATTAGGTGCGAGCCTGTTGTTATGTTTCGGATGTAGCACACAAGTGCAGAAAAAAAGTGAAAGCACAAGTATGGAGGTCAACAAGGAAAATACCGTGATAGAAACCATCATGTCACGCCGCAGTGTCCGCAAGTACAAACCACAAGCCGTAAACCGCGATACCATGCAGATTATACTGGATTGCGGCATCAACGCCCCCAACGGACAGAACAAACAATCCTGGGAAGTACGGGTGGTAGATAATCCGGATTTTATAAATGGAATTACCGAAATCTATAAAAAGGAGAACCCGGCCGTTACCGGAGATCCTAACTTCAAGAATATGTTCCGTAATGCTTCTACTGTAGTATTTATAGCCAATGACCCTTCGTATGACCTGTCGCAGATTGATTGCGGCTTATTGGGTGAGAATATGATTCTTTCAGCTTGGTCGATGGGAATAGGCTCCTGCTGCCTGGGAGGCCCCACACGTTTTATGACCTCTACTCCGGCTGCCGCCGAATACCTCAAGAGACTGGCACTTCCCGAAGGTTACCAACTATTGTATTGCATCGCTTTCGGTTATCCCGATGAAACACCGGTAGCCAAACCAAGAATCAAGGAAAAAGTGCGGTTCATCGAATAACGAATATATCCAGATCCTCTCCCCGCACCAAAGAAGCTTCCGGAAAGGCGCACCGGTTAACACGCCAAAAAGATCGTAAACAACTGGAGGTTTTCTTTCAAAAATTTCAGCACCTTATAAATATGCTGCTCTACCGTCTTCTCGCTAATGTCAAGGCGAAATGCTATTTCCTTATGGCTTAGATGGTGCTGACGGCTTAACACGAAAACTTCTTTCTGACGTGCGGGGAGAGAATCCACCAACTGATTGATATAATCATTCAACTGCGATGCCATTATTTCTTCTTCCACATCACAGTTGGCCTGTTCCATAGAATCACTGAAAGCCGACAATACAGACATTTTATAAAAAGATTCATTGAAACTCTTCTTCGAGAGATTAAAAACGATATTACGGGTTATTATGAATAAAAAGCCCCTGAAATTTTCTTTCTCCTTAATTAAAGTCCGGGCTTCCCATACCTTTACAAATACTTGCTGAACAATCTCTTTACAATCTTCTACCGATGAAACGTATAAACGACTAAAGTTATACACTTGGTTCCAATAGGCATTATACAATTGTGTAAAAGCTTCATGCTCACCCTCTTTTAACCGTTCCAACACTTTTTCTTCTTCCATATCCAAAAGGGTAGAATTAATTATAATCATGAAACATATTTTTGCAAATATAGCTTATTTTTACAGAATACCCACTTCAACCTCCTAAAAAGCTATATAGGCAGAAAAGTTTTTTAAAAAAAAAGGGAAAACAGATAAGGGATAACTCAACATGGATTGTATTTATATATGTAACCCCATTAAAACAAGATAAGAATGACCGCTTATATATATCTTATAAAGAAAATGCTCAAAGGAAAGTTGAATGCTTCAGAAAGGATTCAGCTCTCAGAAACCCCCTCCATGAAAAAATTACTGTCTGAACAATGGAATGAGGAGTCCGAACAGCACATACAGGACAAAATCGATTCAGAAGAGATATGGGACAAGATTGCCGATTCTTGTTGGCAGACAAAAGATGACTCCGACAAAAGCAAGTTCAAGAAGCTCCACTTCAACATGAGATATTCCATCGCTGCTGCCGTTGCCGTCTTATTAGTAGGAGTATGGATAGCCCAGATAATAAACAACTCTTATTTGACGGTCACCGCTCCTGCCCATGAAAAAATGGTCTGTATGCTACCGGACAGTTCTACTATTTGGCTGAATGCAGGCAGTAAAATCAGCTATCCCAAAAGATTTTTGAATAACCGTACAGTAGAACTGGACGGCGAGGCTTACTTCAGTGTGGTAAAAAAGGCGAACTCCCCCTTCAAAGTGCACTTTCAGGAGGCTTGTATCGAAGTGAAAGGTACCGAGTTCAATGTTCAGCTAAACCCAACGAAAGCACTGATTACACTGTTCACAGGAAAAATTGTTTTCAATTCTGAAGAACAAACACACCCAATCGAAATGAAACCTACAGAACAACTTACATACGACAGAATATCGCACAATATAAATCTAAGCAAGATAGACCCTGAAGAATATGACTGGCGAACGGATGAATATCATTTCGAAAAGAAGCCTTTCGGAGAACTGCTGCAATTTATCAATCGAATTTACAAGGTGAATATCGTAGTAAAAGACAGCAAGATAGGAGAAGAACTTTTTTCCGGAAAAATACGGAAAACCGAAAGTTTACATGATGTCCTGAATAAAATATGTATCAGCTTCGATTTACAACAAAAAACAGAAGACAATAATCTTATTGTCCTGCATTAAGTTAAGTTCATGTTGAACTTAACCGTATAGAGCCGAATATAAGTCCCCTACAATAGTAAGAATTGTTTAACCCTTAAAAAAAAGAAGAATGAAAACCTAAAAAAGAATCTGAATTACAATGGAATAAAGCTACTTGAAGTTTTTTTAATATCACCAAGTTCAACATGAACTTGTTTTAAGTAGAAGCAATTTATAAGTTAACCTTTTATTAATCCAAAGAAATATGAAGAATTCATATCTAAGACAATGGTACCTGATATGTACCTTAACATTGTTATTGTTTCCCACTTCCATCAGTGCCGCCCAAGACATAATAAGTATCCAGGGCAAAGCGCTCAGCATGGAGCAAATCATTAAAATGATTGAAAGTAAAAGCAGCTACACTTTCTTCTTCAAATCCGACCTCGTCAATAACTTGAAGAAACAAGACATCAACTGCGAAGGCACAATCAGCGAAGTACTCGACAACGTATTGAAAGGAACCGGTATCAGCTATGTATTGAAAGAAAAAGAAATCATCCTGAAAAATGACAAACTTTCTGTCCCTTCAACCCAACAAGCCAAAAAAAGAGTCATTACCGGTACGGTAATCGGTTCTGACGTCAAAGAACCCGTCATCGGTGCCAGTATCTGGTTGAGAAACAGCTCTACAGGTACAGTAACCGACATTGACGGAAAGTTCTCCATCACAGTTGAAGGCGTAGGCGGTGTCCTCGAATTTTCGTACATAGGCTACAAGAAAAAAGAAATCGCAATCGGTAGCAGTAACGTTATCAACGTAACTCTTGATCCCGACACAGAGGTTCTGGATGAAGTCGTGGTAGTAGGCTACGGCCATCAAAAGAAAGAGAGTGTGGTAGGAGCCATTTCCACAATCGATGCCAGCAAGCTCAGAGTACCGGGCTCCTCAATTTCCAACGTATTGGCCGGACAACTGGCAGGTATCGTTGCCATGACCCGCTCGGGTGAACCCGGCAAAAGCGGAGCAGCCGACTTTTACATCCGCGGCGTGTCTTCTTTCAAAGGCAATTCCAAGCCATTGGTCTTGGTAGATGGCATCGAGCGTGAACTCGACTTGGTAGATACCGATGACATCGCCTCTTTTTCCATCCTTAAAGATGCTTCCGCCTCTGCCGTATATGGTGTGCGCGGTGCCAATGGCGTTATTTTGATCACCACTAAAAAGGGAAGCGAAGGAAAGCCCAAGATTGCCGCACGCGCAGAATACGGCATCACCCAGCCTACCAAACTTCCCAAATTCGCCAACTCCGCAGAGTGGGCCGAACTCTACAACGAAGCCAGCGGCACAAAATATTATTCGGATGAAGTCATTGAAAAATATAAGAACGGCACAGATCCGGACTTATACCCCAATGTAGACTGGCTTGACGCTTTGTACAACGACATGGCTTCCAACCAACGCGTCAACCTGAGCGTAACCGGTGGTGGAGACATCTGCAAATACTATGTTTCAGGCTCTTTCTACAACGAAAGTTCTATCTTCAAAAATGCGGGTGATAGATACGATTACAATTCGTCCATCCACTACTACAAATATAACTTCCGTGCCAACATGGACTTTTCTTTAACCAAAAGTACGGTCCTGAACATCAACATGGCGAATATCTACGAAAAATCATTCTCGCCGGGTAACGATAAAAACCAGATTTGGGAATATACTTTCAATACTTCCCCGAATGCTTTCCCTGTAGAATATTCCGACGGAACCATCTCCGCCCCCTCCGCAGCTTCGGGCTTTAATCCCTGGAACCTGCTGGTACATTCGGGCTACCGTGAACAGTTCTGGAACTCATCACAGGCATTGGTAGGGCTGACTCAAGACATGGGTAAACTTTGGGAACCGTTAAAGGGGCTGACAGCCAATGCCAAGTTCTCCTGGGATGCCTACAACACCACCACACAGATCAGACAGAAAACTCCTACCCAATACCACGCCAGCGGCCGCGACGAGAACGGAAACCTGATTTTCGGCAATCCCATCTATTCGGGAAACAACGAACTCGGTTACGAAAAACAAACAGACGGAACCATGACTACCTATCTGGAAGCATCGTTGAACTACAATCGCCTGTTTGCCGAGAAACACCGTGTGGGCGCATTGTTCCTGTACAACCATAAGATACACAACCGCACACAGGATGGTGACAAGTTCAAATCCCTCCCTTACAAGAACCAAGGTATCGCAGGACGTTTGACCTATGCCTTCAAAGATACGTATTTTGCAGAAGTGAACGTCGGCTATAACGGTTCCGAAAACTTTGCGCGCGGACACCGTTTCGGTTTTTTCCCGGCAGTTGCCGTAGGATGGATGGTATCCAACGAAAAATGGTTCCAGCCACTTACCAAGGTCGTTGACATGCTGAAGTTAAAAGCTTCCCACGGTATAGTAGGTAACGATGATATCGGCGGAACACGCCGCTGGATGTATCAATCCACCATCGTAGGCGTAAACCAGCAAGCCCCCCAATCTTGGAATTACGGCGTTTCCGGAGGTGAAGGAGGCTATGGTATCCGAATGGGAGACGTAGAGAACCTGAACGTATCTTGGGAAGAAGCCAAGAAGACCAATGTGGGAGTTGAATTTTCACTCTTCAATAAGGTGAGAGTACAGGCAGACTATTTCCATGAAAAACGTACCGGTATCTTCTTGGAACGTGCCGGTCTTCCCGCCATTGTGGGTTTAAGCAAGGTTCCATATACCAATATCGGTGAAACACTGAACCAAGGTTTTGACGGTACATTGGAGTACTCGCAAAAGGTAGGAGAGGTATTCCTCACTGCCCGCGGAAACTTTACATACACCCATAACGAGCTGCTCAACAACGACGAACCCGACTGGGCCTACAAGTATCAGAACCGCATAGGCAAACCCTTCGGTTCAGGCGGCAGCCTTCAACCATTCGGCCTCGTGGCAATGGGATTGTTCAAGAATCAAGAGGAAATAGACAACAGCCCTCAGCAAACTTTCGGTGAATACCGCGTGGGCGACATCAAGTACCAGGACATCAACGGTGACGGAAAAATCGACTCGCAAGACCAAGTAGCCATCGGCTATACCAACTTGCCCGAGATCATGTACGGATTCGGAGCTACGGCAGAATGGAAAGGATGGGATATCAACGTATTCTTCCAGGGAGTGGCACGCACTTCATTCTTCTTGGGCGGTACTCCTATGACTCCCTTCTCCAGCGGTAACCTGGAAAGAAGCGCCATCAACGCCGATATCTACAGCCACGTATGGAAAAGCACCAACACACCCGAAGCCAACGCAGCCGCCATTTATCCCCGCTTGAGCACCAGCGGCGGTCCCGGTTCGTCCAATAACGGCCAACGATCTACCTGGAACATGCGCGACGGAAGTTTCATGCGTCTGAAGAACTTTGAGCTTGGATATACCATTCCCAAGAAAGTGCTGGACAAAACGTTTGTCAATTCATTCAGAGTCTATCTATCAGGCAACAATTTGCTGACATTCAGCAAATTCAAGCTTTGGGATCCTGAAAAGGGAAATGCTTCCGGAGAAGGTTATCCTCCTTCAAGAGTCATCATGATTGGATTTAACGCAAGTTTATAACATAATAATATATATGTAAAGATGAAAACAATATTAAAAAGATACATGTGGTTTACAAGTTGCATATTGTGCGCCTTGATTCTCTCATCCTGCGAAGACTTTTTGGACAGGCAGGAAGACGAAGCTCTGACATTTGACAAGATTTGGAAGACCAAAGCTACAACCAAACAATATTGGCTGAACAGCATGAGTTTCCTTCCCAATGACGCGGACGATTTCAACTACTCTCCTTGGGTAGGAGCTTCAGACGAAGGTTCGGTGACATATAACCGCGACACACGCTGGATTAATTTCGGCTCATGGAACGCATCTGCGGTTCCTTACGAAAAAATGACTTTTTACTACCGTGGCATACGCGAATGCAACATCTTCATGCAAAATGCGGACAAATGTCTGGAAAACGACCCTACTTTAGAAAAGGCCGAGTTGGAAATGTGGAAAGCACAGTCGCGCTTTGCACGTGCCTACTACTATTTCCTGATGATGCGCATTTACGGTCCTGTCTTTCTGATAGGCGATGAACTGTTGGACTTCACCGCTTCTACCGAAGCCCTGTACCGCCAGCGTAACACATGGGACGAATGTCTACAGTATGTCGTTTCCGAAATGGAAAACTGCATCAACAATCCTGCCATCAAAGACAGCTGGGAAAGTGATACGGAAAAAGGGCTTGCCACCAAGGGTGCCTGCCAGGCTGTAATATCCCGTCTGAAATTGTACGCTGCCCGTGACCTCTTCAACGGTTGCAGACTCTATGCAAACATGAAGAATCCTGATGGCAGCAACCTCTTTCCGGCTACCAATGATCCCCAAAAATGGCTGGAAGCCGCCAATGCCGCAAAAGTATTGATAGACAACCCCATGTATAAGCTATACCGGAGCGGGGACGGTTCCAATCCTTACGAAAACTATTACGGAATCACTCAAGCCCTGTGGAACGATGAGCTAATCTGGACAACCGGATACAAAGGACGCTATACTTTAGGAGTACATACAGCACCTACCGGTCTGTCAGGAACAGCCTACGGCGGTGTAGGCCCCACACAACAGCAAGTGGATGCGTATGCCATGGACAACGGCCGTTACCCGATCAACGGTTATCAGAAAGACGGCACCCCCATCATTGACGAGACCTCAGGCTACTCTGCCGATGAGTTTATGAAAAGCACTTGGACCTATCCGGCATGGGGTGGCGACAAGAACGGATATAACATCGAAGCTCCCAATATGTATAAGAACAGAGAGCCCCGCTTCTATGTCACCGTATTCTTCAGCGACGGTTATTGGAAACATGGCAACGCCAAAACCAAATGCTCCTTCGCCAAAGGAGCCAACTCCAACAAATCCCATGACTATCCTAAAGCCGGTTACCTGCTTAACCGCTTCTACGACCACACCAGTAATTCCGTAAGCGGTTCATGGGGTAACATCACATTCCCCACTTTCCGTCTGGGCGAAATGTACCTCAACTTCATAGAAGCAACGCTGGAATGCAAGAAACGCGGTGTAAGTTTACCGAGTGGATATGAAGAAAAAGCCATGGAACTTTGGGATGACTTGCGCGACCGTTCCGGTCTGGAAGGCATCAAGACTGTTTACCCCGAAGCCACCACAGAAAAACTCATCGAGCTGTGTCGCCAGGAACGCCGCATCGAACTTGCTTTCGAAAACCACCGTTACTTTGACACACGCACTTGGATGATTGCCGAAGATGTGGATGGAGGTCCGATGTATGGCATGGACACACTCTTCCCCGGAACAGGCGACACTGCCCCTGCCGGCTACTGGAAAAGAGTTGTGTTTGAAACACGTGTATTCAACTCAAACCATTATCTATATCCTTTCACACAAAGAGAATTGGATAGAAACAAATTATTAGTTCAAAATTACGGTTGGTAAAAAAAAGAAGATATGAAAAAGAAGATATTAATCACATCATTGCTGGCAGGAATGTTGTTCACAAACACTGCATGCGAGGACAACAAAGAAGAATTCCTAAGCGACTTCAGCACCATCTTGTACTTCAAACAAAGTGGTGAAACTCCCTTGACACTATATAAGACAGGCGAGACAACAAACTATAAGCTCACGGTCAACAAAGCCGGCTCAGAGCTGAACAGTACCACAGAAGTGGCAATCAGCGTCTTGGACAAGGCCGCACTGGACATCTACAATCTTGAGAACCGTACCGAATATGAATTGTTACCCAACGATTGCTACCAGATAGACCAAACAGCCATGTCATTCGCTGCCACTGATCTGTATAAACAGCTGGGAATTGAATTCAATACGGACAAGATTCATGATTTGATCAATGCCGACCAAAAGTCTTATGTACTGCCGTTGCAGCTAACCTCCGCCAACGACTCCGTGAACAGCGAGAAAAACCGCGCTTTCATCATTCCGAGCGTAGAGATTCCTTCTGTCTATTTTGAGAAGAACGGTTACCTCAGCAACAGCATTACCGAAGACGCGGATGAGATAGTGACACTTACCTGCCCTATCAAGATGCTGGTAGATAACCAATGGACATTTGACTGTACGGTTTCGATTGACGAGGCTATGCTCGACCAATACAACCAGGAGAATAATACAGAACTCAAACTGTTGCCGGCCGATGTCTATGAAATGAATAAAACCGTTTCATTTGTCCCCGGTTCAAGCACACAGGACATCGTCATCAAGATAAACAAATCAAAGTTAGGCTTTGAAAATTATGCCTTGCCACTGGTGCTTAGCGACATCACCAACAAGAACTTCGTCATTGACGCAAAGAAAAACAGTTGCATATTCGGTGTGAAATCCAAAATCAACCTGACTGTGGACATGCTTGAGACCAATGCCCTCGAACCTACCGAAGGTGCTTTGAAGAACCTGCTGGACGGTGATGTGGCCACCATGTTCCACTCTGCATGGAGTGTAGCCGTTGACGGAGACCACTATCTGCAGGTCAATCTGAAGAAAGAAATATCCGCCTTCTCGTTTGAGTACACCACCCGCAAGGAAAACGGAAATGCGGCTCCTGCCGAAATCATCGTCAGTGGCAGCAAGGACGGAAAGACCTTCACCGAAATCGTTACCATCAATGAAGGCCTGCCTACAGAAGGCGCCCAGCAGTATGCATCAAAGACCTATACAGCCGACTTCAGCTTCAAGCACCTGCGGTTCACCGTAACCAAGAACAAGACAGGCGGCAAGTTCTTTGTATGGAGCGAATTAGGATTATCCGGCAAATAAGCATTTTTTCTAACCTCTCTATTATCTAAATTTTCTAAAGGGAGAGATACTCATATCCGAGTCTCTCTCCCTTATTTTACATCCTCAATACCATGAAAACTATGACTCGAATTCTTCCTTTTTTTCTTCTGACCCTATTATTCCTGTCTTGTTGCTCATCATGTTCCGACGAAAAGGCTCCCGCTCTGAAACCGGAATTCTCCATTGCGGAAACCGACCTGCAACACGATTGCCAGAAGGAGCAGACCAACATTTCAATTCCGGTAAAAACGAATCTGAACGCCGACGAATGGAGCGTGAAAAGCAATGAAGACTGGTGTCTTGCCACGATATCCCGCAGCACCTCACAACCCTCCATCACCATCGTGGTAAAGGCCAATGAAGAACCCGACGTAAGAAGCACCACCGTAACGGTAAAAACCCCCATCAGCGAACATACGATACGAATCAACCAGTTAGGCTATGGGAAAGCCGTTCTACTGAAAAAATCCTCACCCAAGATAGATGCCGCTGGCGGACAGATGACCGTTACAGTCACGGCCAATGTGGAGTATGACATACAAATGCCCAACGAGCAGGAATGGATTACCCAAGCACCTGCCACCAAAGCCCTGACAGATTATGACCACGATTTCCACATAGCCCCCAACAAGACCTACGAAAGCCGGACAGCGGAAATCAGCTTCATCGCCAGACAAGACCCTGAAGTAAAAGCCGTATGTGTCATCGAGCAAGCCGCCTTGAACGTGGGCACAGACGAGGTCGAAGCCACAGGTGATATTCTGATTAAGCCTACCGGAGGAACCGCCAGCGAAAACCAGCCCGGACAAGGAATAGAGCACTGCTTTGACGGTGTATTCGGCGGTACCCCCTACCACTCCGTCTGGGGACAGCCTGCCCAATTTCCGGTCACGCTGGAATTTACTTTCGACGGTAAGGAAGAAATAGACTACTTCATCTACCATACCCGTGCAGGAAACGGCAACTTCGGCGAAGTAGATGTTTTCACCGCCACCGAAGCCGCTCCCGACTACAAACTATACGGTTCTTTCGATTTCAAGAAACAGAATGCGCCTTCCAAAGTAATCTTCAATTCTCCCCTGAAGAACGCCACCAAAATAAAGTTTTCCGTAAAGAGCGGGGCAGGCGACTTCGTGAGCTGTGATGAAATGCAGTTCTTCAAGAACAATGTCGATGACCGGCTCAAGCAACAACTCCTGACCGTATTTACAGACGCCTCCTGTTCCGAATTGAAAGAAGGGATCACGGATGCGCAGATCAACGCGCTTCCCCCTTATTTTGCCCAAATAGGAACCTATCTGAAAAATGACAAGTACGACGCATGGGAAAAGAAATTCCGCATCCGCGACTACCAGCCCTACAGCAACGTAGAGCTATGGGCTGAAAAGCTGATGACCAAGCGCTACAGCAATCTTGACAATCCTACCGGCATCTACGCCGAAGCAGGTGATTCCATTCTTGTCCTGGTGGGAGATACCCACGGACAATCCGTCTCCATACAGCTGATTCCCGATGTAGAAGCGGGAGGTGACACCTACTTTCTGCACGAAGGCGTCAACAAAATCGGCATCCGCAGAAAAGGCATGCTGTTCATCATGTACACCGCCGACCTGCTTTCGCCCTCGGCGAAACCCGTGCGCATCCATATCCCCCTGAACAGCGGAACAGTCAACGGATTCTTCGACCTGAAGGAAGACCAAACCGACGCCGCCTATGCCGAGCTGCTAAGAAAAGCCACTTACAAGTACTTCTGTGTACGCGGTGAAAAAATCATGTTCTATTTTCACCTGAGCAAGATGCGTGAATACCTACCCAACAACATTCTGTCCGCCATCCACCTCTGGGACAACATCATAGGCTGGCAACAGGAACTGATGGGCATTGATGACGTGCGCCCTTCACAGGTAAACAACCACATCTTCGCCATTTCGCCCGAAGACGGCTACATGTGGGCTTCGGACTACCGCATCGGGTTTGTATATACCTACCTGAACAACATCCTCCTGTACGATAATGTGATGGCAGCCAAAGACAACGCCTGGGGTCCTGCGCACGAAATCGGGCACATCCACCAGCGTGCCATCAACTGGCCAAGTTCCACCGAATCATCCAACAACCTGTTCTCCAACTACATTCTCTACAAACTGGGGAAATACTGTTCACGGGGTTCCGAACTGAGCGCACTTGCCACCGCACGCTGCATCAAAGGAAATGCCTGGTACAACATGGGAACTTCCACCCACCAGAACGAGGACACCGAAATTCACATGCGCATGAACTGGCAGCTGTGGAACTATTACCACCGCTGCGGTTATCAACCGGACTTCTGGCAGAAACTCTTCAGACTGCTGCGCGAAAACCGGATCTCCGAAAGTGACCCCGGAGCCGGCCAGCTACTGTTCGCACGGATGGCTTGCCAAGCCGCCAACCAAAATCTGACCGAATTCTTTGAACGCTGGGGCTTCTTCGAACCGGTAGATAACGTGACAATCGAGCAATACGGCAGCTGGAACTATAACGTGACTCCCCGCATGATCAGCGAAACCAAGGCCTTCATGGCTCGTTTCCCCGCTCCCCGGCATGCATTCTATTATCTGGAAGACCGCAAGAACGGAGATGTGGGGATAGACAAGTACAAAGTGGGCGATGTAGGGCACTATTCGCAGTTCAAGAACAACCAGAAAATCAGCAAGACTCCCAAGTACAGCCGTTCGGGACAGCGCATCTCCATCAGCAACGGTGACGAAGCGGTTGCCTTTGAAGTGAAGAAAGGAGACAAGCTCCTGTTTTTCTCCAACTTCCTCTCCTTCGAGGTTCCTTCCTCCATAGCTCTGGAAGGTTGCAGCATTTATGCCGTACAGGCCGACGGTCATCGCAAACAAGTCATGGCAGAGTAACAGCCAAGAACGATCTACCAGTTCGAGTAGGAGAAAATTCGATCTCTCACACCACCACGCATGCCGTTCGGCACGTGGTGGTTCCTTAGTTACAAGGAATCTTACATTTCAAAGGAATTAATTTCTCCCGCCACCTCCCCCTACGGGTACTCCTCCCGGAGGAAAATAAAGTTACTCTCATTAATCATTTTCAGTTGACAATTAATATGATTTCAGCCCCTTATGAAGAATAACTGCTCGTTGTTCGGGTGAAACCTTACTTTCGCGAATAAATATAAATGCATCGGTACGCATGCTTATATCACCTTGATAACTAAATTCAGATAATGCATACCCATTCCCGGTATATCTACAAGGCATGCGGAGTGAATTACGCTTGGGATCATAATAGTAAAAACAAAGAAAATTCTTTTCCATGCACCCCTTTTCCAGACTGTTATCAATTGGATACTTTAGTTGCGAGATGTCAGAATCAGCCAAGCTAAGAATCTCTCCTATACCGACAGTGAACCCTATGTTAAAATAGGAGTCGCCATAATATTTCTGAAAATAGTATCCCATTGAATAAATATAAGGATAAATGTTAGAAGTGTTTTTTTTATCCGTATGCCCCCAATGGGCTGAAACAGCGGCAATACAGTCATCTGCTAAGCAATGTTGCATGAACCATTGTGAATTCTGAAACATAAAATAATCTCTGGATTGAAAATTCCGCAGTACCTGTTCCGAAGTTTTTAGAGTATCAAGAAAGACTCTTCTCGATAATGTGTAATAAAAAATATCATAATTGAGGCTTCCCATTACATTCTTCAAATGGCAAATATTCTTTTCCATGTAAATTAAGGCTTCTTCTGCCTGCATTTTCCCTGCTAATAACCGCATCAGGCTGTAAATAATATCCTTGTCTGATTCATTGGAAATGGTAGAGGACTGATTGTTCAGTTGGCCATGATACACGCAAATGGTTTCATATAAAGGATTGAAAACTAGTTCGGGAAAAGTAGCATCTACATTGCCTGCTATATATACTTTGTCATTCTCGGAGGCTTTAAGATTGAATTCTCTTAACCATAAGAAGAAATCCGTCATTTGGTCTCCGTTGAAATTGCCAGACATGATTTGCCATTGCACTATCGTTTTACGTAACTTTTCTTCGGGTAATTTGCCTTGTATCAGCAGATTCCAATATGGAGTATAAGTTATAGGAGATTCGAGTAAAACGAGTCGACACTTATTTTCCAGAATCAACTTTTTTATAAGTTCATATTTATAATATTCAATAGTAGAACTACCATGAACACTCTCACCTAATGCTACAACTTTCTTTCCTTCAGATATACTGATATTCTGATATAAATCAACTGTATCCAAGGGAGTTATATAGTCATCCAGCAATTTGTCCGAACAGGTAAGAGTACTCATGAATTTATGACTGATATCCTGCCCATCCGCTAAGATTTCCATACGATCTAACCACAATTTCTGAGCCGGACCTTGAATAGCTTCCATTGCATCATTCCTTTTCAATGAGTCCTCAGTGCCTACCGCAAAGATGCCTACTAACAGACGCTTCGTTTTTTCCAGCGAAAGACGCAAGGTATCAGCACTCCAGTCTTCATGATTAATCATTACTGAGTCTTGCCCTATAACATCCTCATTCTTGCCAATGCGGATACCTTTCAACATACAAGTTGCCAGATTCTTTGTTTTTGCATACAATATAAATCGGGCTTCATTATCAATATCATCAGGTATTAGAAAATCTTGAAAAAAGAGTACTAATAAAGGAGAAGCATGAAGGAATTTATGTATAGAAGGAGATTGTTCTATACATAAAGGATATTTGTCATTTACTAAAGCAGTACTATCAATCCTCATCAATAATTTATCCCCCTTGTGCCATATAAAATCTGATTCTTTATTATAACTAAAGAATAAATTATACTTATCTGTACTTTGCTGAGCAAACACGGAATTGTTTAGTCCTGTGAGTATTAGCAACAAATACAAGTATCTGACGATTTCCTTATCAAACATATTTTCAATTTCATAAAAGAATTATCCCTCATATTGGTACATATTTCCCGCTTCGTTTTCTTATTACCACTTATCATACTTTGTTTGCTTTGTCAAATCAACAGGTAGAGAAATAAGGCCTTTTAGGGTTAATGTTTCATAAGCTAAGGTCTCCAATTATTTTCTATATACTGACTTCCGACTATCTGATAAATCCGCTTTTATCCTAGTATATTATGGCAGGTGCAGTGTCTATGCTGTACAAGCGAACGGAGAACGCAAAACGGTTAACGTGGAATAATATGTTAATACATCCTTATAATCTATCTCTCTATGATAAATCGTTTTGATCTTTGGTGAAAATAGAAAGTCCGGACTTTCAAAAGTCCAGACTTTCCATAGGCATGTCTCTTATATTATACGAGAAGCTATATCAGTTCTTATTAGCACGTTTGCGCTCATTTTCATCTAGAATAACTTTACGCATACGCATGGATTTCGGAGTAACTTCCACATACTCGTCTTCCTTGATGTACTCCAGAGCCTCTTCCAAAGAGAACTGTACAGGAGGAATCAGGCGAGCCTTGTCATCTGTGCCCGAAGCACGGGTATTGGTCAACTGCTTCGATTTGGTAACATTCACTACCAAGTCCTTGTCATGACTGTGCTCGCCTACCACCTGACCGGCGTAAACTTCTTCCTGCGGGAAGATGAAGAACTTGCCGCGGTCCTGCAACTTGTCGATGGCATACGCAAAGGCCGTTCCGCTTGACATGGCGATAATAGAACCATTGGTACGACGTTCTATCGCACCCTTGAACGGCTGGTATTCCTTGAAGCGGTGCGCCATGATAGCCTCACCGCCCGAAGCTGTCAGGACGTTGGTACGCAGACCGATGATGCCTCGTGACGGCATGTCGAACTCAAGGTTCACACGTTCGCCCGTACTTTCCATCTTCACCAAGTCTCCCTTGCGACGGGTCACCATATCGATCATCTTGCTGGAAAATTCTTCGGGAACGTTGATGGTCAACTCCTCAATGGGCTCGTTTTTCACACCATCTATTTCCTTATAGATTACTTGAGGCTGTCCTACCTGCAGTTCGTATCCTTCACGACGCATCGTCTCTATCAACACGGACAAGTGCAGCACACCACGGCCGGAAACAATCCATTTGCCGTCGTCCTCGCTCTTGCGCACACGCAACGCCAGGTTCTTGTCCAGTTCCTTCATCAGACGGTCGTGTATGTGACGTGATGTCACAAACTTGCCTTCCCTACCATAGAAAGGAGAATCATTGATAGTGAACAGCATACTCATCGTAGGTTCGTCGATGGCGATAGGCGGCAATGCCTCCGGATTCTCGTAGTCGCAAATAGTATCACCGATCTCAAACCCTTCGATACCGACCAAAGCGCAGATATCTCCGGAGGAAACTTCCTGCACCTTCACGCGGCCCATACCCTCAAAAGTATGTAATTCCTTTATTTTTGACTTAACAATGCTTCCGTCACGCTTTACCAAAGACACATTCATACCTTCTCTCAAAGTACCGCGATGTACACGGCCTACGGCAATACGCCCGGTATAAGAAGAATAATCCAAAGAAGTGACCAACATCTGCGGAGTACCTTCCAGCCGCTCGGGTGCAGGGATATTTTCCAGGATGCAGTCAAGCAACGCATAAATATTGTCGGTAGGCTTCTGCCAATCCGTGCTCATCCAATTGTTCTTGGCCGAACCGTAAACAACAGGAAAATCCAGTTGTTCCTCCGTTGCTTCCAGGCTGAACATCAAGTCGAAAACCATTTCATACACTTCCTCGGGACGACAGTTCGGCTTATCCACCTTATTCACGACAACAATGGGCTTCAGACCGATCTGCAAAGCTTTCTGCAAGACGAAACGTGTCTGCGGCATAGGACCTTCAAAGGCATCCACTAACAAGATACATCCATCCGCCATATTCAGCACACGTTCTACTTCGCCTCCGAAGTCACTATGTCCCGGAGTATCAATAATGTTAATCTTAGTGTCTTTGTAGTTGATTGAAACGTTCTTTGAAAGAATCGTTATACCTCGTTCACGCTCCAAATCATTGTTATCCAACATTAATTCACCTGTGCTCTGGTTACTGCGGAAAAGATTTCCGGCCAACAGCATCTTGTCAACGAGCGTCGTTTTCCCATGGTCAACATGGGCAATAATTGCAATGTTTCTAATATTTTGCATATAATACCTATAATTTGGCTGCAAAGTTAGTGATTTTGGATTAGATATATGGTATAGATACACGGCTCTTTCATTTAAAAAATCAACTAAAACAGGAAATAAGCCTTATTTTATAGAGAAAAACGGTAAATTAGCTCACAGCGATGCCGAAGCACCGCTTTCGGCGTCTCTCATCGATATTGTTTTTAAATTTTTAAAGAGGTGAGGGTGTCAGGTAGCTCTACAGGGAGTTTTTTCATATTTTGCCGTCACTCCGTCACTGCTGTCCTGAAACTCCCTCTCCATCGGCATTTGCGTAGTGACGGCAAGCGTGACGGCAAAGTGACGGCAACTGCTTGCCGTCACGCTTATTTATTCCGATTTTATTATAAATATCATGATAACTTTATAATAATCAACCCTTTGCATATTCGTTTATTTTGCGTTTTTCATTGCATGAAAATAACTTTTATTAACGTCGGTTTTAAGCCAAT
>NZ_GL882686.1 GCF_000195635.1 Bacteroides fluxus YIT 12057 | reverse complement strand
AATCGTGTATTGGATGATAGTTGCGGATTTTAGGGATACTAAAAATTCCTTCACATAACATCGCATTGGCAAAATGGCAGGTTAAGTGCTAAATTGAAAGTTTCTGCATTTTATTCCGCCGAATGTGTTCCACATTCGCTTTTTATTTGTAAGTTAGCTCTGTGGAAACACATCGGCTACGTTCTCGCTAAATTGAACTTTTTGTCCAATTTATCCGCCACTTCGCCAATGCGTTTCCCGTTATGTGCCATTTTTGAATGACAATGCGAATAGATACAGACAAACAAATGAATTTACTTAGTGATAAGAACGTTGCAATAATTGGTGGTGGACCCGTTGGACTGACTATGGCAAAATTATTACAGCAAAACGGCATAGACGTTTCAGTTTACGAAAGAGACAACGACCGAGAGGCAAGAATTTTTGGTGGAACCCTTGACCTACACAAAGGTTCAGGTCAGGAAGCAATGAAAAAAGCGGGATTGTTACAAACTTATTATGACTTAGCCTTACCAATGGGTGTAAATATTGCTGATGAAAAAGGCAATATTTTATCCACAAAAAATGTAAAGCCCGAAAATCGATTTGACAATCCTGAAATAAACAGAAATGACTTAAGGGCTATCTTGTTGAATAGTTTAGAAAACGACACGGTTATTTGGGATAGAAAACTTGTTATGCTTGAACCTGGTAAGAAGAAGTGGACACTAACTTTTGAGAATAAACCGAGTGAAACAGCAGATTTGGTTATTCTTGCCAATGGCGGGATGTCCAAGGTAAGAAAATTTGTTACCGACACGGAAGTTGAAGAAACAGGTACTTTCAATATACAAGCCGATATTCATCAACCAGAGATAAACTGTCCTGGATTTTTTCAGCTATGCAATGGAAACCGGCTAATGGCATCTCACCAAGGTAATTTATTATTTGCTAACCCCAATAATAATGGTGCATTGCATTTTGGAATAAGTTTTAAAACACCTGATGAATGGAAAAACCAAACGCAGGTAGATTTTCAAAACAGAAATAGTGTCGTTGATTTTCTTCTGAAAGAATTTTCCGATTGGGACGAACGCTACAAAGAATTGATTCATACGACGTTGTCATTTGTAGGATTGGCTACACGGATATTTCCTTTAGAAAAGCCTTGGAAAAGCAAGCGCCCATTACCCATAACAATGATTGGGGATGCCGCACATTTGATGCCGCCTTTTGCAGGGCAGGGAGTAAATAGTGGGTTGGTGGATGCCTTGATATTGTCTGATAATCTAGCCGATGGAAAATTTAATAGCATTGAAGAGGCTGTTAAAAATTATGAACAGCAAATGTTTATCTATGGCAAAGAAGCACAAGAAGAATCAACTCAAAACGAAATTGAAATGTTTAAACCCGACTTTACGTTTCAGCAATTGTTAAATGTATAAAATGGAATAAAACGGCACATAACAAACAAATTGGCAATAGAGCCGGTGAAGTACTTCTATTGAACTTTTGTGCAATGTTGAAGATTAGTAATTCTATTCAACATTTGTGCTAAAAGTCGGCTCCATCGCCAATTTGCCAAACGTTATATGCCATATTACACCAAAACTCGTCTGAATTATACAAAATGAACTATGTTTAACTTTTTTAAACCTAAACCAAAAAATCAAATTGAAATGGAAGTTTCGGGAATAAATCCTGAAACAAACAATGAATTTCTATTCTATAATTTTATCGAAAATACACCAAACTATATTCTTGAACCTTGGCTAAAAAAAGCAAAACAAGTTGGTTATAAAGTAAAACCTCAATACGAACAAGCGATTTTGCAAAAATTGAAATTCAATCAATTTAAAAATCCTCATACATTCCCTGAGTACTTTGAAAATAAATTTGATTTTATTGCTATTGACTTTGAGACAGCAAATAACAGTAGATTAAGTGCTTGTGCAATCGGATTATGCTTCGTGAAAAATGACACAATAGTTTATTCGACAAAACACTATATAAATCCACCAAAATCAGAAAAGTTTTTAAAAACTCATACTTCAATACACGGAATTTCATATGAAGATGTAGAATTTTCCCTTAATTTTCAAGAATTATGGGAAGACGAACTTTCTAAATATCTTTCATCTAATTTATTAATTTTTCATAATGCGAGTATGGACTTGAGTGTTTTGAAAAATCTATCTGATTCTCCGCAAACACACCTAATATTTTTAG
>NZ_GL882685.1 GCF_000195635.1 Bacteroides fluxus YIT 12057 | reverse complement strand
CAGACCGTGCCTACTATGCCCTGCTGCTGACCCAAGCACGAGACAAGAATTATGTGGTACAGACGGATGATTCGCTGATACGGACAGCTGTACAATACTATGACTCCATGAAAGACAATAAAATGCAAGCACAAGCCTACTACCTTTGGGGCAGTGTTTGCAGAGACAAAAATAAGCAGACAGAAGCTATAGAAAAATACATCAGAGCGACTGATTTTGCACAAAAAGCAGCAGACAAAGTACTGCTGGGACGAATATACGCCAATGCGGGCTATATTTATTACCTGCAGGAATTCTATGCAAAAGCAGATTCCATTTATCGGCAAGCCGAGCAAATAAGTATCCAACTGAAAGATACTTCCCTGCAGATTTCAAGTCTCACCATGCAAGGAAGCATGCAACTTTATCAAAAAGATTATCAACAAGCAGAAAAGAAACTGCTACAAGCAGAATCCCTTTTGAAAGATGTCAGACAAAATGCCATAAAAGCAAACGTTTTTTCAGCTTTGAGCACGCTGTATACCAGAACAGGAAAGAGCACAAAAGCACTGCAATATGCCAAGCAAAACTTCAAGCTACAAAAAGACACTCTGCACTGTTACCGTACTTTCTTGGAATTAGGAGATGCCTATTATCAAACAGGGCAATATGACTCTGCCACCATATATATAAGAAAAAGTCTCTCATCTTCAAGCTATAGCACCAAAGAAGCAGCCTATATGCGACTAGCCGATATAGCAAGAGCGCAAGGTGACATTTCCTGGTCTCTCAATATGGAACAACTATATTCGACCTATAAGGACAGTACAAACTTATCTCGGCAGAGAACCGGAATCATCGAAACAGAGCAGACCATAGAAATGCTACACCAACAGACACTGTACGAATCTTATCTGAAAGAATATCGTTACTACATTCTCTGTTCTATACTCATAGGCATTGGAAGCATTTATCTATTGCGGAAACGCTATCTCAAGAAATTCCATCAGCAAAGACAAAAAGCTCTCTTAAAAGAAAAAGAACTGCGCAGCCAATACCTTTTCGTGAAAGAAGAAACGAAACAAAAAGAGGAGCAAATAGCCGCCCTGCAACAAAAAATAATACAAAAGTACATTGACGAAGTTCAAAAGGAACAAATGCAGAAAGAATTGGAGAAATTGAATAAACAACACATTGTACTACTAAAAAAAGTGTTAGAATATTCGGATGTTTACAACAAAATGAAGCAAATCATTTCGGACTGTAAAGAACACGGAATCTCCAAGGTGACATTGACAGATGATGAATGGATTAGATTTATGGCAGAAATAGAGAAAACAGGCACCCTCTCAAAACTGGCCGTTGAATATAAATTCAGTAAAAACGAAACCCATTATTGCTATCTGCTATTTACTGACTTCTCCATCAAAGAAAGAATGCAGATTCTGAAGATTGCCCACGCCACCCTCTACCGGACTGAGCAGAGAATTTGCAGGAAGATGAATGTCCCTTATCAGGCAAATGAATTACAAAAACTGCTAAAAAGCATAACAAACAGTACTCCCACTGATACATGAGACATGTCTCATGCAAAATGAGACAATTCACACCAAAAGTGAGACATGCTTTTTTTGCGTAATGGATGAAAATTGCGCTAACTTTGCCATAAACCAAAAAACAAAAAGCATGAAACGAATTTTGTATCTTATCACTTTAGCTGTATTCTTTATAATAAAAAATATAAGCGAAGTCGAAAAGCTTTAATAGAGTAGAGTTAATCCTTAAATTTAAGTATTATGAAAACGAAGTCACTTTTCAGTCAATTTCGTTTTCATTCTTATTCAACATTTTCACTCTTCAACTTAAAAACATGAAAAAAAACAATATTTCTCAAACCGTCCTATTTGTACTCTTAATATTCTTTGCATCATGCAAAGCTGACAAAGCACAATCCGAAAATGAAAGTAAAGCAATAGTTGTTTGTTTTGATAGATACAACCCTAAGCCTTACAAAACGGCAGGAGGAATAGCCCACCTGCCAATACCGAAAGTATCTTATATGGACAATAAAGGAAACTTGGTTCGTTACACGCCCCAAACAAGTGCTGATACAATCGTTTTGACCTCTGTCGATGCCTTTGCCGAATTAGCGCTAAGTTATCGCGACTTTGAATATATTTATTTCCCAATAGTACAAGGAGATACCGTTACCATCACCATGGACAGCCAAGATTATCCTCTTCTTAGCAGTAAATATCACCCAGAACGCAACAGAATCTATAATATGAACTATAAATTGCGGAAAGGAAGGACACACTCTGGTTTAGAAGCAAAAACATGTTTGGGAAGCGACTGGGTGCGGATTGCTCAAAGCATTGACGTGATACGAGCCAACAACTGGACCTCGCTTTTGGCAGACTACTGTCCTTTGGACTCGTTGCATTCTATGTTCAATAGTTACAAAGCAGCATATACAGACACCATCAACCTCTTTAAGCAACAGCAGATCATCTCGGACAAGATATACAATCACTATCAGTACCTACTCACTCTGAAAGACTATGAATCCCGGCGAATACTGAATGAAGACACCACCTTCTACCGCCGAATGGAAGCCGGTATTTCCGATGAATATGCCTCCTATCCTTCATACCATGAATATCTGGACTATTACCTCTGGTTCACCAACCAGCATATCCCGACGATACGCAAATCCCAGGGAAGAAGCAAGGACTGGTGTCAAACCTTCGATGAACTATCTGCCAAACCGTTCCAACCCAAATCAATGCAAATCCTGCTTAAACGTTGCATCAAGGAAATCAGCGAGAATTTTTCCGCACAAGACGTCAATCACTATCTCGACAAATACCTCCAGATTACCCAAGATACAACGCTACACAACAATATCAAAGAGCAATACAACCTCTCTGCCGATGCCAACCAATTACTGTTGGAGGACATTCAAGGCAAGACCACCAATCTGAGCCTGCTACTAAAAAAGCACAAAGGCAAAGTAATTTATGTGGATTTTTGGGCAAGCTGGTGTGTGCCATGCCGTGAAGAAATGGCTCCTTCGGCAAAACTCAGAGAGTTGTATAAAGGGAAAGACGTGGAATTTGTTTACTTGGCCTACAACGACACGAAAAGTAGCTGGAAAAAGGCTGCGAAGCAAGAAGGCTTGGCGGAGATAGAAAACAATTTTATCATCACCAATTCCAAAAACAGCAAGACCTTAGAAGCAATCAAGTTAGAACTGATTCCCCGCTATATCATTTTTGACAAGCAAGGTAGCCTTGTCGAAATGAATGCCCCAAAACCAAGCGACGAACAAGCTACAATAGTAATAAACAAGTATTTAAAACAATAAATTAACGAAATGAATGCACACCAGAAAATAATAAAAGACAATGCAAGGAGCATTCTAAAGATCATCACAAACCATTATGGTGTCAAGTACTCTGCTGCATTATACCAAATATTAAAAGAGCATCCGGATTTTCCCAGCTTCCTCTCTTTCCAATATATATTGCGCAGAATGGGCAAAGATAGTTTCGCCATACATACCAGTTATGAGGAACTGACAAAATGCCTGCTCCTTTCATTGTCCACGGTACAACAAATGTAGATTTATTCTTATTCGTAACTTGTTTTGGCTCTTACTACGAAGTAAGCACCTATGCGATTTATCGTATAGAGGTTGCTGAAATCATTATACCCACGGTCAAATATGTAATGCGCTCCTGGTTCGTATGGAATCTCAGGCATAGCTTTTGAATCGTGAATGTTAGCAGATGTAATATGCACAAATGCAGGCACTTCGGCTTCAACATCATAGAGTGTATGAACTTTTATTCCGCCTTTATGCTTGCGAAATTTAGCCCATTCAAACACCGACAGACATAGGTCAATCGTAGTAGAGTCAAATGCGTAAACATGACCGTTTAGTTCGAAGATTTTTTCGATTCTACGCTTGCGGGCCTCGGCAATCATGAATGTTGCATACTCCTCGAAGATGTGGTAGTCACGTTGCTCATTAGCTTTGCTAAGATTGCTTCTCGTTACAGACTTTCCGATTCTGAGATGGTAGAACTTCCCGGCATGAGCTTCCATAGCTACAACCAAATCTCGCTCTCTCGATTGGAGAACTGACCAAATATCATTGTAAGTAGTTGATTCCAATAGGTATAGCTCTTGATATACTTGTCGCCTTCATACTTAGTAACGATACGACTGAATTTACTTCGGTCAAGAAACTTAGCTAATTGGGCAAATATATGAGTCTTTATGCATAACGGTCTGAAAATTACCACAAAAGTAAATTCAAATCCGTTCTCTCCAAAATTGCTTATAACAAATTGAATTTCAAATATTTCAAAGAACTTCTATGATTTTTTAGTAAACACTAATGTTCTTAAATGAAAAAGCCGTGCCTGCAAACACGTTATTAACTTCTTTCTTCCTATTTTATTGCCGCTTATCAAGAAA
>NZ_GL882684.1 GCF_000195635.1 Bacteroides fluxus YIT 12057 | reverse complement strand
CTGTTGACGGAGGAAGGATATGTGTCCCTAAACCATGATTTAGGGTATAACGGGCTGGCAGATGATGAAGCGCGTTCCAGCTACTTGAAGAGCTATACAAGTCTTAAAGACAGACCGGATTATGATGGATATTTGACCTTGGCGGAAGCTAATAAATGGTATAGAGAAGGGAATGGACAACCTCTATTCACATCTTTAGCGAAAATGGATTTATCAGGGATATACTCTTTAGGAGAAAAATATGTAGGAAAAATAAAAAGTTTTAATTTATTGCTGCATAGTGGCTCCCTAAATGATGGATTAGTATATGGAAATGTTACTTTAAAACGATATCCGAATCATTCGGTAAGAGCTTTTTCTGATAAATATGACTTTGAAATGCACAATGGTCGGAATCCATTGAATTGGGGAAGGAATATAGAAACTATTATAGGAAATAGGGTTGCAGGAAAGGGACGACCATACGAAATAAATATTTATGGAAGTACTAAACTTACACCATTTTTACCTTGGATCAAATAATATGAAGAGATATGAAAAAGGGATGTATTGTTCTACATTTGCTTTGTAGTTTATTTATTCAAAGTTGCATTTCTGATTCTGTTAAGAATTTAGGAAGTGGATATTTTTATAGAGATGAAGGGGGGGATATAAAAGATATTCTTTGCCAAAATTCCAATGGTGGAGAGATACCGGCAACTATACTTGACTATATCTATAACGATGAATATATTATTGCAAAACAGAAGCCTAAATATCCTCAAGAGCCTTTATACAAAAGAAAATATGAATATGGAACAAGCGATAGTTTATTCTATTGGATAATTTTAAAAACAAACGATGTTGTATTGGGACCTTTGAGTTGGCAAGAGTATTTGGATATGAGATTAAAATATCAAATACCAGTTGAGTTATCTTTGTACTAATTCTCTGTTGTAACGGATGTTCTTTATCCACTGCTTTTGAATATAAGAGTCTCCGGATTCGCCAAACCAAATGATTCCCTGCTTG
>NZ_GL882683.1:23831-26028 GCF_000195635.1 Bacteroides fluxus YIT 12057 | reverse complement strand
GAATGCCATTTTTTTTCAGTGTCCGGGATGAGGTTCCGCATTCTTCCTCATCCACTCCAACGTAGGTTCGTACTCCCCTATCCGGGTGAGGCTGGGGTTGTGTCCGAAATAGACGTCACCGGTCTCGCCGTTGCGGTGCTTCGCCACGATGGCCATGCCCAAGCCTTCGGAGGAATATTTGCTTTTGCGTTCCGTGGGCAGTCCGTAAAGGGCGGGACGATAGAGCAGCATGACGATGTCGGCATCCTGTTCGATGGCGCCGCTCTCGCGCAGGTCGCTCAGTGCCGGACGCTTGTCGGCACGCAACTCGCATTCCCGGTTCAGCTGGCAGAGCAGGATGACGGGGATGTCGAGCTCTTTGGCTATCAGTTTGGCGCCCCGGCTTGCTTCCGCCACTTCCTGTTCACGGTTACGGTTCTTCTGGTCGGACTTCACGTCACAAAGTTGCAGGTAGTCAATGATAAGCAGGTCACACAAACCCTTGCTTTTCTGCAATATGGCGGTAGAGCGGATACTGCTCATGTTCCGCTTGGGGTTGTCATCCACCCGGATGGGAAGCCGCGACAGTTCGCGCGCCGCCTCGATTATCTCTCGGCGTTCCTGTTCGGTCAGCTGCCCGGTCTTCAGATCGGTGGCACCGACGGTACCGGTTTGTGCGCAGAGCCACCGGTCTCCCAGCCTTTCTCCTTGCATTTCAAGGCTGTTGACCAACACATGCTTTCCGGCCCGTCCGGCTATCAGCGCCAAGTGCAGCGCAAATGCCGTCTTCCCTACCGAGGGGCGGGCGGCGATGACAATCAAGTCACCCTTTTGCCATCCCGCCGTCAGTTTGTCCAGCGACAGCAACCCTGTGGGTATGCCGGTGATGCCGCCACTATTGTTCGCCATCCGGTCTTCCAGTTGCTTCAAAGTATCCTGCATCAGCCGGTCCATTCCACGCAGGCAACTGCCGAACACGCTTTCGTTGTCCAGCCTCCCGGCGAGGCGGTTCAGCCCCATCAGCACTTCGTCCAGGTCGATGGTTTCATCGGCGGCGGAGGCAAGCAGCGCATGCATGCCCCGAATCATCTCGCGCCTCACGTGCATCCGGCTCAGGATAAGGGCGTGGGTTTCCAGATGGGCGGAGGATGCCACGCAGCCTGCCAGCCGGGCCAGTTCGTAGGCTCCGCCCACTTCTTCGAGCGTGCCGCGCAAGGCAAGTTCCGCACGTGCGGTAATGATGTCGATGACCTTGCCCGCCCGATGCATGGACTGCAGGGCGGCATAGATTTCGCTGTATTTCGCTTCGTAAAACATTTCGGGACGTAGCTTGTCCCCTACAAGTACCATGGCGGCAGTCTCCGCCAGACATGCGCCGAGAACTACGGCTTCAAGATCGGAATCATGGGGATTCAGTATTTCAGACATAAGATTTATTTTTTCAGATTTATTCTACCTCAGTTTACAAACTCATTCTCAAAAATTTTATACTCCAGATACTTGGCTGCCTGATAGCAGAAGTTCGTATTGTTCAGACTGAAGTAGTAGGGGTCCACCTTGTCGTAAGCCTGCTTCCTTTCTCCGGTGGAGAGTTTTTTCCACAGGCCCGCCATGCGTCCGCTGTTCTCTGCCGGCAGTTGGGTCACTTCGCTGTAATGGGCGATGAAGTCTTGCAGCGACTCGGTGAAGGCGTCCTTGAGCTTCTTCGCAGGGGCGGTTCCCGGTTCTTTCTTCCCTGCCCGCCATCCGGTCCAGGCGTCATAGGCGAGGATGCGGATGTGGGTAGGCAAGTTGCCGGGCACCTGTTCTATCAGTCCCTCCGCCAAAATACGTTCAAAGAAGCGTCGGGTACGTCCGCGGCTCCATCCCAAGATGTCCGCCCAGCCTTTGCAGGAAATCAGCGACTCCCCCCCTTTGGCAAATCACCTCGTCCTTGCCGCAACAAGTCTTCTCGCTTTTGTAGTTTACGTGTACCAGCACTCGCAGAAACGCTTCCTCGTCGGTCAGCGCCGCGCCTTGTTTGCCATACACTTCCATCAGCAATGCCCGCGAAACCATGACATAACCGCTATTCAACAAATTGATTTTCATAGGTTTAAATGTATTTTCTTTTTGAATATTTTTTTGCGCCACTTTTTGGACACGCTTTGCGCCATAGTTTTGCGCTGTGGCACAGCGTTTTATAAAAGTTTTGCGCCACCCTTTGCGCCACCAAACG
>NZ_GL882683.1:0-23779 GCF_000195635.1 Bacteroides fluxus YIT 12057 | reverse complement strand
GAAGATAAGATATACTATCCGTATATCTAGGGGGAAACGAATCAAGAAGATTGATCTTGGGGAAAATAACCGGGAGAGAAAAAAGGAAAGCGGAACGCATGATGCGTTGCCCCTAAACGGACGATGCGTCCGGGTAAAACGCATGATGCGTTCAAACCCGGCAGATGATGTGTTTTTTCTATTTGCATAACTCTATGGTTTGTAGTTCGAAATTTATGCAAAGGTAAGGGACGGACGCAGCGCCATCAAAATAAAAACTTACACGGGCAAAGAGGTAAGAAACGATATTCCAGACGGGTAGAGGACTTTAAGTGCAAGAATTCAACCGAACTTATTCTACGCTTTCATCGGATTGTTCTTTCCATGGTTCTTTTGTTCTTATGCCCACAAAGACTTCAAACTTTATGTACATACAACAGGTCCTCTATCAGCAGGTCGAGCTCCGGAGCGCTGATACACCCTTCATGGTAGTGGAAGTAGTGGCTCAAGATGGAACGCACCTGCCTGACCCGGCATTCCACGGTATAGCCGTGCCACATCACCACCTTGGCGTCGAGCGCGCAGCGAATGACGCCCACATAGGGAGTGATGGCTCGGCGTACATCGTCGCCGGGACGGAGCTGTATCTTTTCGTCGGGCAGGATGATAGTGACTTCGGGATGGTAGGAACGCACCACACGCAGGGCATCGGTCCAACGAGTTTTCGGCGTCAGGACGTCACGAGGAGTTTTTTTCTTTTTTTCTGAAGATTCCATGTTACTATGTTTATATAAATTGATAATAAAGGCTAATCGGCAGCTTTCATTCACTCTCAAAGAGCGCCGCCCTTAAATACCGTTCGACCCGCTCCACAGGGGCATCCTTCAACAACACCCGCTTGTCCGCGTCGAGCAAGTAGAGTGTGGGAATCGCCCTCAGGTCGTAGAGCCGACGGGCGGTGACGGACTGCGAGGCGTCGTGCACATTGAGCATGCAGGACGGGTAGGACGCGGACTTCCACAAGGCAACGTCCTCGTCGGGATAGACCGCCAGAATGACGAGCCTCGGACGGGGCCGCTTTCGGGAAGCAAGCCCGGAAAGGAGTTCCGAAGCGGCTATATACTCCTTCAGCCGCCGGCACTCCTCACAGTCGGGACTGTTGAAGAACAGCAGGGTATAGTCCGCCGACAAGCGCGAAAGACGTCCCCTGCTCCCGTTGGTACGCGTATAGACAAAGTCGGAAGCCACTTCGCCCGGACGGTTTTTCAGAGCCATTTCCAGTTGATAGGCGGGACGCACCTTCCCTATGTCGCCCAAGCGGGAGGAAGCCATGATCTGCCGCAGTACCGGTATGTAATATTCCTCGTTGTGGAACGGAGAGTTCGGATTGTAAAGATACTTCTCCGCCAGCCCCATAAAATGGGCGTACATGGAACTGTCCGCCGAAGCGGAGTCCATCATCGCGATCAAGGAGCTATGCGCAGTGCCCGGCGAGACCCGCGGCAGCAGATCCAGAAAGTCGGCCAACGCCTGCTCGGTCACCTCGGGACGGGAAATCAATGCCGTGTCCCGGAAGTTGAAATTCTCCCAGTAGCGGGTTACCAGGTACTCCGCACGCTCCTGCGGGGTGGCAAGCACGCCCGGAACGGCAGGCAGAGAGAAGACCTGCGGGGATTCCGGATGTCCGCTTGCCTGTTCTTTCGCATCCCTGCCGGTACACCCTGTCGCCAGGAACAAGAACGAGCACAGAATATATAGATTGCGATATAAAAGCATACTGTTTCTAATTTTCAAAACGGCTACGCCGTAAATGGTTAAACGGTCAATCCACCTGCGGCATCACAACTCCCGGATGCAACGCACATTACGAGTAGAGGTCTTACCAGTAAAAAACGAATAGAGGTGAGTAATAGAAGTTTCAAAATACAAAGCACAGGCACTGCGCTCAGAATGCTCGGTAGCACTCCAATATCTGCGTGGGGTATTTGGTGAGAACTCTGTAAACCCCTCTTGAGTTCGAGCTTCCAAGTCCCATCTCAGGATGTGGATTAACTGCAATTCCCGTTGCGTAGGTAACCGCCAACCTGTACCATCAAGATTCAAATCTTTACACAGATTCACCGCATCAACCCAGTTAAGCCCACCAAATTGATCACTCTTATCATTGGTATTATCCACCTTCGATACCTCAAACTTGTAATACACCTTCTCATTACTAACTTGTGATCCGATATTACTTGCATTGTTACTTCCCTTTACCCAAGTCGTGCCATCGGTTCCCGTTGCTTTGTTTTCGGTTGTTATATTCCGCAACGCCGAGGCATCAACAATCACTTTATTCCCCTCCACAATAACCTTCTGGGCATAACAGTTTACGGTCATCAGACAACCTGCAACAAACAACGCTAACGTTAGATTCCGTTTCATAACTCTTTTCTTTTTATGATTTTTCTCCATTATACTTTCATTCCACTATAACTCTTCCACTACTCCATGACAATCCCTGCCATCATTTATTTGCGGCATTACAACTCCCTAACGCAACGCACAGAATACCTATTATGGTCAAATTCATAGTGCGATCCACCACCCATGAACTCGAAGTAATGGTTGGCATCAGCATACATCTCGCTAACACTCCAATAACGCGAATCAAGATTGAAATTATCTTGCAGCCCCCCAATCCATGCCATCAGCAACTGTTCTGCTGCCGGCATATACCAATGAGCCTCAGACTCGTCGATAATTCCGTCACCGTTCACATCGCGGTTCTTCTCATGACAATATCGTGCCGCCGAACTTTTGTAAATGGGATGATAGATCAACCCTCTCGCATCAGGATAGTAATAAGGAGCCCCGGAATTTGTTCCGGTGTAAGCAGGAATCGGCTTCGGCTCTTTATCTCCCGTCTTATTGTTTCCATACATGGGCCTGTATGAGTCCTTCTCCTTTCCGAAGCCTAGGGGTTCGCTGTTTACGCCCCGTTGCACATCTACATATACCGCATTTGCCGTTTGAAACTTCCCATTGCGATAACAATCCGGTTTTCTATCGGCCCCCATAATATCATCGCCATAGAGCGTATATTCGTAAAAACCCGCCTGCATAGGACCAATGCGCTGTAAATCCGGATCTATCCCCGGATTCAAGGCCAAGCCAGCCTCTTCCGTATTCTCGAATACAAACAGCTCCTTGATATCGGAGGGCGTTCCGTCTTCCTTGAGAATAGTCAAGCCCGCATCGGAATTATTAGAATCAAAAACCTCGATATATCCATCCTGGCTGATATCGAATATCCTTATCTCAGGATTGGGAGTATGCAGGTTTCCGTCTTTGTAAAATGTAAAGCGTACCTTCGCCTTGCGCGGATTTCCCCTTGCTTGAAGGAACTCGTCAGCATACACGTACAAGGTATGGTTGGTGACCGCCGCAGCGTTGTCAAAAGGAATGCAGGTAATCTTGTAGCACATGCGGTAGGTGGCATCGGCAAAAGCCATCTCGTTGTCGCCGTCATCCTTCACCGATATATCGGAATAGGCGGTCCACCATTTTTGGGCATCGGACAACGTCTTTCTCACGCTTGTGTGCGGAATGTAGCGCCCTCTCACAAACCCGCTCGTTGGATTGGCATCCTGCTGCCACTTGGCGTCTTCCCCCGTCTGCTTCACCTGGTGGAACATCAGGTTCAGCGGTGAAATCTTGAGCCACGTGGCCGTGAATCCCGGATCTTTGTACGTTCTTCCCGCCTCGTCTTGAATCTCCATGGTGACTACTCCTTTGGGAGCATGGATGCGCATGGGACGGAAGTCGGGATGCGAATCCATCGTGAGGTTATCACCGTGATCCACGGCAAAGTCCCCGTTCTCGTACTCGATGCTTGAATCCACAGCGATGTCGTCGAGCCCCTTCACCGTGACGGTAAAGGTGTAATGGTTGCCTCGCTCGATGTCATAGTTGCCGTGGTTGTCACTTCCCAGATAGATGTATGCCTTGATCTGCCTGGTGCCCACCGACGTTTCGTGCATCGCCCGGATAAGGACGGCGGTGGCACGCTCGGGCTTGAACCACCCCTTGCCGCGGTGGTCGGTGTCTGTATAGGCCATGTCGGGGTATTGGTCGATAGGAAGACCTCTATTGACCCGTCCGCCCCGTCTGTTCTCGAAAAGATAAAGCCCTTGTGTTAATGTTTTCTTTCCGTCCGGCTCCGTGGTTTCGGTTTCGAACGGATAGTCCGCACCGGTGGTAAGCCAATGGCCGGGCTCGGAAACCGTCACGGCATCTCCGGAATCGCTCGGCGTCTTCTCCCTGTGAAACACGAAGTTCCGTTTGGGGGCATCTACCACGTCCCATCCCAGAATCGTCACCTTCTGGCCGGCAGGAGTCGCATCTTTGACAATCAGCGTGAGTTTGGCGGTCATGAAGTGCAGCTGCATGTCTATCTTCCCGGAATTCTGTCCGGAATGTATAACCACGTTCTCCTTCATGTCCGTCATCATCAGCGGGCGGGTCTTGTTGAGTCCGAAGTCCAGGTCTTCCGCCGTCACGACAATATCCCTCAGCCTTTGGTAAGTGTTGACTGCCGTAAGCTGTTCGCCCATCGCCGCATCGTGGGTGTTCGCCACGATGCAGATCCTCATTCCGCTGCCCGAGTAGGTCTTGACGTCCAGCGAAAGGGGCGAGCTTCCGGAGACATTGAGCCCCTCGTGTCTCTGGTTGGTGACGATGTTGTCCTGCGCGTCGAAAATCAGCACGTGCAGGTTTTCAATCTTGTTTTCCACGTCGTCCGGCACCACCCTTGTCCGGGCACGGCTGCCCATCGCCGCCATGCCCATCTTCAGGCTTACCAAGGCCGGCTCTCCCTCCGGCACGTTTCCGTTCGGTGAAACAAACTCATCTTTCACGCAACCCGAGAATAGGAGCGCACTGAGGAACAGAATTAATGCTATATTTTTCATTCACTTTCAGTTTTATGTTAAAACTCTTTCCAAATCTCTTTTTTGCCCCATTCCGAAACGGTCATATCCACGCTGATGTCCCCTCTGAAGTCTATGAGGACATTGAGCAGCCGTCCCGTCTCCACCCGCAGGGGATTGCCCTTGCTGTCGGAGATGACGGTGGTCATCAGCACGTCCCGGTGGTAGATGTCTATACGAATGTCGTGCTCCGGGGGGAAAACATGGAAGATGGAGCTGACGAAGTCGTCGTTGGCGTCGAAAGCCGCTTCGGGGCTGTAGCACACCTCCGAGCCGTTGGGCTTGCCGTAGAAGTCGAGCTTGTCGGTGCTCTTGCGGAGCACGTAGCGGAACTCGCCTTCACCGCTGCCCGCATATTGCCTGAGGTGCCGCGCCGTGATGGCTACACTGCCGGTCATGCGGCGCATGGGAAGCTCCTCCACCGAAGTATCGCCGGAGCTTATATCAATGATTCCGTGCAGCAGGTCGTCGGGCGAGCCTGCCACGGGTAAGGATGTCCGGGTATGGATCAGGGAAACGAAAGCCGTCTCCAGGTGGTCGCCTTGTCGCAACGCGGGCATCGTCTGATGTCCCTGTCCTCCGTTTCCCCAGGCAACCAGCGTCAGGGATTCATGGCCGGGAAAGTCCGCCGTCACGGTCTCGTTGACGCGGATGTCCTGCGTCCCGAGAAACAACTTGTTCTTGTCGAAGATATAGAGCGTGACGTCTTTCACGACGTCGGGGCCCAAGGGACGGTTGTCCGCATCGTAAGCCCTTACCTGCAAGGAAAAGGCAGGCTTTTCGCATTGCGAGAGGTCGTCCTTGATACAACTCGCAGATACAAATGCCATAAACAACAGTAAAGGCACTATTTGCAAGCAGCTATGGAATTTGTTCTTCTGCATGATTCTTGTCTTTTTTAGTGATATAAACGGGACACGGGATAAGGAGCCGTATCCGAAAAAAAGGAAACCGGAAAAGAAACAGAAGGGGAAAGGGAAACAGTTCACCCCGCCCCTCCTGTTCCATGGAAATTATCGCTTAGCCGTAGTCATCAAGATTTAGTTGAACTCTTTGTTTATGTCTACGGGATTCCATTTAGCTTGTTCGATAGTTACCGTTACGTCACCACTTACCAACGGTTGTTCAGGATCGACAGTACCGTTACCACCACCGGCTGCAACGTTACCCGTCAGTGTCAGAGTTATTTCATAAGAGTAACCGGGAGCGAAAGTGGAAGCTTCAGGCTTGATTGCACCCGCATCAAGAGTAGAGAAGGCGATGGGATAGTAAACAGTGGATGTTCCTCCATTCTGCTCCGTACGCGTAGCCTGGATGGCGAGGATCGTGGGCTGAGTGGAACTTGCGTTGCCGAAAGCGTAGAAATGAACACCGCTTTCCGCATAAGTTTTCGAAAGGAATGAAGCCACTACCGAATTCGCAGGATCGGGATAGCTGGCATCACCGTTGAAGAAGCTGGTCTGGGTTGTCTTATCGGTATCGAAGAACTTAGCGTCTCCACCGGCATTCAGCAGGACAATCTTATCGTTCTTGATATAGATAGCACCGTTCTCGGTATTGCCCTTTCTCTGGTCAATTACAGTCACTGTAACTTTGGCGGCAAGGAATTTCAAGGTTACCGTAGCCGCACCCGTATTTTCCGTAAACTTCACGGTGCCTGTTCCCTCCATCCATACATTCGTGCTTGTCTGCGTGGAGGTATCGTGAGAACCTCCGGCACTCAAGCTCTTTACAACTTTTGCAATCTGATCCTTGTTGACTACACCTTCAAAACCGCTACCGGTCAATCCGCCCACATTGGCCACGACATACACTTCGGTGGCGGCGGTAGTGGTGGTGAGTCGGTCGGGACCGGTGTTCGCTGATTTGTCTACCTCATGCTTCGTCACCAACTGTCCCTGCTCATTGAAGAAGAAGGCGATATAATTGTTTATCTGGGTATCATCGCCTGTTGCTCCGGTTGCCCGGGTACCGGCACTCTCCTCGCCTTTGAGGTTCAAGGTCACGTTGGCCTTTTCGCCGGCCACGGGCAAGTTCATGGACTCCTCCTGCGTACAGGAGAACATCGTCAGGGCCGCAAGGGCCATCGCACAAAAATTAATTTTCTTCATGTTTTCTACTTGTTTTTAAGTTAATAATTAATTGAGGATGAAATATAGTTTGTTTAAAAATTCACGTCCGTTCGTCACCGCTCTCTTTGCAGCAGTTCAAGGGCACGCTCCAGGTTCTTTCCCGCTTCGGCGTCCCCCGCCTCCGCTCCTTTGCGGAACAGGGCTGCCGCCTCGTCCGTATGCCCTCCCTCCATGCGGATGATTCCGCGAAGGTTGTCCGCCTTGTAGTAGGTATTGCCCTCCAGCGCCCTTTCGGCCTCGGCGTACTTCTTTTGCCGCAACAGGTCAACCGCCTTGTTGAACGATACCAGCCGGGGATCGGGCTGCGACTCGTAGAAGACCTTGATGTAACCCGCATTGCGCAGCTTGGGGAAGAAATGCTCCTTCATGTAACGGTAAGGCTTACCGTGGTTCAACTTCATGAGCATTCCCAGCCGTCCCATGTTCTTCGAAACGTCCCACACCGGAACCGTATCGATGATTTCCACAATCTGCCGTTTCTCGGGCATGTCGCTTTCCATGACCAGCTTGCGCAGGCCGCTCCACGACACACCGTCGTTGTTCACCTCAAAGAAGGAGGCGTCCAGCTCCGTGCGTCCGGCCAGGTAGGCCACCAGCGAGCGTCCCCGTTCTCCGGCGATACGCTCGTTCAGCACCTTGGTACCGTCCGGCGAGGCAGAGCCCATCACCAGAATCTTCGCCACACGGGAATCCTTGGAAGCGGCGATCTTGCCGAGCACCGACAGCAGATGGTCCAGCCGTGCGCCGTTGCCCTCATAGTCCGGAAGGATACCGGAGCTGCCCACGGGGAAATAAACCACCAGCGTGGCCTCCTCCCTGTAACGGGCAATGTCTTCCTGGCCGCCTATGCTGCCGCTCCACTCCGCCAGGAAGCTGTTTTCCTCCGCCAGCTTGTTTGCCACGGGCACCGCAGACTCCGGCTGCACCGGTTCCGGCACGAACAGTTCCGCAGGGGTGGCAAGCGCCATGTCCCCGGCAAGGGTGAGAGGGGCAAGCGTCCGTTCATCGCAACATCCACGGTTCACCGCCTCCAGCTGCAGGGAGGCGCCTTCCATCCATTCCTTATAGGGAAGAGCGTGGGTATAGGCCACTTCCTCGCCACCCCTGTGAAAGGTTCCGGAAAGGCTTCCCGTATCCCTCCACTCCTGAATCTGCGCCGTGCGGCTGCCGTAGCGGACGGGGGGCAGTGCTTCCCGCACCCCGCCCTTGCCGCACAACACCGGTGTTATCCCTAAAACATATTCTTTTTTCAGCCCGGTGGCGTTCAGCCTGAACGAGACGCGCACGCTGTCACCCTCACGGGAAACCTCCGTCCCGACCGCGCTTACCTTAATCTGATCCTTGGCGTGCAGGACACCCGCCTGCATCAACAGAAAACCGCCCAATAGTATGTGGTATTTCATATCCTTGCCTCCTGTGTGATTACTTGATGATATAAATAAGAGAAACGCCCGCCTTGGTAGGCCCGAAATAGTTCTTCTTGCTCTCGCCCAGCCTGTCGCCGCAGGTCTTGCATTCGAAGCGGTCGTAGTCCAGGCGGAGATATCCCAGCCCCAACGTGGCTTCCAGGTTCCAGCGCCGTCCCAGTATCCAGCTGTATCCGTATGAGAGCCCGGCACCCGCCGCCCATCCTTCGTAGCGTTTGCTTCCCAGCCCGGACTGCGATGGCTTGATGCCCAACGGAAGCATGCCTCCGAAGTTATATTCGCCGCCCAGCAGGTGCGCCCCGAAGAAATGTCCCGAAAAACTGCGGCATGTCCAGTAGCGGACTTCCGGCTGAAGCATCCACAGCTTCATCTTCTTGTTATCGGCGTAGCTCCACGGGTTATAGCTGCCCGACACGTCCAGCGTCCAGCGGGACGACAAGCCAAACTCCAGTCCCAGGTTCAGCGTGGAAGTGGCGTCATACAGCAGGTTGCTCTTTACAGAAAGCTTCTGCGCGCAAGCGGAACCCGAAAGGGAAGCCAGCAGGACTATCATAGCAATTGTCACGTTCTTTCGCATAATAAAAGCATTTATTTATTCGTATTTTTTCAACTCTTTTTTTAACTAAATCTCTGTTCTCGTTTTCACATTTTTCATCTGTCTATATAAAACAGATGAATAGTATGCCAATATCCTATATATCAACACAATAGCAATACAACAATGATTCAGTGTCATAAAAATGAAATAATTTAGCTGTTAAAAAACGGTATAATATCAATATTAATAACTATATTCACGCACCATAATACGACAGATTATCTGTCAGAAAAGATTCTAGCAAACTTGTAAAACTTCAATAATTCACATCATTGATTTATGAAACATAAACTGAAACATGGGGCAACAAACCCGATTATTAACCTTAAATTAAATGTATGATATGGAACTCTGTTATCTTAAAGAACACACCTCCTGCGTGAACTACAAAAGTCAGAAATACGACGGGTTCTCACTGGCGAATGCCTCGGAAGGGGAAGTCTTCGACAACCAGAAGGAGGAAACAAAGGGAAACCATCTGATATTCATCTTATCGGGGGAAGTATGCATCACCAGGGACGGCCGGGACAAAGTGACGGCAAGGGCGGGGGAATTCATCTTCATCCCCGTCTCCTCCCATTACACCGGAAAGGTGATCCGCCCGGGAAAGTATATCAACCTCACCTTTTTCCACGACAGCATCTCGCTGTGCGACAAGCACATGCTGAGCAGCTACATAAGAGAGAGACCGGAGACGCCTTTCCGCTTCACTCCCCTTCCCGTGCGTGAACCCTTAGATCTCTTCCTGCAATCCATGGAGATATATCTGCAGGCGGACGTCAACTGTAGGCATCTGCATGAACTCAAGGAAAGGGAGCTGTTCATCATCCTAAGAACCGCCTATGCAAAGAGCGAAATCGTGAACCTGTTCCAACCCATTATGGGGACGGACGTTGACTTCAAGGCGGCGGTCTTGCAACACAAGGACAAGGTGAACAGCAAGAAGGAGCTCACGAGGCTGCTGGGCATGAGTGAATCGGACCTGCAGAGAAAATTCAGGCAGGAGTTCGACGAACCCGTCTATGCCTGGTTACAGAAACAAAAGAACCAGCGGATACTCGCCAGGCTCGCATACGATTCCGTCACGATAAAGGAGGTTGTACACGAATTCGAGTTCTCCTCGGCGGCAAGTTTCAACAGGTATTGCAAGAGCCATTTCGGATGCACACCTACCGAATTGAAGAAAAAGATAAAGGGGAAGAACGGCCGTTTACCCTGATAAACAGCTACATATAAAAGACGATAAACGATTGGCTGATTTGGATAACTAAGTATTCCAAATCAGCCTTTATCTTTGCACCATCAAATGAAACGAGAACCTTTTAATAGAATATTTAAGTATAGTGTCTTGATTAATTAAGCGAGTTTTCAGTTTTTCATCTGTTTTATATAGACAGATGAAAACTCTCCCCCTCCTTTTTCATACAGTCATTCACTGCTGCGGCTACGTTTTCATTGACCCGGTTCATGGTGTCGTTCGTAAACGAATCCAGATAGATACGTGTGGTTTTCTCCGAAGTGTGCCCCAGTCCCTCACTGATAATGGATACCGGAACTCCCTCATTCTTAGCGATAGTGGCCCATGAATGGCGCGCCACATAGGTGGTGAGCGGCGTAGCGATGTGTAGCAGTTCCCCCAACCGCTTGAGGTAGCGGTTTATCATCCCCAAGGAATACCGGTACTGCGTGTAAACCGTACGTGAGGACGCCACGTCGATACATGGGAAAAGGTACGGGCTCCGAGACCTGTACTTCTCAATAATTTCGTACATGCAGGGAAGCATGCCCACCTGCAGGCGTTGTCCGGTTTTATTACGCTCATAAAAGAGAGTACCATTGACTATACAGTCACGCCTAAGGTGAATGACATCCACGAACGACATGCCACGGCAATAAAAACTGAACATGAACAAATCACGCGCCTCTTCCATCCGCGGATGCCGCCGCAAATCGACCCGGGCAATGCGCGCTATCTCCTCCTTGGTAAGCGCACGCTTCAACGTCTCCTGAACACGAAAGTTCAAATCGGCAAAAGGATTGCCTTCCCTCACTTCCACTCCCTGCTTACGTGCCTTGTTATATACAGCCCTGAAGCAGCTCAGATACATGCCGACCGTGTTTTCCGAGATTCTACGGGTACGCAGATAGTGCATGTAGTCCGTCACAAAAGCATAGTCAACCTCCTTGAACCTCAGCTTTCCAAGGGCACAGAAGCGTCGCAGGGAATTCAGCCCGCTGACATACGCCTCCGCAGTACCCGACTTCCCCTCTCCGCGCAACTCCTCTATACATTGCAGCATGAATACCTCTACGTACTGGCTACACCGGTTCTTGTGATGCTTCTGCATCAGACGTTCCAGACTGAACCCCGGCTCGGCCCTTTCCAAAAAAAGCCCCGCCTTGAGCAAGTTGCCCTTTTCCTCCTTGATAAGGCGGTTGATGCATCCCAAGTCTTTCCGCTTCAACGGCCCTTCCGGAGAAAACACCACCCGCTC
Source organism: Bacteroides fluxus YIT 12057 (assembly GCF_000195635.1). Classification (GTDB taxonomy): domain Bacteria; phylum Bacteroidota; class Bacteroidia; order Bacteroidales; family Bacteroidaceae; genus Bacteroides; species Bacteroides fluxus. The sequence continues at coordinate 12,175 of NZ_GL882683.1, read as the reverse complement.
CTTGTCCGGCAGGAAATTGGACCAATGGAGGCGCCATCCCAAAGAATACTCTTTCTTCCTGCGACGATACAACACACGGATGCCCAGCGAATAGATGCCTTCTTCGCTTGCCTTGCAAGAATTTAAAACAACACGGATACTCAGCTTATTCTTTTTGTTTCGCAGATCCATCTGGAGATCTTACTCCTTTGCCTCCTCTTGCGGGATACGTATAGACGTATAAAGTTCAATGACCGCCGCCACTGTCAAAGAGACAATCCACTCGTTGCCATGCGTAAAGAGCATGAACGCACCGGTCAGCACCAACAGAAGCGCGGCGAATATCTGCTGGCGGCGCAAACGTTTGACATTGGGAGCCTGGCTCTTGGACGGGGAGTTTATCTGCGCCAGTGCAACCAGAGTGGCACCGACAGTATATATATAGGGGGCAAGCTGCCAGCCCGTAATATAAACGGCTGCTCCTGCCAAGACCATTACGGCTCCTACAGTGAAAAGGGCGGGTATCAATTGTTTCATTCTTCTATATCTCCTTCAAATACATAAATGTCCTCATTGGGCTTCTTCATCAGATATTTCTCGCGGGCAATCCGCTCAATAGCTCCGGAATCGGCGACAAGCTCATTCAAGCGTTCCGTATTCTCCTCATACTCTTTGCGATACCGCTCTATCTCTCCGCGCAAACGGTTCTCTTCCCGTGCATATCCCAAACGGCGCACCATGCTGTTTTCATCCAGAAAACCAACAATCACCGCAAACAGCACAAGCGTGATAAGATACTTATGCTTGCGGAAAAAAGACCAAAGAAAAGCAAGTTTATCCATGTTGCTTATTAATTAATGATTATCGACGGATGGCTGCGTCCACTCACCTCTAATCCGAATTTCTTTGAGCACAAAGATAAGAGGAATAACCGAGACTTTTCTTTTTTTTGCTTACATTTGCACAAAAAGCAAAGCGACCACGCTCTGACACAAGAATATAACGTGCTTACAAGAAAAATGCAGCCATTAAAAAAGTATCAGCCCGTGAGCCATAAAAGACTTGCGGGCTGAATTATATACAACAAGAAATACGTATGAAAAAATACCCTTGCAATCAAGCTGACAGTTTGCATATAACTATAGATAACCTTGACACTGTTAAAGAGCTGGTAGCTGAAACAGAAAGCAATCAAGTGGAGTTTAAGGAAACCACGGGACAATTGGAACGTGCAATGGAAACATTGTGTGCCTTCCTCAATGGAACAGGTGGAACAATATTGTTCGGCGTGACTGATAAAGGCAAGATTATCGGGCAGGAATTGAGCGACAAGACCAAACGAGAAATAGGAGAAGCTATCCGACGCATAGAACCGTTTGCCACCATCGAAGTTTCCTATATTGCCATTCCAGACACAACCAAGAGCATAATCAGCATACATGCAGAGGAACAACGCTATATGCGTCCTTTCTCTTACAGAGGAAGGGCTTACCAACGTATTGAGAGCGTTACATCTGTTATGACACAAGAAATTTACAATCAACTGCTAATGCAACGTAGCGGCAAATATGCCTGGGAGTCATTGACCAATCCGAATCTTCAAATTACAGACCTTAATGAACAAGCTATTATGGGAGCCGTCCGTGGAGGTATCAGAGGCGGACGTTTGCCTGAAGCCACTATCCGAGAAGAATTACCTACTATTCTTGAAAAGTTCAACCTGCTGCATGGCGGAAAACTGAACAATGCCGCCGCAGTTCTGTTTGGTAAGGATTTTTATAATTATCCGCAATGCCTGTTACGGTTAGCCCGATTCAAAGGGACAACCAAAGATGAATTTATCGACAACCAACGTATAAACGGCAATATTTACAGCTTACTGGATGCAGCTATGGCGTTCTTCTTCAAACACCTTTCTCTATCCGGAAAGATTGAAAGACTGTACCGCGAAGAGGAGCTGAACATACCTTACAAAGCCTTACGCGAAGGTTGCATTAACGCCTTGTGCCATAGAGCCTATCATCGCCCCGGAAGCTCGGTAGGAATAGCCGTCTATGATGACCGTGTAGAAATTGAAAACAGCGGCACTTTTCCACCTGATATGACTATAGAAAAGCTGCTGAGCGGGCATAATTCGGAACCGCAAAACCTTATCATAGCCAATGTCCTGTATAAGAGCGAAGTGCTGGAGAGTTGGGGGCGCGGCATCAATCTTATGGTTAGCGAATGTCGCCGCGTAGGTATTCCCGATCCCGAATTTCACACTGACGGAAGTGCTGTATGGGTAGTATTCCACTACACACGAAGTACTGTGGGGTATAATTCCACAAGCACCCCACAAGCACCCCACAAGCACCCCACAAGCACTCCACAAGTAAATGCTATTGTTGGTGCAATCAATGATAGATTGTTATCAGTAAAGGAAATCATGGAGATTATGCTATTAAAGGATAGAAAGAGTTTTCTTTATAGCTATCTTTATCCGGCTATAGAATCCGGTTTTGTAGCATTACTATATCCAAAGACTCCCAAGCATCCGAAACAAAAATACCACCTTACCGATAAGGGAAAGGAACTGTTGAAACAATAATAGGTACGACGAAAAAAAAGTGAACGCACAACCTATATACCATCTATGAAAAGATGGCACAAAGATAAGAGGAATAACCGAGACTTTTCTTTTTTTTGCTTACATTTGCACAAAAAGCAAAGCGACCACGCTCTGACACAAGAATATAACGTGCTTACAAGAAAAATGTAGCCATTAAAATAAAGAAAGGAATGAATATGAATATAGGACGCAAACTCCCTATCGGGATACAGACTTTCGAAAAGATCAGAGAAGGAGACTATATATATGTAGATAAGACTGAATTGGTATGGAAGATGGCCGCTACCGCTACCCCCTACTTCCTCAGCCGTCCCCGACGTTTTGGCAAAAGCTTGTTGCTCTCTACTTTCGAGGCTTACTTCGAGGGAAAGAAAGAACTGTTCAAAGGTCTTGCCATAGAACAGCTAGAACAGGAATGGAAGAAATATCCCGTGCTGCATCTGGACTTGAATGCAGAAAAGTATGATTCACCCGAACGACTGGACGATATACTCAGCCGCCAATTGACCCAATGGGAACTCCGGTACGATAAAGGACCGGACGAAAACACCTTAGCGGGACGCTTCTCCGGCATCATCCGCCGCGCCAGCCAGCAAGCAGGCTGCGGCGTAGTAGTGCTGGTGGACGAATATGACAAGCCCCTGCTGCAAGCCTTGGGAAACGACGACTTGATGGAAGAGTACCGCAAAACCTTGAAAGCCTTCTATGGCGTACTGAAAAGTGCCGACCGCTACCTGCGCTTTGCCTTCCTCACCGGAGTGACGAAGTTTTCGCAAGTAAGCGTGTTCAGTGACCTGAACCAGTTGCAGGACATCAGCATGAACTATTACTATTCGGCGATATGCGGCATTACAAAAGATGAACTGCAAACCTATTTTATACCCGAAATAGAACGGTTTGCCGAAATAAACGATTTGACATTTACAGAAACTGTAGATAAACTGACGAAGAACTACGACGGCTATCATTTTCATCCGAAAGGAGAAGGTATGTTCAATCCGTTCAGCATATTGAACGCATTCAGCAGTATGGAGTTCGGCAGTTATTGGTTCCAGACCGGTACTCCCACCTTCCTGGTACAGATGTTACAAGATACGGATTACGACCTGCGCACCCTGCTCGACGGCATAGAAGCTCCGGCTTCCATGTTCACCGAGTATCGCGTGGATTCCAACAATCCCATTCCGCTGATTTACCAAAGCGGCTACTTGACGATAAAGGATTATGACCAGCGCTTTAGCAATTATCTGCTGGAATTTCCCAATGACGAGGTGCGCTACGGATTCATCAATTTTCTGGTACCTTTCTATACACCAATGACAAATAATGACCAAGGATTTTATATAGGCAAGTTTGTCCACGAGTTGGAAAGAGGTGATTACAACGCCTTCCTCACCCGCCTGCAAGCCTTTTTTGCAGACTTCCCCTACGAACTGAACGACAAGACCGAACGCCATTATCAAGTAGTGTTCTATCTCGTCTTCAAACTGATGGGGCAGTTCACCGAAACTGAAGTGCGCAGTGCCAAAGGTCGGGCGGATGCGGTAGTGAAAACTCCGAAGTATATCTATGTCTTCGAGTTCAAGCTGCATGACACGGCCGAAAACGCATTGAAGTAGATTGATGAAAAAGGCTATCTGATACCTCATCAGGCTGACGGGCAAGAGCTTCTAAAGATTGGGGTAGAATTTAGCCAGGAAGAACGAAACATCAGCCGATGGGTGACTGAATAAACAACTCTATCCCCACCCGTAAACAGCGGAAAGCGGCAAGGAGACGAAAACATAGAGGGGCTGGGAGAAAGAGAGAAATATGCAAGTTTCAATATCCAAATAAGAGGAATAACCGGGACTTTTCTTTTTTTTTGCTTACATTTGCACAAAAAGCGAAGCGACCACGCTCTGACAAGAACATCTTGAATATGGAAAATTATATTGTATCAGCACGAAAATATCGTCCCTCGACCTTCGAGTCGGTGGTAGGACAACGCGCCCTGACCACCACCTTGAAGAATGCCATCGCTACCGGAAAACTGGCACATGCTTATCTTTTCTGTGGACCGCGTGGCGTTGGAAAAACCACTTGCGCACGCATCTTTGCCAAGACCATCAACTGCATGAACCCGACCGCCGACGGCGAAGCATGTAACCAATGCGAATCGTGCACCGCTTTCAACGAGCAACGTTCATACAATATCCACGAATTGGATGCCGCCTCCAACAACTCGGTCGACGATATCCGCCAACTGGTGGAACAGGTACGCATTCCACCACAGATCGGCAAATACAAAGTATACATCATTGACGAGGTACACATGTTGTCCGCCTCTGCCTTCAATGCTTTTTTGAAGACACTGGAAGAACCTCCCCGCCATGCCATCTTCATTCTTGCCACCACGGAGAAACACAAGATATTGCCCACCATCCTTTCACGTTGCCAGATATACGATTTCAGCCGCATAGGTGTGGAGGATACCGTAGCCCACCTGGCTTACGTAGCTTCCAAAGAAGGAATCACTGCCGAACCGGAAGCCTTGAATGTTATTGCCCTGAAAGCCGATGGCGGTATGCGCGACGCCTTATCCATCTTTGATCAAGTAGTTAGTTTCACCGGAGGGCACATCACCTACAAAAGTGTAATTGAAAATCTGAATGTGCTCGATTACGAATACTATTTTAAACTGACTGATTTCTTCCTTGACAACAAGGTGGGCGATGCGCTATTATTATTGAATGATGTTCTAAACAAAGGATTCGATGGCAGCCATTTCATCACCGGCCTCTCTTCCCACCTGCGCGACTTACTGGTAAGTAAAGACACCGTAACCCTGCCCTTGCTTGAAGTCGGCGCCAGCATCCGCGAACGCTACCAGGCACAGGCACAGAAGTGTCCGCTGCCTTTCCTGTATCGTGCCATGAAACTTTGCAACGACTGCGACCTGAACTACCGTGCCAGTAAAAACAAGCGGTTGTTGGTAGAGTTAACCTTGATACAGGTGGCCCAACTCACTGCCGAAGGAGATGACGTTTCAAGTGGGCGTAGCCCTAAACAAGTCATAAAACCCATATTCACGCAGCCTGCCGCTCCCCAGCAACAGGCAGGTTCCGCCCCCCACCACCCACAAGCAGCAAGTACCCCGGCAGCAGCACAACCTGCCGCACAAACGACCGGTACCTCCAAACCTGTTGTTCCCCCAACAGGTAATGCCGCCGCCACGCATACAACTCCCACCGCCGTGCTGATGGCACAGGGAAAAGAAGAAAAGAAAATTCCGGTAATGAAAATGTCGGGCTTAGGCGTATCCATAAAACGCCCGCATGTGGAAGAAGAACAGAAAAAGAACGGTACTCCTACAGCTGTCCTGCAAACCGCACAGCCGGAAGAGGACTTTATCTTCAATGAAAGAGACGTGAACTACTATTGGCAAGAGTATGCCGGACGCATGCCTATAGAGCAGGTTGCCATTGCCAAGCGCATGCAGAACATGCATGTCGCCCTACTGAATGCCACTACCTTCGAGGCTGTGGTGGACAATGAAATCATTGCCAAAGAATTTACGGCTTTGATCCCCACGCTGCAAGAGTATATGCGTGTCCGCTTGAAAAACCGGAAAGTCACCATGACCGTACGTGTCAGTGCCCCGGCCGAAAAGGTCCGTGCTTACGGCAGAGTGGAAAAGTTCCAAATGATGGCACAAAAAAACAGTGCCTTGATGGAATTGAAGAATGAATTTGGATTGGAGCTTTATTAGTTCCATCCAAGGCAAGCGGGAACCTTCTCATTATTTATTACCTAACTAAAAGAAAATCAACATATTTAATTTTCCATTATTGTATATTTTGCCCATAATAATCAAAATAAGGTAGCTATACTTTTACTTACCCCACCTTACCTTGACTTATTTAGACGCTATACAAATTAGAGGTTTTTAATCAAGATTGATAACAACTAATGAAGAAAACAGCTATTTTTGCCGAACAAATTAGTACTAATAATTTAAAATCTAAAAGAAAATGGCTTACGTAATTAGTGACGATTGTATTGCTTGCGGTACTTGCATCGACGAGTGTCCGGTAGGCGCTATCTCTGAAGGCGATATCTATTCTATCGATCCTGAAACTTGTACAGAGTGCGGTACTTGCGCGGATGTTTGTCCGTCTGAAGCAATTCATCCGGGAGAATAATAAATTCCCCTTTAAGAAAAGGAAAGGCTCGGTCTCTATCAAGAACCGAGCCTTCTTCTTTATATCAATAAGTCTCCTATCAACCCAGCTTTGCCAATGCTTCCTTGATACGACGGATAGCTTCGATGATATTTTCATCACTGGTAGCATAACTCATACGGATACATTCGGGCGCACCGAAAGAAGTACCGCCTACACAGGCAACGTGGGCTACTTCCAGCAGATACATAGCCAAATCATCTGAATTGTTGATCTTACGCTCGCCGACAGCCTTACCGAAGAATGAACTGCACTTGGGAAACAGGTAGAAAGCTCCTTCCGGTACATTTACTTCAAATCCCGGAACCTCCTTAGCCAACTTGACAATCAAATCACGACGACGCTCAAATGCTTGGCGCATTTCTTCCACAGGAGCCTGAGAGCCTGTATATGCAGCTTCAGCTGCTTTCTGTGACACAGAGCAAGGACCGGAAGTATATTGACCTTGCAGTTTGTTGCAGGCCTTCACGATCCATTCGGGTCCGGCAATGAAACCGATACGCCAACCAGTCATGGCGTATGCCTTGGAAACACCATTTACAATCACCGTACGTTCTTTCATTTCAGGGAACTGCGCAATACTTTGGTGCTTGCCGATATAATTGATATGCTCATAAATTTCATCGGCAATTACAATGACCTGCGGATGTTTTGCCAGTACAGCAGCCAATCCGGCCAGCTCTTCCTTGCTATATACAGAACCTGTCGGATTGGATGGCGAACAAAGGATCAGCGCCTTGGTCTTTGGAGTAATCGCTGCTTCCAACTGTGCAGGCGTAATCTTGAAATCCTGTTCGATACCGGCAGGTACAATCACCGGAGTACCTTCAGCCAGCTTTACCATTTCAGGATAACTTACCCAATAGGGGGCAGGCACAATCACTTCATCCCCCGGATTCACCAATACTAAAATCGCATTACAAACGGACTGCTTGGCACCGTTGGCACAAGAGATTTGTGCAGCCGTATATTCCAGACCGTTCTCTTTCTTTAATTTCTCTACAATGGCATTACGCAAAGCAGGATAACCCGGAACTGGAGAATAGCGGGAGAAGTTGTCGTCTATCGCCTTTTTCGCAGCCTCCTTAATATGCTCGGGAGTATTGAAATCGGGTTCGCCCACACTCAAGTTAATAACATCTACGCCTTGAGCTTTCAGCTCTCCGCTCTTTTGGGACATAGCCAGCGTCGCAGAGGGCGACAAACTGTTCAAGCGATCTGATAATTGGTTCATCTTGTTTCTAATTAATGGTTGTTATGCAAATCTGGTTGCAAAATAAACGATTTTCTTTGATATGGAAAAACAAAAAGACAGTTTACTTACTAAAATGAAGTGTATGTCCCATACGTTCTTTCTTGGTACGCAAATAGCGTTCATTATACTGGTTCGGAACCGACTCAATAGGCACATTCTCCGTAATTTCCAGACCGTATGCTTCCAAACCTACGCGTTTTACAGGATTATTGGTCATCAGACGCATTTTGTGTACCCCTATTTCACGAAGAATCTGAGCGCCTACACCATAATCGCGTTCATCGGCCAAATGACCCAAGCAGATGTTCGCATCCACCGTATCCAAGCCATCCTCTTGCAATTTATAAGCTCTCATCTTCTCCATCAAACCAATGCCGCGTCCTTCCTGGTTTAAATAAACCACTACTCCCTTACCGGCTTTCTCTATCATTTCCATAGCCTTGTGCAACTGTTCGCCGCAATCGCAACGCTTGGAACCGAAAATATCACCTGTCGCGCAAGAAGAGTGTACACGTACCAGAATCGGCTCATCAGGAGCCCAAGTTCCCTTGAACAAGGCCACGTGTTCCAATCCGTTGGACTTCTGACGGAAAGGGATCAGACGGAAATGACCATGCTCTGTAGGCATATCTACTTCCACCCCTTTCTCTACAATAGATTCCTGTTTCAAACGGTAGGCAATTAAATCACGGATAGAGATCAACTTCAAACCGTATTCATCAGCCATCTTACGCAATTCGGGCAGACGCGCCATACTACCATCCTCATTCATGATTTCCATCAACGCACCTGCCGGATAGAGTCCTGACAGACGTGCCATATCAATGGCAGCTTCCGTATGTCCGGCACGACGCAACACCCCTTTCTCCTGTGCATACAAGGGATTGATATGACCGGGACGGCCGAATGTGGCCGGAGTAGAAGCCGGATCGGCCAACGCCTGGATTGTCGCGGCACGGTCAGCGGCAGAGACGCCGGTGGTACAACCTTCCAATTTGTCGATAGTCACCGTGAAAGGAGTACCCAGTACGGAAGTATTGTCCGCCACCTGATGCGGCAGATCAAGTTCTTTACAACGGGAAACCGTAACCGGCGCGCAAAGTACACCACGCGCATGCTTTAACATGAAGTTTACTTTTTCCGGCGTAATCTTCTCGGCAGCAATAATCAAATCACCTTCGTTCTCACGGTCTTCGTCGTCAACCACAATCACAAAGTTACCGGCCTTGAAATCCTCAATGGCCTCCTCTATTGTATTCAGCTTTACATTTTCCATATTATATCTGTTTTTATTTGTTCTGATCGGTTTCTATAATCTTGATTACCTCCTCATTTGTCTTAATAATCCGTTCCATGTCCTTATTCAAACGGATGCGGAACGCCCAAATACGGAAATAGAAAAACAAACCTACCGGGAAAACAACCCCGCAAAGCAGGTTCAGCCAGTAATTGTGAAAAGGACGTACATGTGCATGGACAGCTATGACAGGATAGTTATTCAAGGCCATCAACAACGGGATGGACTTAGTATTGGACATTTCTTCAATCAACCCCTCCATGCGTTCATTGATTCCTTCCATCTCAAGATCTTGCGTCTCATTCATCCACAACCTAAAGTAATTGGGAACACGCTTCAACGCTTTCTTTTCCGCATACGCACGGCAATCGGCAGACAAAGCCCGCAAATCACCCGGAAGACGTGCATAGTCCGGATCATGAATAATGACTTCCTTGCGGAACATGTGACGAACGCTGCGGATACCTATTACCTTTTTAAACCAATTGATATAGGCATCTGCATTCAGTACCACAGAATCGTTATTGGATTTATAGGTAAGAAAAGCTCCCAAAGGCGCCAATATCGCAGTACTGGTCCACATGCCCATCCACACAATCCATTTCCCGTCACGAGCCATCTTATAACCCGTATTGTTAATGATATAGTAAACAATAAATATCAATACGGATACCACTACCGGCATACCCAACCCGCCTTTGCGAATGATGCCTCCAAGAGGGGCACCGATAAAAAAGAAGATGAGGCATGCCAATGAAAGCGTCAGTTTCTCATGCCAGGAGGTCATGTGACGGCGCAGGCTGGTATCTGTCTGGGAGATACTGTAACTCTTGAAGCTCCAATCACTTCCGGCACTTTCCGCGCGGCTCACAGCCGTAGAAATAATCTTCTGTTTCTGCATCAATGTAGCGACATTGAACAAACTATCGACATTGTAGTCACCCAAACGCGCATTTTCAACCTTTATTGTATCTTCTTTACTCAAACTGGCCGTAACATTATATGTGCCGGACATTGCCTCCTTGTAATAGGTTCGTCCTACGCTGTCATTCTGAATGGTCATCGAATCGATACCAGCCTGCAGCATTTTCATATCCTTGCTATTGGACTGACTGCTCATGATACCGGTATCTACCATATTGAAATCGGAATTAAATTCAATGATGGCGTGCTTTTCGCGGAAAGCTTCACGACGATAAGGGACATTCCGCTGATTCATGTTCTGAGATTTCAAATTTTCAAACTGCTCACCACTAAACAGATGAAGATACAGATGCTGCTTATCTGCCGTCATCTCAAGCCTTCCGGAGTCAGCCTTGATAATCTGCGCATTCTCAAACCCCTTTTCAAAGTTATAAATCAACACGTCATAAAGCATACCTGTCTTACGGTCTTTATGCTTTACATAAAGATTATAACCGTCTATCTCGTCATAGAACACACCTTCCGGAATATCTACCTCCGGAGACTTTTGCTTCATAGACAGCAATAAAGTCCACAACTTTGTCTGAGCCTGCGGACCGATCACATTCTGAAAATAGAAAGAAACCAAGCAGATGAAGCAGATGAAAATAATCAGCGGCCGCATGATTTTAAGCAACGAGATACCCGCTGCTTTCATTGCAAGCAACTCAAAACGCTCTCCGAAATTTCCGAAAGTAATAAGGGCTGCCAACAATATGGCCAACGGCAGTGAAGCGGGCACCAATGACAATGCCGAATAGAAGAAAAACTGTGCAAGGACAGTCATCTCCAATCCTTTCCCCACCATTTCATCTACATACCTCCATAGGAACTGCATCATGAAGATGAAGAGACAAATGAAGAAAGTACCCATAAAGAGCATGCAAAAGCTCTTCAGAATAAATATATCTAACTTTTTTATGCGCAGCATTTTACTCTTTTCATGCAATGAGGACACAAAAGTAGCATAAAAAAGGGAGTACGGGAAATTTTTAATTGAAAGTTAACTAAAAACCACACGTTCTACGCAAAGTATCGACTTGTGACTCCCACAATTCACGCAAATCGGCAACTTCGTCTGCATCAGTGAAATCGGTAATTTCCAATACAAAATCATTAGTCAACTCGCTATTTGTCATTTTTAATTCAAAGTACTCACGAGGATTTTCATCATCCAACCAACGAAAGCGAATAAAGGAATAAGCCCGCACGGCTACAATCTCCGCATCACGTTTTTCGGTCTTTCCCCAGAAGAAAGTGACGATTTTATCGTCCGATTGCACCCTGTCAGCAAACCAGCCCTCCAAACCGTTAGGAGTACTTATCGCTGTCCAAAGAATACTTTTAGAAGTCGCATTCAAGAGATATTCTAAATGTACTTTTTTTCTTTCCATAGTCTTTTCTGCTTTTTTATTGCGTCCGCCAAATTAAATACTTTTTTCTAATTAGAAAAAATAATTCATTAAATTTATTTAGATTAGCCTTATGAGAGGGGTATAACATCTTGATAATGTTATACAAAACCACCAATAAAAAAAACAGTTTTCACCCCATACACTATAACCAGTCCGATAAACCACAAAAAAAAATATCTCTAAAATTTTTGGTAGTTAAAACAAAAGCTATATCTTTGCACCCGCAATCGAGAAATGATGGCGGGATAGCTCAGCTGGTTAGAGCGCATGATTCATAATCATGAGGTCCCCGGTTCAATCCCGGGTCCCGCTACAAAGAAGATTTAGACTGTTGAGAGGCTTCCACTCTTGGCGGTCTTTTTTTGTTTTTAATCCTCGGTTTGCGCTATGGTTTGGGATCAACGTAAAAACGGATCAACGTAAAAACCTGAG
>NZ_GL882682.1 GCF_000195635.1 Bacteroides fluxus YIT 12057 | reverse complement strand
AAGTATGCACTAAATTAATTCCGCCAACAGGTTTCAGTTCTTCAATATTCTTCTTCAAACCAGCAATTGCAAGTTCCAGTTTGTTGATTTCTGCAGCAGGATCGAAGACTTCACCACTGTTAGAACCGGTCAAATAACCGCTAACCGCCGTAATCTTAGAACCGATTTCATTGTATGCCAGTTTTGCCGCATCTTCAACCTCTATGGCAGCGATATAGTCGGTCACGGCCTTATTGGTAGCCAACGCTTTCACCTCAGCCGCATAATCCGGAGTCAAAGCAGCTACAACAGCATTCCAGGTAGCCTGACGTTCTTCATTATTCGCAATATTCTCTTTAATAGCATTAATCTGATCCTGGGCTTTGGCAACGGCCTTTTCCTGAGTATCAATTTCCCCCTTCAAGGTTGTGATAACCCCCTTAACTGTAGCAAGTTTGTTTTCTGCCATCCATAATTCCGTAGTTGCATTATTCAAAGCTCTATCAGCAGTAGCCAATACCTCTTGCGCATCCTCCAACTTCAATCTTGCAGCATCCGCTTTTTCACCGGCAGCTGTTTGTTTAGCCGTTTCAGCCTCAATTACGGCATCAGCAGCCTTAATGGCAGCCTTGGCTTCCTCCAATTTCTTGTCGGCCCTCGTAATGGCAGCAGTGGCAGCAGCAATATCCTTCACTGCTTGGTCAATTCTATCTTGAGCGGCTTTCTTTTCTTCATCGGTAGTAGCAGCAGCCTTATCAGCCTCAGCTTGAGTTTTTGCAGCTTCAGCGTTAGCTTTGTTCGCCGTAGCGGTTGCTTTCTCTGCCGTAGCGGTTGCTTCCTTAGCTTGAGCTACTTCTTTTTCTGCATTTGCAGCATTTATAGCTCTTTGCGCAGCCTGCATTTCCTCAGTATACCCGGCTATTTCTTCATTCACGGCATCACGAGCCGCCTCAGCTTTATCATACTCGGCTTGAGCAGCATCCACAAGAGCCTGGTTATCCTTAACGGCTTTTTCAAAGGGAGCCACTTCAGACTCTTTGGTGGCCAAATCCGCTTTTTTCTCAGTCAAAAGAGCTTGCGCACTCGCCAACACTCCATAAAGACCCGTAGCCTCTGTGGTAGCCGTAGCTTCAACACCTAATTGCTCCATCGCATAATCTACATACGTGTTATAATATTTAGTCATAACATCGACCGCCAGATTAGAAGTCACTTTATAATAAGGAGCCCACAATTTAGCATTTTTAGAAAGTTCCGTAAGTTCTTCAGCAATAGGAGCACATGGAAGCCACCGATTATCCATCCATATCTCAAAACAAGGAATACTAAGATAAATGATATGATCATCTACCTCACAATAGACATTGTCCGGTAGCAAGCCTAATTCTTTAGCGGCATCCACCTTTTCCCATGCAACATCCCATTCCCCTTTATTTGCCAACCAGTACCGGTCAAACATACTATTACGATTCATTTCATAATACTTCTGCACCGCAGCCACAGCCTTCACAGGAGAGGTTCCTTCTGTTTTATAATCGTATGAGGCAATCAACTCGTCATTAGTTTTTTCTGCTGTAGCTCTTGTACTCTTCGCAGCCTCCCACGCAGCAAAAGACTCATATTTTTCCTGTTTCAAGCCCTCCAGTTCGGCACTCAATTCATTCCGGTCTAATCCACTATAACCTTTCCAAGCTACGATTTCCGCTTCCTTCTGCTTGATCTGCGCTTCGTACTCGATAGTCTTTTCTTTAATATAATTGTCTATAGTCAAAGCATAAGCCTGCATACGAACCAAATCATATTCAGCACCTGCTTTTTTTTGTTTTAAATCAGACAAACCTTCCGCAGCCTGAGAATAAGCCATATACAATGCCGCAAGTCGGGTCTCTACCTTATCCAAGAATTCCTGTTCCGACTGCAAAGCATTTTTCTTAGCCTCCCACATTCTTTCATCATACTCAGCCTTAAGAGCTTCCAATTCTGCGTTAAACTTTTCTTTAGACTGGCGTATCTCTTCTTCAACTTTACTTGTCAAAGCCTCTTGATACTTTGCAAGCGCTTCTTTGTATGCTTTTTCCGCATTAGCAGAAATCAGCAATGCCTCAGCCTCGGCTTTTGCTTTCTGAGCCAAGGCACTCAATTGTTCAGCTTTCGCCTTACGCACATCCGTTACCGACTGCGATTCATTGTCGTCCACGCAAGCACCCAATGTCAACGCACCGAGCAACACTGCCACCATCATGAGTTTCTTTTTCATAATCGTAAAGTTTTGTATTAGTAAAACATGTGTTATGTAAAATATGATACTTCCTTCCGGGAAAGGATATCCTATAAAACGTGTTCTCTTTAGGTAAGAATATTACTATACACATCAAATAAAACCCCACACTATTTTTGCAATCTTTTTCTTTTGCAACACAATTAACTTTATTTCATAATATAATCGTTATCGTTTAACTTTTATTTGTTTACCCGCCTACAAATATAAAAATAATAAATCAATATGCAATAAAAAACAAAGAATTTATCACTAAAAAATGATGATTTACAGGAAATAAGTTATATTTTGTAACGGTTTTCCGTTACAAAAATAGAGCGGAACAATTAAAAAGTGTTTCAAAAGGCAGTACCCTAAAATCCATTTCCGCCTATCATCGCACAACAAAAGTATATATTTACGAATAGCGCCATTAAACACATCAATTAAATTGAAACAACACAAATTGTCTGTCAAAAGAATTATCAGCCCCAACAATAATGTAAACTATATTCATCACAACAGAGAAACAGGAACAAATCATAGCAGGATAGCAACAGAAACAAGCCTGTTATCCCCAAACCGCCAAGTAGAACAACAGACGGGAAACCGCATTTATCTTTTTGACTTGCTTGCTTTATTTCCATAAAAAGATTAACCCTAAATCCCCGTCTGCCTTATACCTTTTATACTGACAGCTTATTCAACGCTTCGTCCCAGGTACG
>NZ_GL882681.1 GCF_000195635.1 Bacteroides fluxus YIT 12057 | reverse complement strand
ATTGGTTGAGCATGGCAAGCAAATCGGCAACCGTTCTACATAAAGATAATTGTCTTTACGTATCTCCTCAAAAGTCTGTATACCGATAGGCAATTTACGCATCTGCTCCATTTTGTCTGACCATTTTTAGAAGTTATACGCAAATATACGTTTTTTCTGAAACGGGATATAGCTTTTTATCGTTGACTTCAGATTATTCGCCCACTTCTTCCCATGGATAGGGATTAGCAACTACGTTCTGAAATTCCTCGATGGCTTCCCGCTGCTCTGCGGTAAGAGATGATCCGTTCCAGGAGGAAATAATCTTGCGGACTTCGTCGGCCAAAGGCTCGTCGAACACTTCACCATAACAAGCAGTAAGCAGACGGAGTTTCAACAAGGAAGCGGGAAGAACGTCAAGGATATCCCAACAGCGATTTAAAACATTCTGGATATGTTCCTGTTTTTCTCCATAATCTATGAACGAGGCACTATACCCCATCAACAACGCAAGACAGACGTTTGCCTGTTCTTCTGTAGTTGCACCTTTCGCTAAGGAACTATACAAAGCCGTCGTCAGACGATAGACCTCACCGTTGCGACGGGACAGCTCATCGCTATAAACCGGACTACCGTCCGTACCCAAATACATCAGCTCGTGCGCGGCACGCTGAAGAGTGATTGCTTCTTCGGAAAGAGAGGTGTTCATTTATGAATTATGATTTATGAGTTATAAATTGGCAGGGGGAAATGATCAACCGCCA
>NZ_GL882680.1 GCF_000195635.1 Bacteroides fluxus YIT 12057 | reverse complement strand
GCAACCGTAACAGGTTGCTATCTGCATCCCATTATACACGTCATGAGCCAAATGATACTATTCACATATAAAAAGCCTAATAATCTATTCTTTGGAATAGAAAATAATTTGTATTTTAAAGAATATGCAAAAGTTCTTTTTCATACAAATTGTACTGATGGGATATATACTATTCCCAATTTTGATAGTCTGTGTGTCTGTGCGCAGAAAAGTATAGGTAATGGAATATCTATCAACCAAACAGAATTATTCAAAGTTCTTCAATGGATTCAAAATGAAGAAATATATATGTGGTATGGAGCAGAGTGTGATGATTTGGATTGTATTGAAAATTTTGAAACATTAATCAATGCTATAAGTAATGGATTATTAACTTCCTCTGGGGAACTATATATCCATTATAAGAAATCTAATAAAAAATAACGTGTATAACAAGCGTATCAATCGCTCTTGAAAGGGCGACTATCCGTCAAACATTATCAACAATTAAACAGAAACGCAATGACAAAAGAAGAAGCATATATTTTATTAAGTTTTCATTCTTGTAGAAACAATGATATAGAAAATGAGAAATGGGAAAATGGCTTTCTTGGCTTACTTCGTCCATTTCGAGGAAAACTATATGAGTGTAATTTTATGGAGATAATGGAATGTCTTAAAGTTCTTGCGGATGATTTTATGAAGCCGACAATCAATCAAACCCTAATAAGTGATGTGTATAGCATTATACATTTAGGCAGGAGATGGATTGTCGGGGCTAATTTTGTCTCACAAGAACAGCAAAAGCAAATTATTGAATGGATTGATATAATACAAGATTGTTTCTACTACCTGTTAGAAGGAGATGTTGATACTGCGTTTCTTGAATATGAAGAATATAAAATTGATAACAAGGAAAGCTAACTCCTAAACGGCGTTCCTTTCCAACCCATTAGCAATAAAGTTAAACAAATAAAATATCATCAAATCATGCTAAGTAATAAAGTGATAGACTATTTGAATAAACAAGGTGTATATTCGGAAAAAGAAGATAAAGCATATAAAAAGGCTTTGATAGATTTAGGAATTGATTTAAGTAGTGATTTTGCATTCTTTTGTCTTCATACAACGGAAACAAGTTTTAAAGGGCGAGTTGGTAGTATAGATAATATATGTTGGTTTCTTGTATATTCAACTTATGCTCAAAGAGCAGAAACTTTGCAGAATAATTTGGAACTACCGAAAGAATATCTTCCTTTAGATAGTTTTGAGGCGGAAGGCGGTTTTTTCTATAACCGTAATACAGGAGAAGTTCTCGAAATTGAATTGGGAGAAAAACTAATCAATTTTCAGAATGGAAAGTTGTCTCCACAATGGAAAGACTTCAATTCTTTTTTAGAATGCTATTTGGGATTATAATAAGTTATTGCTAACAAGCGAATGAACCACCCTAACGATCAGTTATTCACAACCCATTATCCGCAATAGTAAAACAATTAAAAATTAAAA
>NZ_GL882679.1 GCF_000195635.1 Bacteroides fluxus YIT 12057 | reverse complement strand
TTATCCGCAATAGTAAAACAATTAAAAATTAAAAGATTATGGCAACAACAGAAGAAAGAGACATCTTTAATAATGAGTATGTTCAAATTTACACAAATGGTTCTGGTAACATTGTTCTGCTCTTCCAAAATGAGGTTGAAAAAACATTGGCAATAGGAGAGCAAATGAATGAGATAAATGAAGAGGCGTACATGAACGGTTACAACTGGGATGCCTTCTTCAACTACTATCTGGAAGAAAATGCACCAGACATTTTGGAAAGTATGGAAAGCGACCCTGAAGCTGGTTCTTACGCAGCTTATTTTGAGGACACCGCAGAAAACGAGCAAAAGGCAAAACGCTTTGCCGACATTATCATCTCTTTAATAGAAAACGAAGAAGAAATATATAAAATTCTTCGAGAGAAAGGAGATGAAATCGAATGGGATTAACCATTTGTATAAATAGAAATAATTATGCGGATAACACGCAGATAAGCAACCGTAACAGGTTGCTATCTGCATCCCATTA
>NZ_GL882678.1 GCF_000195635.1 Bacteroides fluxus YIT 12057 | reverse complement strand
TTACGGGCAGTATAGCCACACAGTGAGTGCTTACCAATAAATATTGCAAAACAACTTAATTATTAATCAAAGATATACTCACAGTGGTCTACAATACTCAAAATGAGGATTATAGCCATACAATGGGTGTTTATATAGGTTACTCTAATGTCTAAATCACAAACACAAGGTATTATATGGAGTGCAATCGAAAGATTCAGTGCTCAAGGAATTCAATTTATCTTAAGCATAATTATTGCACGCTTAGTATCACCATCTGACTATGGATTAATAGCAATGTTGACAATCTTTCTATCAATTGCACAAAGCGTCATAGATAGTGGATTTTCCAATGCTTTAATTCAAAAGAAAAACCGCACAGACATTGACTATTCAACAGTTTTTTATTTCAATATTTGCATATCTATTCTTATTTATATATTATTTTGGTATTTCTCACCATTTATTGCTTCATTTTATAATGAACCACAACTAACTAATATTGCTCGCTATGCAGGTCTAAATTTTATAATATCAGCTTTTGCCATTGTACAAAGAACCCAACTGACCATTTTGTTAGATTTCAAATCACAAGCCAAAATAACTTTAGTAGCTATCACCTGTGGCGGAGGGATAGGAATCTACTTAGCATGGACAGGATATGGTGTTTGGTCTTTAGTATTCCAATCATTAGTAACAAATTTCCTCACAACATTATTATTATGGTGCAACACCCATTGGAAACCCATATTGGTATTCTCTCTACAATCTTTCAAACAATTATTTGCATTTGGTTCCAGGCTTTTATTAACAGGGTTACTTGCTACCATTTACAGCAACCTATATTCTTTGGTTATCGGTAAATTCTTTAACTCACAAAATTTAGGATTTTATAACCGTATGAATACTCTTGCTTCTTTTCCATCAAGTAATATTACAAATATTATTGCAAGGGCGGTATATCCTGTTCAATGTAACATGCAGAATAATAATGTTAAATTAAAAACCAACTTTTTTCAATTACTCAAAATTTCATCATTTATCATTTTTCCTCTAATGTTAGGAATGGCCGCATTGTCCAAACCACTAACCTATGTATTATTATCTGAAAAATGGATACCAGCATCCTATCTGCTCACTCTTATAAGTTTTGCACTAATGTGGAATCATGTAATGTACCTCAACTGGCAATTATTAGCAGTAAAAGGAAGAAGTGATTTATCTTTTAAATCAGAAATTTATAAAAAAATAGTTTCAATAGTCATATTGTGCATAACAATTCCATTAGGAATTAAAGCCATGTGTATAGGACTTATTTGCTATAGTTTCTTTGACATGATAATTATCATCTATTTTCTAAAACCCCTTCTATCTATCACTCATAAAGAAGAAGTACAAATTCTGATGCCATACATTATCTTAAGCTTTAGTATGTTTATGATTATATCACTATGCATTTCTTTTATTGCCAATTATTACTTGCAGCTAATTATAGGCTTTATGATTGGTTTTTCTTATTACATAGGGATGGCTTATCTTTTAAAACTCAAAGAATTACATTTGATTCTCAACAAAATCAGAAAGACTCATGATTAAAAAGAACATTTTATTCATAGAAAATTCTATTCTTCCTTCAAGAGGAGGTATTGAAAAAGTAAGTGACATATTAAGCCAAATATTTGAGCAAGATGGACACCGGTGCTATTTTGCTTTCTGGCATACAGATAATGCATCTATCCAAGACAGCAAAAAGATTAAGATGAACTTAAAGCAACCTATGCAAGTTTTTTATAATCAACTAAGTCAATTTATAAAAGAAAATGATATTAACATTATCATCAATCAAGGCCTTACACAACGTAGAATTATTTATACACTAAAAACAATAAAACGAGAAATTCATAATGTAAAAATCATCAATTGCCTACATAATACTCCATATTTTATTCAATATTTAGAAAGACCAAAATCCATAAAAATACAATTAATCCTAATAATCAAAACTATTCTGGCAAGACAGAATATATATATCAAAGAACAAAAACAACTCTATAAAATCTGTGACTACTACGTAGTGCTCTCTCCTTCATTCATTTCTGAAGCTATAAACAATTTTCACTTGAAAGACAATAAAAAGCTTTATGCTATTGGAAATCCATTAGTATATTCTAATAACATAAACATTGATTTTATCAAGCAAAAAGAGGTAATAATTGTAGCACGTTTTGATGAGAACCAAAAAAATATTATTAGCGCACTACGAATATGGAAACAAGTTTGTGAAAGAATCACAGATTGGTCTTTGCGCATTATTGGCTATGGCGAAGCTGAAGTACTTTATAAGCAATATATCCAAGAGCAAAAAATTCCAAATGTAATTTTTGAAGGTAAAAAAGACAACCCACAAATTTATTATCAAAAAGCATCTATTTTTATGATGACTTCACATTATGAAGGTTTAAGCGTAACCTTGATTGAAGCATTGACAAATAAATGTATTCCAATTGCCTATCAGACTTTCTCTTCCATAAAAGACATCATATGGAATGGAAAAAATGGCATAATTATTCCTCCATATAACGAACAAATGTACGTAGAGAAAATAATAGAGTTAATGTCAAACAATAATTTGATGAATACATATAGAGCTAATGCACAATTAACACTATCAAAGTTTGCACATCAAGAAATAAGAAAAAGATGGTACCAACTATTTGACTAATTAAACTAGAAATGAATACATACATAGACATAAAAGAAGAATCCAACTATGTAAATTTTTTAAGAATCTTACTTATTATTGGAGTAGTATTTACCCATAGTGCGGTAGATGTTCCTTTACCTCACGGCTACTCAAACTATGCATACAATATTATATTCTTTCAACAAGAAGTACTAGGAGAATTTAGAGTTCCTACTTTCTTCTTTTTATCTGGATATTTTTTCTTCAAAAAAGAAAATTTGAAATTCAATTTATCTGATTATAAAATAAAAATAAAAAAAAGGGTAACCACCTTACTTATTCCATACATAATATGGTGTTTAATCGCCTTATTATTAAAGATGGGATATATTTTCTTAAAAACAGGGAATTTATCAACACTAAATGGAATTATACCGATAGCCAAAAGTTTTATTTTCTATAACGGAACAATTATTTATCCGTTTCCTATAAATGGACCACTTTGGTATATACGTGATTTAATCATAATAACTCTTTTTTCACCAATCATTTTTTGGACAATACAATTAGTAAGAAAAAAATATATAATTGTTTCTATCCTTTTAGTTATATTCATTATTCTTCCCTATCTACAAATACCACTAACTTTACTATATACGGGATTAATTTGGTTTTGTATAGGTGCGAGTTTATCAATAAGCCAAAAAAATATATTGTCATCACTCCCTTCACAATATATATATATCATTTATCCCATATTAGTCTGTATCAATGTTTTGTTAAGAGAGAACATCATGCACCATTTTTTTATGCAAATAACAATTATAGGTGGTGTCCTATTCATTTTGAGATTTTCATGGTGGATTTATAAAAAATGCAATATACAGAAATGTAACAGTGGATCAATTGTCATGTTTATATACTGTTCACATTTTATTGTTGACTATGTAAAACCTGTATATATCAATTTTTTCTCTAACTCTCATTTGATTTTAGCACACTTTATGATTGGCATAACCACTCTTTTGATTTGCTCATTAGCATATATGATTCTAAATAAATATCTACATAACAGTTTACGATTCTTAATAGGAAATAGATAAATCCAAATGAAAATATTATTCTATTTACATCATTATCCAGATATAGGCGGAATAGAAAAGGTTACTGAAATCTTATCCAAATACCTTGTAGAAAAAGGATATCAAATCTCCATACTGTCATATATCCAAAATAAAGAAATGCAATATTCAGACAGTAGAATATCCTATTATAAAATGCCTGAAATTACAAATAAACAAATAAACGAAAACAAAGAATATCTCCGTACTCTATTAAAAGCACAAAAATTTGATATTATTATCTTTCAAGACAGCTATGCCCCAATAGAGGATATTTTATTCAAGGCTTCACATAAATTAAATTGCAAAATCATAACAGTTGAACATAATACGCCAGATTGCGGATGGATACTATTTTGGTATAAGCTATATCATGTACACCTATCTTTAAAAAGTTGGTTATCTATCCCTTATCACTACTGGTACATGTCATCACATACCAAAAAAAGACTTCAGAAGTTATACAGACAGTCCGATATGTATGTATTATTATCTCAAAGTTTCATCAATATATTAAGAAAAAGATTCAAGATACAATCCTTTAAAAAATGTTATTATATACCTGTTGGCGGAATTAATTTAGTGCATACTT
>NZ_GL882677.1 GCF_000195635.1 Bacteroides fluxus YIT 12057 | reverse complement strand
GTTATATTTATAATAGTGTTGCGGAATTAAGGATGGTTAAAAATGTACTGACAGAACTCTGTTCTTCATCACCATTTCGGGGTTGCTTGTGTAGCGTTGGTGCAGGTAGAAATGGTGTGAGCCGAAGCCGTAAAGGAAAAACTTGTCAAGTTCGTGCTTCTCGGCAAACTCCTTTACGCTCTTTCTCAATTCCCCCTCACTCGTTGTGAGAGTGAGGAGGTTCACAAATTCAAGGAACATCGTGGGGATTGCATCATCCCACACACAAATCATACTTTCAATTCTTACTTCCATATCAATGTTGTTTTAGGGGTTATGCTATGCCGCTTTCATCCGCTCACGGATAAGGTTGGCGTTCTTGTTCACAAGGTCTATGATGCGCTCGTGATATTCGGTGTCCTGGTTGTGCTTGCCGTGGCACTGCACCACTTCGAGGGTTCGCAAGTCCACCTCTACGGTTTCAATAATCTCATCGCCAATCCTTGCCGATAGTATGAGGGTGTCGGCTTTCTTGTAGTATCCACTGCCAAACACGCAGATGCCCTGCGTCTTGCCCTCGTTGTAATACTCGTCTATGCTTTCAAGCACCTTGACGATTATTTCCTCGTCCGTGATTACCAAGCCGAAGAATTTGGATTTGTTGGCGATGAAATCCTCCGCATCTTTCTTTCGTTGGAGTTGTCGCTGTTGCTCACGCTCACGCCTTTCAATCTCCCAACGGCGTTGCTCTGCGGCTCTTTCCTTCTCGTGTATGGCTTCAATTTTTCGGGTTGCGTTGTCGTGTGCCGCCATGAAATCTTCGGGACAGATGTTCTTCGGGTTACGGAGGTCTTGACCGAGTTTTTTGAGCATACGCAGATAGTCGCACCACATTGAGAGGTTGTCTATCTGATACTTGTGACGCTTGGCAATCAGATATGATGCCCAACATTCATCGGCAGTACGGGTATTGAAAAGAAAGTGTTTCATGACCTCAATCTCACCGCCTTTCATAAGGGTTTCAATTCTTGGGTCTGAAAGCAAGGCTTTGAAAAGACGCACGGGGGAGATGCCGTGGAAATCGCCCTTGAAGCCGTTACGTCTGAGTTGGGGCAATATCCTCATCTTTGGATATGCACAGCTTCTTGCCACCACATCATCGTATAGGCTGTTGTGCGGTCTTACCTCCATATCGCTGCCTAATGCCCACACATCGCAATAGCAGAAAAGGAAGCCACGGAGCAACGCCATGTCCGTAACCTTGCCGTCGGGTGAAATCCAACGCTGCACGACCTCGTGGCAGTAGAAACGCATCGGTTCGCCTTTCCTGCTCTCGCATCTGACCTGCGCCACGCGGATTACCTGATACCCTTTGCAGGTGGTTATCACGCTGAAATTCTGCGTTTCCTTGTAGATGCGTCTGCGTGTGTCCTGCACTTTGAGTTCGGCATGGCATTTGGGGCAGGTGCAGCCTTCAAGGGTGTCGCATAGTCCGCTGTCGCTGTGCCACTCGTGACCGCAGTCGGAACAGGTGATGTTCCCTTTCTTGGTGCGGTAGCCGATATGCTCAACGCAGTGGCGGTATGCCCAATCTATTTGTGTCGCTGATATGGGGCGAAGGTTGGCGGAAAGTCTTGCCACCTCTTTCTGTATCTTGGTCTTCGGTTTCATAAGCCTAAATCAAATAATGAGGGTTGGGGTTGGTTTTCTTTTCTCGCTGACGGTCTGTGGCGGTTCTGCAACTTGCGGAGTTCCTCCTCTTGGTATTTGCGGACAGCGTTCTGACGTGCCTCCGCCTTTTCCTCTGCCGTGAGTTTCACAACGTGGTTCACAACCACTTGGCAGTCCATCGGTTTGCCCACCTCTATCTCGTTTTCCTCATAGTAGTGGATGGCTTGCCCGAATATCTCTCCGTCCGTGAAACCGTTGCAACCGCTTTTCTGCACATAGTTCAGAATGTGGGTCACGCACTCGTCCATGTTCTTGGCAGGGTTGCGGTACTTCTTTGCAAATAGCGCATCTTCCTCCGCACGCTGTTCCAAGTACATATATATCGTTCTCTTGAAATGGTCTGTTCCTTTCATATCGCTGTCATTTTTAGATTATCTGTTTCAGTATCTCTCTCCAATAGGTCGGCTCTACCTCGCTGAGAAGGAAGTCCATGAAATCCCTCCGTGCGTCCTTGTTCAGTTCGTGGTACAATCTTCGGAAAGTTTCAAAATTGCCGTTGATGTACGTTTCCACCATATACACGAAGATGTTGTCCACCTCGTAATATCTGCACTGCTGCGCTGCCGTCTTGCTGTTTCTTTTTGCCATGTCGGTAAGGGTTAAAGGGTGAATAACCAAAGGATGAAGCCAAAGAAGGCAATGGTGGAAAGGATAGCCACGATTACACCTATCGCCACTCGGAACACTCCGTTTACAATCTCTCTGATGATGCCCCAAAGGATGCCGAACACCCCGAAGGCGGTGCGCATCATCAAGCCGCATATCGCCAACCCGATGTGTTGCGCCATTTGTCTGAAATTTGCCGTTGCCGTCATATCTTCGCTGTTTTTGATTTTTTTGTTTTTAATGCGGATTCAAGAGCTGAGGGAGTTGAGTTTCAAACTATCTTATCTGCCTCTCGTTTATCCGACATTTTTTTTATGCGTCTTTCTGTCGCATCGGTCGTTTTCGTTTCGGGTGCTTGAAAAGGTAGGGATTAGGGAATGCAAGGTTTTTCGGTCAAAATACTACCCGCAGGGCTGGAGATTTTTACCGAAAACAGGAGGCTTGACCTTGCTTTCCCGTCCAATCCCGGAATTACCTTTGCGCCCAGAACGAAAATGACTGACTGATGCGGCTTACTGAAAGGCGCAAAATGGAGGTAAACGAAAACAGAGGCAGATTGTGTAGAAAAAAACTTCAGGGGAAAATCCGTAAAAAAAAGAATCACCAAAAGGAAAAAGACATCACCGGAAGCGTGAAAAGGGCAAACCACAACAAAGGAAGTATGATTGTTTCCGATCCGACGGAACTTGTTCAGCCGGGTGGCAACAATCATTCTTCCCGGTTTGTCCGGCTGTGTGTGGGCGCCTGTTTCATTCATGGGGCAGGCTGACACACTCTGCATTCACTTTCCGCTTCCGGCAAAAGAGACAGCGAAAAAAGAAAAATCATTTGAAAACCCGTAAAAGCACCTCTTGGCATAGGCGCAAAAGAAAGGGGCATTGCTTCATCTGTCTAAACATCGTTTAGGCGTGAGGCAATGCCCTTTTCTCCAGCTATGCGGTAGTCGGCACACGTTTGTTCCAAACTCGTTTTGGGCAATGGTGTGCCGACGGACAATACCGCTTTTACGGAAAATTCTTATGAATGAGGGGATAAAAAACGGGAGTTTATATCAAAATCTCGAATTAAATAGCTACTTTTGCATACGAAGAGTTCTTTGAAGGTTACGCAACGCGCAGAAGGATAATGCAGTAGATAACTAACTAAATCGTAACCTATTACTATCAAGAGCAATTAACCTACGCTCATTTCCAATAAATTACACTCTTTTCGTAACTTCTTCAGTGCAAATATACGAATTATGAATGATTTGAGGAACTTTTAAGGGGTCAATGTAAAAACCTGAGTGGTAAATTTATA
>NZ_GL882676.1:5908-47648 GCF_000195635.1 Bacteroides fluxus YIT 12057 | reverse complement strand
GTTTTAGCGGCTTGTAGATGTTAGGGTGGAAAGAAAAAAAACTGATATTCTATTCAAAGAATACCAGTTTCCTGAAAAATGGAAAGGGGAGAGCCGCTAGCCAGACTTGAACTGGCGACCTACGCGTTACGAATGCGTTGCTCTACCAACTGAGCTATAGCGGCAATAGGCTCTTGTTTACGGGGTGCAAAGGTACATTTTTATTTGAATTTGCAAAAAGATTCTCTTGAATTTTTGAAAATAATTTTAGGTGATGATATTTCTGTTTGGGCACTGCGTTATTTTTTCATAGAAAAATTGGATAATCAAATGAAAAGAGGCATCTTTGTAGAATAACTTTGTGGGGAATATAAGTCTGATACTATTTATGAATTTAAGAATATATTATAAATATCTTTCATCTCGTATTGCGTCTAAATGGGCTGTCTTGCTGGTAGATGTAATTATTGTTGTGGCTGCTATGCTTTTCGCATATATACTGCAATTTCAGATTTCATCCGTTGTTTACAAAACTTCCCTGTATGTATGGCTGCTGGCTCTTGTCTTATTAAGTAATGTCTTTTTCTTTCATCTTCTCCGTACATATGTGGGTATCATCCGTTTTTCTTCTTTTGTAGATATTTATCGGGTATTCCTATGCTTGACTTTAAGTTATGGGGTGTCGGGTGTCGGAAATTTCTGTTGGTCTGTTTGGGGATTGGGGGAAACTTTGCCCAATACGATCCTTTTTATTGCTTATATTTTTACATTCTCTTTAATGGTGTGTTTGCGGATTGCAGTGAAAATGCTTTATGAAGCAATTGCCTTTGATGCCCGGCATTCTGTGAATGTGTTTATTTATGGCTCTCATGGTACCGGCGTGAATGTGGCGAAATCATTGAGAGTCAGCCGTAACAATCATTTTCGTTTATGTGGTTTTATTTCTGACGAGCCGGATATGATTGGAAAGCATACGATGGGTTGCAGAGTGTATGCCAATGATGATGAACTGTTCTTTCATTTAAAGAAGAAAAATGTACATACTGTGATTGTGTCTCCCGATAAAGTGGCAGGTTTGGAAGATTCCGGTGTCTTGGACAAATGGCTTGCCCATGCTATTCAAGTGATGACGGTCCCTCCTTTAAGCGATTGTATGGATGATGGCCTGATTAAAGATATTCAGATAGAGGACTGGCTCCGAAGAGAGCCGGTACAAATCGATATCCGGAGAATAGCTTCTCATATAGAAGGACAAAGGATTATGGTTACAGGTGCTGCCGGTACCATAGGGCGGGGGATTGTCCGTCAGCTGGCTGCGTTGAATCCCTATAGATTGATTCTGGTTGATCAGGCGGAATCTCCTTTATATGATGTGCAGCTGGAACTCTCCGATCATTGGAAGAATTTAGATGTGCGTGTGTTGGTGGCTGATGTTGCGAACCGCACACGTATGGAAGCCATATTTAGAGAAACTCAGCCTCAGGTCGTGTTTCATGCTGCTGCCTATAAACAGCCGCAATTAATGGAAGATTATGTGTCCGAAGCTCTGCAGACCAATCTGCTGGGAACTATAAATGTGGCGGATTTGGCCTTGCAGTATAAAGCCGGGCGCATGATATTGATTTCTACAGATAAAGCTGCCCATCCGGTCCGGGCCGTGGAATATAGCAAGCGTCTTTCGGAAATCTATGTACAGTCATTGGGGCAAAAAGTGCAGGCCGAAGAGACAGGTGGAAGTCAATTGATGGTCGTACGTTTTGGTGATGTTTATCCGGAAGATCCTCATAGCCTGATGACCTTGCCCGAGGCATGCATGTTGATATTGGAGGCCGGAATGACGGGAGATACCGGGGAGGTATATATTTTTGAAGAAACAGGTAAGGTGCTTTCGGTACCAACTTGTCATGAGAAGATAAAACGGGAATTGTCATCTGTTTATGATTATGAACGGATACATACATTACTGTCTGCAATAATAAAACGTAGCTATGCTGAAAAAACGGCGATTTTATTAAGTGAAATAAAAAAAATAATGCCAGATTTAGCCGTTTTTCCTATTATATCGGAAGATATGCACAAGAAAACTTTTTAATGCTTTTTCGGAAACTTAGAGGTCGAATAGATATATATTATGAAAATAATATGTTACCTTTGTCCCCGATTTATATTTATTACAAAACTCAAAAGATTAAAAAGATTAATCGGAATATCTTATGCGTAGATTAATAACATTATTCTTCTTGATATTTACTTTGTCAGGAGTGGCTCTCGCCCAGCAGATGTCGGATGATCAAGTCATTCAGTATGTAAAAAGTGCTCAACAGATGGGTAAGAACCAGAAGCAGATTACTACTGAATTGATGCGGAGAGGTGTGACTAAAGAGCAAGTTGAGAGAATACAGCAAAAGTATGAAGATGCCAAGTCCGGAAATTCACAAGACTATAGTCGGGATGGAAACCGTTCCCGTCAACGCGGACAGCAGTCTTCTGAAAGAAATGTGAATTCAAAATCAAAGGCAGGTCAGCGTAATAATACTCAACAACGTGCTACAAGAGGTCTGCGTGTATCTACAAGAGGGCAGCAAGGCGGCCAGATGGGAATGCCGGAAGATTCTTTGTGGATAGACGGCGGATATACGTATGGGGAGGGGGAAGACCCTGCGCGGCAAATATTCGGTCACAATATTTTTACTAATGAGAATCTTACTTTTGAGCCGAACCTGAATGTGGCGACTCCGGTTAATTATCGTCTGGGCCCGGGTGATGAAGTTATTATTGATGTTTGGGGAGCTTCTGAGACAACCATTCGTCAGACTATATCTCCCGAAGGAAGTATTTTAGTCAATAATCTGGGGCCGGTTTATTTAAGCGGCAAGACGGTCAAAGAGGCGAATAATTATTTGAAACAAGAGTTTGCCAAAATCTATTCGGGTGTGACTGGTAATGTGCCTTCTACCCAAGTGAAACTGACATTAGGAGAGATTCGCTCCATCCAAGTCAATGTCATGGGAGAGGTTGTCGTCCCCGGCACCTATACCCTGTCTTCTTTTGCTTCAGTATTCCATGCTTTGTATAGTGCTGGTGGTGTTAATAAAATCGGTAGTTTACGTAGTATAAAGGTTGTACGTAATGGCAACGTCATTGCGGACTTGGACATTTATGGGCTTTTGATGAACGGCAAGATGAAGGATGATGTTCGCTTGCAGGATGGTGATGTTGTTCTTGTAGATCCTTATCAGTCCTTGGTACAGATATTGGGTAAGGTAAAACGTCCGATGTTTTATGAGATGAAGCCTACGGAGACGGTGGCTACTTTATTGAAATATGCCGGTAATTTCACAGG
Source organism: Bacteroides fluxus YIT 12057 (assembly GCF_000195635.1). GTDB lineage: Bacteria > Bacteroidota > Bacteroidia > Bacteroidales > Bacteroidaceae > Bacteroides > Bacteroides fluxus. The sequence goes on along the minus strand of NZ_GL882676.1, from coordinate 44,326 downwards.
TGATGCCTATAAGAAGGCTATTCGTGTAGTACGTAAGAGCGGCCGTGAACATCAGATATACAATGTGGATGAAATGGATTATTCCGTATTCCGTGTTGAAGATGGCGATGTGATAACGGTGGATTCTGTATTGCAGCGTTTTGAAAATCGGGTGGAAATCCGTGGTGCTGTGTATCGTGAAGGGTTGTATCAGCTGAACGGGACCATTAATACGGTAAAACAGTTGATAAAGAAAGCCGAAGGGGTACGTGGAGACGCATTCTTGAACCGCGCAATTATAGACCGAGAGCGGGAGGACTTGTCGCATGAGATTATTCAAGTTGATGTCAAAGGGTTGTTGAATGGCACTATAGCCGACATTCCTTTGCAGAAGAATGATGTTTTATATATTCCCAGCATCCATGATTTGAAGGAAGAGGCTACATTGACGATTCATGGTGAAGTGGCTAATCCGGGCACCTATCTTTATTCAGATAAAATGACGGTGGAAGATTTGGTTATACAGGCAGGTGGCTTGTTGGAGGATGCTGCCACTACCAAGATTGAAGTTGCCCGTCGTGTGAAAGAACCGACGAGTACGGCTTTTAGTACAACAGTTGGCAAAAACTTCTCTTTTGACTTGAAAGATGGCTTGTTGGTAGGTGAGGGGAGTGAGGATTTCCATCTTGAACCGTTTGATGAAGTGTATATCCGTAAAAGTCCTGCCTATCATCAGCAACAGAATGTGGTAGTAGGAGGTGAAGTATTGTTCAGCGGGAGTTATGCTCTGTCCAAGAAGAACGAACGCTTAAGCGATTTGATTGCTAAAGCTGGTGGAATAACTCCAGACGCTTATGTGAAAGGAGCCCGTTTGATACGTAAGATGACTGAAGAGGAGCTTCGCCGTAAAGAAAATGTATTGCGTATGACACAGGCGCAGATGAGTTCCGGAGACTCTATCTCTTTGAAGAAATTGGATTTGTCCGATACTTATTCAGTGGGTATCAGTTTGGAAAAGGCATTGCAGAATCCGGGTTCGGATTACGATATGGTATTGCGTGAGGGCGATATGCTGTTTGTACCGGAGTACGTAAGTACAGTAAAAATAAATGGCGCTGTGATGTATCCGAATACGGTTCTATATAAGAAAGGTGAAAATCTGCGCTACTATATAAACCAGGCTGGTGGTTTTGGTAATGATGCGAAAAAACGCAAGGCCTATGTTGTTTATATGAATGGTACTGTATCCCGCTTGAAGTCGGGAAACACGAAGGCTATTGAACCAGGATGTGAAATAATTGTTCCAAGCAAAGACCCGAAGAAAAAGATGAGTGCCGCTGAGGTTATCGGCATGGGTACATCTGCTGCTTCTTTGGCGACTATGATTGCGACTATGGTTAACCTCTTTAAGTAATTGGGATCATGAGTGAAGAAAGAATACAAAATACAACTCCTCAGCATCCGGAGGAACAGGAGATTGATTTGATTGAGCTTGCTCAAAAAGTTTGGGCCGGTCGTAAGTTGGTTTTCAAGGCATGTGGAATTGCAGTCCTTGTAGGATTGGTAGTGGCGTTCAGTATTCCTAAAGAATACTCCACCAGTGTGACGTTGGCTCCGGAAAGCGGGGGTAAGTCCGGAGGTGGAAGTATGGGGGCACTTGCGGCTATGGCTGGCATCAACTTGGGAAGTTCTTCCGGTGAAGATGCCTTATCTCCTGAATTGTATCCTGATATTGTCAGTTCTACGCCATTTCTGGTTGAACTTTTCAATGTAAAAGTGAAAGACCAGGAGGGAAAGATAGATACTACGTTGTATGCCTATCTTAAAGATTACCAGCGCGGTCCTTGGTGGAGCGCAGTTATGTCTGCTCCTTTTAAGGCTTTAGGCTGGACGATATCCTTGTTTAAGGACAAGCCGGAGGAAGATGGCGACGCTAAACTCGATCCTTTTCATCTGACTCTGGATGAGGCAGGAATTGCCGGGGCTTTGAGTAAGCGTATTTCCATATCTGCAGACAAGAAGACGGGAGTGACCACTCTGGCTGTCACGATGCAGGATCCGCTGATTTCTGCCGCACTTACGGATACGGTGATGCATTGTTTACAAAATTATATCACTGATTATAGAACCAACAAAGCTCGTCATGACCTGGCTTTTACGGAAAAACTTTATGCAGAAGCAAAAGCTGCTTATACAGAAGCGCAGAAAAAATATGCTAATTTTGTAGATGCTAACCAGAATATAATTCTGTTGAGTTATCGTGCGGAGCAAGAACGTTTACAGAACGAAATGAATTTGGCATATCAGGTATATACCCAAGTATCCCAGCAGTTGCAGATGGCAAGGGCTAAAGTACAAGAGATTACTCCGGTATATACGGTTGTTCAGCCGGCTACGGTGCCGTTGCAACCGGCAAAGCCTAATAAAATAATGATTTTGATAGGTTTTGTATTTTTGGCGGGTGTAGGTAGTGTAGGTTGGATCTTATTTGTGAAAGATTTATTAAAGGGATGGAAAAAGCAAACGATATGATAACGAATAATAATAGAGTGTGCTGGCATGCGTTGCATACAGCGCCTAAGTCAGAACATAAGTTGATGCAGCGTTTGAATGCTGCCGGATATACTACATTCTGCCCGATGCAGGCTATGTTTGTAAAGTGGAAAGGACAGGCAAAAGAAGTGATTGTCCCTCTTTTCTCGGGTTGTTTGTTTGTAGCAGGCGATGCTTCGGAAATAACCTCTTTGGTTTCTTCGCAAAAAGCAGCGTTGTTGGTCGATAGAGAAGGGAAGAGTTTGTCTATTGAAGCTGACAAGACTGAACTTTCAGCAAAGTTTGCCCGATTATTGGAATAATGATGAAGTTGATAACAGAGGAGCTGTTGGACATGGTTACAGCCCAAGCCAAGGAGAATCCCCGTTTGCGTATGAACCATAATTTTCATGCAACAATGGATGCTCCTATCCATCGCCTCTTGAATGCTTTGGAGCCCGGTACTTATCTGCCTCCGCATCGTCATACGGATAAAGAAGAAACTTATTTGGTTTTGCGTGGCAGCTTGTTGGCTTTCTTTTATGATGAAGAGGGAAATGTGACAGAAAAGGTACGTCTGAATCCTTCGGAAGGCAAATACGGTTTAGAGATACCTCCTTGCACTTGGCACAGCATTATTGCTTTAGAGTCGGGAACTGTTATTTTTGAAATAAAGAAAGGGCCTTATCAACCGCTCCCTCCTGAAGATCTTGCTCCATGGGCTCCCTTGCCTTCTGATGGGGAGGGGGTAGAAGCCTTTATGAAACGTATGTCAGAATTCTAATTTATGAATAAAAATGCCGCATATAGAGATAAATATATGCGGCATTCAAGTTTTATATGGGAAGTCTTAGTCAAACAAACTTTTGAACTTCTTGAATATTTTCTCCTTGATGGAAGTATTCGGTTGGAAGTTGTCCGAGTCTTCCATATCTTCCAAAGCTTTCTTCTCGTCCTTACTGAGAGTTTCCGGCACATACACACTGACATTTACCAGCAAATCTCCGGTTCCGTATCCGTTTACGCTGGGCAGACCTTTACCGCGAAGGCGGAGTACCTTGCCCGGCTGCGTACCCGGTTCGATTTTCACTTTCACTTTGCCGTCAATGGTCGGTATTTCTACCGCACCGCCTAATGCAGCTGTAGGGAAGCTAAGGAGAAGGTTGTAGATTAAGTCGTTTTCGTCGCGTATCAAGTTCGGATCTTGTTCTTCCTCCACAAGAATCAAGAGATCACCTGCCACACCGTTATGCTTGCCGGCATTTCCCTTTCCTCCCATGGAAAGCTGCATGCCTTCTGCCACACCTTTCGGTATTTTTACGGTCACTACTTCCTCTCCATATACGATACCTTCACCGGCACATGCTTTACACTTGTGCTTGATGATTTTGCCTTCACCGTTGCAAGTAGGACAAGTGGCGCGGGTCTGCATCGTACCGAGAATAGTCTGCTGGTTACGGATGACTGTACCGCTTCCTTTACAGGTCGGACAAGTCTCTGCTCCACCGTCGCCTTCTGCGCCGGTGCCGTGACAATGGGTACAAGGAACGTACTTCTTCAGTTTGAATTTCTTTTCTACTCCCGTAGAAATTTCTTTCAGGTTCAGTTTCACTTTGACGCGCAGGTCCGAACCGCGATAGCGTCTTTGTTGTGCGCCACCGCCTCCGCCAAAGCCTCCGAAGCCACTGAAGCCGCCACTGTGTCCGCCAAAGATGTCGCCAAACATGGAGAAGATATCATCCATGGACATGCCTCCGCTGAAACCGCCGAACGGGCCTCCGTTACCGGCGGCGCCACCCAGTCCGGCATGGCCGAATTGGTCGTAACGGGCACGCTTGTCAGGATTGCTCAGCACGTCATACGCTTCTGCCGCTTCCTTGAATTTCTCTTCCGCTGTTTTGTCGCCCGGGTTTTTGTCCGGATGGTATTGGATGGCCTTTTTACGATAAGCTTTCTTTATTTCTTCTACCGTTGCTGTCTTTTCAACTTCCAATACTTCGTAGTAATCTCTTTTTTCCATACAGTCTTATGTTATTCTCCGACTACCACCTTGGCATGACGGATCACTTTGTCGTTTAGCATGTAACCGGTTTGTACACAGTCCAGAATTTTCCCTTTCAGTTCTTCAGCGGGTGCCGGAATAACGGCGATGGCCTCGTGGTAGTCTGTGTCCAGCGGTTTTTCCTTTGTTTCGATCACTTTTACGCCGTTCTGTCCCAATACGGACATAAACTTGTTGTAGATAAGTTCTACCCCTTCTTTGACGGCAGCCACGTCGGTTGCTGTTTCCATGTTCTTGAGGGCGCGTTCAAAATCGTCCACAATGGGGAGGATGCTGCTGATGCTCTTTTCGCCGCCATTCAAGATCAGTTCCGCTTTTTCCTTCATGGTGCGTTTGCGATAGTTGTCGAACTCGGCAGACAAACGTAGATATTTGTCTTTCTGTTCTTCAATCTGCTCGTTGGCCTTTTCTAACTCTTGCGCGAGTTTTTCTTCTTCACTTAGAGGGGTTTCCTTTTCTTCCTGCGGAGCTTCCTTTTCAGTAGTCTCTTCAGTTTCCTCCTTTTGAGGAGTTTGATTCTTCAACTCTTCTTCGTTGGTTTCTTTTTCTTTCGGATTCATATTGTTATGCTTATTATTCTTATAAAATGGTTTTGTTTTCATTACTGCCAAGGGTTTAAGTTAATGTGTCAAGAACAGGTCAGCAAAAAGTTTGCCAAAATGTTTCTTGGGGTTAAAAACAGTGCAAAGGTAATACTTTTATGTCACATTGACAGCGCTTCTCCCTCCTATTCGTGGAAAAATGAATGGGATTTATGATTTATAATTTATGATTTATGACTACCTTTGCACCCGGATTTGCATAATGACAAGAATATATCATAAATTATAAATCATAAATTTACAGATGATTACAGTCTCTAATGTCTCGGTACAGTTTGGTAAAAGAGTGTTGTTTAATGATGTAAACTTAAAGTTTACAAGTGGTAACTGTTACGGTATTATCGGTGCTAACGGTGCCGGAAAATCTACTTTCCTGAAAACTATTTCCGGAGAATTGGATCCGACTACCGGTTCCATCACCTTGGGACCGGGCGAGCGTCTGTCTGTTTTGAGCCAGGACCACTTTAAGTGGGATGCTTTTACGGTAATGGATACCGTGATGATGGGCCATAGCGTGTTGTGGGACATCATGAAGCAACGCGAGGTACTGTATGCCAAGGAAGATTTTACCGATGAAGACGGGCTTAAGGTCTCCGAACTGGAAGAAAGATTCGCCGAGTTGGACGGTTGGAATGCGGAGAGTGATGCTGCCGCCCTGTTGAGTGGTTTGGGCATCAAGGAAGACAAGCATTACCTGCTGATGGGCGAACTGAACAATAAAGAGAAGGTGCGTGTCATGTTAGCGCAGGCATTGTATGGCAATCCGGACAACCTGTTGCTGGACGAGCCTACCAATGACTTGGACATGGATACCGTTACCTGGTTGGAAGAATACCTCTCGAATTTTGAACATACCGTGCTGGTGGTAAGCCACGACCGTCACTTCCTCGATTCCGTATGTACCCATACGGTAGATATTGACTATGGAAAGATCAATCAGTTTGCCGGCAACTATAGCTTCTGGTATGAGTCCAGCCAGTTGGCGCTTCGCCAGCAGCAGAACCAGAAAGCCAAGGCTGAGGAGAAAAAGAAAGAACTGGAAGAGTTTATCCGCCGTTTCAGCGCCAATGTGGCGAAGAGCAAGCAGACTACCAGCCGTAAGAAGATGCTGGAGAAACTGAATGTAGAGGAAATCAAGCCCTCTTCACGCAAGTATCCGGGTATCATCTTTACTCCCGAGCGCGAACCGGGCAATCAGATTCTGGAGGTTTCGGGCTTGACCAAAACCCTGGAAGACGGTACCGTATTGTTCCGTGACGTGAATTTCAATGTGGAGAAGGGGGATAAGATCGTGTTCCTTTCTCATGACCCGCGTGCCATGACGGCTCTGTTCGAGATTATCAACGGCAACATGAAACCGGACGAAGGGACCTATAATTGGGGCGTTACCATCACTACTGCTTACCTGCCGCTGGACAACACTGATTTCTTTAATACGGACTTGAACCTGGTAGATTGGCTGAGCCAGTTCGGTGAAGGTAATGAGGTCTATATGAAAGGCTTCTTGGGCCGTATGCTTTTCTCCGGCGAAGAGGTGCTGAAAAAGGCGAGTGTCTTGTCCGGAGGCGAGAAGATGCGTTGTATGATTGCCCGTATGCAGTTGCGCAATGCCAACTGTCTGATTCTGGATACCCCGACCAACCATCTTGATTTGGAGTCTATCCAGGCGTTCAACAATAACCTGAAGACCTATAAGGGTAATATTCTGTTCTCGTCACACGACCATGAGTTTATTGAGACGGTGTCCAACCGTATTATCGAGCTGACTCCGAACGGCATTATCGACAAGATGATGGAATATGATGAATACATCACCTCGGACCATATCAAGGAACTGAGAGCGCGCATGTACGGTGCCTGAAGATAAATATTCTTGGAGGTGTGTTCTAAATCTTTATTTTGACACACCTCCTTTTTTGTTGATACGTTGAATAATGAGTATAAGGCTACTGCTTCTCCTTATATATGATTTTGCCTTTGCCTTCCCCGAAGAGGTTATCCCCCAATGTCGTGATCTTGTTTCCGGTAGCCATGACGTAGCGCAGGTTGTCACATCCTATGAATGCGCCGTATTCAATGGCGGTTACCCCGGAAGGCAGCGTCAGTGTGCCGCACAGGCGTCCGCAACCGCTGAAAGCCCGTTGTCCTATACTTTTCAGCCCACGGGGGAGAACGGCGCTCAGTAAATACTTCTTTTGGGTGAATGTATAATCGGGGATTGCGGTAGCATTGCTTTGTGACATATCAATGGAAACCAGATTGGGCATATAATCGCGTATCAGCACGAAATCAGCTTCATCCAGCTTGCCCTCTACGGTCAGGAAATTCACGTCCTTGGGCTGTATGCCCCCTCTGAGCAATTCGCTGGCGAGGCTTCCCATCAGCCCTATCTGTACGGTAACTCCTAACGGCTCCCCTTCAATGAAAGCGAATGTTTCCCACTTCTTCTTGTTCCGGTAAGCGTCGCTGCTTCCCAAAGGAACAAATATGGCCGTGACGCTGTCCGCCAAGGCTTCTGTCATCAGATTGGGAGCCGTTTTCTTGCGTATCTGGCAAATCTTCAGATTATTGCAGTTCTTAAACGCTGCGTCTTCTATATTTTTGGTCTTGTCGGACAATATGACCCTGGTCAGAGATTCCTTGCCGATGAAAGTGCTGTCGTTTACGGGTTTGCAGAAGGCGTAGGCAGGAATGCTGTTTGCCGGATAAATATAGAAGTGGCCGGAATATGTTCCGTTTTTGCCGGCATACATACTGATGGAGGCGTTTGATATATCCAGCAGCTCCAGGCTCTTGAATTCGTCACGCAGGTGGCGGAAGTCTGTCGCGTTCAGTTTGCCTTGCAGGGTCAGATGGGTGATTTGATTGGCTTCCGCTTCAGTCATTAATTCCACCAGGGTACCCGGTTTGGCCACATAGTATGTCTTGCTTTTCTGTGCCGAGGCATTCAGCATTAAACCTAATCCGGCTGTAATTAAGAGTATTTTCTTTAGTTTCATGCTTTCAATTCAGATGGTTTGAATTTTCAAATATAAGAAGAATATGTCAAGGATGGATGCCGTTTTTTCTTTTTATTATTATTTTTGTCGGATATTAATCTATAAGAAACCGATGAAGACAGAAGAAAAAGTTGCCGGAGAGCTTGCTGCGGCAAGTAAGGCCGGAGCCGTCCGGCAGGTGATAGTTGATATCGTACTGTTTACTGTACTCACTTTCGTGTTACTGTTTCTGTTTACCATTCCTTTCATGCTCGTGTTTCCCCAGTTGGCGTCAGAAGGGAGTGGAAGGAACATTTATTTCCTGATGCTGAACGAGGGAGTGATGCTGGCGGGCGTGCTCTTCGCCGCATGGCTGGTGTTGACAATCAGACACCGTCCTCTGTCAAGTTTGGGATTGTCTCTGCAAGGCTGTTGGAAAAGCCTGTTGAAGGGGGCCGTGTTTGTTGCGGGGCTATACCTTGTCGGTTTTGGGGTATCCTTGTTGTCGGGGGTGATCGAAGTGGCGGACGTTGCGTTTTCTCCCGTTTCCCTGTTGTTGAGCCTTCTGTTCTTCTTCTTGGTTGCCATTACGGAAGAGCTGATGGTACGCGGGTTTATCCTGGGACGCATGTTGGATGGAGGCATCAATAAATTCGCGGCACTGTTTATGTCGTCAGTGATTTTTTCGCTGCTGCACGTTCTCAATCCGGACTTTGCCTTTGTGCCGTTCCTGAATATCGTGTTGGCCGGTTTCTTCTTGGGAGCTTCCTATGTCTATACGCGCAACCTCTGCTTTCCCATAGCCCTGCACTGGTTCTGGAACTGGATTCAAGGTCCTGTCCTGGGATATAAAGTCAGTGGAAATGAATTGGGCGGCGAGAGCCTGCTAACCCTTCGCCTTCCCGAAGAAAATCTGATAAACGGAGGTGCCTTCGGGTTTGAGGGATCTCTTCTTTGTTCTGGCCTGCTGGTACTTGGCACTGCGTTGATTATCGGATATTATAATAGACATGCATCCGATAAGCTTGGCCGGTAATGCTTATATAGAAGGCAGGTTTGGGAAATTAAGGGAAAAGTTTCTTTAAGTTAGGAGAAAACCTTCTTTACGTTAAGAGAAAAGTTCTTCCTTGACTGGAATAATCTCTGTTCAAAGCCTGTGAATACATATTCGCAGTGCTTGAACATATATTCAAGCCGCTTGAATACATATTCACAAGCTTTGGACAAAGTTCCTTAATCCTGTGCCACTCCTTTCAGTGTCAGCTGTATGCGCTTGCGCTCTATGTCTATGCTGAGTACTTTGACACGCAGCTGCTGATGAATGGATACTACTTCGTTGGGATCTGATATGAATCTGTCGGCAAGTTGGGAGAGGTGTATCAGGCCATTCTCTTTGATGCCTATATCGACGAAGGCGCCGAAATTGGTGATGTTGCCTACGATTCCCGGCAGTTCCATGCCCTCACGCAGGTCGTTGATGGTACGTACATTTTGGTCAAACTCAAAAAGCTTGATGGGACCGCGCGGGTCACGTCCGGGCTTGTCCAGTTCCTGCAGGATGTCTTTCAGGGTAGGCATGCCGACGGTAGGCGAGAGATAACGTTCCGGATTGATTTTCAGCCGCAGTTCCTTGTTGCTTGTCAGTTCGGTCACGCTACACCCCAGATCCTGTGCCATTTGCTCTACAATGCAGTAGCTTTCGGGATGTACGGCTGTATTGTCCAACGGATTCTTGGCATCGGGAATGCGTAAGAAGCCGGCGCACTGTTCAAAGGCTTTGGCACCCATGCGCGGAACTTTCATCAGCTCCTTCCGGGAGGCGAACGCTCCGTTCTCGGCCCGGTAGTTCACGATGTTCTGTGCCAGCTGCGGGCCTAATCCGGAGATATAAGTCAGCAGGTGGCTGCTTGCGGTGTTCAGGTTTACCCCTACCTGGTTGACGCAGTTCTCGACGGTCTGGTCCAACGATTTTTTCAGTTTGCCTTGATCTACGTCATGTTGGTATTGCCCCACACCGATGGACTTGGGGTCAATCTTCACCAGCTCGGCCAAGGGATCCATCAGACGCCGTCCTATGGACACTGCGCCACGTACCGTCACGTCGTATTCGGGGAATTCATCCCGTGCAATCTTGGAAGCCGAATAAATGGACGCTCCCTGTTCGCTGACGATGAACACCTGTACTTCCCGGTTGAAAGACTGGCGCTTCAGGAAGTCTTCCGTTTCCCTGCTTGCCGTCCCGTTGCCGATGGCGATAGCGTCTATTTTATAAGCTTCTATCATCTTCTGCAGTTTGGAGAATGCCTCCTTGCCCTTGCTTACCGGAGGGTGCGGGTAGATATTCTCGTTGTGCAACAGGTTGCCCTGCGCATCCAGACATACCACTTTGCATCCGGTTCTGAATCCCGGGTCTATCCCCATCACACGCTTTTGTCCCAATGGAGAAGCAAGCAGCAGCTGGCGTAGGTTTTCGGCAAACACCTTGATGGCTTCCTCATCGGCGCGCTCTTTGCTCAGAGCGGCGAATTCGGTTTCGATGGAAGGCTTGAGCAGGCGCTTGTAGGCATCCTGCACGGCTTCCTGCACTTGCTGCCCGCATGCGTTGCCGCTGCGCACGAACTGGCGTTCCAGACGTTCCAGGCACTCTTCGTCGTCGGGGCTGATGCTGACCTTCAACAAACCTTCCGCTTCGGCGCGGCGGATGGCAAGCAGTCGGTGGGAACTGCAACGTTTCAAGGATTCCGAGCAATCGAAATAATCCCTGTATTTGGCAGCCTCTTCTTCCTTGCCCTTGACAACCTTTGCGGTCAGGACGCCTTGCCGTGCAAAGGAGTTGCGTACGCTGTTCCTGGCACGTTCGTCTTCGCTGACATGTTCCGCAATGATGTCCCGGGCACCTTTCAAGGCATCTTCCACATCTTTCACATCCCCTTTCACATAATCGGCCGCACGGCTTTCCGGATGAGGCTCCCGTTGCAGCATGAGCAGGGTGGCAAGAGGTTCCAGCCCTTTCTGACGGGCTGCTTCGGCGCGTGTCTTGCGTTTGGGCTTGTAAGGAAGATAAATGTCTTCCAGGGTGGTATTGTCCCAAGTCTCACTTATGCGTTCCCGGAGGTCATCCGTCAGCTTTCCCTGTTCCTGGATGGTATTGAGGATGGTTTCCTTGCGTTTCGCCGTTTCATTCAGCTTTTCATATTGTGTTTGGATGGCTTCGATCTGCACCTCGTCCAAACCTCCTGTCACCTCTTTGCGGTAACGGCTGATGAAAGGAATGGTGGCTCCGTCATTCAGCAGTCCAAGTGTCTGACTGATTTGTTTTTCCGATATGCCGAGCGCGTCGGATATCATACGGTGAAATAATTGTATCATTTGAATTCTTTTTAATGGGGTGTCAAATGTACGAAAAATAGTTGTTTTTTCGGGATTCTTCCAACTTTATATTGTATATTTGCCGCAATAACAATGGATAGATGGACGTATCTGAAAGCATATATAAAATATTGTCATGCCTGTTGGCGCTTTTCTTTCTTTCCCTGCCTGTCTTTTCCGCGACGGGCGACCACCCAGTGTTGATTATAAGTTCTTACAATCCGGATGCCCGCCAGACATCGGGGAATATCTCGGACTTTATGGAGGAATACCAACGGCTGGGAGGCAAGAATGTCATTGTGCTGGAGAACATGAACTGCAAGAGCTTCTCGGAATCTCCCCGGTGGACCCGGAGGCTGAAAGCATTGTTGGCAAAATACCAGGGGGCGGAGAGTCCGTCTTTAATTGTGCTCATCGGCCAGGAAGCCTGGGCAGCCTACCTTTCCTTGGGCGACTCGATAGAGAGTGACATTCCGGTTTTAAGTGCGTTGTCCAGCAGGAATGCCATCCTGTTGCCGGACAGGACAGACACTTTGAAGACTTGGATGCCCGAGTCGGTCGATTTCTTTGATGATTTTCCTGAATCGCCCGTCAAGGCCGGGTTTATGTTCCAGTATGATGTGGCGGCCAATATCCATATGATAAAGAAACTGTATCCGGAAACGAAGAATATAGCTTTTATATCGGACAACAGTTACGGGGGCGTTTCTTTGCAGGCATACGTCGTGAAGGAGATGAAGAAGTTCCCCGAACTGAATCTGATTCTTTTGGACGGGCGTGTAAACACCATCTACACCATTATCGAGCAGCTGCATGAATTGCCGGAGAATACGGCTGTTCTTCTGGGCACCTGGAGAGTGGATATGAACGATGGCTATTTCATGCGCAACGCCACGTACGCCATGATGGAGGCGGCACCCGATTTGCCCACTTTTTCACTGACATCCGTTGCCTTGGGGTATTGGGCCATCGGCGGCGTGGTACCGGTGTATCGTCCTTTGGGCAAAGAAATGGCGCAGCAGGCTGTCCGGCTCTTGTCGCATGCGTCGGAAACGAAGGATGGCGTGAAGATAATCCCTTGCGAAACGCTTCTCGACTATGAAGTCGTCAGGGAGAAGGAGCTTGACATATCAAGCATTCCGGGACCTGTAAAATACGTGAACGTCGCTCCTTCTTTTTATGGACAGTATAAGTATCAGATATGGACCGTGGTGGTTGTACTGGTGGTATTGGTAATAGCGTTGCTGGTGTCTTTGTATTTTTATTACCACACAAAGAAATTGAAAGATGATTTTGAAGAGTCCGAAGGCGCCCTGCGGGAGGCGAAAGACCGGGCGGAAGAGTCAAGCCGCTTGAAGAGTGCGTTTCTTGCCAATGTGAGCCATGAGATCCGTACGCCGCTGAATGCCATTGTCGGATTCTCGGATGTATTGTCGGCAGGAGGAAGTTCCGAAGAGGAACAGCGTACTTATTTTGAAATCATCAAGACCAATTCCGATTTGCTGCTCCGGCTGATCAATGACATACTCGACGTGTCCCGTTTGGAGGCGGACCGTGTTTCGTTCACGCTGGAGAGGTGTGATGTGGTGCAGGTTTGCCGGCAGGTGACGGCCACGGTGGAGCAGGCGCGTAAGTCCGATAATAAGTTCCGGTTTGAATGCGGGCATGAGTCGGTAGAGATGCGGACGGATATACAGCGTTTGCAGCAGGTGGTGATCAACTTGCTTTCCAATGCTAATAAATTTACAGTGGACGGTACCATCACTTTGAAAATAGAAATAGACCGGGACAGCAATATGGCCGTGTTCTCGGTGACAGATACCGGCTGCGGCATTCCTTCGGACAAGCAGAAACTGGTGTTTGAGCGTTTTGAAAAGCTGAATGAATACGTGCAGGGTACCGGACTGGGGCTGTCTATCTGTAAGCTGATTACTGAGAAGTGGGGCGGAAAGGTTTGGATAGACCCTGGCTACACGGACGGTGCAAGATTCATGTTTACCCATCCCATGAATTTATAAGAAGATGTTTGATATGAAAAAAATGAGTTGTTTCTTAGTCTGTATTTCCTTTCTGGCCGGCATGCTGCCTGCACAAGAAAGGGAGGTGAAACTTAAAATCATTCAGACCAGCGATGTGCATGGCAATTACTATCCTTATGATTTTATCCATGAAAGGGAGGCGTCCGGAAGCCTGGCGCGTGTGTACGCATTGGTGCGGAAGCAGCGTGAGGTCTATAAGGATAACCTAATTTTATTGGATAACGGTGATATCCTGCAGGGACAGCCCACAGCGTATTATTACAATTATATAGATACCGTAGCTCCCCATGTGACTGCCGGGATGATGAACTTTATGGGGTACGATGCAGGAAACATGGGAAACCATGATGTGGAGACGGGACGTGCTGTTTTCGACCGTTGGGCGGGAGACTGCCGGTTTCCCATATTGGGTGCCAACATCATAGATACCGCTACCGGGCAGCCCCATTTCAAACCCTATGAGGTATTTGAACGGGACGGGGTCAGGATTGCCGTCATGGGGATGATTACTCCCGCCATTCCGGTGTGGCTGTCGGAGAACTTGTGGAAAGGATTGCGTTTTGAGGATATGGAGGAGACTGCCCGCAAGTGGATGAAGATTATCCGTGAGAAGGAGCGTCCGGATTTGGTTGTCGGTATGTTTCATGCCGGACAGGCTGCCCAGTGGATGGCAGGCTTGTACCGTGAGAATGCTTCCGTGGAGGTAGCCCGGAATGTTCCCGGTTTTGATGTTGTACTGATGGGGCACGACCATGCCCGCGAATGCAGGAAGATAGCGAATATAGCCGGTGATTCGGTACTGGTCATGGATCCTGCCAGCAATGCCGTTGTGGTGAGTGATGTGGAGGTGACCCTGAAACTGCGTGACGGCAAGGTGGTGGACAAGCAGATTGACGGAACATTGTCCGATACCGGGAACTACGGTATCAGTGAGGAATTTGTCAGCCATTTCGCCCCGCAATACCGGACGATTCAGAATTTTGTATCCAAGAAGATAGGCCACTTCACGGAAACGGTTTCTACACGTCCTGCCTATTTCGGTCCTTCGGCGTTCGTCGATTTGATTCATAGCCTGCAACTGGAAATCAGCGGGGCCGATATATCCTTTGCCGCACCGTTGTCCTATGATACGGAAATCAAGGAAGGAGATGTGTTTGTAAACGATATGTTCAATCTGTATAAGTATGAGAACATGCTTTACACAATGAACCTTTCCGGCAGGGAGATCCGCAATGCCTTGGAGATGTCCTATGGTTTGTGGACGAACCGGATGACATCGCCGGAAGACCACCTCCTGCTTTTCCGCGAGCATCGTCGTGAAGGTGCCGAAGACAGGGCTGCATTCAAGAACTTCAGCTTTAATTTCGATTCGGCAGCCGGCATCATCTATACGGTGGATGTCACAAAGCCGGAGGGTGAAAAGGTGAGCATTGCCGGCATGGCGGACGGAACTCCGTTTGACATGGATAAAATCTATAAGGTAGCCTTGAATTCATACCGTGGCAATGGTGGAGGCGAGTTGCTGACGAAAGGGGCGGGGATTTCCCAGGATGAGTTGAAGAAACGCATCATCAGTTCCACCGACAAGGATTTGCGTTATTATCTGATGCAATATATCGAGCGTAAGAAGAAGATTGAGCCGCGTGCGCTGAATCAGTGGAAGTTTATTCCGGAGGAATGGGTGGCGCCTGCTTCTCGGCGTGATTACGACTCCCTGTTTGGTAAAATTAAAAAATAAATTCCTATCTTTGCGGCTCAAATTCATTGGAACAAGTTTTTGGACGTGAAGCAAAAGAAGAAAATCATAGGGGCATTATGCTTGCTGGTATTGTTTGTAATGTACCAGACAAGCATAACGGCTTTTACCCACGTCCATTATGTGAACGGAGTGCTGGTTACCCATTCGCACCCGTTCCATGATACCCACTCGCACTCCAAGACTTCACTTGTCGTTATCGGGCATCTGTCAACGTTCTGTTCACCGGAAGTGGACGTATATGAGGTACAGCATCCGATGCGTACCCTGCTGGCTGTGCTCAAATCTGCTCCCGCAACTCCTACGGTAAAGGGAGAGATCATCCGGAGCCTGTCTCTCCGTGCCCCTCCCGCTTTCTTTTTATAAATACGGCTCATAGGAAAGGGTAGATTTCCCTTTCAGAATCTATTGTATTATTTATAAAAACAGCGATAGAAGGCAAAAGAGAGAAAAAATCTGTTCTTATGTCCCAAAACACACGTTAATTTAATGAAGCATTACATATTGGCGTTGATACTTGCAGTGGCAGGTATCAGTGCAGTCTATGCCGTTAATCCTATAAAGGAAGGCAACATGATTTCCGGTCACGTGATCGAGAAGGGAACAGAGGAGAATATACCATATGCCACGATTTTGATAGTAGGAACCGGCCAGGGGACGGTATCTAATGAAGAAGGACAATTTGAGTTCCGCAAACTTCCTGCGGGGAAATACAAGCTCCGGGTATCCGCAGTAGGTTACAAGACCCAGGAGAAAGAAGTGGAAGTCAACAAGGATTTCACGGCGGTCATACACTTCCAGATGGCCGAAGAAAGTTTTATGACGGATGAAGTGGTGGTGTCTGCCAACCGTAACGAAGTGAGCCGCAAGGCTGCCCCGGTAGTGGTCAACGTAATGAGTGCCAAACTCTTTGAGATGGTCAACTCCACCGACCTGGCCAAGACGCTGAACTATCAGTCCGGCTTGCGCGTAGAGAACAATTGCCAGAATTGTGGTTTCCCGCAAGTACGTATCAATGGTCTGGAAGGTCCTTATTCACAGATTTTGATCAACAGCCGCCCCATCATCAGTGCATTGAGCGGGGTATATGGTCTGGAGCAGATTCCGGTGAATATGATTGAACGGGTAGAAGTGGTACGCGGTGGCGGTTCTGCCCTGTTCGGTGCCAATGCCGTGGGAGGTACTATCAATATCATCACGAAAGATCCCATCAACAACTCTTTCCAGGTATCCAGCATGTTTTCCAATATGGACGGAAAGTCCTGGGAACAATATATGGGAGGCAACGTGTCCATGGTGGCCAAAGACAATTCTTACGGCATAGCCCTCTATGAAAGTTACCGCAACCGCAATCCATACGACCGCGACGGGGACGGGTTCTCCGAGCTGGGCAAGCTGAACATGAATACTTTCGGTTTCCGTGCCTATTACCGTCCTACCCATTTCAGCCGTATTAACCTGGAATATCACACCACCAACGAGTTCCGTCGCGGTGGGAATAAGTTCGATTTGCAGCCCCATGAAACAGACATCACGGAGCAGACCAAGCACATTATCAATAGCGGAGGCCTGAGTTACGACCTGTTTTGGAAAGAGTACAAGCATAAGATTTCCGTTTACGGCTCTATCCAGCACACCGACCGTAACAGCTACTATGGCGCCCGGGAAGATATGAATGCATACGGCAAGACCAAAGACCTGACCTGGGTAGCCGGCGGAATGTATGTGGGCAATATGGACAATTGTTTCTTCGCCCCTGCTACTTTTACCGGCGGGCTGGAGTACCAGAACAATTCTCTGCATGATATCATGACAGGCTATCACCGTGATATGGAGCAGGATGTGCGCATAGCCAGCGCCTTTGTCCAGAACGAGTGGAAGATGAACTATCTGACCATGCTGGTAGGCGCCCGCCTGGATAAGCACAACCTCATCAACAACTTGATATTCAGTCCGCGTGTCAACCTTCTATATAAGCCTACGGAAGATTTCCAGGCCCGTCTGACTTATTCTACCGGCTTCCGTGCTCCCCAGGCGTACGATGAAGACTTGCATGTGACTGCCGTAGGAGGCGAGGGGGTACAGATCAAGCTGGCGGACAACTTGAGCGAGGAGCGCTCCAATAGTTACAGCGGCTCTGTAGATTGGACTACCCGTTTGGGACATTGGCAGGCGAATATTCTTGTGGAAGGATTTTATACGGACTTGCGTCATGTTTTCGTGTTGGAGGAAATCGGCAAGAATCAATATGGTGATGTTATAAAAGAGCGGCGCAACGGTAACGGCGCCCGTGTATATGGTGCCAATCTGGATGCGAAGATTGCTCATGGCAAGGAGGCGCAGTTTCAGCTGGGCTTTACGGCGCAGCGTAGCCGTTATACCCAAGCAGAGGTGTGGACGAAAGTTGACGGCAAGAACCTTACGACCAAACGTATGCCGCGTACTCCGGACTATTACGGCTACTTTACATTCTCGTCTGCACCGGTGAAGAATTTCGACTTCTCTTTATCCGGCACCTATACGGGCAAAATGGTGGTCCCTCATTATGCTCCTAAGGAGATCTTTGAGGGAGCCATTGTCAATATCGAGAAAGACCGTATGGAACATACTCCCCAGTTCATGGACTTGAACCTGAAGTTGAATTATACATTTGTGCTTCACGACCATATCAAGTTACAGTTGAACACAGGTGTACAGAATATATTCAATAGTTTCCAGAAAGATTTGGATAAAGGGACATTGCGTGATTCCGGCTACTTCTACGGGCCTACGCAGCCCAGAACTTTCTTTGTCGGCTTCAAAATAATGAATTAGGCTCTCTTTTTAATTATTTTTAAAATATTATTCCGGGAGATAACCTTACTTTTGCCCGCAAAGTGCGAAAACGATGGAAACTAAAAGCATACGGAATGTAGATATATCTTTGATACAGCATTTGCCGATGATTGATTTCATCGGCAATGATTTTGCTATTTTTGATGATATAAAGGATATGCCTTTGTCTCCTTATCCCACCCGTTTGAATGCGGCTTGTTTTTGCGTTTGCCTGAAAGGGTGGTGCAGGATGCACATCAACTTGCAAAAGTACGAATTGTCCGAAGGCATGATGGGGATTATACTTCCCGACCAGATTGTCCAGCAGGGAGGGCGTTCGGATGATTTTTCGGGTATCTTTATCGCGATTTCCAAAAGCTTTATTGATGGTGTGCTGCCTACGATGCAGCAACTGTTCCCGTTGTTCTTCCTGATCAAGGAACGCCCGTGTGTCCATATCACTCCGGAAGAGCAGCAGGCGTTCAAGGATTATCATTCTTTCCTGTGGAGCAGGGTCAAGCTGAAAGACAATCCTTTCCGCAAGGAGATCACTCAGGGATTGCTGGTGTCTCTGTTTTATGAGATTTACCATATCTACCAGGGGCATACCACTCAGGAACGCATTCCGAAGACCCGGAAGGAGGACTTGTTTGAACGTTTTCTTCGCTATATCTCCGAGTCCTATAAGGAGAACCGCAGTGTTTCCTACTATGCGGACAAGATGTTCCTTACCGCTAAGCATCTTTCCACTGTAGTGAAGGACGTCAGCGGCAAAACGGCAGGGGAGTGGATTGACAGCCTGGTGATATTGGAGGCCAAGGCACTGTTGAAATCCTCGGAACTGAGTGTCCAGGAGATAGCGGACGAGCTGCATTTCGCCAACCAGTCATTCTTTGGCAAATATTTCAAGCATCACACGGGGATGTCTCCTAAAGAATATCGCAGGCAATAGGGCAACATGTAGGAATATTGTTTAGTTTTGCAGGGATTGATATACTCCCCAAATAAATTGGATAAAGAAAAAAGGCAATATCTGTTGACAGATATTGCCTTTTTTCTTAGTGCACCCTAAAAACTAATCTCTTTGCTCTTATAAAAACGAATGTTCTCTATTATTTCTTTCGATGCCGCAAAGTTAGAATGTTCTTGCGAGTCAGGATTTGACATAAGTCAAAAATAGCATGCCGATTGAATTTTTTTTGAGGGGGAGCAGGCTGTACCGGGACTTCCTCTTTGAACACATCCTCGTAGGTCAGTTTGTCGCGTACCATGCGATAGATCTCTCCCCAATCGGGCAATCCTCCCAGATTCCGGTCGTCAATGAAAAGGTCCGCCTTTAGCTTACGTGAGAACCCGTTGTGGGCCGTTTCTTCCTCCGGATAATCACGGTTCACGGCATAGAACTCCACTCCGCGTTCCCTGCACCATTCCACGGCTTCCTCCAGTAATTTCCCCTCACGTACGGTCCAGAGTATCAACCTGTGCCTGTCCCTTATCAGCATCTTCAACGCTTCGGTTGCAAAAGGAATCTCTTCTCCGATTTCCGGATAACGGTGTTTTACTATCGTACCGTCAAAATCAACAGCTATAATCATGAGTGAATGAATTTTAATGGTTATCCGGGATGTAGATGATCATGGCATTGCTGCCTGTCTTGTTTTCATATCCCATGGATTCGGGTGTTGCCGACTCTATCCTTTCCGGGGCGATGTGGTATTTTTCGGTCAGCAGGCTTCGGATGGCCTCAGTGCGTTTCTTCCTCAATTCCTCTTCCGTTTCTTTATCTTTCAGATTATCGCTGAAAGCCACAATTTTGATCGATGCCGGATTTTCCTTCATCCATTCCCCGATGCTCTCTACCTTGGCAGCCTGTTCCCGGCTGATGAAAGAACTGAATTCTTCGAAACGGATATCGATGGCTACGCTTTCTTTCTGTCCCGGTTCGATGACCAGCTTTTTGCCTTCTTCCATTCTGCGGCGTTCCTGTACATCTTCCTTCAGGACATTTATATCTTCCTGCATCCGGTTCATTTTGTCTTTTATTTCCTGTACGTCTTCCCGGCTGACAGGAAATGCCTCTGTTGGCTGCAACTGTTTTTTTCCGCTTCTGTATTTGTCCTTGAAGCTGTAGGTGATGCCCACGGCCAGATTCGTCTGCAGGTACATGTCCTCATTGTTTTCCTCCTTGTAGTATTTGGGCAGGATGGACAGGGACGGCTCTATGAACAGGCTCACTTTCCTGTTCACATTGTAGGATGCCTGTATGGCGAATGTCCCTCCGATGGTACTTACATCTTTGGACGTGATTCCCAGGCGGTCCGTACTGAAGTAATTGTAGCTGGCTCCCAGGGAGGCGGACAGGTTGAAAGGCCGGTAGCCGTTGTTGCCTATCAGGGTAACCATATAGTCCAGCCCGATGCCGTATTGTTCCGCTTCTTTTGAATCTATGCGGGTTTTCCCGGCAAACAGGTTGGCGCGTATGGCCGAGAATCGGTCCAGATAGATACCGCCGCCTATCTTTCCGCCTACATAGGTATTTCCTTGGGTCTTGAACAACCATTCCCCGTTCAGCGTTCCGGAGACGAACCAGTTGTATTTCTCAAAAAGATTCTTGCCGTCTGTCTCTTGTGCGGCAAGGTTGCCGGCACACAACAGCGCAGTGGCAAGTACGATAGGTTTAAATGTCAGTTTCATTGTTTTTTCTTTTCTGTTAGATCAGTACTATGTTGATGGAAGCTATCTGCTCG
The DNA here is from genome assembly GCF_000195635.1 of Bacteroides fluxus YIT 12057. Classification (GTDB taxonomy): domain Bacteria; phylum Bacteroidota; class Bacteroidia; order Bacteroidales; family Bacteroidaceae; genus Bacteroides; species Bacteroides fluxus. The sequence continues at coordinate 23,448 of NZ_GL882676.1, read as the reverse complement.
TTGTTTTTCTTGCCTCCCGATACGGTGATGGAAGTGATGTAGAACTTGTCTCCGGTCTGCAGTTGTCCGATGATTTTCCGTTGTTCCTCCGATAGCTTGTTGCCTTTGTTTTTCAGGGTGATCACCTTGTTGCTGCCCGATTTTATGAATACGGTTTCAAAGGACAGGATGCGGTAGTCTATCTGCGGCCCTTCCGGGGCGGTGGCTATCAGTTCGCTCATGCTTTGCGCCTTGCTCCGGCTCAGGGGGACGTTGCCTTTGTACAGTTCCTTTTTCCCCTTGTCCGTATATACCACGTAGGGTATCGGGTCGGGCAACTCCTTTACTGCGTAGTCATAGCGTGCCAATGTCTCCTTTCCGTTGCTCACGGTGATGCTCGCTGCCTGCGCGCGGTTGTCGGGTATGGCCAGATACTGTCCGTTCCGTTCGATGACCTTTCCGTGCTGCATGGTTACTTTAAGGTTCTGTTTGGGTACACCGATGCTGATAAAGTGCAGCCTGTTTTCACACTCCTTGTATAAGGTGGAAGTCAATTCCGGAGTAATCTGCACCATGGGCACTTTGATGGTTCCGTTGGGCAGTACATCCGTCGGTTCGCCGTTGATGAATATCTGGTCTTCCCCTATGACGGTGATTCCCGGTTGAGGCTCCGGACGCTTGCCGTCTCCTTCTATCAGGGCCTGTAACGTCTCTTTCTGGCAAGTCAGCAGTTCTTGTTCCATCTTGTCCAATACGGCGATTCCCGCATTGGCGGGCAGGTACGAGAAAGTCTCTTTTTCCCAGGAGAAACCGCTTTTTTCAGGAGTCACGTCCAGGTAGCTGCTTATCAGATTCTTCCGTTCCTCGTTGCCGATGAGACCGGAAATCAGTTCTTTATAAGATTGGATGTTCTCTTTGAGAGACTTCCCCCGTCCGGCAGACAGCATGACGTCCGATACGGCGTTCAGCTCATCTTTGTTTGCCAGTTTTCCCTTCTGATACTTGTCCCGGTCTGCAGCTTGGGCTATTTTCTCTTTCAGCTCATTCAATTCCCGTCTGATGGCTTCCGTTTTCTCGTTGATCTCGCTGCCTGCTGCCTGCTGGTCGGGCCGTTTCTCTTCAAGGCGTGTCAGCAGGTTGGCATTGTATGCCTGCAGGAGGGCAATCTGCGGATGATAATCATTGCTGAGCAGGTCATATCCTTCCAGCGCATCTTTGGATATGTTGATGCCCAGCATGGCTATCAGGACAACGTAAATCAGGTTGATCATTTTTTGCCTTGGCGGCATTACATATTTCGACATGGTTCCGGTTTACTTTGTGGTTTTTACGTTCAATGCATCCAACATCTGCTTGTATTGCCTGTTCAGCAATTCTATGTATTCCGCCATTTGCCGGGTACCGGCGTTCAAGTCCGGTTGTTTGGCACAGTTCAGTTTCTCTACCTGCATGTTCACTTGTTTCAGCTGTGCCTCGTATGCCTCGTTCAGCTTCTTGATGTTTTCTTCCAGCCGTGCCATTTCCTTTTTGTAATGCTCGCCTGCGGTTGTATCCAGTTCCGGCACGTTGAAGTTGACGGCAGTGATTTTGGGGTCCACGTTGGCATTCTTGTTGTTCAGTATCGGAAACACCCTTTCCCATTTATATTCTCTGGCAGGCTCGTCAAAACCGGAGATGAAGAAGATGAATACCTCGGTAATCAGACCGATCATCAGGAACAGGTTGTCGTAAGGGAAGTGTGCTATTTTGGAAACGGCACCTAAGATTACCAGACAGGCTCCCCAACAATAGCAAAAGTTGTAGAGGCGTTTTCCTGTGCGGCTGGCTAAAAATTTTTGTAAACTCATATTTTGAAAAGTAAAGAGGTTATGTGTCTTTATAAAAAGCAGGGGTGAATCAAGCTGCTGATTCACCCCTGCCGGTATGAATAATTAGAAATTGTAGGTTACTCCTAAAGTAAGGGTACCTGCTGTAAAAGGATCGTCCTCGCCGTCTGTTTCCCAGTATTTCGGCATGAGCTTGACGCCCGGTTCCACGTAGAACTCCAGTTTTTCCGTCAGTTTCCAAGCCGCTTGCAGGCCGAAGTTTCCTGCGACAGTCCCCACGTGCTTCTGGTTGGGGAAGTCATCCGGGAAAGAGTAGTAGCCGAAGTGGATGCCCACTACACCCGACAGGCGGAATCTGCTGTCCTCGTCGGCATAGTGCTTCATCAGGTTGGCAAGCAAGTCAACGCCTGCACCCATGGTGAATGCATTGTATCCGCCCTTCAGCCAGTTGTTGCCGGCGTTCACGGTGACGCGTGCGCCGATAATCTTGTTGAACCACAAACCACCTGCAATCTTGGCGTTGAGCTCGTTGACGGCCGAACCGTTCAGTGCTGCCGAGCCGTTTACACCTCCCGATACAAACCATCTGGTCGTTACCGGATTCATGTTCTTTTTCACGTCACCCTGTGCACTGATGCTTCCGGCAGCTGCCAATAGAACCACCAACAAATAAATTACTTTCTTGTACATATTCTAATCATTTTTGAGGTTGATTTATTCTTCCATGTGTGCTTTCAGATAGAGTTTTTTGGCAAATCTCATATCGTGTGCCACCATGATCCTGACTAGTTCCCGGAAACTGGTTTTTGTGGGATTCCAGCCCAACAGGGTCTTTGCTTTGGTCGGGTCGCCTAACAATTGCTCTACTTCACAAGGACGGAAATACTTGGGATCGACTTCCACCAGAGACTTGCCCGTTTTCACGTCAATGCCTTTCTCGTTTACGCCTTCCCCTTCCCAGCGCAGTTCTATTCCTGCCTCCTTGAAAGCCAGTGTGGCAAATTCACGTACCGTATGCATTTCTCCTGTGGCAATCACGAAATCTTCCGGAGTCTCGTGTTGCAGGATCAGCCACATACATTCCACGTAATCCTTGGCATATCCCCAGTCGCGGAGCGAATCCAGGTTTCCCAGATACAGCTTGTCCTGAAAACCCTGCGCGATCCGTGCAGCGGCAAGCGTTATTTTCCGGGTAACGAAAGTCTCGCCCCGCCGTTCGCTTTCATGGTTGAAGAGAATTCCGTTCACGGCATACATGCCATAACTTTCACGGTAATTCTTCGTGATCCAGAAACCGTATTGCTTGGCTACTCCGTACGGACTGCGGGGATAGAAAGGAGTCGTTTCCTTCTGCGGCACTTCCTGCACCTTGCCGAACAGTTCCGAGGTGGAAGCCTGGTAAATGCGGGTTTTCTGTTCCAGTCCCAGAATGCGTACGGCCTCCAGCATGCGCAAAGTACCTACTGCGTCTGCTTCGGCGGTATATTCCGGAACGTCAAAGCTTACTTTCACATGGCTTTGTGCGGCCAGGTTGTAGATCTCGTCCGGTTGCACCTGCTGTATGATGCGTATCAGCGAACTGCTGTCCGTCATGTCTCCGTAATGCAGGTTTACCAGGCGGCTTTTCTTCATGTCACGCACCCACTCATCTAAATACAGATGTTCTATACGTGCTGTATTGAATGAAGAAGAACGGCGCAGGATACCGTGCACCTCATATCCTTTTTCAATCAGGAATTCGGCCAGGAACGAACCGTCCTGACCTGTAATTCCGGAAATTAATGCTACTTTTTTCATGTCTGGTATTTTTGTGCCTATATTAGCTTTGAACGCCTGTAGTACCGCCGGAGTGGTCGCTGAGGTCCTTTTCTTCGTGGTTCACGGTATGTCCGTTGTAACAGTTCAGTTTTACCACGACTGATTTAGAAATGCGGCCTATCTTGACTTTGAACGTATAAGTTTTCTCCGTTACGTTCTGCCGGCTTGAGAAGTACAGTACCTTATGTCCGCTGACGCTTGCGGTATATTCTTCATTTCTGGTATAAGTCTGCTTGCCTTCAATCTTGTTGATATGCTCCTTGATGGTTTCGGCAAGCAGTCCGGTGGCACCGGCAGTGGCCAATGCCGTTTTCGGTTCGATGGTATATTCCCAACCATATTTGGCCTGTACGGTAAGTTTTACATTCTGCATGGCACTGTATTCTGCATTTTCAATTTGTACGGTGCTGTTGTATGTCTTTCCGTTATATATTACAGGATTGTAATCACCGGTTTTGTTACTTACCGACTTGTCGAATTTCAGATTCAGGAAATAGCTTCCGGCAAGTCTGGTACCGGCTTTCATGGTAATCAGGTAGCTGTTGCCGTTCTGGTCGAACTCAACTTCCGCTCCTGCTGCTTTTGTAGCGGGAGCATCCTCCTTGATCATTTCCATGCTTGATTCGTCAAAGTATTCCTCGTCGCTTCCGGGGTTGGTCACTGTAATCTGGTATTCGGTGGCGGCTTTTGCGTCGGCGGGGTCAGTTTCCACGTAGATATTGCTGAAAGCGGCGGCTTCCGCGTTGACGTCAACCGGAGTTTCATAAGCCACGGCAGTTACTTTGGTTCCTTCGTCAACACCTCCCGCGGGGATTTCGATGACGGCAGGATCTGCAGACTCATCCTCCTGGTGCGGGGCCTCGATGGTAGCTCCCTCTGCTGTAGCGGTCACTTCTTCACCTTTGCTCAGGTCCGGAGATTTTGCCAGTGTCACGTTCAGCACGGCTTGGCTGTGGTTGTTGTCTGAAGCAAACTGTGCCTTGGCAGTATAGCTTATCATACCCTCTTTGCTGAAGGATACGTCCTGTGCGCTGCTGGACGTAACGGTCAGCGAGTATTGTCCTCCGTCTTTGGTCGTAGTCTTGTTGTCGTTGCCAACCGATACTTCTACACCGTCCAGACCTCCGTTGGCATCACTTACAGTACCTACAATGTAGTATTGTGTCTTATCCAACGGATTTACTACAATTTCATCTTTCTTGTCATCCCCTCCAATCGTGCAACTGGTGGTACCGAAGGTCATTGTCAATAGTAACAATCCTCCAAAAAACAAACTTCTCTTTTTCATAAACTTCGTCATTTAATAAAACTAATTATTTGAGTTATACTTATTTTGATTTCTCTTTTTGCAGTTCCTTGATAAGGAAATAGCGTATATAGTCCGGCTGGTAGAATCCGCTGCTGCGGTTGTCGTCGGGGCGTGTATTGTAGGTTCTTCCCATCTGCTCCTCTATGTATTTTCCGTCTGCCACCATGCCGTATGCCCAGGCAAAGTAATCGGCGGGCTTCACTCTCAGGAATCCCTTGCGGCTCCATTTCTTTCCGGGCAGGGGGATGGCAAAGTGGAATCCCCCGTTAATCTCTCCGTTGGTATAGATGCCGTACAGGCCTATGGCATACTCGCCGAAGTGCCGGGTACAGTCCCCTCTCACGCCGTAATCTCCATATACATACCGGCTTGCTTTCAAGTCAAACTGTATGTTGGTGTGCGGTTCATAGAGTGATGCGGTCACAGCCGCGTTGAAGCGTTGTCTGGTACCTATGTACCACCCGTCCTCTGCGGTCACAGCCGAGAATCCGGTCGATCCCAGCAGAGCCCCTAATTCCAGGCGTCCGTTGTCGCTCCGGTATTTCATCTCCACTTGTGCGCCTATCCGGTTATTGGTAAAATTGCCTACAGTCACTTTTCCGAAAAGGTTATGCCTGAAACGCACATCCTGCGACAAGGCGATGATGCCCGGTCTTATCTTTTTCATTTCCCCGCCCAGGTTGGTTGCTATGGGAAAGACCACTTGAGCGGTTACCTTCCCGCCTTTCCATAAGTCCATTTCCACGGCAGGATTCAGGTTGACGGCATACGTGTACAACTCCGCAAACGTATTGTTCTCTAAAAACAGGCCGGGATATACCACAAGATCCATTTTCCAGGCAGACGACGCCTCTTCCTTCCCGGCATCCTTCAACGCCTCCATGGCCTTGTCCGTATCCACACTGATTCCCATTCTCTCATAGACCTGTTGCAGGCCGATTTCACCGTTCCGGTATGCCTCTGTCAAGGTGTCCGGCAGACTGACGCAAAGCCTCGGCATCCGGTTTTCCAGTACCACTAACTGCAGGTTTCCTTCCGTATGGCTTTTCAGGCAGGCATCCACGGCTTTGCCCACACCGTTGTATGTACTTCTATATACATTGTTCTCGAAACTTACGGTGGTTGTTTCCGGTGTCTGCGCACATTGTATGTTCTCCATGCCGATTGCCTTCAGGCCTTCCGTCACTTGTGCGTTCACGGTTCCGCACATCACCCACAGACATGCCGCTATCGCCGTTCCTGCCTTTCCTCTCCATTCACTGTTCATACTCCATCATTCCTAATTAATAAATTACGTCAGTGCATCAGTCTGCATTCATACCGTATTCCTCCCGATATGCAGTTGAATTCCCTGGTGAACACGTGTATGGACACATGTTTCCACAGTCTGGCGGCGGCTCCCACGTTGAACCCTTCCGAGTCATATTCTGCCATGAAAGCTACCTCCCTGCAGAAAGCAGGAGAGTAGCTGATACCTCCGAACGGTCCTTTCTGTATGCTATGGCTGTTCATCGGGATGTAGTAACCGGCAGTCAGTGCCAGCCGGTCGTTTCCGGCTATCTTGAAACCTTTGGTCAGTACCCCATATACGGTGGCAAAGTAATTGGTACCGGTGTCTTTAAAGGGGTCATTGGTACCTATTACTATTGCCGGAAAATACCTTCCTTCTTTCAGTGGGCGTATGCGTGCCGACATGGAACGGTCTTGCTGGAAGTAACCCTTCTTCCCGTCATACCGTGTCGTTTTCAGCAGCGTGCACCGGTAACTCAATTCCAGGATAGATAGAAATGTTACATTAACGAAGTAATTCCCGGTATTGAAGTTGAACGGTGTCATGCCGTCTGGAAGATAATTTCCCCCGCCCATGAAGGTACCCGTTTCCTGCATATCCGCTGTCGGTATGTTCAGCAGTCCGGTATTTCCCATGGAATATTGGGCTTGCATTCCGGTGGCACAGCACAGCAGGCAGCAGGCGATAAACCATTTTCTCAGTCTCATGCGAATTTTTCTTTTAGGATGTTCCACAGGAAAAGCGTATTTCCGATGATGTATCTTCTCCACATTCTTTTCGGTTCCTTTATCAGCCGGTACAGCCATTCCAGCCCATGTTCCTGCCACCATACGGGAGCCCGTTCTATGTTTTCGGCAAAGAAATCGAACACAGCCCCGATGGTGCCTATAGGGCCGTTCACGTCTAATTCCTCCAAATGCTTATAAGCCCATTTTTCCTGTTTGGGTGCAGTCATTCCTATCCATAGCACATCCGGCTGTACCCGGTTCACGGCGGTTATCATGGCATGGTTGTCCTCTTGGGTGAATTCGGGTTTATAGGGTGGGGAATAGGTCTCCACACGGATGTTGGGATATAAGCGTACGGCTTTCACCTTTATTTTCCTCAAGGTGTCCTCGTTGCTCCCCAAGAAGAAGCAGGTTCCACCTTTCCGGTTCAGCTTGTTCATTTCGTGCAGGAATAAGTCCCATCCGGCAATGCGTTCTATCTTTTCGTTTCTCAGGAATTTGAATGCCAGTACAATGCTTGCTCCGTCCGGAATCAGTGCGTCTCCTTTCAGCAAGGCTTCGGCAAAAAGCGGATCCTTTAATGCCGTGTTGTAGGAGTGCGCATTGATTGTATTGACCAGCAGCTTGCCTTCCGGCAACGTGTCAAGTTCACTTCTGTGTCCCAGAAGTGAAACGGTTTTTAATTTCAACATGTATAATTAAGGAGTAATATAAAGTCTCTACAGAGTACGCTACGCTGTCGCCTGCCACAAGGAAAGGTGTTTTGAGCAGACTATCAAGATGTGTGTAAAAACTGCGGCAAATGTAAAGATTCTGTATATAATAACCAAGGAAAAACTAAAAAATGTATCAATTTGTGTATCCAAAATCTGTACGTCTGAAGTTAGCCATGTAAGGCGTGTTCTCAGTTCATTCCTTTTGGTGCTTATTTTGACATTTGACCGTTGCAGAAGGCGAGGCTGCACTCTTCAAAGCATGTGAAATTATTTAGATATAATTTTTTTATCATATTGCTGTAATTTGCTATATGAGGTTTGCTAATAATGTTGTAACTTTTCCGCTTCTCAAGGCTGTTTCCAAATTTTTAATAAAATCAGTTGAATTCTCAATGTCTTTGTATTCAATGTCATTGATTTCATCCTTCAAATGACATGGATATGTTTTTGTAGGCTCTTGTAGTACACTGACTAACAGAAATCTGACATTTCCTTTGGCTCTTGCTGTAATGTACAATTTGTAACATACATCTTCTACGCTTGGAATAATATCATTTTTCAATGATTTTTTAGTTTCATAATCTGTGCCGTTAGTTAAGACCAATTCTCCCCAGATTCGTTCTTGAGTATTGTTGTTTAAATATTCAATTTGCTTTAGTAAGATTCCTTTCGGTGAATCTTCAAAGTCCATTTTTATTTCTGGCCACAAATTTTTACACATAGCTATATTGCTTTAGATGTTTACACAAAATTTCAACGGAAGATGATCCGAATATTTCGTTCGGTCAATATCTCCATCGTCATTTAATAATAGATTTTTATTTATCCTGCTTCGTGATGTCACTCAGGGTATTTTGTATTGAATGCTCCTGCCTTATATCGTTTTTTGTCTTTTATGGGATCATTTAATACATAGTCTCTGATATCATTAAATAATGCATAGGTTTCTGTCAAGCGTTTGAAGTTCCCATTCCCATTAGTGGACAAACAGTAATAGAAGATAAGTCCTAATTCATATTCGGATAGTTGTGCTCTTAATATACAGATATAAGAGTATTTCTCTTTTTTATTCAAGACAGGCGATTCATCTACGTATTTTATGATTCTATATAAGTGTCTGAAGTAGTGGTCTAAAAATGATAAATCTTCATTTTTAGCCATATAATTATATCCCAAATTTTTTATATTATGTTTGATTCCACCGTAAACTACATATCCGTCTTTTAATTGGATTTTGCATGAAGTCCCTTCTTCATAAATATGTCTGAATGTCTCTCTTCCGTGCAGAGTGATTTTTTGGGTTGGAAAGTTCTCTTTGCCATCTTTATTTATCACTTCTGCACGTAGTACGAGTTCATTGATAATTCCCTGCTGCATATTCAGCAATTGGAAGAAAATGTTTTCAAATCGATTGATCTCCGCATCTTTTCTTAACTCTTGATTCGCGTCATACTGCATTATGAAAGCTTTGTATGTAAGCCATGCTGCGATGATGGCAATAAAAGGGTTGATTATTCCTCCTATTGTGTCCCCTATAGGTCCTGTTGTGTCGAAATGAAAGAGGTTTCCCAAGAACCAGTTTCTGGTTAACAGGGGAGGAAGTATAAAGACGATGATGAGTACACTGGCAGCAAATATGGCTCCTGTGTAATTCTTTTTGTTGTTCATAGTTTATTTACCGTTTGAATCAATGACTTATGATTTTTTATCTTCATATAGTTAACGTCAAAAAAGATCCTGATTTTTAATATTTGTTATTGCTCCAGTCCGATAGTCAAGGGTAACAAATGTTCATAATCTCTACGCCCTTTAACAATTTCACTGAAAAATCAGTCGATATCAGAAGAGACATCTTTAGCTGTGATTTTTTTATTATTTATATATAATGATATACCTGCATGTAATGGTAGATTTTTGCTCGGTTTGGGAGTTAGTGTTACAGTCCTGTTTTCCAATTCTGTGTCCAGTTCTCTTATTTCGTTCGCTTTCAGCAATGTGTAACCATATATTTTATCCCCTTGCGTACGTGGTTTGAAGTTGACAGAAACCTGTTGTAGTTTCTCTTCTTCATCTCTCAGTACGGAAATGTAGTCTTCTGCACCTCCCCGTAGTATTTCCAGTCTGAAAGCTTTGGGTGATACCCTTCCTTCTGCAATGTGTGATGGGGAGAATAATATTCGGGCCACCTTTTCTGCATCTAAAATAAAATCCAATGATTTCTTTTTATCAGTCATTTACTTTTTTCAGAATATTTATCAGTGCCTCTTCTGTTAAAATGTTATCATCTTTTTTTTCTAATCTCCCATTCTTTTTTATAAAGTAAACGAAAGAATTTTCTGTAACAGTTATTCCGGCAATATCTTTGTTATTGGTGTAATCTAAGTATAAAAAGCCTCGGTAATCAGGAAATAACACCCAATTGTTTAATAGACTATCGTCACATTTTGAGATTACATTTTGCAGTAAATCAGTTATTCCTTTTTTCATGGGTTCACTTCCTTCCCCGTCCCATCCGGCTTTCAGTTGCGATAATTCATTGATTCTGTCCCACATTCTCAGTCCGTTGTTTTCGCTTACAGTAGTCATATCTCCGTTGCTGGTCATTACTATGACTGGGAAATTTGTGTATTCAAAGGTACTTTGTTCTGCTTTAACTGGTTGACAGAATAGTAATATGGTAATTAAAGCCATGGCAAATTCTTTGCTGAAACAATGGGAAAAAGCAGAGAGACAGTCAAGAATCACATTGTTGCTATTTGTATCCGGGAAAAATATATCATTATTCATAACAATTTCTATTTAGTCATCATTTTTATTACATTATCCGAAATAGCCCATCTCCACACATCATAAAGATTTTCATTCATCATTTTAATCTTTTCATGCCAATGTTCTGTATTCACATCTTCATAGTTCGATGTCATAATTCTAAAAGTCAATGAATCAATACCGTCATTCTCTTGGTCTTGTTTTAGAAGAATAGTATTCATGTATTCATGTGTGTTGAAACTTAAAGATTCATCATTTGCAGGATATGATTGGGCAAACTCTTTCGAAAAGAGAGTTTCTATTAACCATTCTTTTCCCTTATTCTGCTCGTGTTTCAATCTATATCTATTTTCTTTCAATATGTGTATATTATTGATGACTTTGATGTTATCAGATTTTAAAATGGTGGTTATGTCTGTTGCAATATTGTTTATGTCATCAAAGCTTGTGTATGAAGGTGCTGAAATTGCTATGACAACTATATTTCCCATAAACATTATGGATATGGAACGATTTTCCTTGTGCAATATATTCATCCTCTGTTCTTTCAGGGGCAATAACTCCCATTTTCTATCTTTCATAAATTCCATAGAAGCCTCTATATTTAAGTTTTTATCTAAATATAGCATTAATGAAACGTTGTGCAGGAATGACTTCTTGAAATGTTCCCGTTGCTTATGTGGAATCTCTATTGCTTTCATCTTATTCTCATTTATAATCTTACAAAGGAACAAATTCTCTTGTAGATATCCTAATCTGCTTTATGTTTTTTCATATATTTATCTTGAAGAGATACAATCTTCCAATATATCTTTCATTCGATTCTCGAACTTGTCTAAAGTAAACTCCTTCAAAAATTTCTCTTTTCCGGCTTTTCCCATGGCTATACGTTTTTCCGGATGGTCTATCAGATATTCTATTTTTTTAGCAATCTCTTCCGGTGAGTGCTTTTCTACAATATATCCGGTCTTTCCATCCTCTATGATGGCGGGTATTCCTCCTTCGTTAGTACCAATACAGGGAAGTGAGTACTCCATAGCCTCCAATAGAACTAGACCAAAAGTTTCATAGAGTGTAGGAAATATGAAAATATCTGCTTTTTCGAAATAGTCTTGCTTTTCTTTTTCATATTTTTTCCCTTCATATATTACATTTTTACTTAAATTGCGTTTTTTTACTTCTTCTTTGAAGCATGCAGCATTTATCTCCGCCGTTTCTCCTCCTACAAACTTACAAATGAAAGAATAACCTTTTTCTTTCAGTATTTTGCAAGCATCCAGCAGTACAAATACTCCTTTGTTGATTAAAAGATTGGAAAGAAATAGCAGATGAGGAATTTGATTGTTTTTTGCTGCTATTGATTTTGTGTAGAGTGTTTGGGGAATTCCATTAGGGCAGATATAAACATTCTGCTTGCTTACATACTTTTCAATATCTTTGTATAAGGCATCAGCAAGTAATATAACTTTTATTCCTTTAAAAAAATGCTGATACAATAGATTATCCAACCATTTGTTTTGATAGATGGCTACGCCTTTATTATGATAGTGAATTACTGTTTTTTGCTTCATTATCTTCAGAAGCTGAACTACTACAAAATCTTTATAGAAAGCACCTCCGCACGAGTTGGGTGTGACATACACTAATTGTGGTTTTATTCTTTTAACTTCTTTGATAATTGTGATTAGCAAGCAAATGAATTTCCAAAGTTTACCGATTCCCCCCTTGCCAATATCTTGTAGCCTTTTAGCAGTGGTTAGATTAATACAATGACAGTTAAAAGTCGTATTGATTAGTTCACTGTCATAGATATATTTTCCCATCATAGCTGCACCGTGTATAGGTGGAGGCATATGCATTATGAAAAGAATATTTAGTTTTGAGGACATGTTATGATAGTATGTTTTTTAGTCGGTGATATTTTTCAAAAGCTTTGCTGTTACCTTTATTTTTTTCATAGTTTGCTTTTTCTGTGGCAAAGCTTTTTAGGTATGGTAGATAATCTTTTACTCCACAGTCTGTGAAGTATTGCTCTATTAGTATATTGTGCTCATTTATGACTTGCAGTAGTTCGCATTCTGGATTAAATAATAGGGATACTTGGCAGATATAAGTAAATAGGTCAAATCCTAACGGACGATCTTTTGCTAATTCCCAGTCTATGAGTTTCATCTGGTTTTTGTACATTAATATATTCCAAGGACAAAAATCTCCGTGTGATAGTGCAAGCAGCAAACCGTTCTCATCATTTTTTTTTGTTGTCAAATGATAATTCTTTAGCTTTAGACATAGTGTCAAAATCTCTGATGTTACTTTTTTGCTTTTAGGTCTTTCTCCTTTTATATATTCAGCTTTTAAATAGACATAGTTCTCATTTATTTTATAGTCCAGAAGTTTTGGAGTGAGTTGTGTGCTTTTTAGTGTTTTGTATATGTCAATTTCATTTGTTGTCAGTTTTTTAGCTATCGGTTTTTGTGAAAACTTAGCAAAGAATGGAGTATGATTTTGATTGTCGTATCCCAATATGGATATTTTTTGTTCTACTCCTGGTGAACCCATATTAAAAGACATTAGACAGTCCGTTCCGTCTGCTTCTTTTATTTGTTGGTAGTGGAAAGGGAGTTTATCTTCATTTACTGCTGTTAACGCTCTCACTATGCTATATTTTTTGAACCAACTCCAGTAAAGTTTAGATAGTTTTCCACCGTAGGCACTATATAAACCATACATGTATTGTTGATCCGTATTGAGTTTTGGGAAATAGTAGGAAGTTGTGAATGTTTTGAAACGGTAATATGTCATGATATTATTACTTTTAATGCTTTGTCAACTACGTCATCCATATCGTAATACTTGTATTCAGCTAGCCTGCCACCAAATATTACATTTGCTTCTGTCTCAGCTAACGATTGGTATTTTTGATACAAATTTACGTTCTTTTCGTCGTTTACTGGATAATAAGGTTCGCAGCCCTCTTTCCATTCGCTGCTGTATTCCCGACTGATAATTGTTTTAGGGCATTTTTCTATTTCAGAGCCAAACATTTCAAAATGTTTGTGCTCAATGATGCGGGTGTAAGGTACTTCGGCTTCTGTATAATTCACTACCGCATTTCCTTGCCAGTTAGCACACTCTTTTATTTCGGTTTCAAAGGTTACGGTACGATATTCCAGTTTCCCGAATTTGTAGTTATAATATTCATCTATAGGCCCGGTGTAAATCACTTTATCGGCTAATTCGTTTAGTTTCTCTTTGCTGTTGAAATAGTTACACTCTAACCGTATGTCGACACCTTCAAAGAGGCGATCTATTAGCACATTATATCCTCCGATTGGAATTCCTTGGTAAGTGTCATTGAAATAATTATTATCGAATACCCATCGTACAGGCAATCGATTAATGATAAAAGCAGGCAAGTCAGTACATTTGCGTCCCCATTGTTTTTCTGTATATCCCTTTATTAGTTTATGATAAATATCTTTTCCTATCAGCAATAGAGCTTGCTCTTCCAGATTACGTGGCTCTATTATACCGTCAGCTCTCATCTTTTCGGCAGCTTCTTGTCTTTGTTCTTCTATCTTGGCTGCGGCTTCCGCAGGAGTAGTTACTCCCCATATCTGATAAAAGGTATTCATATTGAAAGGTAGGTTATATAGTTTCCCTTTATAATTAGCCACTGGAGAGTTAGTATAACGATTGAACTCAACGATAGAATTAACAAAGTTCCAAACTGTTTTGTTACTGGTATGGAAGATATGAGCACCATATTTGTGCACATGGATGCCTTCCACATTCTCACAGTAGATATTGCCGCCTAAATGATTGCGTTTGTCTATCACGATACACTTTTTCCCCATTTTCATGGCTCTGTAGGCGAGGACGGCGTTGAATAGCCCTGCTCCTACAAGCAGATAGTCATATTGTTTCATATCTTGTTATTATATTTTTAAGTCATTCATCAATTCTTCGTAGCAAGCTGAAATTGCTTCCGCTTTTTTATCCCACACCATTTCTCTATGTGCAAACAGTTTGGCTCTTGTACCGTATTCTTTTAATTTTTCTTGATGATTGTAAGCCCATACCAATTTTTCACTGAAGCCAGTAAGCGTACGACTATAGTCACCGTGTATTACTTTTACTTTCACAATTGTGTTGTCCGGAAAAGCGTCCTGTCCGCCGGCATCGAAGCAGATGGATGGACATCCTAGCGCACAAGCCTCTAGTACAGCCATACTTCCCGAATCGCGGAAAGCGGGGTAGATAAATAGATTGGCATGAGTCAACATTTTCAGCAGTTCGGGGCGAGGCATAAAATTAATTAGTTCCACCTTGTCAGTTAGTCCACATTCGGCTATCCAATTCATTACAGTTGCTCGCTCTTCTTCGCTGCGTATTCCAATCAATGTGAGCTTTGCATTGTACAATTGTTTTTTGGCGGCGCCAAATGCTCTAAGGAAGAAAAGTAAGCCTTTCCAGTCAATGGCTCTTCCGGCATATATCATATTAAATTCATCTTCGACCTCTGGAGAAGTGGGCAGGTCAAAGTCTGAGGGTGAGATGGCGATGGATGGCAACACTTTTAAGATTGTCGTTTTCGATTGCAGCACTTGTCCCATACGAGTTTTGTTTTCGGTTGCTGAGAAAAGAATCATCTTTTTTTGTTTAGTACGTCTGGTAAGCCAGCTCAGCAATTTAAAGTCCTTTCCACTTCTGCGATAATTTTCGCGTTTCAAAGTTGCGGGTTCTAAATCTCGGTCGAATGCCGTATCGATGAGTTCCGCTCCTCCAATGGGGCCAAAAACAAACGGTTTGTTAATCAAAAAACCGAAAGATGGCGTTCTATACTGGTTGAAGGTAAGATGATGGATGATGTCTATTGGGTGTTTTTTTACCCATTTCTTTATTTTATTTTTCAGTGTAAGATTCCATAATATGTAGTATAGCTGCGTACCCATCTTTTCTTTCAGATTCAATATCCATTGGGGCAAGTCATGGTAAATGAATTCCATGTTTATTTCAGGATGATTATTGAGGTAACTCTCGATGCCTTCCTTATTCTTCAGTCTGGTCACTACGGTTACATGATGTTTCCGGGACAGGGCTAAAGAAAGATTCCAACCCACCCCCGGTTCGCTGCCTTTGAGTGGTTGACATGCGTAAGCAGATATTAATATATTCATTTCTTTTATTTTAATTA
The DNA here is from genome assembly GCF_000195635.1 of Bacteroides fluxus YIT 12057. Lineage (GTDB taxonomy): Bacteria > Bacteroidota > Bacteroidia > Bacteroidales > Bacteroidaceae > Bacteroides > Bacteroides fluxus. The sequence continues at coordinate 7,815 of NZ_GL882676.1, read as the reverse complement.
AATCTCACAGACAACATTTTCAATATAGCTGATTGAGCCGCTCGGATGCTTTCTTGTGGAGTGGTAGTGGTGTCTATCCACACCGCTTTGTTACGGTTACGGCAGAAATCTTGCAGTACGTGTGTTTGTCGGGTTACTTCTTCAAGGCTTGTCTCCGGCTTGCGGTTATATATCTTTTGTGGATCTCCGCCTAAGCAAAGTATGAGGTCTGGCGTAGGCACCATACATTCTCCTAGTCGTAATATCCAACGGGGCAGTGAGGTGCGGCTTCGGCGTTGGTCTATGTAATAGTCGTAGTAGTAGCGATCAAAGATAAATACCTTAGAATGAATGTGTATCGTTTTCCAAACACTCTTCATATATCCGAATGTGTAGTCCAACAGGTAATAGCCCCATCTTACCAATGAACCGACAAAGCCTGAAGGTTTCTGTCCGTGTGGGTCACTGCATACCGTTGGAACTTCACCCTTGCCGATAGCCTTTTTTTTGCCAAACATTACTCCAAGATCAGGTATGACGTTGGGACGGAGGTGGTTGTATATTACTCCATGGTGGAATCCTTGGTTTAACCAAGGCGTGATGGCATTGATGATGGTACTTTTGCCGCTTCCGTCCGTTCCTAAAACTGCAATTACATATCCCGGTTTTTTGCTAAATAACCTCTGGGCAAGCACTAGCTTTGTTTGCAGTTGGGTAATGGTTTTCCCTTTTAGGATATTTCTATGTATGATTTGTTGTAGAGAAATACCTATGTGGTTCAGCCCATCCATGGTGAAGTTAGATTTTATCAATTGTAACGCTTTGTCACCATATATTTCTTTTATCTCCTCATCTAATTCTTCTTCATGGTTTTGTAATGCTTCCATTACGGCTGTGCGATATTTCTCTTTAGCTTTTCCTTTGTGGATGATTTCTTTGAAGTAATCTACAAAAAAACCATATTCGCAATTTACTACTTTTATCCCATTATGTCTTATGACGTGTTTACAGAGTTTTGCGAGGGGGTAATAGGATACCCCCTTAAAGTGAAGACCGTCTCGTAATATGTCCACCTGTACACCCCAATCAAGTGAGAGGCATCTGTAAAAATGGGCATTGGCATTGGCATATTTAGATGCTATAATCACTTTGCTTTTTTGGGCGAGCGATAATAGCAAAGCTGTTGTTTTGTCAAAGTCCTTACCGTTCACTACCATATCTATGTCGCTCCCCCCTGTATCCACTGGGAGTTGTCTGTACTCCCCGTACACAAAATAGTCCACGCCTATTTCATTCAGTTGGTCAAAAAAGGTGGTAAGAAATTGCTGTTTGGTTATCATTGCTTTATTATTTTTACAAGTTGTTTTATTGTATATCAGCTAATTATAAATGAATTTGAATACTTTTTTAATTACAAAAATGAGAGGATAAAAGAGTATTGATATCATTACAAATATAAATATAGCTCCCATAGTTAAGTCTATTTTCATTGTTTTTACTACAAGACCCATTCCCATCAATAGATACATGTGCCAGCACAGCACTATTAAAGAATTTTTGCCCACAAAATTTATCAAAGGAATTGAGAAAGTAAACATTCTGCATAGAGCTATAAGTGCAGTTGAACCAAGAATGGCTTGTCCATACCCTGCCAGAATATTCATGCCATAGCTGTTGCTTTGCATAGACCATGTTCCTCCATAAAGGCTATGCATTAATACAAACATGATTAGTGCAATAATAAATGTGGCAATACAAGTTTTGAACTTTATGTTCTCAAAAAAAATCTTTATCAAATGCCCTGTATAGACAAAACCGACACTGGTCAATGCGGTGTCTGTAAAGAGTGGTAGTCTGTAGGGGGACAATTCATTCCAATAGTACCCTGTGGTGGAAATAATCATTACAATTACCCCCCCCCCCCCCCC
>NZ_GL882676.1:0-5854 GCF_000195635.1 Bacteroides fluxus YIT 12057 | reverse complement strand
CCCCCCCCATAATTTTGTTTTATTAACACTCTGGACGATTATAAGAGCCGTGAATAAGGCTAATAAAAACCAAATGGGACCATTTACGAAAGAATGGCTGTAGAGGGGAGCCAAGAAATCCATTCCATTTTTTAAAAGATCGGGCTTGATGGTGGAAATAATCCATCCTATGGCATAAGAAACCAAATAAGTGAAAATGAATGGCTTCAGTAGGCTACCACAGCGTTTTCTGATAAATGTTCGCTGGTCGGTATCTTTTGTAAAGAAGCCTGATAGGATGAAAAAGCATGGCATATACATTGCTTGTATGTATTCTTTGGACGAATACCAAAACGGCGGATCACCAATGCTTGAAAGCATATGAACCCATACCACTAAAAGCATACACAGACCTTTCGCATTGTCCACCCATTCTAGTCTATTATCTTGATTCATGTTATGTAGATAAGCCAGAGAGGGATTTTCGTTAGTCATATTCATCGCTTTTTATTGATATTCATTATTGTATCATACACTCTCTTTGCACAATTTTCTGCATTGAAAGGAATTTCTTTTGCTATGGAGTGTGCTCCCATTTGGGTTAAGTTCTGGTGGTGGAAATAATCCAAACATTGGAGGACGGAATGAGGGTTTAATGGGTCGAATACATAGCCATTTTGATTGTCTATTAATTCAGGGTGGCATCCATTATATTGACTGCATGCTATAGGTAAACCGCATGCCATGGCTTCAGGCACAACGAGACTCCAATTATCTTTCAATGTGGGTATGATAAATACATCTGCTATATTATAGTAAATTCCTATTCGGTCATATTCTATTTGCCCTACAAAATGGATAGAAGGGCAGGTAAATTTCTTTTGATATTCTTCCATTTTATCACCTGTGCCCACTATTATCAAATGATCATGTGGATATTTAATAAGATGTTCGTCCCAAACTTTTAACAGATAAATTAAGCCTTTCAGCTCAGTAATCCTTCCTGCAAATAAGAAAGTCACCCCTTGGCTATTTAGGTTCAACTGTTGTCGGAGGTGCTGTTTGGTAGTATCACTGGTGCGTGCTATACTCTCTTTCAATCCTTGGCTGTCAGCATTCATACCTCCAATAAATATCTTATTCTCTTTGATTCCTATTGATTGTAGGTATTTTTTACATTCTGAACCGTTTACAAAATAGCCGGTTACGAAATAGTCAGTTAATTTACGATGTAATGTCTTTATCCATGGATTATTTCTTTCGGTATGCAAAGTACGTTCATAACCTATATATATTGGTATTCTTTTCAGTGTAGCGTATGCTATTACGAATGGTGTCCATTGCCCGAACCCTTCTGTTATTAAGATATCGGGTCTTATTTTGGCAATAGATCGTATTAAACCTTGTGTAAATGAGAGACATACCAGCTTGGTATAATAAAACTTTTCGTTAGTGAAGGGGATGGCATGTTGTCCCATTTTCACAGGTATGTCGTTTTTTAATTTTTGGAAACGGATATCATTTTCATAACGGCGTTTTGAATATAACACATAAAAATTGTTGTTGAATAGCCGGTTCAGTTCCATATAGAATGGAATGCGATAGGCAGCAAATATGGGATTACAGTATAATGCTTTCATGAAATTTGTTTTTTGATGTTTAAAAAAAGAATTACTCGTTCTTTATACTCTTTCTGCTTACTTAGATAGGTCTTTATATGTGCTGTATATTGATTATGGATGACTTCATTAAGTATTTCATCAGGACAAAAGTGATATATGTCATCATAGAGATAACCTACTTGTTCTTCTTCAATGAACTTTAGTGCATTGCACCGATGACCGATGACAGGAGTACCGTTGAATAGCGTATCTAATACTACTCCGCTGCTACGGTCTGTATAGACTCCTTGGTAGTTTAGGATGCAGTAACGCGATTGTTGTATATAGCGGTAATAATCATCGTCAGATATAAATTCTATGTATAGCTCTATATTATTATGTTTCTGAGCTATTTGCCGAAGAGCATTGGCATAGGAAGTATCATGAGTATTACCGGCTATCAGTAGTCGGTGTCCAGTGTGGGCTAACCGTTCCGCTGCTTCCAATACTCCTTTGTCTGGCCAAATGCTGCCTATTATGGAAAAGTCATATTTCTTTTCATTATAGGCTGTATGAATTAGTGGCTGATCATAATAAGGATAGATGTAATCTGGTACTTCACAGTAAGGTCTTGCATAAGCCTGTCCTATACGACTATTGGGGCAGATTGTTCCTTTGATTTTCTTCCGTGCTAACTTGTAAATCCACCGTTTAATGGGTGATGAGATTGACTCTTCACTATACTGGATGCAATAGATATTGTTCCATTTCTTGGCAAACAAGGTTATCCCTATAAAAGTAGTTACTGCACCTGCCATTTGTAATATAATTATATCTTCAGGAGAAGTTTTATTAAATAAATATCGACAGTTCATCAATACCCTCCATTTGTTGTGGATATTGTTTTTGCCACTTATGGAATCATAAGGCAGCATAAATAGGTCTTTTTTTCTAAAGTTAGTTTTATAGATAGGACCACCTCCAATCAGTACAGGGCATATATTCCGGTAGAGGTTTAGATAATTTTGTGCTAAAGCAAAATAATGACCGGTACAACGCCCTTTGTTGTTGTTGCTCTTTACATCTGCTATGATTACTCTTTCCATTTATATTTAATGCTTTGAATTCTATTTTTAATGTTTCTGTATATAGTTTCTTGCAATAAACCTATGTTTTGATAAAAATTGTGGTTGAGCATTACTAGAAATATGGCAAATGCTCGAATGAGGTTTAAAGAAGGGAGAACAGAAGGATGCATGTTATTTTTTTATTTGGTGATATAGTTGTATATATTGTTTGTATTGTTCATTGGAAAATAATAGTGATCGCTTTCTGCAATTTTCTGTGGTATAAAAATTTCTATGGCTTGCGATTTGTTTTACAGCTTCACATAGTTGTTGCAGGTTACCTTGTTCCACTACTATTCCTGTTTTTTCGTCTATAGCTTCCGGGCTACCTCCTGTTTGGAAAGTAACAATAGGAGTTCCTGCAGCGAGTGATTCTATATTGGTGGTGGGGAAGTTGTCGGCTAATGTGGGGTTACAAAATACAGAGGCGGATTGATACCATGCTATCATTTCATCTAAAGTGGAAGTACGTCCTATACAAATTATATTTTTTTGTGCTAAATATTTTTTTTTCTTTTCGTCAATATTGCCAACAAGTACTATTTGATAAATGTCGGGTAGTAATTCTGACATTTGTTCAAAATAAGCCATTCCTTTGCGAGATTCCCAATTGATGGCACATCCTAAAACAATCTTTTTTTTCTTATTAATTTGGTATTTACTATGTATATCAAAATTTGATTTTTGTGCAAATCTGATTGTGTCCACACCATTATAAATCACTTCCACACGATTTTTTTTGAATATTGACTCTTTTACAAAAGATGCTAACCATTGTGAAGGAGTGACGATGGTGAGATTTTTAAAAGCGGTATGCCAATGTTGATGTATTTTCCATTGCCAATGAGTACTATCTATCCAAGTTTCACATTGGGGGCAATTTCCACATCCTGTTTTCCAACGATTGCAATTTACTTCGTCAAAATATGGGCACTGTCCTGTAAAGGCACGACAGTCATGCATAGTCCATACTATAGCTATGTTACATTTATTAGCATAGTGAACTAATAGAGGTATATTTAAGCATTTGTCGTTAATGATATTGAAATGGAGTATATCGGGGTTATGCCTATGGAGCAAATGCAGTAGGTGTAGAGTTTCAAATACAGAAAATATATCTTGTAGTCCGGTTATTTTGTACCAACGTGAATGAATAAACCAATTGAGCCTAGTCCCCCAAATATATTGATGAGGCAACATACATCGTTTGTTACGACCGCTGTTAGGTACCATTAAAATATATTCATCTTTATTTTGCTCGATGGCATGAACTAATGATTTATAAAAACGTGGAAAGAAACCGGAATTTCCAGAGTGTATAATTGCTATTTTCATTTTATTAGTCTTAAAACATTAGAATTAGAAAGTTGAGTCCATTTGTTTGAAGAACATGCAGCGATAAAGAAAAAAATGATAACATGTATGAAGTTAAATCCATTTATATCGCAGATAAATCCTGCAAGGAAATAACCGGAAAGCATTATGCTACCTCCCAAGCATAAGTAGTTTTTTGAAAATTTGATAGCATAGAATATGGAATAAATGATTATGGCCATGTAAAAAAACAGCCATAAGCTTCCTCCTCTAAATAGAAGATGTAAAAAATGTACTTCGTTAACATCTCTTGTTTTATTCTTAAAAAAATAAAAGCTGTTATAACCTTGAGCAATTCCCAGTCCTTCCCAAAATGCTTTTTTCTGATTTAAATCAGTTAGAAGTTCTGTGTAGAGAAAGGTGCGTGTGTCAACACCTATCTTTTCATTTTCCATATCATTTATACGTGTGAATATAGACTCTTTCGTTGCAATGGAGTAACTAAATAAACTTATAGGAAGTGTGATGGATATGCATGCAACGCATAAAGCTATTAATCTATAATATTTTTTGTACAACTTTGCAATAATGACAATAATTGCATAAATTAATATGATAATAAAGGCACGTTGGGTGTCACCTGTTAGTTCATTGGGGATAAAAGCATCTTTTATGATGAATAAAAGAGAAAGTAATAGAATGCAATAGATAAATATTCTTTTTTTCTTTGTATGTAAACTGTATTGAATTATAATAGGTGATAGATAAAGTACGTAATAATTACCTTGGAAACAAATGGATGAAATGCATATCAAAATCAGACCACACCTGTAAACGTATTTTAATGTAAATGAGTAATTATAGATATAATATAATAAAGGAATACATAAACAAAGTCCGTTAATAGGATTAGTTAAGACTGTAAGCGTATTCTCCATGTTGTCAAAAATGATAAAACGAATGAATTGTAGTCCTGTAATAATTAGCAAACAGAGAATAAGTCGGTCTATTAATCTATAATGTTTTCTTTTATATAAAAAAGAATTTTTTAAAATTAGAATCAATGCAATCCATAAACTACCGGAACTAAGTATTTTTATAGGTTGTGAGTATATGGAAAATAAAATCCATATAGCATGTGGAATAGAAGATACAAATAATAGCATGTGGATAAATTGTATATTGTTATATCTTCTGTTAAATTCTCTTTTTATTGAGTTATGATTGAAAATAGTTTTTCCCATTCTTTTCCTATATTATCAATGGTGAAGTTTTTTGACTTTTGAATTGCTTTAGTAGCAATTATTTCTCTTTCTATAATATTATCCATTAAATATTTGAGTTTTTCTATAAATAATTCTTGATTAAAAGGGGGGATTAAGAAACCGTTTTCCTTGTCATCAATAATATCTGTTACAGATTTAAAACTATGAAAAGCAATAGGAACACATCCTCTGCTCATGGCCTCTGTTAATACTAATCCCCATCCTTCAAAAACACTTGTCATGCATAAAATAGCAGCATTCTGATAATATTTTGAGGTATCTGTTTGAAAGCCTTCTAATTGAATGTTTTTTAAATTGTTTCTTTTTATATATTCTAAGATAAAGGACTCTAATTCACCGCCTCCAACTAATTTTAATTTCCAATCTGGATAGTTTGGAGAGATTTTTTTCCATATTTTTAAAAGTATATCTATACCTTTTTGCTTAGAAAAGCGTCCAACAAATAATAGTTCATGTTGTTTGGGAGGACACGAACTGTTTTCTAATGTAGGTATAGTTATAGGATTATTTATATAATAACCCGTTGGCGGAATTAATTTAAGTTGAT
>NZ_GL882675.1 GCF_000195635.1 Bacteroides fluxus YIT 12057 | reverse complement strand
TACACTCAATTGAAACGCAAGCAGGGAATCATTTAGTTTGACGGTAAGTTAGCAATAAAAAGAGCCTTCTTGAAATAACCAAACTGTATAAAGAATATTAGTAAATTAAGAAAATCATATCATACAATGATAAGTTATTATATAATTTCAAAAGAACCAAAAACAAAACAATAACAATTTCTACGACCCAGAGATATTTTATCGACATATTCTGAATCAGAAAATAGTCAACAAGTAACATTAGTCCAAAATCCAATATAGCAGCGCCTATTACCAAGAAAAACATAGGAGTCCAACCACTTTGTACAATTTTCTGCATCAACAGAATTGACAGCATGAGCATAAAGATATGTACAGGCCTGATTTCTCTTATTATTCTCATTTTATCTTTTTTTCATTCTTTGCATATATATCCCACTAGGATTAAACCTAATTATCGATTGAAAAGAATCGCCTGGAATAATGGGTCTTTGATTCTTCACTATAATATATGAATCCCCAATACCATAATCAAGAGGTATTTTACGAGCTTTCATATCATAAGTTTTAAGTCCGACACCTTCCATAGCTCTTTGTACTGTAGTCGTACAATTATTTCCGAGAAAATCATACTCTTCATTTTGGCTTATTTTAACGAATGTATTTCTCATCTCAGTATCTTGCTCTCTTGTTGTTGGGATTATGTATCCTTCATCAAATCTTCTACCACCAGAAAATTTTCCCGAAACATAAACATTATCCCCATTGACTGAGAAATATTGCCACTTATTGTCATTGTTCTGAATTAACATAGCCATATGCATACCTTCACCATGGTTCTGAACAACTATACTATCCCCATTCACGTCAATATTTCCAACCGGATTATTAGCCCCATACTGATACGGTGAGAGTGAACGATATTTAGTAGCAAACAGAAAAAATATCCGATACAGCGAAAGATTAATTTATAATATGCAATAGTCCAGTTTCACAATCTGTTTTTAGATATACTTTATGCTGAAACAATAAATATATTATATAACTCTGCTCCTTTTCGGACAATGAATCTACTAATATCCCATTCTCGTCGAAAAAGGAAGATAATATATTCTTTATTTCTCCACAACATACAGAATCTACACTTTTTTGAGTTACTACCAAACATCCATTGTCTATGAATTTATTAAATGTAATACTATCAATAACTAACGTGTCATTTCTGAATATAGGATAAAGTTCACTCCTATACATTTTACCTGACAGCCTTTCTTTGGGAAGTGAATTTATCAAATTTTCTTCCATTACCATTCGATGAATATTATTCTTATATGATACATTTATTGCTACAAAAGGGGTATGAAAAAAGGATGTATCAATCGTATTATCATCATATCGTTCATCCTGATTTCTGTTCATACATCCTACAAAAGAAAAAGCAATAATGATTAAAAAAACATCTTTAATACAATAATTCTTCAGGTATCTTTTTGTTACCATATGTTGTTCTTTTAGGTTCACCTATTCTATTCCTAATTTTATTCTCGATGTTAATCGCCCTCACTTCCATCATAGAAATTCCATTATTCGTTACATCCGTGGTTACAAGCCCTTATTCGCATCATACTCCTTACCATTATACTTGTAAGGCTGAACATTCGTAGTA
>NZ_GL882674.1 GCF_000195635.1 Bacteroides fluxus YIT 12057 | reverse complement strand
GGGTGACGGTACGGGTTACCGTCCCGCATCCTACGGAAGTCCCTGCCGCTACCCGTGCGGGGAATGAAGAGGCAGGGGAAAACGCAATGGAAGACAAGGCAGCGGAAATTGCGATGAAAGATAAAGCACCGGCAATGGAAAAGGCGGCTGCGACGGAGAAAGTGACAGCAGCAGAGGAAACCGGCGCCGTGGAAAAAAACGGCCATACTCTCGCCCTTCGTGCCAACCTGCTGCGCTGGGCAACGCTCACTCCCGACCTCGGTATCGAATGGCGCGTCAGCTGCCACGTGGGTATCCTCGTGAACGGCTCGTGGACGTCGTGGTCATGGAGCGGAAAAGACAGAAGATATGCCCTCTGGAAGGTATCGCCCGAAGTACGCTATTATATAGGAAAGGAAAACCGGGGTTACCTCGGTGTCATGTACCACATCGGCGAGTTCAACTGCAAGCTCGGAGCTACGGGCAGGCAGGGCGACTATCAGGGCGGCGGCATCACGGGCGGTTATCTGCTGGAGCTGAACCGGGCACTAAGTCTGGATTTCCATGCGGGCATCGGCTATACCCGTGCCGAATATGACAAGTACAAGATGACGGACGGCGTCCGGGTGCGCGAAGGCAGTGACAGCAAGGACTATTGGGGCATCAACCAATTAGGCATCACACTGGTATGGAAGTTTAATCAATGATAAAAAATACCGTTCACATGGATAAAATGGACAACCGCACGGACAAACGTGCTATTCAAATCATAAAATTGCAGGGCATGGCAAAGGTGCTAATATTTGCATCGGCGCTGCTGCCGATGCTGGCTTCCTGCGTGAAGGACGAACTGCACGACACGCCGCATCCCGACAAGGGGGCTATCGTGGTACAGATGGACTGGAGCAGCCTACCGCCCGAAGCAGTGGCGGACAACTACATATTGAACGTGGACGGCTACGAGCAGACCGTAAGCGGAACGACCAACACGGTGGAACGCCTTTCCGAACTGGGCGAACACTCGCTGATGGCATATAATATACCCAACGGCATCACCGTAAGCGGCGACATCGCTTCGGTGGACGAGGATAACGGGACACGTGCCGCCGGCAGCCGCATCAAGCCGATGCCCGGCTACCTCTTTTCGCTGAGCGAAACCATCTGCGTGGAGGCGGACGACACGCTGCGCATCACGGCCAAGCCCCGGCAATGGGTGCGGCAGGTGAATATGGAACTGACGGTGACCGAAGGCGATTACGACCACATATCCACCGTCACGGGCACGCTTGCAGGCGTGGAACGCTCGGTAGATATCCGCAAGGGCGAACGGCAGGGAACAGCGGCGGAAGTAAGGGGTACGTTCACGGTGGACGGGAATAAGTGTCGCGCGTCGTTCCGTCTGATGGGTATTGTTCCGACAGAACGGCAGACGCTGAAGGTGGACATCGTTTTGAGCAACGGCGACACGCAACGCATTGTGAGCGATCTCACGGAACAGACGAGTCACTTCCACGACGACAATACGCCGCTGATGCTGACCGGCAACCTGCGGTTACCAATGGAAAGCGGCATGACAGGCAGCATCGAGGGCTGGCAGCAGGCGGACGGCGGAAACACGGACGCGCATTGAGTGAACGGAGAAGGACAATAAAGAGAATGACAGATAACGAAAAAAGAACAAACTATAATACTTAATGAATATGAAAACAAAAGTTTTATTATTGGGAACACTTGCCATCGCACTGGCAGCCTGCAACAACGACGAGAACACCACGATCGACACCGGCGACAGCCGCGCTTTGTTCTCCGCCTCCATCGGGGCGCAGACACGCGCCTTTGATACGTCGTGGGAAGGCGATGACCAGATCGGAATCACCGGCACCAAGACCTATACCAACGTGACGTATCAGACCACCAACGGCGACGGCAACTTCACGGTAGCCACACCGGGCAAAGAAATCTACTATCAGGACGACAACACCGTGAATTTCACCGCCTACTACCCGTGGAACGACCTTGGAGCAGGCGTAACCGAAATCTCCGCCGACACATGGGGACAGTCCGACCAGAAGAATTTCGACTTCCTCCATGCCACAGCCACAGGCAGCAAGGCAAAGCCCAATGTGGCTTTCACGTTCAGCCACAAGATGGCGAAACTCGTGCTGACAATCAAAAAAGGTGCTGACGTGAGCCTGGACGAGGTGAAAGCCGCCGTACTCTTGCTGGAAGGCTTCAAGCACGAGGGAACGTTCAATATCACCGATGGAACGACTGCAACGAAAGACGCCTCGACCGCCGGATGGGAGTTTGCCAATAATAGCGCGGATCCTGCCTACAATGCACCATTCGTGGTGGACACCAAGAACGAAACCGTTGCCTATACGCTGATTTTCTTCCCCCAGACATTCGCCAGTGGCTTGGATTTCACCGCAGAGCTGACCGGGATACAGACTTTCAGCACAACGCTCGACTTCACCGCTGCCAATGCGGATGCAGGCGACTCGGAAGCCAAGAACGAGTGGGTAGCCGGACGGCAGTATAACATGAGCGTCACGCTCCACAAGACGGGTATCACAGTCACCGGATGCACCATCTCAAAATGGGAGGAAGCCGACGGTGGCAACGTGGATGCGGAATAATCCGGAAATAGAAAGAAGAACAAAAAAGTAATAACAATAATTTTTCAGACAATGAAGACAGTAAAGTATTTATTCCTCGCGGCGGCGGCAATGACCCTCGCGGCTTGCAGCAACGATGAGAACGAGATAGACAACGGCCCGGTGGAAGCACGGGTTTCAGCCGCTTTCGGCCCGGTGACACGTACCGTAAACAAGGACAACACATGGACGGCGAGTACGGACAAAATCGGCATCATGGTAACTCATGCACCGACAAGCACGACAGCCATGACCGACCGTTACAAGAATGTGGAATACACGGCGCAAACCAGTGGTAAAAGCAGTGATTTTTCCGCCGAAACAGGAAAAGGAATCTTTTTTCAGGATGCATCGGAAACGGTGACCTTTGCTGCTTACTATCCGTACCAGTCAAGCGCGGATGCAGCCACGCTGCCGGGAACTGAAGGTGTTGTCGAGGTTAATACCCGAGATAACAATACCGCAGAGAAGCAGGCATCCATCGATTTCCTGTTTGCCAGCGGTGCGACGGCCACAAAAGGTAATCCTACGGTATCGTTTTCGGCAAGTAATGAGTTCAAACATAAGATGGCACAGCTAAAGTTAGTGGTTAAAGCCAGTACCGACCACGGGTTTACAGATGCCGAAGCAGCTGATATCTTGGGAACTGCTGACGGAACTTATAAATTAGGCGGACTTGCCCATACAGGTACATTCAAGGTTACGGACGGAACGACGGACGTTACGGGAGATCCGGTTGCTGATTGGGATATTACCAGGCTTGTTCATGGCGATAACCAAAGCACCAAGACCCGCACTTATACCCTGATCCTGCTACCGCAGGACAAGAGTGGCACTCCTTTGACTTTCACCGCCAAAATAGGAGGACAAACCTATACCAACAGTGCTACGATCGCCCCCAATCTGGAAGCCGGAAAGCAATATACCTACACCATCACACTCAAAAAGAAGGGTCTGACAGTCAGCGGATGTACCATCGCGCAATGGGAGTCCGGTAGTAGCGCCAGTGGCGATGCCGAGATGTAATAAGCCGCATCCGTAAACCGGGCACGAAATTCAGCCATCCCGCACACAAGCGTAATGTGCGGAGGATGCAACCCATAGGGGTGGCACACGGGCAGCTTCGCCGCTGCCGGTGGCACAAATGATAATAAAAACAGAAAAATGATATGATGAACCAATCAAATCCATTCCGACATTTGGCGGTGGCGGCCTTTGCCTGCCTGATGGCCGCCTCGTGCAGCGATGTGACGGACGACAGCATCACCTTGCCGGACGGTAAATATCCCATGACGTTCACCGCCAGCGTGGATGGGCTCGCCGCCCCGAACCCCGCCTCCCGTGCCACGACCGATGTGAACGGCCAAACCTCGTGGCAGGAGAACGACCCCGTAGCCATCAGCATGGACGGCGGAGCGAACCATAAAGTGTATAAGATAAGCGATGCCGGTATCGGTGAGATGATTGCCGATGGCGAACCCCTCTATTGGAGCAAGCAGCAGGAAAACCTTGCGGCATGGCATCCGGTGAGTTGCACCATCGGTAGTAACACCGGTAGCGGTGAAGTGAGCATCACCGACCAGCGTTCCGGTTTCGGGACATTGGAGAATATACTGCACGCCCCGGCACGGGATTATACATACAGTAACGGTGGTTCCGTTGCCTGCACCTTCCGCCACGCGCTGGCAAAGGTGAAGGTTGCGCTAAAGAAAG
>NZ_GL882673.1 GCF_000195635.1 Bacteroides fluxus YIT 12057 | reverse complement strand
CCCTCAGGTTTTTACGTTGACCCTCAAGCGGCCTCTTTATTATTGTTCTGACACCAGGAGATAACAACCTATGTGGTAGTTGGAAACAAATGATACTATGATTGGATAAAATAATGCTGCTTGATTTTATCGAATCTCCCTATCTTTGTGGCAAAATACAAAAATCTACTTACAAAAATAATACGTTCAATGAAAAACAAACTAATTGTTATGGCAATAGTTACTTGCTTGGTATCGTGTGGCGGAAGCCGGAAGGAAGTGTATAAGGATCCTGAAGCTCCAGTAAAGGAGAGGGTGGAGGATCTTCTTGGCAGAATGACTTTGGAGGAGAAAGTAGGCCAGATGAATCAGTTTGTCGGTCTGGAGCATATCAAGGCAAACAGTGCCGTGATGACCGAAGAGGAGTTGAAAAACAATACGGCAAACGCTTTCTATCCCGGTATTACGGACAAAGAGGTAGCTGCATGGACAGAGCAGGGGCTTATAGGGTCTTTTCTTCATGTGCTTACGATTGAAGAGGCGAACTATTTGCAGTCTCTTGCCATGAAGAGCCGTTTGCAGATACCTATTATCTTTGGTATTGATGCCATTCACGGCAATGCCAATGCTCCGGGCAATACGGTATATCCCACAAATATCAATCTGGCTTGTTCTTTTGATACACTGATGGCTTACCGGATAGCCCGTGAGACAGCTAAGGAAATGCGTGCCATGAATATGCATTGGACGTTCAATCCGAATGTGGAAGTAGCCCGTGATGCTCGTTGGGGACGTGTTGGTGAGACATTCGGTGAAGATCCGTATCTGGTGACACGGATGGGAGTGCAGTCCGTCAAGGGGTATCAGGGAAGTCTGGACAGTAAAGAAGATGTATTGGCCTGTATCAAGCACTTTGTAGGCGGTAGTGAGCCTATCAACGGAACGAACGGTTCTCCGGCGGATTTATCCGAACGTACGCTCCGCGAAGTCTTTTTCCCGCCGTTTGAAGCTGGTGTCAAGGCAGGTGCCATGTCATTGATGACAGCACATAATGAACTGAACGGAGTGCCTTGCCACAGCAATGAGTGGCTGATGGCGGATGTGCTTCGCGGCGAGTGGAATTTTCCCGGATTTGTTGTCAGCGACTGGATGGATATTGAGCATACCCATGACCTGCATGCTACGGCGGAGAATCTGAAGGAGGCCTTTTATCAATCCATTATGTCCGGTATGGATATGCACATGCACGGTATCCACTGGAATGAGATGGTAGTGGAGTTAGTGAAGGAAGGCCGTATTCCGGAATCTCGTATAGATGAATCCGTACGTCGTATTCTTGACATCAAATTCCGTCTCGGCCTGTTTGAACAACCATATGCAGATGTGGAAGAGACTATGAAGATCCGTTTGTGTGGCGAACATCGCGCAACAGCCCTTGAGGCAGCACGCAACGGCATCGTACTTCTGAAAAACGAGGGTGTATTGCCGCTGGATCCTTCCAAATATAAAAAGATAATGGTTACGGGAATCAATGCCGATGACCAGAATATTCTCGGTGACTGGAGTGCCCCTGAAAAGGAGGAGAATGTGACAACTATCCTCGAGGGACTGCGGATGATAGCTCCCGATACGCAATTTGATTTCGTTGACCAAGGTTGGGATCCTCGTAATATGGATCCGAAGAAAGTGGATGAGGCGGCTGCCCACGCTAAGAATGCGGATTTGAACATCGTGGTGGCCGGTGAATATATGATGCGCTTCCGTTGGAACGACCGTACTGATGGCGAGGACACGGATCGTAGTGACCTTGATCTCGTAGGCTTGCAGGAAGAATTGATTGAGAAAGTAGCCGCTTCCGGTAAACCGACTGTGCTGGTATTGGTTAACGGACGTCCCTTGAGTGTACGTTGGGCCGCCGAAAACCTGCCGGCGATTGTAGAGGCATGGGCTCCGGGTATGCAGGGTGGACAGGCTGTGGCCGAGATTCTGTATGGTAAGGTTAATCCTTCTGCCAAATTAGCCATAACCATTCCTCACAGTGTGGGACAACTCCAGATGATTTACAACCACAAGCCTTCTCAGTATTTCCATCCATATGTGGCAGGAAAACCAAGTACACCGCTTTATCCGTTTGGATATGGTTTATCCTATACTACTTATAAGTATGAAGACTTGAATTTAGACCGGAAGGAAATCGAGAAGGACGGTAGTGTCGGTGTAAGTGTGAAAGTGACGAATACAGGCAGCCGTGACGGTGTGGAGATTGTCCAGCTCTATATTCGCGATAAGTTCAGTTGCGTTACACGTCCGGTGAAAGAACTGAAAGATTTTGCACGTGTGCCTCTGAAAGCGGGAGAGAGCAGAGTGGTAAACTTCAAGATAACTCCCGATAAACTGGCTTTCTATGATATAAAGATGAAGAAGGTTGTAGAGCCGGGCGAGTTCATCGTGATGGTGGGGGCCTCTTCGGATGATAAGGATTTGTTGAAGGAGACGTTTACGGTAAAATGATGCCTGGGAAAAAGATTGTCGGGAACTAATGTTGCAGTTGCCAAGTCTTGGTGTGGCAATTGTTGAGAGAAGGTATGACGGTTTTATCCTTAAATGTAACACTGGGTATGATTGCGGGATTAAAAAGAATGAGTATATTTGTTGCATGATACTTTTTTGATACAATGCCATGGAAAACAACAGTTGTATAATGAGGGAGATTACTCCTTTGTCCGAACGGGATTGCTTTTATATTGCTGACCGACATAAAACAGAGTTTACCTACCCTATTCATTGTCATGCTGAATACGAACTGAATTTTACCGAACACGCTTCGGGGGTACGTCGTGTAGTGGGGGATTCAGCTGAGATCATAGGAGATTATGATTTGGTGTTGATAACCGGAAAGGAATTGGAGCATGTTTGGGAACAGCATGAATGTGTCTCTAAAGATATCCGTGAAATCACGATTCAATTCTCGTCTGACTTGTTTTTTGGAAGCGTTATCAACAAGAACCAGTTTGATAGTATTCGCCGCATGCTTGAACGTGCGCAATGTGGTCTCTCTTTTCCCATGCAGGCCATTATGCAGGTCTATAACTGGCTTGATAAACTGGCTTCCGAAGAACAGGGATTTTATGCGGTTATGAACTTCTTGAGAATACTCTATGAGTTGTCTTTGTATGACAATGCACAAGTGCTTTCCACTTCTTCTTTTGCAAAGATAGAAGTATTTTCTGATAGTAGGCGGGTACAGAAAGTCCAAAAATATATTGCCGATCATTATCAGGAAGATATCCGTTTGGGCTTTTTGGCTGATATGGTGGGGATGACACCGGTTTCTTTCAGCCGGTTCTTCCGCTTGCGTACCGGCAAGACGCTTTCTGATTATATCATTGATATCCGTTTGGGATTTGCTACCCGTCTGCTGGTTGATTCCACTCGTACGATTGCTGAAGTTTGTTATGATTGTGGGTTCAATAATCTTTCTAACTTTAACCGGATATTTAAACGAAAGAAGGATTGCTCTCCAAAGGAATTTCGTGAAAACTACAGGAAGAAGAAGATTGTGATATGATAATATAGTATCAGTATTCTTCGTTTAAAGTAATCGGCTTTTTAGTTGGTGAATAGTTTGTTGCTTGTTATCAGAAAAAGATTTGCCTTGTTTTATGTTTGTCGGCTGTTTTGACATAACTCTGGGCTTGTAGAACCCGTATCTTTTCCGGTTTTCTAAATAGATTCCCGATTATAGTACATGTAATTCAATTGTAATCATGTGTTAGGCTTTATTTGTCAATGATGAGTAAAGTATTTCTAATGGAATAAGCTACTGCGGCTGTTGATGAGGCTGTGACTTTATTGCAGTGAATGCTTGCTCTTTTTTTCTTCTGTTGTTTTATATAGTAAAGGGATAAAATAGTATCATTATCACTTGGTGCAATCAGCTATCTTTGTGCCAGAAAATAATCTTATGTCCAGGCATCATGATAATATGTATATAATGATGTGTGGAATGCAGAACATGGCTGTTGTGAAACCTATTTTAATTATGGCAACTCAAAAAGCACCCTTCGCAACAGATGTAAATTTAAGTAACAAACATAATAATATGGAAATCTTTAAAGAGAAGGTAGAAAGGCTCTTTCAAAAACACGAAGAGTTAATTACGAGAAAGAATGTGGCAATAGAAGAAGGAAATGGTATATTTACACGCTATAAATATCCGGTGGTGACAGCAGCTCATACACCTGTATTTTGGCGTTACGACCTGGATGAAGACTCTAATCCTTATTTGATGGAACGTATCGGTATCAATGCGACAATGAATTCCGGTGCCATCAAATGGAATGGTAAATATTTGCTGATGGTACGTGTAGAGGGGGCTGACCGTAAGTCATTTTTTGCAGTTGCAGAAAGTCCCAACGGTATAGATAATTTTCGTTTCTGGGATTATCCCGTAGCAATGCCCGAAGATGTGATACCTGCTACTAATGTTTATGACATGCGGCTTACTGCTCATGAAGATGGTTGGATTTATGGTATCTTCTGTGCGGAACGCCATGATGACAATGCACCTGCCGGAGATTTGTCTTCCGCTACGGCTACAGCTGCTATTGCGCGTACCAAGGACCTGAAAAACTGGGAACGTCTGCCGGATTTGAAGACTGAAAGCCAGCAGCGCAACGTGGTGTTGCATCCTGAGTTCGTAAATGGGAAGTATGCGCTTTATACTCGTCCGCAAGACGGGTTTATTGATGCCGGAAGTGGTGGCGGTATCGGTTGGGCACTGGTAGATGACATGACACATGCTGAAGTAAAGGAAGAAACCATCATTGACCGGCGCTATTATCATACAATCAAGGAAGTGAAGAATGGGGAGGGTCCTCACCCTATCAAGACGTCAAAAGGTTGGTTGCATCTGGCGCATGGGGTCCGCGGCTGTGCTGCCGGATTGCGTTATGTACTCTATATGTATATGACCTCTTTGAAAGATCCCGCCAGGTTAATCGCTGCTCCTGCCGGTGCTTTCATGGTGCCTGAAGGTGAAGAACGTGTCGGTGACGTGAGCAATGTACTCTTTACCAACGGTTGGATTGCTGATGAAGATGGGACGGTTTTCATCTATTATGCTTCTTCCGATACACGGATGCATGTAGCGACTTCCACCATTGATAAGTTGGTGGATTATTGTATGCATACACCTGTGGATGGGTTATGTTCATGCGCTTCTGTGGAAACGCTCAAAAAAATGATAGACAAGAATCTGAAAATAATGAGATAACGAATGTGCGAAAGAACGGAAATAGTGTGTCCCTTTCATTCTTTTACTACTAATCATTAATATGCACAGCATGCTATGGCAACATTGAAAGAAAAAGTCGGTTATGGTTTCGGGGATATGTCTTCCTCTATGTTCTGGAAGATATTTTCCTATTATCTGCCGTTCTTTTATTCGAATATATTTGGACTAAGTCTGGCTGACGCCGGACTGCTGATGTTGGTAACTCGTATTTGGGATGCACTGTCTGATCCTATGATGGGGGTTATTGCAGACCGCACCCATACTCGTTGGGGGAAGTACCGCCCTTATCTGTTGTGGATTGCGGCTCCTTTTGCAGTGGCGGGAATTTTGCTCTTTACGACTCCCGATATGGAAGAAACGGGTAAGCTTATCTGGGCTTATACCACTTATATATTGATGATGACGGTATATACAGCTATCAATGTGCCATACGGGGCTATGTTGGGGGTAATGACAGATGATTCGAATACAAAAACTGTTTTTTCCTCCTACCGTATGTTTTTCGCATACGGCGGTAGCTTTATTGCTTTGGGTGCATGGGAACCGTTGTGTAATTGGTTCAAGTCAATGGGACATAATAACCCGGAAAGCTGGCAGTATGCAATGATAGTCATCGCTATATTTTGCTTTTCAGGCTTCCTGCTCTGCTTCAGTATGACTTGCGAGCATGTTAAGAGTGCGGCTGCCGAGTCGATAGGCAAGGACATCAAGTCGCTTGTTTGCAATGTACCCTGGTGGATATTGAATGGTGCGGCCTTGCTCTCCAATTTGTTTAGTACGGTACGTGGCGCTACAGCGGCTTATTTTTTTAAGGATTATATCAGTGAAAATGCTTTTCTTGATTTCGGTGTCTTCCACATTTTATTATATGCGGGATTATTCCTCATGGTAGGGGAGGTTTGCAATATGATTGGCGTGGCATTGGCTGTCCCTCTTTCTCTGAGGCTCGGCAAGAAATCAACTTATATTTTGTCATTGGTTTGCCTGGCCATATTTAGCGTACTTTTCTTCTTTGTCCCGAATGATAGCCTGGGATGGTGGTTGATGATGATTTTCCAAATCTTGATTTCCGTTTGCACAGGGATTGTGTCCCCGCTTATCTGGAGCATGTATGCTGATGTGGCAGATTATGCAGAGCAGAAAGACGGTTCCTCGTCCACCGGTCTGATTTTCTCTTCGGGTTCAATGGCACAGAAATTTGGAGGGGCATTTGCCGGTTGGGCTGTAATGGCCTTATTGGCTTGTTTTGGCTATAACACTGCTGAAAATGCGGTGCAGACACCTGAAGCTCTGGATGGGTTGAAATACTTGATGAGCTTTATTCCTGCCATGATAGCTGTAGTTTCTATTTTGATTTTACTCATTTATCCGCTGAACAAGTCCCGGATGGCAGCTATCAGTGCTGATTTGAAAGAAAAGCGTACTGTCCTTGATTGATAAAAATCGTTAGATATTATGGATATAAATAGGATGAGGAAAGAAATGGAAGAGGAGTTGGTTACTGATATCCTTCCATTCTGGATCAAAAAAATGACGGATACGGCCAATGGGGGCTTTTATGGACGCATCACTGGCCGGGAAATCCTGATACCGGAAGCCGAAAAAGGAGCCGTATTGAATGCACGTATCCTGTGGACATTTTCATCTGCGTACCGTATTTTGAAAAAGGATGAATATCTTGTTACAGCGACGCGGGCAAAACGGGTTATCATTGATGATTTTTATGATAAAGAGTATGGTGGTGTCTTTTGGTCGCTTGACTGTAAAGGGAGGCCTCTGGATACGAAAAAGCAAATCTATGCTTTGGGATTTGCCATCTACGGCTTGAGCGAGTATTATCGGGCTACGGGTGATGAAGAAGCGTTGGACTATGCCATCCGCCTTTTTGAAAGCATTGAGGAACATAGTTTTGATTCTGTGAAGAACGGTTATTGTGAAGCTCTGACTCGTGAATGGGGAGAGATTGCGGATATGCGCTTGAGTGACAAGGATGAAAATGAACGCAAGACGATGAATACTCATCTGCATATTCTGGAACCTTATACAAATCTGTTCAGAGTTTGGAAAGACCAACGCTTGAAAGGTCAACTCCGTAATTTGATTGGAATCTTTACGGACAAGATTCTGAATATGAAAACGGGACATTTGGAATTGTTTTTTAATGATGATTGGGTTAGCAAGTACCGCATTGTTTCCTATGGACATGACATTGAAGCTTCTTGGTTGATACATGAGGCTGCTCTAGTCTTAGGAGACAGGACTGTATTGGAAAAAATAGAACCTCTGGTAGAATATATTGCCGCAGCATCTGATGAAGGTCTTGCTCCTGACGGAAGTCTGATTTACGAAACGTTTCCGGGTAAAGATAAGACCGATACGGAACGTCATTGGTGGGTACAGGCGGAGAATGTGGTAGGGCATGCCAATCTTTATCAGTATTTCGGTGATGAGGTAGCCATGCGGAAGGCTCTCCGTTGCTGGGAGTTTATCAAGCGGCATCTGATAGATTATAAGAATGGAGAATGGTATTGGAGTGTGCGCAGTGACGGTAGTATAAACACGGCCGATGACAAAGCCGGTTTCTGGAAATGCCCCTATCACAACGGGCGTATGTGTATGGAGATTATTGAACGTTTCTCATAAGTTTCTTTATGGCTGTCCAAAGTTCATCTTACTGAGTCTGGATCTTCATGCATTCATACTGCCTCATTAAATTCAAAATGGCTCATTATTCATTTATAAAAGTTCAAAAGGCGTACCGCAGATTTCTATGAAAACATTTATATTTGCGGTCTCCTGTTTTTACCTTTTACCACTTTAAACTTATAATGGAATATGAGTAAGATACTGATCATTGATGATGAAGTACAAATTCGTACTTTGCTGTCGCGTATGATGGAGCTGGAAGGCTATGAGGTGTGTCAGGCCGGTGATTGCAGATCGGCCTTAAAGCAGTTGGAGATCCAGAACCCAGATGTGGTGTTGTGCGATGTTTTTCTTCCGGACGGGAATGGTGTAGATTTGGTATTGGCAATTAAAAAAGCAACCCCCAATGCAGAAGTTATTCTGTTGACGGCACACGGCAATATCCCTGATGGGGTACAAGCCATTAAAAACGGGGCTTTTGACTATATAACAAAGGGAGACGACAATAATAAGATTATTCCTTTGATAAGCCGTGCGGTAGAGAAAGCACGTATGAACGTGCGGTTGGAGAAACTGGAGAGAAAGATAGGGCTCACTTATTCTTTTGACTCTATTTTGGGAGAATCCAATGCCTTGAAGAAGGCCGTTTCATTGGCTCGAAAGGTAGCAGGTACGGAGGTGCCTGTATTACTGACAGGAGAGACAGGGACCGGAAAGGAAGTTTTTGCCCAGGCTATTCATTATAATAGTAAACGTTCCAAGCAGAATTTTGTAGCGGTAAACTGCTCTTCGTTCAGTAAGGAGTTGCTGGAGAGTGAAATGTTCGGTCATAAGGCCGGTTCGTTTACCGGTGCATTGAAAGACAAGAAGGGTTTGTTTGAAGAAGCGAACAATGGAACAATTTTCCTTGATGAAATAGGTGAGATGGCGTTTGAACTGCAAGCTAAGCTGTTGCGTATCCTTGAAACAGGTGAATATATTAAAATAGGAGATACAAAACCTACCCGTGTCAATGTTCGTATTATTGCTGCAACGAACCGTAATCTGCCTCAGGAGATTGTTTCCGGCCATTTCCGGGAAGACTTGTTTTATAGATTGAGTGTATTCCAGATACATCTGCCGCCATTGCGTGAACGTGCAGGTGATATACGGCTGCTGGCAAGAGCGTTTATAAAGAACTTTTCCGAGCAATTGGCGTATCCGGTAACGGAGGTTACTCCTGCTTTTCTTGAAGCACTGGATACACAATTATGGAAAGGGAATATCCGTGAGTTGCGTAATGTGATAGAACGTAGTATGATTGTTTGTGAGAGTGGGCATTTGGACATTTCCGATTTGCCGCTTGAAATTCAGAATGTTCATTATGAGAATTCCAGTGAGTCTATTCCTGACAGTTTTGAACTATCGGCTATGGAACGACGGCACATAGCTCGTGTACTGGAGTATACTAAAGGTAATAAGACAGAAGCAGCCCGGTTATTGAAAATAGGGTTGACGACGTTGTACCGGAAGATTGAGGAATACAAGATTTAGGGGCTCTATAACTTCATGAAGAATGAACTTTTAAGTATTTTTCATCAAACAGATTCTTGATTCCCAGATAAAATGGAACTTTGATTTTATCCCTTCTCAGAACGCTTTCTATAATGGGGGGAATCTCAATATACGACTGAGGATATCTTTGTATAGGACTGAGATACCCTCGATATAGGATCGTGGTGGGATTATTCCTGAAGAAAGGTTGGGAAGCATAAGTAACTACAGATCTTTTGTCGGGATAAATTAAAAATACATACCTTTTCAAAACAGGTTACACCTTTTCATTCTGAAAGGGTGTAACCTGTTTCTTCTTATACCTGTTTGATGTATATGTTATTGATAATTAATAAGATAATGTCTGCTTCTTTGCTCTGGCACACATTTAGTATATTCCCGGCAGACAAAAATATATAGTAATATTTTAAAAGGTAAAAACATGGGAATAACAGTATCATTTATTTTTTGCCTCTTGAGCGGCTTGTTCGCTTTCTGGCTTTTCTGGAAATGTGTAGATTGGTTTGAGAAGATTTAAAAGAGAGAATTATGTACACAGTTTTATTTGTATTAGGTATTGTGATGTTCGGGTATCTGACTTATGTACTGATAAGACCCGAAAAGTTTTAATGAATGGAGAGTGGATAAATGAACACTGAGATTTTAGGAATAGCCTTGCAGATTGTTCTGCTGATTGTGATATCCTATCCCTTAGGAAAGTATATTGCCAAGGTTTACAAAGGTGAAAAGACATGGTCGGATTTCATGAAGCCGGTCGAGAGATTGATTTATAAAGTAGCCGGAGTCAATCCGGAGGAAGAGATGAACTGGAAGCAGTTCTTGAAAGCCCTGCTGATCCTGAATGCCTTTTGGTTTGTATGGGGCATGGTGCTGCTTTGTACGCAGCAGTGGTTACCATTGAATCCGGATGGAAACGTCAACCAGACACCGGACTTGGCATTCAACACATGTATCAGTTTTATGGTCAATTGTAACTTGCAGCATTATTCCGGTGAAAGCGGACTGACCTATTTTACACAATTGTTTGTTATCATGCTGTTTCAGTTCATTACCGCCGCTACCGGTATGGCAGCTATGGCAGGTGTCATGAAGGGTATGGCTGCAAAATCTACGAAGACTATCGGTAACTTCTGGAAGTTCTTGGTTTTGAGTTGTACACGTGTATTGTTGCCGCTTTCATTGGTTGTAGGTTTCATTCTTATAGTACAAGGTACTCCGATGGGATTTGAAGGCAAGATGGAAGTTCAGACGATGGAAGGACAGACCCAGTTGGTTTCACAAGGCCCTACGGCAGCCATTGTCCCTATCAAACAGTTGGGTACAAACGGTGGCGGTTATTTTGGATGTAACTCTTCACACCCATTGGAAAATCCTACTTACTTGACGGATATTGTAGAGTGCTGGTCTATTTTGATTATCCCTATGGCAATGATTCTTGCACTTGGCTTTTATACCAAACGCAGAAAGATGGCTTACTCCATTTATGGTGTAATGCTGTTTGCTTTCCTTGTCGGTGTGTGCATCAACGTTTCACAAGAGATGGGAGGTAATCCACGCATTGATGAGATGGGCATTGCCCAAGACAATGGAGCAATGGAAGGCAAGGAAGTTCGTTTGGGGGCTGCTGCTACTGCTCTTTGGAGCATTGTGACTACAGTTACTTCCAACGGCTCAGTGAATGGTATGCATGACTCGACAATGCCTCTTTCCGGTATGATGGAAATGCTGAACATGCAGATTAATACGTGGTTTGGCGGCGTGGGTGTAGGTTTTATGAACTATTATACATTCATCATCATCACCGTATTCATCAGCGGGCTGATGGTGGGGCGTACTCCGGAGTTCCTCGGTAAGAAGGTGGAAGCACGTGAAATGAAGATTGCTACCATTGTGGCACTGCTTCATCCGCTTATTATTTTGGGTGGTGTGGCACTTTCTTGCTTCCTGTTTGCACATTATCCGGAATTTGTGGCAGGTGAAGGGGGATGGTTGAATAACCCTAGTTTCCATGGGCTGAGTGAACAGCTTTATGAATATACTTCAGCAGCGGCCAATAACGGTTCAGGCTTCGAAGGATTGGGTGACAACACTTACTTCTGGAACTATACTACCGGTTGGGCACTGATTTTGGGACGTTTCCTGCCTATCGTAGGTCAGGTGGCCATTGCAGGTCTATTAGCTGGAAAAAAATATATTCCGGAGAGCGCCGGTACGCTGAAGACAGATACAGTTACTTTCGGTGTGATGACTTTTGCTGTCATCTTTATCGTGGCTGCCTTGTCATTCTTTCCGGCACACGCATTGAGTACAATTGCTGAGCATTTCAGTTTGTAATTAGTCATTTATAATTGGTAATTCTTTTAGGTATGAAAGATAATAAATCAGCTTCTCTGTTTCAGAAGGAGCAAGTTATTGAAAGTTTGAAGCAATCATTCGTGAAGCTGAATCCACGGGTGATGATAAAGAATCCGATTATGTTTACGGTGGAAGTTGTGACGGCTGTTATGCTGATTGTTTGCTTCCTTTCATTGGGCACTTCGGAATATGGATCATTTGGATATAATTTCTTGGTATTCATCATCTTGTTTGTAACGTTGCTGTTTGCCAATTTTGCAGAAGCCATTGCTGAAGCACGTGGCAAGGCTCAGGCTGATAGTTTGCGCAAAACTCGTGAAGAGACTCCGGCTAAAGTTTTGGCCGACGGCAAAATCCGTACCGTTAGCAGTTCACGTCTGAAGAAAGGCGATTATTTTATTTGTGAAGCGGGAGATACGATTCCTGCCGACGGGGAGATTGTGGAAGGCTTGGCTTCCATTGACGAAAGTGCCATTACCGGTGAATCTGCTCCGGTCATCCGTGAGGCCGGTGGTGACAAGAGTTCTGTAACTGGCGGAACAAAAGTTCTTTCTGATAGAATCAAGGTACTGGTGACACAACAACCGGGAGAGAGTTTTCTTGACAAGATGATTGCTTTGGTAGAAGGTGCTACTCGCCAGAAGACTCCGAACGAGATAGCATTGACTATTCTTCTGGCTGGTTTCACCTTGGTATTCGTAATTGTCTGTGTGACGTTGATTCCTATGGCCGACTATACGAATATCGACCATCCGGGAACTTATATCTCCATTGCAGCCATTATTTCTCTGTTTGTCTGTCTGATTCCAACTACTATCGGGGGATTGCTTTCTGCAATCGGCATTGCAGGGATGGATCGTGCTTTGCGTGCTAATGTAATCACAAAGTCAGGTAAGGCTGTAGAAACAGCCGGTGATATTGATACCTTATTGTTGGATAAGACCGGTACCATTACCATCGGTAACCGTAAAGCCACTAAGTTTTATCCGGTTGCGGGTGTTGACGGGAATTTGTTCGTAGAGGCTTGCTTGCTGTCTTCGCTTTCTGATGAGACTCCGGAAGGTAAGTCCATCATTGAGCTGGGACGCGAAAACGGCCATCGTATGCGTGATTTGAATACTACCGGTGCGCGTATGATTAAGTTTACAGCTGAAACCAAATGTTCGGGTGTGGATTTGCAGGATGGTACTCAAATACGTAAAGGTGCATTCGACGCTATTCGTAAGATTGTGGAGAGTGCCGGGAACATGTTCCCGAAAGAGATTGAAGAGGTGATTGCCGTAATTACCGGCAACGGTGGTACTCCACTGGTAGTATGTGTCAATCAGAAGGTTACCGGTGTAATTGAGTTGCAGGATATTATCAAACCGGGTATTCAGGAACGTTTTGAACGTCTTCGCAAGATGGGTGTAAAAACTGTGATGGTAACCGGTGACAATCCGCTGACTGCCAAATATATCGCAGAAAAAGCTGGAGTAGATGATTTTATCGCAGAAGCCAAACCGGAAGACAAGATGGAATATATCAAAAAGGAGCAGCAGGCCGGTAAACTAGTAGCTATGATGGGTGACGGTACAAACGATGCTCCTGCCCTTGCACAAGCTAATGTGGGTGTGGCTATGAACAGTGGTACGCAGGCGGCTAAGGAAGCCGGTAACATGGTGGACTTGGATAACGATCCGACAAAACTAATTGAAATAGTGGAGATTGGTAAGCAATTGTTGATGACACGCGGTACGTTGACTACCTTTTCCATTGCGAACGATGTTGCCAAGTACTTTGCGATCATTCCTGCTTTGTTTATGGTAGCCATCCCTCAGTTGGCTCCTTTGAACATTATGGGATTGCATAGCCCTGAAACGGCCATCCTTTCGGCTGTCATATTCAACGCTATCATCATTCCTGTCTTGATTCCGTTGGCTTTGAAAGGTGTTCAGTATAAGCCGATCGGTGCCAGTGCACTGCTTCGTCGCAATCTGTTGATTTATGGTGTGGGTGGCGTCATTGCTCCGTTTGTCGGCATCAAACTGATAGATATGATAGTTAGTCTGTTTTTTTAAAACTTAGATAAAATGAAAACTCTTTGGAAATCATTTAAAATAACAATTGCATTTTGCCTGTTTTTCTCTTTGTTCTATATCCTTGTCTTGTGGATATTTGCACAGTTCGCCGGTCCCAACAGGGGAAATGCAGAGGTGGCAACCCTCAATGGTAAAGTGGTAGGTGCTGCCAATGTGGGCCAGATGTTTACGCAAGATATTTATTTCTGGGGACGCCCGTCTGCGGGTGATTATACAGCCGATGCTTCGGGGGGCAGTAACAAGGGGCCTACGAACGATGAATATCTGGCAGAAGTGGAAGCCCGTATCGATACTTTTCTGGTACATCATCCTTATCTGAGCCGCAAGGATGTGCCTGCTGAAATGGTAACCGCCAGTGGCTCTGGTCTGGACCCACATATCACGCCTGCTTGTGCTTATGTACAAGTGAAACGTGTGGCTCAGGCACGTGGCATGAACGAGGCTGAAGTGAAAGCCATTGTAGATAAGAACATCAGCAAACCCTTTCTTGGATTGTTTGGTACGGAAACCGTAAATGTATTGGAACTGAACATCGCTTTGGAAGAAGCCAATCAGAATAGGTAATTTTTTAGTTGTATTTGGTGCTACCTTAAGGCCATGATTTATTTAGATATAATTGTAGAACTCATGAATTAATGTTGGATATCCGTGGCGGTCGTGATGACCGTTACGGGTTATGTAGCATATATAACAACAAATAAAAAACAGAAGAAATGGGTAGGGAAGAAAGCGTACAACACTTTCTCGATTTGATTAAAAAGTCGCGGCGTGGCAAGTTCAAGGTCTACATCGGCATGATTGCCGGTGTAGGTAAATCTTATCGTATGCTTCAGGAAGCACACGAGTTGCTTGACAATGGGGTAGACGTGAAGATAGGCTATATAGAGACCCATGGGCGTGCCGGTACGGATGCCATGTTGGAAGGATTGCCTGTTATTCCTCGTCGCAAGATATTCTATAAAGGGAAAGAACTGGAAGAAATGGATTTGGATGCCATTATTCAGATACACCCTGAAATAGTAGTGGTGGATGAACTGGCACATACCAATGTGGAAGGTAGCCGGAATGAGAAACGCTGGCAGGATGTGATGGATTTGCTTGACGAAGGTATCAATGTGATTTCCGCTGTCAACATCCAGCACATTGAGAGTGTCAATGAAGAAGTACAAGGCATTTCGGGTATTGAGGTGAAGGAGCGTATTCCCGATAGCGTTTTGCAAGAGGCAGATGAGGTAGTGAATATTGACTTGACTGCGGAAGAATTGATTGCCAGGCTGAAAGCCGGCAAAATTTATAAGCCGGAGAAAGTTCTTACTGCTTTGAATAATTTCTTCAAAACGGAAAATATTCTCCAATTGCGTGAACTGGCCTTGAAAGAGGTGGCTTTACGGGTAGAAAAGAAAGTGGAGAATGAAGTGGTTACCAGTGTGGGAGTCCGTCATGAGAGGTTTCTGGCATGTATCAGCAGCAACGAGAAAACACCACGCCGTATCATTCGTAAAGCTGCGCGTCTGGCAACCCGTTACAATACTTCGTTCGTTGCCCTTTATGTACAGACCCCTAGGGAAAGTGCCGACCGTATCGGACTGGCAAACCAAAGATATTTGTTGAACCACTTCAAATTGGTGACCGAACTGGGGGGGGAGGTTGTTCAGGTACAATCACCGGATGTGTTGGGAAGCATTGTTGATACTTGTAGGGAGAAACAGATAACAACCGTCTGCATGGGAAGTCCGTCACTTTCTTTCCCGAAATCATTGTTTATGATATTGAAATACCGAAAATTTGTGCGTGATTTGGCACAAATAAATATAGATTTGATTATACTTGCATAATATTAATTCTTAGGGACATTATGAATATTCGTACAAAATTGATACTCAGCGTAGGGGTATTGGCTGGAATGATTATTTTGCTGGTTGCTCTTTCTGTGGTGAATCTACAGATACTGACGGCTACGGAGCCGGATAGTCCTGCTGCTGTACCGGGATTGCAACGTGCGTTGCTCTGGATTTCTGTGATAGGTGGAGTATGTATTTTTGCCAGTATCATATTGTTGGTATGGCTTCCCCGTTCTATCAGCAAACCTATTCAAGAACTGACACGTGGGATTCTTGAAATAGCGAACCATAATTATGAGAAACGTCTGGATATGAGTGGACACGAGGAATTTCGTGAAGTGGCTGATGGTTTTAATCGGATGGCGGAACGACTGACGGAGTATCGAGCCAGTACGCTGAACGACATACTTTCTGCTAAGAAATTTCTTGAAGCTATTGTGAATAGTATTGATGAGCCTATTATTGGTTTGAACCGTAATAGGGAAATTCTCTTTATTAATAATGAGGCTTTAACTGTGCTGAATTTGAAACGGGAGGAGGTAATTCGCCGTTCGGCTGAGGAACTTTCTTTAAAGAATGATTTGCTTCGCCGTTTAGTTCGTGAATTGGTAAATCCGGGTGAAAAGAAAGAACCGTTGAAGATTTATGCAGACAATAAGGAGAGTTACTTTAAAGCTTCTTACATTACCATTATAAATACAGAGGCTGATGATGACGAACCTCATAATCTTGGTGATGTGATTTTACTGAAAAATATTACAGAATTCAAAGAATTGGATAGTGCCAAGACTACTTTTATTTCGACTATTTCTCATGAGCTGAAAACGCCTATATCCGCAATCTTGATGAGTCTGCAGTTGTTGGAGGACAAACGGGTAGGGGCGTTGAACGATGAGCAGGAGCAATTGTCAAACAGCATTAAGGAAAATGCTGATCGACTTCTTGGAATTACCGGAGAACTACTGAACATGACGCAGGTAGAAGCCGGTAAACTGCAGATGATGCCTAAGATAACGAAGCCCATTGAGCTGATAGAGTATGCCATCAAGGCCAATCAGGTACAAGCTGATAAATTCGGTATTCAGATAGAAGTGGAGTATCCGGAAGAAAAAATGCCTAAATTGTTTGTCGACAGTGAAAAGATTGCTTGGGTACTCACTAATTTGTTGAGCAATGCTATCCGCTATTCCAAAGAGAACGGGAGGGTCGTTATCGGCGCCAAGCATGACGGGGATTTTGTGGAAATGTATGTGCAGGACTTTGGGAAAGGTATTGATCCGCGTTATCATCAAAGTATTTTTGACCGCTATTTTCGTGTCCCTGGTACGAAAGTACAGGGAAGCGGTCTAGGGTTGTCTATTTCTAAGGACTTTGTAGAAGCACATGGTGGTACACTTACTGTTCAGAGTGAATTAGGTAAGGGGAGCCGTTTTATACTTCGGTTGAAGGCATAAATGGGAATCAGGGCCATGGCTTTTGGAGAATAAAAAGACTGTATGATTTTGTAAAATAGAGATTTATACAAGATTTGTACACGAATTTGGCAGAAATGAGGACATTCATGTTGAGAGTCGTTGCTGTGTTTGTTTCTGCCTAATTCGTCTTTCATACACTATTGTCAGAGGTAGATAATAAAAAGCTTTTGTTTCTGTTTATATTTGCAGTGAAATAATTTTTAAATCAGATTGGTAAGAGGATATAGGGATAACCGGTAAAGAGAAATTCCTGCCTGATAGGCAGGGGCTTCTCTTTCTAAAAACCATGTATAAAAAGATAATATTATGAGAACTGCAATTTGTTTGTTTTTTGTTGTTGGAGTTTTATTGCAAAGCTGTTCATATCCCGTACGTTCAGTAAGTGATAATCAGTTTACAGAGTATGCCGGCCAATTACTTGACAGTACGATTAAATATTATAAGATACAGGAGCAATGTTTATTTAATGAGAACTATCCGAAGCAAGAAAATGAGTTAGTGACTTATCTGGCGGACAATGATACAGTACGGAAGGATAAAGTGGCTTATCTGTGGCCGACGTCTGGTTTGTTTTCTGCTGTAAATGCATTGTTGAAAGCTACGGGAGATAAAAAATATGGTAAATTATTGGATTCTATTATCTTGCCGGGACTTAGTCAATACTATGATACAGTTAGGAAGCCGTTTTGTTATCAGTCCTATTTGTTCGAAGCTGGGTATTCAGATCGCTTTTATGATGACAATATCTGGTTGGGACTTGATTTTTTGGAGGCGTATCAACTGACTGGAAGAAAAGAATATCTGGATTCTTCCAAAAATATTTGGAAATTTCTTGAAAGTGGCTGTGACAGCGTGTTGGGAGGAGGTATTTATTGGTGTGAACAAAAGAAATTTTCAAAGAATACCTGTTCCAACGCTCCGGCATCGGTGTTGGCTCTCAAACTTTACCAGACCACTAGAGATGAAGCGTATTTGCAGGCTGGAAAGGATTTGTATCATTGGACCCAAGAGAATTTGCAGGATACTGTTGACTATCTGTATTTTGATAATAAGAAACTGGATGGAACGATAGGAAAGACAAAGTATCAGTACAATAGTGGTCAAATGATGCAGGCTGCTGCGCTTATGTATGGATTGACCAGTGATAACCGATATCTGACTGATGCACAAAATCTGGCTAAGGCATGTAGCGATCGTTTTTTTGAAGATTTTGCAACTTTGGATGGAACTGCTTTCAGAGTCTTGAAGAATGGTAATATCTGGTTTGTTGCTATTATGCTACGTGGATTTGAGGAATTATATAAAATAGATCAGAATCCACAATATTTGAATGACTTCAAAAATACCCTATCTTATTTGTGGACGCACAATCCTAATGATAATGGCCTGTTTGAAGATGAACAGTTTGTAAAAGAGTCTCGTAAGAAAACATATAAATGGTTGCTTACTCAGGCTGCTCTTGTGGAAATGTATGCCCGCTTATCAACTTTGAAACAATAGAAACTTAAAAATATCATGAGAAGACAACTAATTAGCAAAAAGATGGTAGCTGCTTCAGCCTTTATACTGGGGCTATCTTTTTATCCGACAGAAGGTAATGCCATTGTGAAGAGTGTGGGAAATGATGCGGTTGCGGTATGTGATAATATCGGAAAGTATGTCAGCCGCCGTCCGGAGAAAAAGGAACGACTGTTCATATCGGATATCGTAGAGAAGAAAATAGCGGAAGTAAAAGAAATGTTGACCAATCCTTATTTGGCTTGGATGTTTGAAAATTGTTTTCCCAATACACTGGATACTACAGTACATTATCGTAAACTGGACGGTGAAGACGATACGTTTGTTTATACCGGTGATATCCACGCCATGTGGTTGCGCGATTCGGGAGCCCAAGTATGGCCTTATGTCCAGTTGGCTAATTCTGATGCAGAACTTAAAAAAATGCTTCGTGGAGTGATATTGCGCCATTGGAAATGCATCAATATTGATCCTTATGCCAATGCTTTTAATGATGGTCCCACCGGAGGAGATTGGATGAGTGACATAACAGATATGAAGCCGGAACTGCATGAACGTAAATATGAAATAGATTCTTTGTGTTATCCTTTGCGATTGGCTTATCACTATTGGCAAGTGACCGGAGATGCGTCAGTTTTTGGTGCCGACTGGATTCAAACTGTGAAGAATATTCTGAAAACGTTTAAGGAACAGCAGCGTAAAGATGGTCCCGGTCCTTATAAATTCATGCGCAGAACCGAACGCCAGCTAGATACGATGCAAAATAACGGATACGGGCATCCGGTGAAGCCCGTAGGATTGATAGTATCTTCTTTTCGTCCTTCGGATGATGCTTCTACTTACCAGTTCTTGATTCCTGCTAACTTCTTTGCGGTAACTTCTCTGCGTAAAGCGGCTGAAATACTTACCGAAGTAAACAAGGAACAGGGGCTTGCCAATGAGTGCAAGGTACTTGCGGACGAAGTAGAAGCCGCTCTGAAGAAGTATGCTACCTTTAATCATCCTAAGTATGGAACAATTTATGCCTTTGAAGTAGATGGTTTCGGTAACCAGCTGTTCATGGATGATGCGAATGTTCCCAGTCTTTTGGCTATGCCTTACTTGGGAGATGTAGATGTTAACGACCCTGTTTACCAGAATACCCGTCGTTTTGTGTGGAGCGAGGATAATCCGTACTTTTTCAAGGGTAAGGCGGGGGAAGGTATCGGTGGCCCGCATATTGGTTATGATATGATTTGGCCTATGAGCATCATGATGAAGGCTTTTACCAGCCAGGATGACAAAGAAATTGAAGACTGCATCAGGATGTTGATGAAGACGGATGCCGGTACGGGATTCATGCATGAGTCTTTCAATAAGGATAACCCCGAAAAGTTTACCCGGGCCTGGTTTGCCTGGCAGAATACATTGTTCGGTGAACTGATATTGAAACTTATCGGTGATGGGAAATTGGATATATTGAATAATATCAAATAAGTGGAAGAATGGATATGCGTAAATTGATAATAGCAAGCTTAATGGTTTGTATGCCTTTTGGGGTGTCTGCTCAAAAGGCATTTAAGGACTGGCCTGATGGAGTGTCTCCTAAAGCTGTGGGGGAGTTGGTCAGTAAACGTTTTGTGGAAGTTCCGCATCCTAATTTTAATGGTAATCCTGCACCTCCCAATGAAATTACATATCCTGAAACCTGCGCATGGTTTGGAGCCTTGCGCTATGCGGATATAACTAACAATAAAAAGCTGCTCAGGCAATTGGAAGAACGCTTTCTGCCGATTTTTGGGCCTGAACGCCGGCTGCAACCCTTGCCCGACCATGTGGATCATACTGTATTTGGAACGATACCTCTACAATTATATGCGCAGACCGGTAAGGAGATTTATTATCAAATGGGAATCTGGTATGCCGATGAGCAGTGGAAAATGCCTCGTAATACGAAACGTAAAGAGGAATATCAGGCATTGTTGGATAAGGGGTTGTCGTGGCAGACACGTTATTGGATTGATGATATGTTTATGATTTCAGCTATCCAGTCACAAGCCTTTTTTGTCACTGAAGACAGGAAATACATTGATCGTGCGGCTGCCGAAATGGTGGTTTATCTGGATAAGATACAGCGCCCCAACGGGTTGTTCTATCATGCCGAAGACGTTCCTTTCTTTTGGGGACGGGGCAATGGATGGATGGCGGCAGGTATGACAGAATTACTTGGCCTCTTACCCGAGGATAATCCAAATCGTCCCCGTATTTTGGAATCGTATCGGAAGATGATGGATACTCTGTGTAAATATCAGAAAGAAGACGGATTGTGGGGGCAATTGGTTGATGACCCGACAACTTGGACGGAGACGTCTGGTTCGGCTATGTTCATTTATGCTATGATTAAAGGAGTAAAGCAAGGTTGGCTGGATGAGGCTACGTATGCGCCGGTAGTTCGTAGGGCATGGATTGCTTTGGTGGGACATATTGATAAAAATGGCGATGTTGCAGGTGTCTGTGAGGGGACGAATAAGACCAATGACCGTCAGTTTTACCTAAATCGTCGTACCTTGTTGGGAAACATGCACGGACAAGCTCCTGTATTGTGGTGTGTGAATGCATTTTTGGAAAAATAATCTTATAACGATAAAAAGTAATGATACATAAATATTTTATATCTGTATTGGTGGCGGTGCTATGGCTGTATGGAGGGAAAGTCTCTGCCAAGGAAATCAGTATACAGTCACCGGACGGCAAACTGAAGGTGAATATCGAACTGAAAGACAAAGTATATTATTCGGTATATTCGGGAAATGACTTGTTGTTGGACAACTGTTCTTTAACACTGACATTGGGTGATGAAATCTTAGGAAAAGAGCCAAGACTGAAGGGAGTGAAACGCGGTAAGATTGATGAAAGTGTGAAGCGGGAGATTCCTTTGAAGAATGCAGTGGTAAAGAATCATTGCAATACCTTGCGTATGAACATGGCGGGTAACTATGCTATAGAATTTCGTGTATTCGATAAAGGTTTGGCCTATCGTTTTGTGACAGATAGGAAAGGAGAGGTTGAAGTGACGGGAGAAGATTTTGTAATCCATTTCCCGGGGGATTATTTAGCTCACATGTCTCAGCCAAATGGTTTTAAAACATCTTATGAATATCCATATACGCATGTTCAGACAAGGGAGTATAAACCGGCAGACCGTATGAGCTACCTGCCAGTGCTTCTGGAAACGGACAAGCCATATAAGATATTGATATCCGAAGCTGATTTGCGGGATTATCCATGTATGTTTTTGCAGAGTACTGGGAATAATGGCATGCAGTCTCTTTTTCCAAAATGTCCGTTGGAGTTCGGTGAAGACGGTGACCGTAGTGTAAGGATATTAAAAGAGGCGGATTATATAGCCAAGACTTCCGGCAAGAGAAGCTTCCCGTGGCGTTTCTTTGTCATTTCGGATGATGATAGGGATCTTGTTGCCAATGAAATGGTTTATAATCTTTCTTCTCCTTGTGAATTGGAAGACTATAGTTGGATTCAACCGGGACAGGTAAGTTGGGAATGGTGGCACGATGCCCGTCTGTATGGGGTGGACTTCCGCTCCGGTTACAATATGGATTCCTATAAGTATTATATTGATTTTGCTTCTACCTTCGGCATTCCTTATATTATCATGGATGAAGGTTGGGCAAAGAGTACCCGTGATCCGTTCACGCCGAACCCGACAATTGATTTACAGGAGTTGATAAAATATGGTAAGGAGCGTAATGTGAAGATTGTATTGTGGTTAACCTGGCTGACTGTAG
The DNA here is from genome assembly GCF_000195635.1 of Bacteroides fluxus YIT 12057. Lineage (GTDB taxonomy): Bacteria > Bacteroidota > Bacteroidia > Bacteroidales > Bacteroidaceae > Bacteroides > Bacteroides fluxus. The sequence goes on along the minus strand of NZ_GL882673.1, from coordinate 21,089 downwards.
AGAATCATTTTGATTTGTTCAAGACTTTTGCAGATTGGGGAATTGCCGGTGTGAAGATTGATTTTATGGATCGTAGTGACCAATGGATGGTGAACTATTATGAACGGGTAGCCAAAGAAGCTGCCAGACATAAACTGTTTGTCGATTTCCATGGTTCCTTTAAACCGGCAGGGTTGGAACGCAGATACCCGAATGTACTTTCGTATGAGGGGGTATTGGGTATGGAGCAAGGAGGCAATTGTAAACCGGCAAATTCCATTTACCTACCGTTTATGCGTAATGCAGTGGGGCCAATGGACTTTACTCCCGGTTCTATGTTTTCTGCTCAACCCGAGGATAATCGTTCTACTCGTGCTAATGCAATGGGATCGGGAACCCGTGCTTATCAGATGGCTTTGTTTGTTGTATTCGAGAGCGGATTGCAGATGCTGGCGGATAATCCGGTATATTACTATCGCGAGCGTCCCTGTACTGAATTCATATCCAGTGTTCCGGTGGTTTGGGATGAAACAAAAGTACTGGAAGCGAAGGTCGGCGAATATGTCGTTATTGCCCGCCGTAGTGGGGAGAAATGGTTTATTGGTGCCATCACTAACAATACAGGACGTGAAATAGAAGTGAACCTCGATTTTCTGCCGAAAGATAAAAGATTACATCTGACTTATTTTGAAGATGGCATTAATGCAGATTGCCAGGCGATGGACTATAAGAGGAAAGAGGCGGAAGTGACAAGCACTACCAAGTTGACAATGAAGTTGGTGCGTAATGGCGGATGGGCCGGTAAGATTGAATAGAAATAAGATAGTATTATGAATTTGAGAAATACATGCCTGTTTCTTCTACTATGCTGTATGCAATGGTTGCATGCGGAAAGTGGTTATGAATTATGGTTACGTTATAAACCATTAGGTAATAATGAACTCTCTGAGTCCTATCGTCAGAGAAACCGGAAAGTCCTGTTTCCGGGAGAAACAGGAAGCCTGGCTGCTGCAAAGAAAGAATTGCGGGCCGGCCTGTCTGGATTGTTGGGTATAGATCTTGCAGAAACGGAAACTTTGGAAGATAATATGCTGATTATTGGCACGCCTCAATCTATACCTTTATTCCGGAAACAAGCTTTTTATCCTGAAATTGAGGGATTGTCTGATGAAGGCTATCTGATTCAGAATAGTAAGATGGAGGGCAAAATGGTTACAGTCATAGCAGCCCGGACAGACATAGGGGTGCTGTATGGCGTTTTCCATTATCTTAGATTGATGCAGACCACACAGCCTTTGGAACAGTTGGCGATAAAGGAGAATCCCAAGTTGAGATATCGTGTACTGAACCATTGGGATAACCTGAATGGAACGGTAGAGCGTGGTTATGCCGGTTATAGCATTTGGAATTGGGAGAGACTTCCTTTTTATAAGGAGCAGCGTTATATTGATTATGCACGTGCCAATGCTTCTGTGGGTATTAATGGGGCAGTACTTAATAATGTGAATGCGCAAGCCAAAAGTCTGCGCACGGATTGGCTTGTAAAGGCATCCGGGCTGGCGGATGTATTCCGTCCATACGGCATAAAAGTGTATTTGACCGCTAAATTCAGCGCTCCCCGGGAGATAGGAGGGTTGGATACGGCCAATCCTAAAGACCCGCAGGTGCAGAAATGGTGGAAAGACAAAGTGGAAGAAATCTATTCTTTGATTCCTGACTTCGGTGGCTTTCTGGTAAAGGCGAATTCCGAGGGGCAACCGGGACCTCAGGATTATGGCTGTTCCCATGCTGACGGTGCGAATATGCTTGCGGAGGTTTTGGAGCCATACGGAGGTATCGTGTTTTGGAGGGCTTTTGTCTATCAGAACGAACGTCAGGTAGATCGTGTAATTAATGGTTATAATGAATTCAAGCCACTTGACGGAAAGTTCAGGAAGAATGTTTTTGTGCAGCCGAAGAATGGACCTATCGACTTCCAGCCGCGTGAACCTTTCCATCCGTTATTTGGAGGAATGCCCGATACACCGCTTTCTTTAGAGTTCCAGATTACGCAGGAGAATCTTGGACATGCGGGACATCTGGTGTATTTGGGTACTTTGTTTGAGGAAACCCTTCAATCGGATACTTACGAGAATGGTAAGGGATCTACGGTTTCAAAGGTTTTACAAAACTACCAAAAAACTCATGGCATCTCGGCCATTGCCGGCGTGCCTAATATCGGGACGGACCTTAACTGGACGGGACACCTGTTCGGCCAGGCCAATTGGTATGCTTTTGGTCGTTTGGCATGGAATCCGGATGCGAGTTCTGCCGAGATTGCGGAAGATTGGGCTAAAATGACCTTCTCTAATGAGGACAGCGTATTGAGTCCTGTCTTACGAATTATGCAGATGTCTCGTGAAGCATACGTGAACTATACCATGCCTCTTGGCTTGAATCATATTATGAATTACGATACGCATAATGGTCCCGAACCTTGGCACGATGATCCGGTGTGGACTGCCTTCGACTATCACAAAATCACTGAGGATAGTATCGGAGTGAACAGAACTGCCGGCGGTACAGGGGCTGTCCTGCAGTACCATTCTCCGGTTTATGAAAAATTTGAAAATATAAAAACATGCCCTCCAGAGTATTTGTTGTGGTTCCATCGTGTTCCTTGGGATTATAAAATGCCTTCGGGAAAAACGTTGTGGGACGAATTGGTCTGTCACTATTATAAAGGGGTAGATGAAGTCCGGTTGATGCAAAAGCTATGGAGCGGTCTGAAAGGCAAGATTGACCGTGAACGTTTTGACCACGTTGCGTCTCTGCTGGAGTATCAGGAACAGGAGGCAATCTGGTGGCGGGACGGCTGTTTGCTTTTCTTTCAGGAATATTCGGGACTGCCTATTCCCGCCGACCTGGAACAACCGGAACATTCATTGAAATATTATAAGACCATTCCTTTTCCGCACGACTGGAAAGGACTGTATGAATAAACAAAATAAAGAGAAACATGAAGTACGTAATGTTTGCAATATTGCTGGCCTGGTTATTTGCAGGACCGACACAGGCACGGCAGCGGGATGAGTATTGGAGCCATCCTCGCGGCACTTACGAAGAGCGCCGTACACAATTCCTTGATTACTATGCCGAGAACGGCAGCGGGCATCCCCTTTACGGTGTTTTCCGGCAGGCTGCGCGTGCCGCTTCGGGGCGTCCTCTGGAAATGGATAAAATGTGGGAGGTGATTTCTGTCATTAAATCGAACCGTGATTGCAATGATTTCACTCTCAATTGCTTGCTTCGCATGGTTTATCAGGACAGGCGGCAACCTTTCTTCCCGGAAGAGATAAAGGGAAGTATTGAAGAGTGTATTCTGGACTTCAAGTACTGGTGGGACGATGGACGGCGTGATACGACCTATCGCTGTTATCATACTGAAAACCACCAGGCACTTTATCATACTGCGGAACTGCTGGCGGGCCAGCTCTATAAAAAGGCCAAGTTCACCAATGGCATGAACGGTAAGCAGCACATGGCGCATGCAAAAGAGAGACTGATGAAATGGCTGGAATACCGTTTCCGTTTTGGGTTTAGCGAATGGATGTCCACTTACTATGAGGTGGAGGTGCTGTTGTTGGCCAATTTGTATGATTTTGCTGAAGACAAAGATATTCGTTCCAAGGCAGGCATGGTGCTGGACTTGCTTATGTTTGATGTAGCGCTGAATAACTATGAAGGTTTTCTTGGTTCGGCAAGTGGACGGAACTATGCCCATTCCATCATTATGGGGGCGCACAATACAGCCCCGTTGGCAAAGCTGGTGTTCGGTGTGGGGACATACGACCGGGATGAAGTCATAGCTCCTGTGGCACTTGCTACCAGTTCCTACCGTTGTCCGGAAGTTATCCGGAAAATAGCGGTAGATTATGATACTCCTTTGTTAAACCGTCAGCGGGTAAGTATAAATGTGGAAGATGCGCCTTCATACGGTATTTCGTATGAAAAAGAATTGGATTGTCATCTTTTCTGGGGAATGCAGGAATTTATACATCCTTTGGCAATCCGCATGTCCAAGCAGATTTCGGAAAAATATGATGTATGGCCTTATCGTAATTATGATGAATATATCAAGAAATATGATGCACAGGTTGCGGAACATGGTAAACTGGTGAATATGCATCTGGATCGCTTTGCTCTTTCCGAGGCAAATATAGAGACTTACCGTACTCCGGACTACATGCTGAGCTGCGCACTGGATTACAGGAAAGGCGCTCCGGGTTATCAGCAGCATATCTGGCAGGCTACATTGGGCAATGAGGCTTTGGTCTATACCAATCATCCGGGCGGAAAGAATCTGCGTTGGTCGCCCAATTATTGGGCGGGCAATGAAATTCTACCCCGTGCGGCTCAAAGTAAGAATGTAGTCATTTGCCTCTATAATATACCAGGCAATCAGAAGAATGATTTTTCTCATGCTTATTTCCCGGTGAAAGCTTTTGATGAAGTACATATTTCCGGTTCATGGATTTTTGGGCGTAAGGATGATGGTTATGTTGCTCTATACTCAAGAAATACAGCGGAATTGAAGGCCGACGACCGAGGAGAAATATGTGATTTTCTGGCGAAAGGCCGGCAAAATATCTGGATTTGTGAAACTGGCTCGAAATCGCAATGGGGAAGCTTCTCAAAGTTCATAGAGGTAATATCTGCCGCATTGGTTCAAGATAACGGGTTGGACATCCGTTATGAATCTCCGTCCGAAGGCAAGATGTCCTACGGTTGGGATGCTCCTTTCTATGTGCAAGGCAAGGAAATGCCGCTGCGTTGGGAGTATAGATATGATAATCCATACTGTAAGGCTTTGTTTGATTCCACTTTCATAGAGATAGAAAAGGATGGAGAAAAGATCACTCTGGATTATCACCAGACGGAAAGATGACGCAAAAACGCAGGTATTATGAAAGGCAAGGTTTCATTATTGGCTCTGTTTCCTGTATTATTCAGTTTCTATATAGTGGGTTTTTGTGACATTGTAGGTATTTCTGTCAGTTATATACAAAGTGATTTTCAATTGGGTAATACTATGGCCGGTTTATTTCCGGCTGTAGTATTTATTGGCTTCCTGTTTTTGCCTGCTCCGGTAATTGCTTTGGCAAGTAAGATTGGCTGTAGGAAGGTAGCGCTTTATGGTATGGGGCTGACGGTGCTTGGAATGTTTATACCTTTTGGGATGTATAGCTTGTTGGGCTGCTTTATCGCTTTTACATTGTTGGGGGTGGGAAATATTGCCCTGCAAGTTGCTCTGAATCCTTTGCTTTTTTGCGTTGTGTCGGGTAATACTCTTTCTGTGGCTCTGACCTCTACCCAATTGATCAAGGGGGTGTCTGCTTTTTGCGGACCGTTTGTCGCTGCCTTTGCCATGAGTTTCTGGGGGAATTGGTATTATGTATTTCCGGTATTTGCCGTGATTGCTTTAATGGCTGCATTGTGTCTGTCGTTCACTTCTGTCAAGGGAGCAGGGGGCTGTGCCTATGCCGCTTCTGCGGAATCTTTTGCCTTGTTGAAGGACAACCATGTCTTATTATTGTTTCTGGCGGCGGTTTGTGCGGCAGGAATTGATGTTGGGATGAATGTATGTATCCCAAAGTTAATGATGGTACATTGTGGCCATACAGTGCAGGACGCCACATTAAGTTCCAGCGTTTATTTCGCTTTCAGAACCCTGGGGGTATTTACCGGTACAATGTTGCTGATTAGTTTTTCCGAACTGAAAAACTTTCGTATTCATGTCTTGATTATGTTGGTTGCTGCTTTGGGGTTACTTTTTGCGGAAGGCGAATATTGTATTTTAACTCTGGCGGGTATGGTTGGCTTCGGCTGTTCTTCCATATTTGCGATTATTTGCTCAATTGCTTTAAGAGTTTGTCCGGATAAAGCAAACAATGTGTCGGTGATAATGATGGCCGGTATGTGCGGCGGAGCTTTTGTGCCGTTGTTGATGGGGGTGGTGGCAGATTGTACGGAATCGCAGACGGCAGGGCTGCTGATACTTATTGTTTGTATGCTTTATTTGCTGTATTGTTCGTTTAAAGCGGCAGGTAGAAAATAAGCCCGGAGCTTATCTGGACCCTCTTTTACGAAGTCCGGTTCTCTTTTGCGGAGTCGGGCTTTCTTTTATTTATAAGTATTAGCCACACTCCAGGGAACTGTCTTTCTGCTTGTTTTGATTGCGGTATTCTTTAGGAGCCATCTGGAACCGCTTGTCGAATTCTTTGTAAAAGTGCGAACGGTTGCCGAACCCGCATTGGTAGATGATTTCTTGCACGGTCAGAGTGGTTGTCCTCAGTAATTTGGCGGCAAGGCTTATCCGGTAATCTTTAATAAAATCTTTGGGCGGCAACTGGTCCATCTCCTTGAACCTCCGATACAGGTTGCGGATGCTGATTTGCAGGTGGTCGGCCAAGTCTTCCGGTCCCAACTCTGTGTTCTCAAGATTGCCGCTGATGAATTCCGTGACGGACTGCATGAAATCCTTGTCCTCCTTTTTCATGAGTTGTCCGTTGGAGAATTCGTAGGCACATGCTGAAGAGTTGTAGTACTCCTTTATTCTGCTATAATTTTCAATCAGTCGCGATACGATTGCTTTCAGATAGTTCAAGTTGAAAGGTTTGCCGATATAGGCATCTGCTCCTGAATCCAATCCTTCGATTTTCTCTTCATTCGTGTTCTTTGCAGAGAGAATGACAAGCGGAATATGCATCGTATGTTTGTTTTGCTTGATTTGTCTGGTCAGCTCTATTCCGTCCGTACCCGGCATCATGACATCGGTGATGATGAGGTCCGGATATTCCTTTTTCAGCATATCCAAACCTTCTTCGCTGTTTGTGGCGGTCACTACCTTATATTCTGACAGGGCTTCTTGAAGCAGTGTCAAAATCTCCGCATTGTCGTCAATCACCAGTATTTGGCCTTTGGCGGGGTTCGCTTCATCCGGCTCGGAAGGAGGAAGCTGGGATATGCCGGCCACCGGTATGGACACCAACGATGGTTGGAGGGATGTGGCGGGCAAGTCTTCTGTATCTTCCTGTTTCTCCGATATGGGTAGTTCCGGCAAAGTTACAATGAACTCGGCATATTGGTTTACTTCGCTTTCTATTTGTATCTGTCCTTCAAGCAACTCTACCATGCTGTGACAGATGGCCATGCCAAGCCCGTTGCGTGAAGAAAGTCCTTTCACGGCATTCTCTTCTATGTTGTCCAGGATGCTATATCGGTTGAAGATGGACTCTTTGTCTTCTTTTTTTATTCCTTTGCCGGTATTATAGACGGCAAGGTATAGCTTGCCGCTTTCGGTTTTTAGGGTGATACGTATGGTTCCTCCTGTAGGCGTATATTTGAAGGCGTTGGATATTAGGTTGTTGATGATCTTGGTGAAGCAGCTTGCATCGGAGTTCCAAGAAAGGTTGGGTTCTATAAGGTTTTCCAACTTGATTCTGTTCTGTTCGGCCAGCTCGGCAAAGGAGGCGGTGATGTCGTTGCATATCTCACTGACAGACAACTGCTGCATCTTTCGTATCTTATGTCCGGTTTCTATCCTTCTGAAGTCTATAACTTCCTGGATTAGGGAATTTAGCCGTTCCGCATTCTGTTTTATCAGCAGGATGTATTTACGGATGAATGAGTCGGTATTCCCATACGACAGAATACGTTCGCAAGGCCCGTATATCAGCGTAAGTGGCGTGCAGAATTCATGAGTGACATTGGTGAAGAAACGTAGTTTTTCTTCGTACACTTCTTCTTTATGGGCTTGTTCCAGCTGGAGTACCATTAGTTTGTGCTTCCGCTGTTGCCTCAAAGCATAAATGCGGATAAGGATAAGGATAAAAGTAAGCAACAATATTTGATAAGCCAGTATGGCGGTATTCGAGAGATACCAGGGCGGCTGGATATGGATATTCATGGAGTAAACCTTGCTCTCTTCCCCGCTGGTGCGGTTCTTGTATTTTACGTAGAGGGTATAGTCGCCGGGGGACATCTGGGTGAAGGATACGGAGTTTGAAAGGCCATTGTCAATCCATCCGCTTTCTTTCTTGTCTATTTTGTATAAATAAGAATAGTTGTTGGAGTTGATGTAGTCCATGGCTATAAATGAAATCGTGAAATAGTTCTGGGTGTATTTCAGCACCAGCTTCGAGTCGTTGTTGGTGGTCTGGATATAGTCATGCAGGTTTTGTTCTTTTCCCAATACGTTTAGCCGGGTAAAGCGTATGGGGGGAGAGTATTTGCCGGTTGTATGGTAAGCCGGATTCTCGCGTATGACTGCCAAGCCGTTGATGCCTCCGAAAAACAGGGCGTCTTTTGTTTTCAGTGCGGCACCGTCACTGAATTCAATGATATTCATGCCGTTTATCCGGTTATAGCTTTGGATTTCATGGTTATTGGTATGGAAGCGTTCCAGTCCTCCGTTGGTGGCTATCCAGATGTTTCCGCTATTGTCTTTCAACATAGTATGTATGGTACTGTTCTGAAGGCCATTTTCTTTGTTGAAACACCATTCCTTGCCGCTGCTCTGTTTTATGAGACCGTAGCTGGTGCCTAACCATAATGTATCATTGTCTTTGATAATGGCGAATACGTCGTTGGCGGTTTTGTCTTTATAGTTGTTTTTAAGGGGTACGGGTTCTAATAGTCCGCCTTTCATACGGAAAGTGCCATAACCTCTGTTCCCAAAATAGAGTTCTCCGCGTTCGTCATGATACATTGTGAAAAAATAGTTAGAAGAGAAGTTACCGTTGTCTATCGTGTATCTTTTGATATCTGTCAGTTGGGGAGCGGAGGCGGTTCCTGCAATTCTGGCTCTGAGGATGCCCGTGCCCACGGTAGATATCCATAGGACGGAATCGTGTTCTTCATAGATGGCATGCACATACTTGATTGGTTCTTTGCAGGGTATGCGTTTGATGCGTTTCTCCAAGTATGAATAGTAATTGATACCTTCGTCGTTGCCTATCCAGAATAAAGGATGGGAACTTTCTGCAAAAGCATAGACAGAGTTGTCCGATAGCAAACTGTTGGAGCTTGTGATTAATTCTGTATGGTAATTCAGCGTATTGCTGTTGACGTTGTAATCGTTTATTTTCAATATGCCTTCTCCTTTGGTCCCCAGCCATAAGGAATTCTCTTTATCCAGAAAAATGGAACGTATAGGTTTGGCTATATTAAAATTCAAGTTGTTGTAGGTGATGGATTGGATGGAATAGTGTCCGTTTGAGTATAGATAGGCTCCCTGCCCGTCGGTTCCTATCCATACGATATCTTGGTTATGATCCTTCAGCAGTCGGAATATGCCGGATTTGATTCCGATGTCCTCTGTCTCGTACTTCTCTTTTTGCGGGATAAGCCTCAGTACCCCGTTGGTTTTGAAAGCGATGAAGAACATGTCATTGTCTTTGATGATATCTGAAATGATTCCTCTTGCGGCAATCTCTTTATTCAGGTTGATGATGGGTTTCTTTGAGTTATGTTCTATTTCGTATTCGTATAGGGTGTGTTGCTTGTCTATCATATAAGCTGTATGGTTGTTTGTAAAACAATACAGCAAGGGGGTATCTTCTATTTTTTCAGTGTTTTTGATGGAGTATCGGTTATCGTGGGATTCTAACTGATATTTCAATATGCCTTGATTGGTAAATGCCCACAGGTAACTGTTGCTGATGTGTATATCAATAATGTCTTCTCTGTTCAATTGGGGAATGGCCAGTTTGTGAAATTCATCGGAGGTACCGGTGATATAATAGAGCATGTTGTTTTCAGAAAGAATGAAAATGTCATTCTTGGAGTTTTTCTTTAATATGTATCCGCCTTGAAACTGTGTATAGCTGGTTACGGTTCTTTTGTATTTATCTAGTTTGTCCAGCCCATAATTCGTTTGAATCCATAAGACGCCGTTTTCTGTTTCAAGGATGTTTTCGATGATATTGCCCGATAGATTTTGTCCTCCGGCAAAAGTAAGAGGGCGTATATTCAGTCCGTCATATAAATTCAGCCCGTCACAAGTCCCTAACCAGAGGAATCCTTCATTGTCTTGGTACAAAGAAAGAACAGCGCTGTTGGATAGACCGTCTATATTGGAAAACTGACGCAGGTTATATCCGTATGAATGGGTAGCCAGGATTGATAAAATCAGAATTGCCAAATGTTGGATAAGTCTTTTCATAGTATGTTGTAGTGTATTTAGCGCATGCAATGCGCAAATATAAAGAGAAAAATTGTAAAGTGGAACATAAATACTTTGGGAATTTGTAATGATAATGTAGTTAGGATGATATAAAAAAACAGCTTTGTTTCCATTTGTGACAAATGTGTATCTTTTGCTCCAAATCGCTTGAAATAGATACTTTTGGCATACTTGCTGACTATATTTATTTATTGGAAAACTAATTTTGCAGACAGAAAAATAAAGTATCGACCTTAAAACTGATAGTTATGTTGGCAATGGATGACTCTTCTTGATTTAACTTTTTTTCGGTATATTCATTATCACGGATCTTGAACGGAATTTGCAATAAGGAATAATTTATAATCTTAAAATTAAAAATGTACATTATGAAGTTACGAAAAACACATGTATTATGGATACCCCTGCTGGTATGCCTATTTCTCGTAAATGGTGTAAATGTAATGGCGGCTATAGAGCAAGCCATTCATGTGAAGGGGCAGGTTGTGGATACTGCCGGCGAACCTGTGATTGGAGCTAATATTGTAGTGAAAGGTACTACTACCGGCGTTATTTCGGATATAGACGGTAATTTTGCTATTGATGCTTCAAGGAATTCGGTTCTTCTTGTCTCTTTTATCGGATATAAGTCGCAAGAGGTAAAAGTGACAGGTCCTTCAGTCAAGGTCGTATTGGCTGATGATGCCGAGATGCTGAATGAAGTGGTGGTGGTCGGTTATGGCTCCCAAAAGAAGTCCGACATTACCGGAGCTATGGTGAATGTAAAGAGCGAAGCGTTGCAGCAGGCACCTGTCGGTAACATAGGTGCGGCGTTGCAGGGGCTTGCAGCCGGTGTTGATGTACAGATGGCAGGTGGCAATACGCATCCGGGTGCTGCTCCGCAGATTCGTGTGCGTGGTGAACGTTCGCTCAATGGCGGTAACGATGTTTTGATTGTGGTAGATGGAATCCCTTTTTCTGGCGGGTTGAACGAAATCAATAATGATGACGTGGAAAGTATCAGCGTCTTGAAGGATGCTTCGGCAACGGCTATTTACGGTTCCCGTGGTGCGAATGGTGTACTCTTGATTACAACGAAACGGGGGAACAAAGGCAAAGTAAATGTTAGTTACAGTGGGTATTATGGTATTACAACTGCCATCAAGGAATATGATGTAATGAATAGTTCCGAATATATCCAGCTGAAGAAATGGGCTACTTACAATGCTAATCCGGATGCTTATACCGGAATTGATGATCCGAATTTGATGCGCGTGGGGGATGTTTTCCGGGATCAGGAAGAAATGGAAGGCTATTTGGCCGGAAATGATACGGACTGGCAAAGCATGATATTCCGCAACGGTATGACGACGAATCATCAGGTGGCTATCAATGGGGGTAATGAGCGTACTACTTATAGTGCTTCTGTAGGATATTATAAGGGGCAGAACAATTATGAAGCACATAGCTTTGAACGCATGACGGCCAAACTCTCTCTTGATACGGAAATAACCAGTTTCCTGAAAGTTGGTCTTTCAACCTTGAATACCTATATCATTAACAAAGGACAGGATACCAATCCTATGGAAATGGCTTTACGTGCTTCCCCTTTCACTACTCCGTATAAGGAAGATGGTTCCTTGCGTACTTATTTGCCGGGTAGTGGGCAGAATGTATGGAATCCTTTGTTGGATACACAGGAAAACGGAGTGGTGGATGATCGTAAAAGTCTGTCAACCTTCACCACCGGTTATATTGATGTGAAGTTGCCTCTTGGCATAAAGTACCGTTTTAACGGTGGTGTGAATCTGAAATATTATTCAATAGGTCAGTTTCAGGCCAGCAATACGACCAAACGTATGGGGGCGCTTGACTGGTCTTTTGGGGAGTACCAGCATACCGTAGATTATACTTTGGAAAATATCTTGACTTGGGATTACTCTTTCAACGACATCCATAATTTTAATGTGACCGGTTTGTTCTCGGCTCAAGAGAAAGAGTTTACAAAAAACAATGTGTCCGGCAATGATTATTACGATGACAACATCCAGTATTATAATCCCGGGCTTGCGCAAGGTAATGTGACAGGTGGAGGCGGTTATGAAAAATGGGGACTGCTTTCTTATATGGGACGTTTGAATTATAATTATAAAGAAAAGTACCTGTTGACGGCAACTGTGAGATATGACGGCTCTTCCCGTTTGGCGGACGGCAACAAGTGGCACGCGTTTCCTTCCGTAGCGTTAGGATGGAATCTTATGCGTGAAAATTTCATGCAGAAAGTCAATGCTGATGTCCTTTCAGGCATGAAGCTTAGATTTAGCTGGGGGAATGTAGGCAGTACGGCGATTTCTCCTTATCAGACCATGTCAAGATTGGATACTGGCAGTAAATATTTATTAGGAACCAATGGGGTGATGGGAGTTCGTCCGGGTTCTGTTCCGGATAAATCTTTAGGATGGGAGAATACCGAAACCTGGAACGTAGGTATCGATTTTGGCTTTTTGAATAACCGTATTACGGGTACGATTGAATGGTACCAACAAAACACGACAGATTTGTTGCTGGGTGTGAATTTGCCTTCTACTTCGGGCTATTCCCAATCCTATTTGACCAATCGTGGTGCTACCCGTAACCGTGGTCTGGAGTTCAACGTGACTACAGTCAATATTGCAGGCGATGGGCAGGATAAGCTTTCTTGGTCAACTGATTTGAATATCTTTGGAAACCGTAATAAGATAATGGATCTTGGCGAGGGAGTGGAATACGACAAGGATGCCGGGTTCTTTTTAGGGCAAGATAGATATGTGATCTATTCTTATGAGCATGATGGCTTGTGGCAGGACACCCCAGAAGACCGCGCGTTGGCAGAATCATTCGGTTATGCGACGTCCGGAGCCAATTCTGTGATTGGTACGGTTAAAATCAAGAATCATCATGTAGATTACGAAGAAGATGGTGTGACTCCGAAAGCCAAACAAATTATCAATGAAGATGACAAGGTATTCATCGGACAACGTGCACCTAAATTTGAAGGCGGTATCAATAACCGTTTTGCCTGGAAAGGTTTTGACCTTTCATTCTTATGGACGTTCCGTTGCGGGGGAACCATCACTTCAGATATGCATAATGGCTGGATGAATACATTGCAAGGGGGCTACAATAACTTGAACGTAGATTATTGGACACCGGACAATACAACGGCCCGCTGGCCGAAGCCTACTACTGCTACGGTTTCCAACAAAGGACTGCTGGCACGTTATGACGGTTCGTATCTGAAATTGAGAAACCTTACTGTAGGGTATAATATTCCTAAGACGTTCCTTTCCAAGCTTAACATACAATCAGCCCGTGTATATGCCACAGGCTCCAATCTCTATACTTGGTTCAGCAAGGAGTATCGTGAGGACGGTGGTATTGACCCGGAGACCACAAGCACCATTAACTTGAAGACTCCCCCTACACGTACGTTTGTGTTTGGTTTGAATTTGACTTTCTAAATTAGTAATTGAATAATAAGTAGAATGAATATGAAAAAGATATTATCGACACTTGCCTTGTCATCACTGGTATTGCTGTCAGCCGGTTGTTCTGATCTCTTAGAGGAAGAGAATCACTCGAATGTGATGCAGGATTTCATGTCAACTCCTTCCGGTTTTGGAATGGCCTTGAACTCTGTCTATGCCAATGTACGCTCTACATATAGCGCGGAAGAGGGAATTCACGGACTGATGAATCCCGGTACTGATGAACTGAAGAACAATGTAGGCGGCAGCAATCGTTGTGCGGATCTTGCAAATTATGACTTGGAAAAGTATAATGCAAACAATGAATATCCCAGAAAGTTGTGGAACGATGCTTATGTTCACATCAATACTTTGAATTATATGATTGAGAATGCCGGCAAAGTAGATGTCACTACTTCTGCATTGACGGCTGCACAGCGCGACCAGTATTTGGGTGAGGCTTATTTCATGCGTGCTTACAATTATTTCCATTTGGTGGAGCAGTTTGGTGATGTCACGCTGACCACGACCTATAATGCGGCTCCAAGTACTTCGGCCGAGCGCCATGATATGGTACGTGTTTATGAAGAGGTTATTGTCCCTGATTTGTTGAATGCCGTAAGACTCTGTTCTCCGAGCCCGCAACTCAATAATCTGGAATCGGGCCGTGCTTCCGCCGCTGCGGCACGCCATCTGCTGTCACGGGTTTACTTGACATTGGGATGGGTCTTTGACAAGGATCCGGCCAATCCTATTTATAAAGGTAACACACAAACCAAATATTATAATACTGCGAAAGCTAAGGAATATTACCAGAAAGCCTATGATATGGCAACCGGACTGATATCGGATGCTCCTTCTTTGGGGTTGAAACTGATGGATAATTACGCGGATGTATTTGATGAGGCTAATGATGCTCCTTCGGGCAAGAATAAAGAAGAACTGTTCGTAGCCCGTATGGACTGGGATGATGACAATACTTTCGGCGGGCGTAGTACGCTGAATCATTATTTCGTAAACGGTTATGACCAATATTTGGGGGAGCGTAATATTAATGACGGTCGTTGCTATTCTTGGATTAATCCTACCGGTTATACTTACAATGCATTTGATAACCGTGATAAAGATACACGCTATGAGGCAACTTTCCAGACTGTTTGGTACGCTACTAAAACGCAAAAGGGTGGGGTTGTGAATTATGTAATCGATGGTAAGGATGAATCTTTTAATTGGGACTACACTGTTGTTGGCGATACCGCAATGTACTATCCCGGTTATTACATGTCCGCTGAAGAAATCAGAGCTAAAACGCAGCATCGTGAAGGCAACCATTATCTGATTTTTACACCTGATGCCTATAATGGCCGCGCCATTTTCCCGACTATCATGAAGTTTTTGGATAGGACCCGTGCCATTCCTAATGACAACACAGACCGCTCTTATATCATTTATCGTTTGGGTGAGACGTATTTGCTGGCTGCTGAGGCTGCATTCAAGTTGGGAGACAATATAAACGCTGCTAAATATATCAATGTCGTGCGTGAACGTGCCCGTAATAAACAAACAACAGAAGCCGGAGCATTGGATATTGCTCCGGGCGATGTGACACTCGACTTTATTCTGGAAGAACGTACCCGTGAGTTGCTGGCTGAACATTGCCGTTGGGCTGATTTGGCTCGTACCGGTACATTGATTGACCGGGTTCGTAAATATGATGATGGTAAGGCTTATGAAAACATAACTGAAGACAGGCATTGGCTGCGTCCTATACCTCAACAAATGATTGACCGTGTCACGACAGGAGAACCTTATCCGCAAAATCCGAACTGGTAATTGAAATCAATTCTTGCCGGTATATTAACCGGATAAAACATAGAAAAAGCCGTTTCATTAATTGAGGCGGCTTTCTTTGTTATAATATGGATGAATCGGTCGGTGGAATTATCGTTTGGAGTGACGCCATATGCTTTGTAGGGAAGTGTCTCTTGGAAACTTTCAAGCAAGCTGCCGGGAAAACTTCCGGAGTTAGGACTAAAAAGTGGCAGAGTTAGAAGAAAACTCTGTTCGCAGGCTGCGAACGGATATTCGCAGGCTGCGAACATGTATTCACAAGCTGCGAACGGATATTCACAGGCTTGGAATAAAGTTTTCCATTCAAAGAAGAACTCTCTACACAGGGTATGTATGAATGTTTGAGAATATGGTTTTACCTTTTGCGGTACTGCTGCGGGGACAGCCCCGTCTGTTTCTTGAAAAACGTACCGAAATAGGAGGGGTTCGGGAAATTGAAATAGTCGGAAATTTCCTGGATGCTTTTTTGTGTGTTCTTAAGCAGGGAAATGCTTTTCCGGACGATGGATTTGAATATCAGCTCCTGTACTGTGTAGCCACAGACGGATTTGGATAGTGCCGAGAGATATTTCGGAGACAGGCAGAGCTTGTCGGCATAGAACTCCACGCCACGTTGTTCTATATAGTATTTGTCTATCAGCTGGATTAACCGGATGAAGATGTCGTGCTTATGTCCTACGGATGTTTTCAGATTCATGAGCTTGCGGTTGTAGATGGAGCATATCCGGTAGGTCAATCCAAGTAGCAGCAGTTTCTGTTCATAGCGGTTGAAGGTGTTGTCTTCCATTTCCAGTGTGCTGTCCAGTAGAGACATGTATTTCAATACTTCTTCTTCGTCTCCGGTGTTCCATACGTAACAAGGCTCTGTCCGAAGCTGTGAGTATAGATACATGGAGGCTACGGAATTGCCGATGATGTCCCGTATGGGGTCTATCTGGTAAACCAGAATAAACAGTTCTACCTCGTCTGACTCCTGCAGGACTTGAAAGACTGAGTCTTCCGGTATGAAAAGAGTCTCTCCGGCTTGGGCGGAGTAGTTTTTCTGATTCAGAGAAAACATGAAACTGCCCCGGCGGCAGATTACCAGACCTGCACCGTTTATAAGGAATGGTCTTTTTAAGGAAGCCGGAAAGGTATGGAGCATGCCTTCCGAACTGCAAATGTTCTCCTTGTTCTGTAGCGCATGGTCAAGACGGTATAAGCGTTCTTGCAAAGTATTCATCATATACGAAATTATTGCTTCATACTAAAAACGGTGCTAAGTTAGTAATTTCCGTTTAGGATAGGGAATGGCAACTGCAAATATCATGCAGGCAAGGCAGGCGTACAGTGTCCATCCGGCCATCTCCTTTACGGCAGAAAGCGTGGCTTGCACCTGGATGCGCCCTTTGGTGGATATGGCAGCCATGTTCACGGATTCTGCCTTGCTTTTGCCTTGGTATTGCATCCCTTGCATGGTCTGTACAAATGAAGCGGATGCTTCGGGATGCAGCATGTCCACATTCTGTGCATAGCGTGTGACGTAGTGTTGTTGTCTCTCTTGCAAGAGATTGGTATAAAGAGCCGTACCGATGGCGGGAGCCAGCACCATACGTACGGTGAGCATGGTACAAATCCAGGAGGAAAGGTATTTGTAGGGCATGCGTTGGGTGGCGAATGTCGGTATCAGTGAATAAAGCAGCATCATGCCCGTAGAGCGGATTATGACCGGATATTTCATGCGTTCATACAATCCGGCACCTTGAACCTCGAAGTACATGAACATGGCAGACAGTCCCAAGAACAGGAAGCCGGCTGCAAACAGATATTTGAAGTGTACTCCTTTTACGCTGAGCCAGATTGTTGCAATGCCGCCGATAAAGTAACCTAACATGCTCCAATTACCCAGTGTAGCGTTTTGGAAGTTATCCAGTTTCATGCCTATTCCCGTAAACACGTTGACAAACATGGCGCTTGAATTCAGTACCATCAACAGAAAATAGAGCAGGAATCCGATGCGGATGGTACGTAGCTTGAATACATCCAGTTGGTAGTAGGGATTGCGTTGGGTAGCTTCTATGTAGATGAATATGGCACCGGTAACGATGGCGCCGGCCGTAGCCCATTGTATGGTAGAGTCATCATACCAGTCGAGTACCTTGCCGTACGTCAGTATATATGTGACGCAAACCAGCATGATGCTGAAGACGGAGGCATTGCCGAACTGCTTGAAATTAATAGGAAACCGGCGTGTGGCGTATTTATGATAGGGCATTGTGATGAATGTAATGAGAATGCAAAGCAGCAGCAGTCCCATCATGAAATAGTAAACATACTGCCATTCGTATTCAAAGGCAAGCCATGCCGTGAGTGAAGTACCTATCTGCCCCAGTACCATGAAAAACAGGTAGATGGCCGGCTGTGCGGCGCTTCGCTCAATATCTAGTTTGTCCCATCCTTCTTCGGTTTCCGGTTCGTTGCCGGGAGTGATTTTCTCATAGGCTTCGATGTGTCCGGCATACTTGATGAGTGTGAAGAGGTTGACCATCATCAATACCATCCGCAGGAATCCGGTAAGCAGGCTGCAGAGTGCCAATAGGAATATACTGTCCGTTTTGGCACAGATGTAGCTGAATATGTACATCAGCGAGAAGCCGGCGATGCACATCATTTTCTCCCTACGGATGAGTACCAGCCGATACAGGAAAGGGCAGAAGGCTGCCATACCTATGGAAGTGGCAAAGTTGGTGAACTGGATGTGTTCGGAAATAATACCCAGTCCACTCATCATCTCCGTACTGTTCACCGAATAGGTTCCGCCCACCGTAAGTATCGGCAGGAAAAAGAATATCAAGATGATGATGCCTACCGGTTTCGGCACCCAGTTATAAAATGGATAATTTTTAGGATATGAGGGCATGCGGAGTCAACGATTAAAGTTTTACTTTTACAATTACCATCATGCCTGCCGCCAATTTCTCGTTATCTTCTTTGGACAAGTCGGTGAAATCAATGCGTACCGGTATGCGTTGCTGTATCTTTACGAAGTTTCCGGCAGAATTGTCTGTGGGAACCAAGGAATATTTGGAACCGGTGGCTCCGGAAATGGCTGTAATCTTTCCCGTGAATTTTCTGTCACTGACGGCATCTACGGTGATGGTCACCTCTTGTCCCGGACGCAGGTTCTCTATTTGAGTCTCTTTATAATTGGCGATAATCCATTTCTGGGTATCGGGCAGGATATAGGTAATGGTTTGTCCGGCCGTAATGAATTGTCCTTCCTCCAGCGTGCGGCGTCCCAACTTGCCGTCGCAAGGAGCGGTTACTACGGTATAGGAAAGGTTCAGCCTGGCCATTTCGAGAGCAGCCGTTGCCCGTTGGATGGCAGCTTCCGTATTCTCGCGGCGGTGTGAAACTTCATTTACTCCAGACAAAGCAGCCTTTTGTTGCCGTTTTACGGCTTCCAGTTTCTTGTGGGTCGCTTCATATTCGGTCTCGATCTGTTCCAGTTGTATGGGGGTGGCGGCTTTTCTCTTCACCAGGTTCTGATAGCGCTGGCGGTCTTTTTCCAGCTTGGCGAGGCGTATCTCTATCTCTGCGATGGAAGCGTCGTAAACGGAGGCCGTAGTTTGGGTGGTTTGCAGAGTGGCTCCGATGACAGTGGCTCCGGCCAATGCGTCCTTCAGTGCAGCCTCGGCCTCCATTACCCGTATTTTATATTCACGGTCATCAAGTACCAATAGGGTATCTCCTTTGTGTATTTCCTGATGCTCTGTGAAATAAATCTTCTTGATGTACCCCGATGCCCGTAAATTGATGGGGGATATGTACTGTTCTATTTGAGCGTCGTTGCTGGTTTCGCTGTTTTTATAGTCCAAGAAAAGGCATACCACCTGGATCACTCCCCATGTCATGATTGCCACTCCCATTAGGCTGACCAGGATTTGCCAACGGCGTAGTTTTTTCAGCTTTTTTGCTTTTTCCTGATGTGTGCTTGCTGTGCTATCGTTTTCTTTTGTTCCCATTTCTTTTTATGCTGTTTAAATTTATACTTCATTCTCAGTCTCTATTTCTTGGCTGTCAATGACTCTATCCGGCCGGTGAGTTTGAGCAGCATTAGGGTGGTGACGCGGTAGTTGTAGTGTGCGCTTATGTAGTTGTTCTGCGCTTCGCTCATCCGCATTTCATCCTGCAATACTTCGGTCATTGAAGTGATGCCTTCCCGGTAGCGGTCCATTGTGACTGCATATACATCTTCTGCTAAAAGGTAATTGTCTCTTTGTTTTTTGAAATTGCGTTGATTGTTCATCAAATCATTTGTAGCGTTCAGATATTGAGTTTGCAGATTCTTGCGGGTATTCTCCTGTGCTATCTTTATATTTTCAATGTCAATGGCGGCCTTTCGTGTTTTATAGCGCTTGTCCAGTCCGTCGAATATAGGTATGCGCAGGGAAAGCCCCAGGCCGTAGGAGCGGAACCAATGATTGGATGGCCCGGAATGGAACCAATGGTAGGCTTTGTCTGTGTAAGCTGCAAACATCCAGCTGCCTGTAAGGCTCAGTGAGGGAATGTAACCGTTGCTGATTATCTTTTTCTGTTGTTCGGCCAGTTGTTTTTGTGATTGCAGCAGTTGCAGTTCGTAGAGGTTCTCTGATAGACCGGTCAGTGAAACCGGCATGATGTCATCTGTATTGACCGGGGTCAATGCTATATTTTTCTCGGAAGGATAGTCGATGATATATTTTAGAAGGTTCAATTGTTGCTCCAGCATTGCCTTGGCATTGTCATACTGTACTTTCAGGTTTTCCAAGTTAATGTTTACCCGTTTGACATCCACTTCCATAGCCATTCCGTTGTCGTAAAAAGCCAATGTGATATCCCTCAGTTCTTCCAAGCGGGCAATGTTGGCTTTGACCAAAGCGATTTGTTCCGCGGTGACTTGTCCAAGATAGTACATCTTGCAGATTTGCAGGATAAGATCCTCCCTTGCTTTCTCGTAGGAGAGCCGGTTCATTTCGTCCATTGTCTTGGCAATGGACAAAGTAGTATAGAGTGTCTGGTTGTAGAGCGGCATCTGCAACTGCACTCCGGCATTGGCATTGAAGCGCAATGTGTGGGTTATATTATAAGGTGTCCCGTATGCGGAACCGTCGGTGACGGATACGGGGGGATCAATGTTGTCGTTATAGTTGGAGAAAGCGTTGATTTGTGGCAGTAGTTTGGCACGGTTTTCAGAAATGCCGTATTTGCCTTTCTGTATTTCATTGCGTTTACTCTGCAACGACAGATTATTTTCTATACCCATTTCAAGGCAGTTCTCAAGTGTCAGGGTTTCTTGTGCTCTTCCGCTTGCAACCGACAGGTAGAAAAAAGAAAAAATGAATAGTAGTCTTTTCATAATGCTTATGCGATAAATAAGCACAAATTTAGTGGCTTATACCGCAAGAATACTATCCATAAATCATGTGTTTCTATTCATATTTTCCTTTTTTTATGTCGAACCTTGTCACATTGGTTTGGGTGTTGGCGCAAACCATGGGTCAACGTAAAAAACTGAGGGGGTAAAATTA
>NZ_GL882672.1 GCF_000195635.1 Bacteroides fluxus YIT 12057 | reverse complement strand
CTGTTGACGGAGGAAGGATATGTGTCCCTAAACCTATTGGTTCAGAGAAATATGTGGACAAATACGATTTCAATATGGACGGTAGACTTTTTCGCGATTTCGCTACATGGGTTGGAAGACCAGGAAAGGCTGATGACGGAAGAGACTTCTTTATATATGGTTATGGATATGCGATTGTGCCTGTAATAAAGTAAAAGAAATGAAAAAAAAGATTGGTTATATACTCTTGGTAGGGCTTGTTTCCATTATTTGTTATGGAGTTTATAACGAAATAGCATACACTCCTT
The DNA here is from genome assembly GCF_000195635.1 of Bacteroides fluxus YIT 12057. Taxonomy (GTDB): domain Bacteria; phylum Bacteroidota; class Bacteroidia; order Bacteroidales; family Bacteroidaceae; genus Bacteroides; species Bacteroides fluxus. The sequence goes on along the minus strand of NZ_GL882672.1, from coordinate 510 downwards.
TGAAAAAGAAGGACTTTGAATGTCTTTTCCCTAATTATGTAAATGCCGATGTCATACTTCATAAAGATCTTATCGGCTGGAGTCATGGTGATTATTTTGAATTATTTGTCTATCGAATAACAAATGTAAAAATAGATTTAAATTATCCTATAATTGATAGAACCTGGGAGTATACTATACTTCCCGACGCAACAGAAACTATAACATGGAATAACTGTCCGATAGACTCAATAAGCGAGTCGAAGTATGAACGCGAACTGACATGGATTATGAATAGCAAAATAGATGAAGGAAAAATGATGCAATACGAACTGAAAGATGAAAACAATTACTATAGTTGCATCTATGTAAGTGAGCTCCAAAAATATTTTATATTATATAATCCTTCAAAGGGTATACTATATTATATAAGACAAAATGGATTTTAATATTTCTTTCTCGTAGCGGGTGTTCCCTATCTATCATTTCTAAATGTTTCCGGATTCGCCAAACCAAATGATTCCCTGCTTG
>NZ_GL882671.1 GCF_000195635.1 Bacteroides fluxus YIT 12057 | reverse complement strand
AAATCATCCAAGACTACAAAGTCCGTGAAGGTTCAGAGTTACACATGGGAAAGGAGGACTGGTTACAACTGATTGCCGAGACAGACCGATGTTGGAACCACATAACCTTAAGACTATGTGCAGATTACACCCTGTCACAAGAAGAGATTTACCTTTGCTGCCTATACCTGACAGATTTGCCAGTCAGTTATTTCGGATGTTTGTTGGACTGCAAACGAGACACAATCCACAAAAAAGCAAATCGAATTGTTGAGAAGCAGATGGGGTTCCCTCATGGTTCAACTTCTCTACAAAAGGTATTAAAAGAGCGATATACTAAGACAATTTAGCTATTTATACATGCATAAATGCTGTTATACATGTATTTTATACATGTTTTATACATATCCATAAGCTAAAATGCGTTTATATTTGTGACATCAGTAACAAATAAAAACGTATGAAGATGAAAAGACTATTACTTATCCTGCTGACAATTTTCTCCCTTGGCAATATAGCAGTACATGCGGAGAAAGTGAATGATTGTATAAAGATTGTTCTCCAGCAAACAGTTTCTGATGACCCACCTATTAAAAAAGATGGAGGACCTATAGTTCGTAGCATATATGTGCCGGTAGTCGATGCTTACCTTTATAATAATGTAGTAAATGTGAGCTTCAATGAAAACATTGCCGTTGTCAATGTCACTATCACCAATGAATCTACCGGTGAAACTGTCTATTCAGAAGTACATAGTAGTCCTGCTGCCCTCAATATAGATTTGAACAGCGAAAGCTCTGGTAACTATCTCATTGAGATTGAAACAGACGACACTTATTTGCAGGGAATATTCTCTTTATAACTCTAACAATCCCAAAAGCGAATCACTCATGACCGCAGTTGACAACACCAGTATCGTTCTTTATCACTATCTACGGGCACTATCCGTAAAAGTGAGCCAGAGCACCGTGCATCGTCTGCTCGACACCCCTGTAGGCAGCAGCATGCGGGGCATCAGCGATGCATTGGATGCACTGCACGTAAAGAACGAGGTGTATCAACTGCCACCGTCACCCGACTACTTCGCGCAATTGGAAGCTCCCTTCATCACCATGCTGCAAGTGGACAAGAATCCATTCCATGTAGTGACCAAAAAGAGCGATTCCATCGTGGAATTTGAAAATTCGGAGTGCATCGGGGTGGACACTTTTTTAAAGAAATGGACGGGAACCGTACTGCTTGGAGAGGCTACGGAAGAAACTCCTTCCGATTCCCTTTACCTATGGAAAAACATGGGTTACCATCTCTGGAAGTATAAGGTTGTCATAGCAATCCTTTTGGCAATAGCTTTAGGGATAACAAGTGCATGTCAACAGAATAATCCCCCTGCCTTCATCTCTTATTTAGGAATATTGGCTTTCGGTATACTTGTTTCTGTAGCCATACTTTTTTTCCCCGACATTTAAATCAACTCCACAAAAATACAATATCATGAAATCTTTTATTTATTTGTTCGTAATGCTGATGTTTTCTTTTGGATTTCATCTTGACAAGACTGCTAAAGATAAAAAGTTAGTATACAAAAACACGAAAGTTATTCTAAATGTAGATGATTATATTTGCAGCGAAGATCAGTGGGTATATATTCATGATTATAAAGGTTGGATTTCCGGAAATGAGCACGGCTTTCTTGATTCAGCGTTTATTGCAAAAGGTCAGCACCAAGTAGAACTCAACTTCAAAATTCCGTGTGCTGTAAGTGCTAAGTTGACATTTTCCAAGAATGGACCTTTGCAGCTTGGATTTATGGCAGAACAAGACTCTTGTCTTATACTGAATATAGATGAATCTTCTCCCTATATAAATATTGATTGCTGTATAAAGGCCGTTCAAGGAACTCTGCATAACTTTATCTACGAGATGATGCAAGAAGAGAAAAGGTTTCGTAACAAGATACAACTTTACGCAGAAAATAACCAGACTGACAGTATCCGCATATTAAGCGACCACTACCTCCAGCAGTTAAAGAAATGTATGGATGAAACAACTGAACCTGTAGTAGTATATGAGTGTTTTGCAATTATAAAACACGTTATTCCGGGTGTAAATACAAGCGAACTCTTCCCTAAGTATGCTTCGAAATTTGATTGGTATCCTAGTTTAAGGTCATTTTATGACCGGTCGGCTGTCGTTCCCCCCTCCGAAGAAGCTCGAAAATCATCCGCCCGATATGGGGAGTTACGTAAAGAAAGAATGCGGTATACTCCGCTAAACAAGGATTTAGGCAGTCGTTTGGACTTAACCTTTGAGGATGCCAATGGACAGAAGATTGCCACCAAAGATATTAGTACTCCCTATATCTTTGTGGATTTTTGGGCAAGTTGGTGCAAGCCTTGCAGAAAAGAAATTCCTAACTTAAAAGAGGCTGTTGCCAAATATAAAGATGACTTGACTATTTACGCCGTGTCTTTGGACAACAAGCGAGAGGCTTGGCAAAAAGCCATAAAGGAGGACAGTACCCAAGAATTCCTGCAAGTGATAGGAACTCTCCGGAACGAGTCACCCACACAGCTGTTGAGGCAATTGGAGATACAAACAATCCCGGCAAATTTCTTGCTGGACAAGGAAAGACGCATTGTAGCCAAAGACCTGCGAGGCGAGCAACTGATGCAGACACTTGACAGCCTCATTAATAAATCATCCAAGACTACAAAGTCCGTGAAGGTTC
>NZ_GL882670.1 GCF_000195635.1 Bacteroides fluxus YIT 12057 | reverse complement strand
CCGTCCAGTTTGAATTCGAAGACATAAATGGCATCCCGGGTCTTCACCACGGCATCCGCACGGCCACGGGCGCTGCGAACCTCCGTCTCCACAAATTGCCCCATCAGGGTGAACACTATATAGAAAATGGCCTGGTAATGACGCTCGGTATTGTCACTCAAATCGTAGGGAATCCCCGCAAAGAAGAGTTTAAGGCGCTCCATGAAAGCATCCACATCACCCGCACGAAGCTCGCGCATGAATTTGGCGATATGAAAACCTGTCTCGTCATCGGTGACCCGGGTATAGAAAGGAACCAGAAAGTTCAGGAAGCCATAACGGACTTCATCGTTAGGAAACCGAAGGGTATAAAGACGGACTTCCCTGTCGTACCCCTTGATGGTCAGATAACCGCTCTGGTAAATCATGGGAAGAGGATTGTTCGCCTCCGCGCGATATTCCGAGAAGGCGGAAGCGGTCACCTCCACCCCGGCCACCAACAGGCGCAGGTCATAGTCGCTCTGTTTCAGTAAATCCACCAGATAGGTGGGAGTACCCGTCTGGAAC
>NZ_GL882669.1 GCF_000195635.1 Bacteroides fluxus YIT 12057 | reverse complement strand
CGGATGAGGACGTACACTATATTGTGGAAGAGATGAAGGAGTGCATATTATAGAATCTGTATAGTATTCGGTATTATAATTTGTTGCTATGCTTGGATACTTACGCTGGAACCACTTATTTGAGTAAGTGGTTCCAGCGTTTTTTATTTATACAGGCCGCTACTTCTTTGGACAGAAGTTATATTCCTTTGAATAAAAGACGTATATTTGCATACGTCTTCTAAAAAACAAGGTGGAAATGGAACAGATGCGTAAATTGCCTATCGGCATACAGACTTTTGAGGAAATACGTAAAGACAACTATCTTTATGTAGATAAGACTGCCATGATTTATCAGATTGCGAATACCGGCAAGCCTTATTTTCTGAGTCGTCCGCGCCGCTTTGGCAAAAGTTTGCTCCTTTCTACTTTTGAAGCTTACTTTCAAGGACGTAAAGACTTGTTTGAAGGGCTTGCCATAGAGAAGTTAGAAACCCGGTGGGAGCAGTATCCTGTGCTGCATTTGGACTTGAATGCAGAAAAATATGACACAAAAGAAGCTCTGGAACAGATGCTTTCACGCAGCCTTAGCCTTTGGGAAGAACGTTGGGGCAGTGATGTGGCGGAAATTTCTCTTTCCGCACGTTTTTCCGGGATTATCCGACGTGCTTATGAACGTACAGGCAAGCAGGCGGTCGTCTTGATTGATGAATATGACAAGCCTTTGCTCCAGGCCATCCTCGATGAGTCGCTTCTGGATGAATACCGCCGGATCTTGAAAGCCTTTTATGGCGTGCTGAAAAGTTCCGACCGCTATCTGCGTTTTGTGTTCCAGACGGGTACTCCCACCTATCTGGTGGAT
>NZ_GL882668.1 GCF_000195635.1 Bacteroides fluxus YIT 12057 | reverse complement strand
GAGACATTGTGACAGTTGCGTGACAGATAAAGGATCTATCACGCATCCATCACGGGTATCCGTCACGGGGTATATATCTATGTATCAAATTGATAGAGTACATTCCGTGACAGCATGACGGATAAATTACATTTTTAAACTTTATGATGGAGTCCCCTGAGCTATAACAATCCCAGGGCATTCGCTCAATAAAGTTGACTTTTTAAATGAAAACCGTGTGTTTGCCATAGAGACCACACAAGTAATGAGAGTGTATAGATAATGTTATTTCACAACAGACTGGAAGCTGAGAATTCGGGAACATTATCATATGCTTTTATCGTTTATAAACTTCATGAATCACATAAATCGTTATTTGCAAATCCGTTACTTTTTTGACATCTCGTTTCTGTAAACATTCGGTTACATTGCCGGTGTCTGGAATAGGAATGTGAATGATCTGCTATCTTTCAAATCTTTGACGGCATCGCCTGCATAGATTTCTCCGTTTGTCAGCGCCAGTTTCTTTATACCGCTATTGGGGCTGAAATCAATCTTCTTTAAATCGAGCCAGAACAGATTGGGAGTTAAAGTCGATTCAAAGTAATATATCTTGTTTTTCTGGTCGGAAACAGAACGCCATCGGGTAGAGGAAATATGAGGTTTGTCTGGTGTAGTGATGCCGAATGGTACAGATACATTTCGTATGACACTCAATACGCTGGGAACGGCAATCTTTGCGTCAGCGGTCTGAGGTATGGCATGAATATAGAATGACGCACGTACAAAACGGTCACTGGAACGGTTGGTGCCCGGCAACATGTTCAGTCCGCCGATTTCTTTCCAGTAATCGTTGATGGCCAGCTGAAGTTCATATCTGGGTGAATTGGTCATAACTTGGTATTCTTTGCCTTCGTGTACACTCAGTTTTCCATTAAGATACTCTAGCACAGCTGTGTTTCCGGTTTCGTCCGTAATGGCGAGGTGGAGGGTAGAGGCCGACCCATTCGGCATGCGAGGGGCATCAATGCGGAAAATCTCTTTTTTCAGTTCATTCACGGCTTCGCTTACGGTGGCGAAGTTATCCAGTACATACTGTGTCCATATGCTGATTCCCATTACCGGGCGGGTATCTCCGGGAAGGCTGTAGACGGATTCGGGCAGGAACAAAAGACTGGCGACCAATCCCTTCTCGTTCATACCGTCACACGTCCCGATGTCATATCCGGTGGCGATGACGCTGCCGTACTTGGAGGTCCAGTTGATGGTCTCTCCTTTGTTAAATCCGGCTCTTTGTATGCCGCGTGGAAATACATAGATATTACTCATAATATCTTCTTTCCAGTCCATAGTCCGGCCGGTAATTACCATATTGCCCTGTCCGATGTAGGTGGCACGGGTACACGCTTCTGTGTGTTGTACACCCGTTGCCAAAATGGCGGTAAATATGATTACCATTACTCTGATAGACTTTTTCATTTTTTTTCTGATTTAATGAATACTTTGTTAGTTGAATAACAATATTGGACAGGTATAGTTTTAGGAAAAAGGTTTAAATATATTTAGAATAGAGGGAATTATGGATTTTTATGCTTGGTGCATTATAAAAATAATGCACCCTCACTACTCTTAGCAAGGGTGCATTTCTAGCAAACAAACAAACTGTTTTCAATCTTCACAGATTAAAAGCAGAGTATTGGTATATATGTATGAAATGTATAAATTCAAATCTTTTACAGAACTTGAATTTATGGTGCAAAGGAAAGGATTAATCAAGAAAATGTTCTCGTTTTATAGAAGGCAGTTATAAAAAAAAGTCCTCGTATGTATTAAAAAAAGTGTAAAATCTTTAGGTATCAAATACTTATTGTGTCCTGCTGATAAATACATAATCTCTTAAAAAATGATTAAGGGATTGGTTTTTTCGATTCTTTTCCGGACTTTTGTGTCGAATTCAACATTTGAAACATGAAAAGTATCCTCCTCAGACTGACTGTTATTATAGTATTGTTTTGTCTTTCCGTTTCTGCACATGCACAACGCAGAAATGCGCGCTATAATGAATACATCAAGCAATATGCCCCACTTGCTGTGGAGCAGATGCAGCAGCATAAGATTCCCGCTAGTATCACGTTGGCTCAAGGGCTGTTGGAGAGTGGGGCAGGTTATAGCGAATTGGCACGTAAAAGTAATAATCATTTTGGCATTAAGTGTCACAGCGACTGGCGGGGGCGCAAGGTTTATCATGACGATGACGCCCGTGGCGAATGTTTCCGTGCCTATCGTCACCCCAAGGATTCTTATGAAGATCATTCGGCGTTTTTGAAGCGGGGCGCCCGTTATGCGTTTTTATTTAAACTGAAGATTACGGACTATAAAGGTTGGGCAAGAGGCTTGAAAAAGGCAGGGTATGCTACAGATCCCTCGTATGCCAACCGTTTGATTACGATTATAGAGGATTATGAACTTTATAAGTATGATTCGCGGGGTATGAGCAAGCGTGAGGCACGCAATTGGGAGAAGGAGTTGAAGAAAAAGCCTTGGCTTGCCAATCCGCATCAGGTATTTATAGCGAATGATATAGCCTATGTGGTTGCCCGTGACGGGGATACTTTCAGGCTGTTGGGAAAAGAATTTGATATAAGTTGGAAAAAATTGGTGAAATATAATGATCTCCATAAGGATTATACTTTGGAAGCCGGTGACATAATCTACTTGAAAGAGAAACGTAAAAAAGCTGCCAAACCCTATACGGTATATATCGTGAAAGATGGTGACTCTATGCACATCATTTCGCAGAAATACGGTATCCGTTTGAAGAATCTTTATAAGATGAACCGTAAGGATGCTGAATACATACCGGAAGTGGGGGACAGGTTGAGGTTGAGATAGAATTGTATTGTATAAAGTTGATAATATAGATATCTATGATTCTTTTCGAAGTTCGCCTCTCTTATTTGCCGTATCATCAAAATAAATCATTCATTTCTATAAAAAATGAGGATTTACCATCAGCGCCATCTGAACGGGAAGACTCCGGTACTGGGATATACTTATAATGGTAGCCGGTATTTCCATCCGGGAGAGATGCGAAAGTTCATTGATTTCGGATGTGGGTTACAAAGCCACGGGAGTGGTGGAAACCGTCCGGATATCTGTCTGGAACATAACTCCGTCCATGTCGGTAAAGACGGGGTGGCCGGCATTACGTTTACATTGCCTGCCGGGTGGTATAATGTGCGTGTCTTGGCGAATACGGTATGGAACTAGAGGGAAATACCTGCTGAAAAGTTGCTGTATCAGATTCTGACGGTTGATGGAGCCTATTACTTGACACCACCTTCATCAGTGATGAATAATACCGGTGAGCTAAAGCAGGCAGTGAAGGTTCTGGTTGGCGATGACGGGCTCATGAAGATGCAATTTGGAGTGGAAACCAATGGGACCTGGTATTGTGTACCTTTGAATGTGATTGAAATTGAGGAGGTGAATGTGTAAATATATGATTGTCGGTAATTTGATGAGCTTTCAAGCTCTCTTTGAGGGCTATTTAAATGGCTTTGGAAAATGAATAAAAAATTGCAATTCGTTTTGTGTTAACAGGTGCAAAATGCTCATAAAGTGATTTGGGAAAGCATCACAAAACGTTTTGCGGTTTATATTTCTTTTTATATAGGCTATGGTTAGTATGTATAAAGTGATTAGTGACATGTATGTGCTAAGCTTATTTAGTTTTTATATATTGGATCCGGGTTGCATATCCATATACTTTTGAAGCGCTGTATATACGCGCGTATATATATTATGTGTCCCCCTTCTTCCC
>NZ_GL882667.1 GCF_000195635.1 Bacteroides fluxus YIT 12057 | reverse complement strand
AGTTGAATTTGTCGAAAGGTACTAAAGTCCGTATTACCGGCGGTGACTTTGAGGGACAGGAGGGCGTTTTCCTGAAAGTAAAGGGTGCGCGTGACCGTCGTGTGGTCATCCAGATACAGGGGATAATTGCCGTTGCCATGGCGACTATCCATCCGGACTTGATAGAAGTAATCAGATAATTGCCCGTTGATCATTTCCTTCTGCCTATTTGTAACTCGTAAATTATAAATCTAACTCATAAATGAACACCTCTCTTTCCGAAGAAGCGGTAACTCTCCAGCGTGCTGCGTATGAACTGATGTATCTGGGTATGGACGGAAGTCCCGTTTATAGCGATGACCTTTCCCGCCGTAACGGTGAAGTTTACCGTCTGGCTACGGCTTTGTATGATTCCGTCGCTAAAGGTGTCACTGTCGAAGAACAGGCCAATGTCTGTCTTGCTCTTCTGATGGGTTACAGTGCCTCGTTCATTGACCATGGCGAGAAGCAGGAACATGTTCAGAAAGTATTGGACCGTTGTTGGGATATTCTTGAGGCTCTCCCGTCTTCCCTGCTGAAACTCCGCTTGCTTACTGTCTGTTACGGTGAGGTCTTTGATGACTCTCTTGCGGATGAAGCCCGTGCAATCATCGCCTCCTGGAATCCAGCTTCATTAACGGAAGAGCAGCGAAAGGCTGTCGAGGAATTCCGGAATGTGACTGACAACCCCTATCCTTGGGAGTATGTTGATTCGGACAGATAATTACAATATTTTATGAACGGAGGAATATTCGGACAGAATTTTTCGTTGAAAGTGCTGCCGGTGTGGGCTATCCTGTCAATCGACGTACTTGTCGTATTTGTTTCAAGTCTTTTGGCCTATGCGTTACGATACGATTTCAGGAGTATTTTTCTGGATTCCTCTTCCATTGACAAGACTATTTTATGGGTGGTCATTGTCAATCTTGTCTTTTTCCGGGTTTTCCGTACCTACTCCAATGTACTGCGCTTTTCCTCTTTCGTGGATATCATGCGTGTTTTCGTATCATTGACGGTGGCGTATGCACTGCTGATGTCGGCAAGTGTCCTGACGGGGAACGGCTTTGGTTCTTATCTGGCTCCGCCCAGTGTGCTGTTCATGTCCTATGTCATCAGTTTCGCCATGATGGCATGTTTCCGCATCATTGTCAAGACAGCTTTTGAAGCCTTGAATTTTGACAGTTCGCACAGTGCCAACGTCTTTATCTACGGAGCCAGGGAAGCGGGCGTGAACATCGCCAAAACCCTGCGTGTGAACCTGCGTAACCACTACCGCCTGCG
>NZ_GL882666.1 GCF_000195635.1 Bacteroides fluxus YIT 12057 | reverse complement strand
AAGTATGCACTAAATTAATTCCGCCAACAGGTTTGCTTAATGCACAGAAAAAGCTTATTGAAAAAAATAGTGAACAGATTGAAGCCAGACAAAAAGTACAAGACCAAGCAGAAGCTAAGCTAAAACAATCTGAGATTTATAAAAAATTTCATAGCGTGCTGAAAGGAGAAGAGGAAGAGAAAGAGGAAGAGAAAGAGGAAGAGGAAGTCAAAATAAACAATACCGATTGGCAGACACTGAATCAAGCAATAGACGAGACTTACAACCAGTTCAGCCAACGGCTACAAGAGCTTTATCCGATAACAGATATTGAGTTGAAAGTATGCCTTCTGCTCAAAATCAATCTATCTCCCCTGCAAATAGCTACTATAGCTACACGTAGCAAGCAAGCCATTAGCTCTATCCGCAAGCGCTTGTATAAAAAATTCTTCAATGAGGAAGGAAGTACAGAGTAATGGGATAACTTCATACAAGACTTTTAAAGTCAACTCCACCTTTCTGCATATTGCGTACCACTGCTGGGCACTTAGTCCCAGCTGATTTTCAATTGTTTATAATTTAGTTCTTTGACATTTTTGTAATCGCAATCAGTAAATATCTCTCTTACAGGTGTTTTATCCAGTAGAGAAAAGCTCAAAATTTGTAGAATTTCGTAGATTGGACGGTTGACTTTCAGTTCCACCTGCCAACGGTTCTTGTATAGCAAAGAAATTTCCTCTGCTGAGAGTTCCATGTTGTTGGTGATGAACACAAATTCTCTGTCCGGTTCTTCATCGTAGTATTTAACCCGCCGGAGTTTATCCGGATATGCTTTGAGCGATTTATACGTTTCAAGCATTCCAATCTGGTCACATTTTATTCCGGTTGTTTTATCGACTTCACGGGAATACATTCTACGGAATCTCATATTATCCTTTGCACGTGTAACGAAGTAAGCACCACAGGTGTGAAGCTTATGCAAACGGGGGAAGTCAACATATCCTTTATCCATGATATAGAAACTTCCCTTTTCATAACTCAACTCATCCAGCATGTTTACGTCATGTACTTTAGCATTGGTTACCAGTACGATTGTCGGTATGGAAGTCTTTACATCATACAAGGTATGAAGTTTAATGCCTCCTTTGTGTTTCCTAAATTCCGCCCACCAAAAAACATTCAGACAAAGGTCTATGGTGGAGGAATCAAAGGCATAAACATTACCGTCAACTTTCACCTCGAAGTCATTTTTGTTGCAGCTATTACGGGCTTCCGCAATCAGGGTATAAGCAAATTCTTCGTAGATACGATAATCTCTATTCCGGTTTGCTTTCCCCGGATTGGTACGGCTAACTGTTGCACCGAATCCCAAGTGATAGTACTTGTTCTTGTGTGCCTCAAGGCTGAGCATAAGGTCAAGCATGCTGTCTCGGGCGGTCAGTTGTCCGAAGATCATGCACAGCATCTGATTCCAACAGGTGAATGTTCTGATTTTCTTATTCCCGGAATACTTCTCTACCAAACGATCAAAGATACGACGGGGAAGAAAATCTGTAAGTTGAGCGAAGATATATTTGCCTTGATTCATTGTTTTGAGCTTTTGGGCAAAGCTAAAACAACTTTTCAATTCAAATCGTCACGCTTCAAAAAGATACATAACTATGCGATTATCAAAGATTTCAAAGAACGATATTTAATTTAAAGTGCCCACTAGTGATTGCGTACTATAAAGCGCATAGTACGCAATATGTAGTTGCGTACTATTTGCGTACCGTATTTTTAGGAAGTTTGTAATAAAGCACCATATCTTTGCCAAAAATTCTAAAATACAATACGTTATGAAAGGAACCTTATTCATTGCAGCAATTACTATTTTATGCTGCCTACCAGCCTCATCTTTACATGCAAAAAAGAAAATCATTACATTAACAGAACATTTCACAACAGACAACAAAATCAAATGGGATGAAGAAGAGCGCTCCCTAATAGGCAACATCCCCTTCATCCTGCACAATCAAAACATCTTCTATATATATTCAGGAGTTTTGTTGGAAGAAGCAAAGCTGACCATCAAAGACAAATACAATCATATTGTATATACTACTATCGAAACCATGCTTCCACATGAAGAAAATGTATTCATTTTGAATATAGAAAAAGGGAACTATACAAGAGTATTTCTGAATGGACAACCGGTTCCATTTCAAGGATTATGTTCTGTAAAGTTTCAAGGATTTGGAGCAGAGTGTGGCAGTACCAAATATTTCTTTAGAGTAAATCTATAAACCAGAAGACTTAATTTCCCAATACTAAAGCTACAATTATTATGAAACATGTAATGCTATTTATCACCCTTTGCCTGCTTTCGCTCAGCGCACAAGGCCAGACTGAATCGGGAATCATCGCCGAAGGCGGTATTGGAAACATCAAGACCAAACTGAACCCGTCCGCCGCAGGAGCAGGCGGTTCCTACGACGTAGGCTACAGATACAACCTCTCCTTAGGCTACAAGCTCAGACTTCATGCAGCCAAAGCATCGCCTTTCTTCTACGACCTGGAGGCAGGATTGGGAGTGAAATTCTACGACTACACGTTCGGGAAAGCGCCGGGCGAACCGGCCACAGTGGATGCAAGCGCCAAAAGGTTCTCCGCCTTTGCTACCGGCACGGCAAACTATACCCTCTGCAAAGGCTTGAGCATAGGCGCAGGAATACAGCCGACCTGGTATTTCAGTCAAAACGGTGGAAACAGCCGGAAGTTCGATGTCCCGGTAATAGGAAGAATAGCCTACCGTTTCAAAGCGTTCGAAGTGGGACTGAGCTACAAGCACGGACTGCTGAACAGCCTGAAGACAGACTGTCTGAAGTCCGGAAGGTTCAGAGAATACAACTTGTCTTTATGGATACCATTCTAAAGGCAACAAGGGCATAAAACAAATTAACCTATCATTCTGCCGGTCAGTGCACAATGATAGGTTAATTTATATAGTTTTTCTATATCAAGGCTTCAAGACCTCTTCCCCTTTCAGCGTTGCCGAACTGGACTCTGTGACCTTTACGGTAACAAAATCACCCACACGATGCGTACCACGGTCAAAGACCACCACGCGGTTCTGTTCCGTACGGCCAAACAACTGGTCACGGCTGCGCTTGCTGACTCCTTCTACCAGTACTTCATACGTCCGCCCCACACAACGGGCATTCGCCTCGGCAGAAAGACGGTTCTGGAGGGCAATGATTTCATTCAAACGGCGAATCTTCACCTCCTCCGGCACATCATCCGGCAGATGCTTGGAAGCATACGTACCCGGACGTTCTGAATATTTGAACATGAAAGCAGCATCATAACCGCATTCTTCCATCAAGGAAAGGGACAGTTGATGGTCTTCTTCCGTCTCCGAGTGGAAGCCGGAGAAGATATCGGTAGAAAGTCCGCAATCAGGAATGATACGGCGGATAGCCGCCACGCGCTCCAAGTACCACTCACGGGTATATCGGCGGTTCATAAGCTTGAGGATGCGGCTGCTCCCACTTTGTACAGGCAGGTGGATATGCTTGCACACATTGGGCATATCGGCAATTACCTGCAAAGTCTCATCGCTCATATCCTTGGGATGCGAAGTAGTGAAACGGACACGCATGCCCGGCGCAGCCTCGGCCACCGTACGAAGCAACATCGGGAAAGTCACCACCGCCCCGTCCGGCTTCTCAAAACGGTAGGAATTGACATTCTGTCCCAAGAGGGTGACCTCCTTGTAACCTTTCTGAGCCAAGTCGGCCACTTCGTTAAGGATACTCTCCACATCGCGGCTACGCTCCCGTCCACGGGTATAAGGCACAATGCAGTAAGTACAGAAATTATTGCACCCGCGCATAATGGAGACAAATCCGGAGATATGATTTCCGCAAATACGCGAAGGGATGACATCCCGATAGGTTTCTGTAGTGGAGAGTTCCACATTCATCGCTTTTTCACCGGCCTCAACGGCAGCGATCAACTCCGGTAAGGTCAGATAGGCATCCGGACCTACCACAAGATCAACGTGATGGTTCGTTATCAAATCATCTTTTACACGCTCGGCCATACACCCCAGCACACCGACAATGAGACGGCGTTTTTTCTTCTTAAGCGAGTGGAAGAATTCAAGACGATTCAGAATCTTCTGCTCGGCGTTGTCACGGATGGAACAGGTATTCATAAATACCGCATCCGCTTCTTCCAGTGTCCCGGCTACCGAATAACCCGCCATCTGCATGACAGAAGCAATTACTTCACTATCTGCCACGTTCATCTGGCAGCCATAAGTTTCGATGAACAACTTCTTGTTGTCATCCGCAGTTGCAGATTTAAAGTCTGCTCCCGTTACTTTTTCCATAATTATTTTTCTATATTAGGTTCTTTTCTCTTCTCAGAATAAAGAAAAAGGAACAATTATCCCTGCAAAGATACGGCTTCATCCGTAAAAACGGATGAAATAAAAGAAAAATACCATCTAAAACCGTTAGTCTGAGGAACCTATACTAATTAATGTTAACAAACTAAACATTTTCTGAGTGTTAATTTGGCATAGACGGAATAAATTCCCACATTTGTGAAATGAAAGAAACATTAGATTTTTTCATAGTTAAGGTTTAGGTTAAAAAAATTAAGGGGAGCTGTGAAGCTGCCCTTTTTTAGTACCCAAATTCTTGGTTGTAATCAGATTTATTAGTTACTTTGCCCGAAAGCAAAAACGGAACAGTCCGGGAAATCCGATTATAAAAGTTAAAAATATAAAGAAGATATGGAAGACGTCTTTAAATTTCTGTTAGTTGCAGCTGTAATGGTCATCGGACTTGTCAGACAGTTCAAAAAAGAAGCCAGAAAAGACACTGAAGGCAAACCTTTCATGCTGCCCAGTACAAACATGGACGATGACACCTGTCCCCCCTATCCCGAACAGGAAGACACTTATGGCGGATACATACCCGAAGGCCCCAGAACAACAGAACAGCCAGTTGAAGGAATCTTTGTCCGTCCTGCCAAGTCTAACCCTAAAAAATCTGCAACCTCTTCATATACTCCCGTGCAAACCAACCCCTCCCCTCCGATAGCTGAAACACCGGAATTCAACGGAACATCCGAATACAGCATTCATTCGGCAGAAGAGGCACGGCGGGCCATTATCTGGTCGGAAATACTCCAACGGAAATATTGAAATGAATCTTTACACGAAAAAATAACTATTTATATTATGGCACTCAATTACATTTCGGCAGCAGAAGCTGCGAGCCTCATCAAACATGGTTATAACATCGGCTTGAGCGGATTTACCCCCGCAGGAACAGCCAAGGCCGTTACGGCTGAATTAGCAAAAATCGCGGAAGCAGAGCATGCGAAAGGGAACCCGTTCCAGATAGGCATCTTCACCGGTGCTTCTACCGGAGATTCCTGCGACGGCATCCTTTCACGCGCCAAAGCCATCCGTTACCGTGCTCCTTATACTACCAACGCCGATTTCCGCAAAGCCGTGAACAACGGTGAAATAGCCTACAACGACATCCATCTTTCACAGATGGCACAAGAAGTACGTTACGGTTTCATGGGAAAAGTGAATGTTGCCATCATCGAAGCCTGCGAAGTGACCCCCGACGGTAAAATCTACCTGACGGCAGCCGGCGGTATCGCCCCGACTGTCTGCCGCCTGGCCGACCGGATTATCGTGGAACTGAACGCCGCACACAGCAAGAGCGCCATGGGCCTGCATGACGTTTACGAGCCCCTCGACCCTCCTTACCGCCGCGAAATTCCCATCTACAAGCCGAGTGACCGCATCGGACTGCCCTATATCCAGGTAGATCCGAAAAAGATTGTAGGTGTGGTAGAGACCAACTGGCCCGACGAAGCACGCTCGTTTGCCGACGCTGACCCGCTGACCGACAAAATCGGACAGAACGTGGCCGACTTCCTTGCTGCCGACATGAAGCGCGGAATCATCCCTCCCACCTTCCTGCCGCTGCAATCCGGTGTGGGTAACATCGCCAATGCCGTGCTGGGCGCCCTGGGACGTGACAAGACCATCCCCGCTTTCGAAATGTACACAGAAGTTATCCAGAATTCCGTTATCGGACTGATTCGTGAAGGTCGCGTGAAATTCGGCAGTGCCTGTTCACTGACCGTAACAAACGACTGCCTGGAAGGTATCTACAATGATATGGACTTCTTCCGCGACAAGCTGGTGCTCCGCCCGTCAGAAATCTCCAACAGTCCGGAAATTGTACGTCGTCTGGGAGTTATCTCCATCAATACCGCCATCGAAGCCGACATCTACGGCAACGTGAATTCCACGCACATCGGCGGCACCAAGATGATGAACGGCATCGGTGGAAGCGGTGACTTCACCCGCAATGCCTATATCTCCATCTTCACTTGCCCGTCCGTTGCCAAGGAAGGTAAAATCTCGGCTATCGTACCGATGGTTTCGCACATGGACCACACAGAACACGACGTCAATATCATCATCACCGAACAAGGTGTGGCCGACCTCCGCGGCAAGAGTCCGAAAGAACGTGCCCAAGCCATCATCGAAAATTGCGTCCATCCGGACTACAAAAACATTCTGTGGGATTACCTGAAACTGACCGACGGCAAGTCACAGACTCCCCACGCCCTGCGTGCCTCACTGGCCATGCATGCCGAACTCGCCAAGAGCGGAGACATGAAGAATGTGGACTGGGCACAGTATAAATAAAAGAATAGAAAAAACTTTGCAATCTGTGGTGAACTGAATCTCTATTCACCATACAAAACCAAAAACGGGCTGCCCTGGAATCACTTCCCGGGCAGCCCTTCCTTCACATGTAAAGTGAAGATGCAGAGAGAGAGTATGATGACACTCTATTCCTGACCTCCCCCTAACGCCTTGTAGAGGTTAATCAAGCTTTGTATTTCAGAAAATCGGTTGGCTGTCTGCGACAGTTGCGCACTGAGCAAGGTCTGCCGGGCGGTAAGCACCTCCAGATAGGTGGTGTTGCCATGCTCCATCAGCAGGGAAGTGCTGCGGGCGGCCGTCTGCAAGGAAGCCACTTGCTTG
Organism: Bacteroides fluxus YIT 12057; assembly: GCF_000195635.1. Classification (GTDB taxonomy): domain Bacteria; phylum Bacteroidota; class Bacteroidia; order Bacteroidales; family Bacteroidaceae; genus Bacteroides; species Bacteroides fluxus. The sequence goes on along the minus strand of NZ_GL882666.1, from coordinate 38,849 downwards.
TCCAGCAGCTCACTTTTGGAACGGCTTGTCTGCCAAGCAGTCAAGGCATCATTCACTTCGCTGCCTGCATTCAGCAATGTCTGCTGGAAGGCAAGGGAGGCCTCTTCCTGCTGGGCACGGGCTATGCGGTACTGTGCAATGAGCTGCCCGCGGGCAAAAAGCGGCTGCGTCAGCGAGCCTATTGCCGAAGCCACGAACTTACCGGGATTCACAATCATCGAACCGGCGGAATTGGTCCAACCCGCACTCCCGCTCAGCGTGATGGAGGGATAAAAGGCGGAACGCGCCGCATTGGTGCCGTAGAACGCCGCTTCCAGCGTCCGTTCGGCCGAACGGACATCAGGACGACAGGAAAGCATCTGAACAGGAATCCCTATGGAAAAGTCCGCGGGGAACTGTTGCTCTGCCAGCACACCGCGCTCGTAATGGCGGGGTGTCTCTGCCAACAGCAGAGCAAGGCTGTTCTCCACTTGATTTATCTGTTCCTCCAAATCGAGTACAGAAGCCTGCACCTGGTAGTAGGCAGCTTCCATCTGCGAAACTGCCGACTCATTCGCCAGGCCCGCATTCATCAGCGCACGGGTAGAAGCAACGGTTTCCTTCCAAGTCTCTTCCGTCTGCTTGGAGATGGCAAGTTGTTCGTCCAGCATCAGCAAGGTATAATAGGTATTGGCTATTCCGGTTATGAGCTGGGTACGCACCGCCTGGTGATAGTCCCGGCTCTGTGCATAAAGCGCCTTCGACTGCTTCTTGGCGTTGCGCATACGACCGAAAATATCCAACTCCCAACTGGCTGTGACGGGCAGCGAATAGGTCTGCGTAGCCTTGTGGCTGTCAAAGCTGCTCACCGTGCCCTGCGGCGCGAGGGCAAAAGAGGGCAGGAAAGCAAGCTTTGCGGACAGCAATGCAGCTTCAGCTTCTTCCACACGGAGCTGTGCCGACTGGTAGTCGGTATTGTTCTGCAACCCCTGCTCAATAAGTGCCTGCAAGTGAGGGTCGGTAAAAAGTTCGTGCCAGTCCATGCCGCCCAAACCAAGGTTCAAGCTGTCTCCGGAGGCAGCCGGAGAACCGTCGGGACTCTCCGTAAAAGCTGCCGTTTCTTCCCCGTAGAGGCCATCGGGGACCTCGGTAGCGGGTTTATATTGGGTGTACACGCCGCAGCTGCTGAGCAGCAAACCGGCGGCGGACAATAGGATGATATGTTTCTTCATTGTTCCAATCTGTTTTTATTCCGTTTCCTCTGCACGAAACCGTCCGTTCATGCAGGGAAAACCATTTGTTTCGTTTTTAGAAACGAATCGTTTCACTATTTGAGACTCAATCTTTCGCCCGTTCTGCCTCACTCTTCTGCTTTTCAAGCAATACCTGCACATCGGCTTCTTCCTCCATTGGCGGACGGATCTTCTCCTGCAAGTACTCGAAGATGATGTAGAACACCGGAACGACGAAAAGCAGCGCCAGCGTTCCGATAAGCATACCGCCTACTACACCCGTACCCAGCGAGGAGTTACCGTTGGCGCCCGCACCGCTCGAGAACATCAGCGGAAGCATACCGAATATCATCGTCAGCACCGTCATCAGGATAGGACGCAGGCGGACCTGGGCAGCCGAGTAGGCCGATTCCACAATGCCCATTCCCTTGCGGCGCCGCTCGATGGCATACTCCGTAATCAAGATGGCCGTCTTGGCAAGCAGGCCAATCAGCATAATCACACCCGTCTGCAAGTAAATGTTGTTCTCCAATCCCAGAACCTTGGCAAAAAGGAACGAACCCATCAGCCCGAACGGTACGGAGAAGATGACCGCAAACGGTATCAAGAAGCTCTCGTAGAGACATGCCAGGATGAGATAGATAAGGAAGATACAGATGGCATAAATAAAGACCGTCTGCGCACCGCCCGTGCTGGCTTCCTCACGTGCCATGCCTCCGTACTCGTAACCGTACCCCAGCGGCAACGTCTGTTCCGCCACTTCCGCAATCACTTTCTGTACTTCGCCGGACGAATATCCTTCGGCGGGGTTCACATTGGCGGTAATGGCACTGTACAGATTGAAACGGTTCGCCGTCTCCGGGCCAAGCACCTTGTTCAACGTCACGAACTGGCTTACCGGAGCCATCTCCGTACCGTTGCGCACAAACATGTTGCCCAGTGCCTGCTCGTCCAGACGATATTCGGGCGATGCCTGCATCATGACGCGGTACACCTTGCCAAACTGGTTGTAGTTGGAGATATAGGCACCGCCGCAATAGCTGCCCAACGCATCGAGCACCGCATTCGGCGAGATGCCCGCACGCTTGCACTTGGCTGCATCCACATCGACCGATACCTGCGGGAAGTTCATGGCATAAGAGGTATACGCCATAGCCACTTCGGGACGCTGGTTCAACGCACCCAGAAACTGCATCACCGCCCCGTAGAACGTTGCCATATCACCGCCCGTCCTGTCCTGGAGGTTCAGCTCAAGGGAGTTACCCATACCGTAGCCCGGAATCATACCCGGCTGGAAGCTGAATATCTGTGCCTCCTTCACACCGTAGAACTGGGCATTGAGGCGGGCCACCACAGCGTCGGACGTGTGTTCGCTCCCCTTCCGCTCGCCCCAGTCCTTCAGACGGATGATGATGGTACCATAGGAAGTGCCCTGTCCGGACATCAGTCCGTATCCCGCCACCTTGGAATAGTGTTCTATCTCGGGAGTGTTTTTCAGGATGTCCTCCAACTTGTTCATCACCTTCGTGGTTTCTTCCAGCGTGCTTCCCGGAGACGTGCTGACGTTCACCATGATGACACCCTGGTCCTCCTGCGGCACAAGTCCCGTCTTGGTGGTGCTCATCAGGTAAACCAGCAATACGACGGTAGCCGCCAATGAAGTCCACACCATCCAGCGGTGGTGGATGAAGAACATCACACCTTTCTTATATTTGCCCAGCACGGCGTTGAACGAAGCATTGTATGCCGCACGCACCCGTCCGTTGATGCTCTTCGCACTCTTCGTGCCGTCCGACGGGCGCATCATGATGGCACACAAGGCAGGGCAAAGCGTCAATGCCGAAATCATGGAGATGCCCACCGCCGTTGCCATCGTGACACCGAACTGCGTATAGAACACGCCCGAAGTACCGCCCATAAACGTCACGGGGATAAACACCGCCATGAACACGCAGGTACAAGAGATGATGGCCATCGTCACATCGCCCATCGCATCCTTCGTGGCAAGGTAGGGGGACTTGTATCCGGCATCGAACTTGGACTGCACCGCCTCCACCACCACGATGGCATCGTCCACCACCGTACCGATGGCAAGCACCAGCGCAAACAGCGTCAGGATATTGAGGCTGAACCCCGCAGCCACCAGGCAGGCAAACGTGCCGACCAGCGACACGATAATGGAAATGGAGGGTATGAGCGTACTCTTGAAGTCCTGCAGGAAGAAATACACCACCAGGATTACCAGGATAATGGCAATGACCAGTGTCTCCACCACATTGTGTATGGAAGCGAAGAGGAAGTCGTTGGAACTCATCATCGTCACAAATTCCGTCCCTTCGGGCAGGCTTTTCTCCATCTCCTTTATCTGTGCCGTAATCTCCTTGTTGACGGCGGTTGCGTTGGAGCCCGCCGTCTGGAACATCATGAAAAGCACCGCCGGCTTGCTGTCCATCTCACTGCGGAAACTATAGGTCAGCGTACCCAGCTCCACATCCGCCACGTCCTTCAGACGGAGCACGGAACCGTCGCTCTGCGACCGTACCACCGTGTTCTGGAATTCCTCCACACTCTTCAGACGTCCGCGATACTTCATCGTAAACTGGAACACGTTCTTTGAATTCTCGCCCAGCGAACCGGTAGGCGCTTCGATGTTCTGCTCGCCCAATACGGCAGTCACATCCGAAGGGACCAGTCCATACTGCGCCATCCGTTCCGGTTTCAGCCAGATACGCATACTGTAGGTATCACCCAATTCCATTACGTCACCCACACCTTCGATACGCTTGATTTGCGGAATCACGTTGATGTCGAGGTAATTGGCAAGGAACGTCTGGTCGTAGCGCCCGTCGGTGCTCACCAAAGCGCCGATTTGCAGGAAGCTGGTCTGCCGCTTCTGGGTAGTCACACCGATTTTCGTCACTTCGGCAGGCAGCAATCCCTGCGCCTTGGATACGCGGTTCTGTACATTCACCGCAGCCATGTCGGGGTCCGTGCCCTGCTTGAAATAAACTTGTATGGTCGCGGAACCGGCATTGGTGGCGGTAGAGCTGATGTACATCATGTTCTCCACACCGTTGATGCTCTCCTCCAACGGCATGATGACACTGTTCAGTACGGCTTCGGCATCGGCGCCGGTGTAGTTGGCACTGACATATACCGTAGGAGGCGCAATGTCAGGATATTGTTCCACCGGCAGCGTAAAGAGCGAAATGAGCCCTATCACCAGAATCAGTACGGAGATGGAGATAGCCATCACCGGCCGTTTTATAAATATGTTTCCTTTCATCTTAATGGGTCATTGATAGTTGATAAAATAGCGATCATCATTTCACTTGCGTCCCTTCGCGCAGCAGTCCGGCACCTGTGGAAACAATCTCGTCACCCACTTTCAGTCCGTCCAGCACCACGTATTCGCGTCCGTCATTTATTCCTGCCACGGTAATCAAGGTAGAGACGGCCTTGCCATCCACTACCTTATATACCAACGTCTTGTCCTGCAACTGTACGGTGGCTTCTTGCGGAATCACAATGCAGTTCTTATACGTGGCAGGCACCACCACCGTGCCCGATGCCCCGCTGTGGAGCAGGCGCGATTCGTTGGGGAAGACCACGCGTGCCACTACCGTACCCGTCTGGCGGTCGATGACACCACTGATGGACTCGATGGTACCTTTCTTGTCGTAGACGGAATTGTCGTTCAGACGCAGCTCTGCCGCCGGCATGTTCTTCAGCGCCTCGTCCATGCTGCCGTACTGGCGTGTCAGGGCGAGCAACTGGTTCTCGGTCATGGAAAAGTAAACGTACATGTCGCTGTTGTCACTGACCGTTGTCAGCGGTTGCGGCAAGCTGGGGCTGACCAATGCCCCTGCACGGTAGGGCAACGCTCCCACCACACCGTCGCTGGGACTTTTCACTTCCGTATAGGAGAGGTTGTTGCGTGCGTTTACCTCCTGGGCTTCGGCCTGCGAGAGTTGTGCCTTGGCGGTAAGGTAGCTGTTTTCGGCAGTCTTCAGGCTGAATTCCGAAACCACTTTCTGCGCATACAGTTCCTTGTTGCTGTTATAAGTCAGTTCGGCAGTAGCCAGTGCGGCACGTGCCGCTTCCACATTGGCAACGGCCGTTTTGAGTGCAGCCTTGTAGGGAACCTGGTCGATGATGAAAAGCAGTTGTCCCCGGCGCACCTTCTGCCCCTCGGTCACACACAGTTTCTCGATGGTACCCGACACTTGCGGATAAATATCTATGTCCTGCCGTCCGCGTATCGTCGCCGAGTACGAAGTGGAAAGCTCCTTATCCGTCGCCTCCACCTTCATAGTAGCATAAGAAGGTTTCATTCCAGAAGCATCCGATGCCTGCTTGCAAGATGCCAAACACATTGTACAACCGACAATCCCTATCAGCCGTATCCATTTCTTGTTCAATGTAATCATACTTTTTCTCATTGTCTTTTTGTTAAAACCGATGGCAAAAGTAGAAGAAAGGAACAACGTCATAATGACCAATTATACTCCAAGGATGTTCTTTTTTCGCCATTTATCTTTTTTAAGGCTAACCTATTGTTTTAAAAAGACATAGAGAACAAGAAAGAAGTATAATAGAACATTCCATATTTCCCATTATTCCTCAACTTTGCAAAACAAAAAAAGAGGAATATGGAAAAAAGGAACATAAAAACCGTAGAAATCGCAGACTTCAAGAGCAGCGAACACGTCCTTGACTATGTAGATGATGACTTTGTCATAATCAACAGTCTGGAGGGAAGCCCCTACAATGAAGATACAATAAGACTGGGATGCTTCCTCATCGCTATCTGTCTGGAAGGCTGCATCCAGTTGGACGTCAACTACAAAACCTACCAACTGGAAGCAGGCGACTTGCTACTCGGCCTTCCCAATACCATTATCAGCCACGCAATGGTAAGCCCGAAGCACAAGATAAGGCTTGCCGCATTCTCCACGCAGTTCCTGCAACGCGTGGTCAGGATGGAGAAGGACACATGGAATACCGTCATACATATCCACAACAATCCCATAAAATCTGTCGGGGAGGATGGGGACAAGGAAATCTTCAAATTCTACCGGGAACTGCTTATGGCAAAGATGAACGACGAGCCTCACCACTACCACAAAGAAGTGATGCAATACTTGTTTTCTGCCATCTTCTGTGAAATGCTGGGGCACCTCAACAAAGAAATGCCCCCTTCCGAAATGGCAACCGATGCCAAAGAAGGCATCAAACAGTCCGACTATATCCTGCGCAAGTTCATAGAGATGCTATCCAAGGACAACGGCATGCACCGCTCCGTGGGATATTACGCCGACGCACTCTGCTATAGCCCCAAACACTTTTCGAAGGTCATCAAGCAGGCGTGCGGGCGCACACCGCTGGACCTAATCAACGAAAGTGCCATCGAACATATCAAGTACCGGCTGAAGCACTCGGACAAGTCCATCAAGGAGATTGCAGAGGAGTTCGATTTCCCCAACCAGTCTTTCTTCGGAAAATACGTGAAGTCCTATCTGGGCATGTCTCCGGCACGCTACCGCAATACGAAAGAGGAGTGATTGCCCCCACGCTTGGGGCTCACTCCGTAAAGGTCTGCATTAGGAAGCCAAACCTTAACTTTACGACGCTCAAGGTCAACTTTACGACGACTAAACCTCAACGTATCACCTCATCACACACCGCATCCTGGAAAGCACGCGCTTCCCTGCCCGACAGTACATTCTGGTTCATGATGGCAAAGGCTATTTCGTGCCCGTTACGGGCTTTGAGGTAGCCGGCCAGGCAGTTGATGGCAGTGAAGGAACCCGTCTTGGCATGTACGTTCTTGTGCGAGAGGGTACCCTTCTTCATGCGGAACTCCAACGTGCCGTCCACACCGCCAATGGGCAAAGCCTTATACAGTTTCTGGAACACATCCGTACGCGAGTAGGCGTATCTGAGGAAGGAAACCAAAAGTTCCGGAGAGATGTAGTTGTAATTGGAAAGGCCGCAACCGTCCGCCAGGTTATATCGGTCGGGGTCATGCCCCAGCTTCTTTATCAGCATGCGGATGGCGGAAAGCCCGTCCTCGGCAGAGACACGCTTCTTTCCGCTGCTCTGCACACCCAACCGGCACAGCATGGCTTCGGCATTGAGGTTATCGCTCTCCTTCATCAGCTGTTTCACCACATCCTGCACGGAAGTTTCATAGGAAGCCATCCGCACGGAAAGGCTGTCTTGCCGGAACTCGCCGAAGAGGTAAGAGACTTCCGCTTCTGCCGCCGGAATGCACCGGATGCCTCGTGCCTGCAACCGTTCCATAAAGGTATGCATGAAGAAGTCTTGCGAAGAAAAGATATTGACCGTACCTGTACGGCGGGCATCGACGTTGCCCGTCACGGTGATATTGTTCCCGTTCACCAGCCAGTCGCGCGACACACGGAAGCGTCCGGCAGAAGGGGTACGGCTACGGGTCTTGTTCGTCAGTGTATAATAGGAAGAGGCGGGAGTGCATTCAAGGCGTGCACTGTCGCCCCGCTCGCCGGGTGTAGCGGTAACCTTCACCACTCCTTTGTTCAGCATCAGCGGCGAGAGGTAGGGCTGGAAGGAATAGGGCGTATCGTCCCACAACCAGCCGCTGCCCCAGTACAAGGAGTCTTTCATGGAGACATCTCCATACACCTTGCCTTTGATGACGGAGAAGGGGAAACGGGCCACGGCAGCCACCAGGGAATCCAATGCCTCTTCATCAAACTCCGGGTCGTAACCGCCTATCACATACATATTCCCCTGCAAGGTATCGCGCTCAATGGTTCCCTGATACCACACTTCCGTACGGAACGGCTCGTCGGCTTCGGGACGGGAAAGGGCCGTGATGGTCGTCAGCAGCTTCATGGTGGAAGCGGGACGGGAAAGCTTGTCCGCCTGATAGCTGTACAAGGGCTTTCCGGCGGTCAGGTCATAAACCGAAATAGCTACGTTGGAACCTGAAGGAAGCTGATACTTTATCAATGTATCGAGCCGCGAAGAAAGTGTACCCGTCCGGTTGTCCGCATTGTCTGCATTCCGGGCGGACAACGACAGCAAACAGACTGACAGAAACAATTGCAGCAATATCCTTTTCATAAGTAAATTTGTCTTTATGAGTCACTTTTAGACAGATCTCATTCAGTTACTTTGGGCACCGGCTTCTCAAAATGAGTGCCGCACTTGCTGCATACATACTCCCAATACTCAGTGCCCGGAGGTGCGGCCGACAATGCCGAAATGGCAGCAGCTACCACAGCACGTACCCGATGGCTCTTCTTCAGCACAAACTTAATCTCGTCCGAACCGCAATGCGGGCAGTATCTCGACTGTTCCGGAATCATCCGGTTTTGTTCCAACAAGAGAAGCGCCTTGTCATAGTCCTCTTCATATACCAACACATCCACTCCTGCAATCTCACTGCCATACCCCCTCATTACATTGGACATGTTTTCATTATGCAGGACAGAAACAATTCCTTCATTCTCCAAAGCACCCTGAATGACATGTGCCTGGAAAGCATCATCGCATGTAAACAGTTTTATGGTTTTCATACGCCATTATTTTATTTCCTACAATGCCTCCTTGAATATCTCCCCCACCGTGGGATGCGGAAAGACAATCTTCTTCCATTCTCCGGCAGTGAGTTTCAGCTCGATGGCCATGCCTGCCAGCGTGATGATTTCCGAAGCGGGATTACCCAAAACATGCGCTCCCAAGACAGTATCATCTTCCGCAAGCAACAACTTGCAAACCCCATTTACACCTTCATTCTCGGCAACAAAACGCCCGGAATAAGCCATCGGTAGTTTTACGGCACGATAGGCAATGCCCTTCTTCTGTAAGGATTCTTCCGTCTCCCCCACCCCGGCTATCTCGGGATTGGTATATACCACACCGGGAATGGCACGGTAGCTCATGGCATCCTTCTTACCGATGATGGAATGTATGGCTACTTCCGCCTCGCGGACAGCTGTATGTGCCAGCAGGGAATACCCCGTCAAGTCACCGCAGGCATATACTCCGGGAACGGAGGTCTGCATCTGTGCGTTGACAAAGACATTTCCGCGTTCCGTCCTTTCCAAGCCCAGATTCTCCAGACCGAAGCCTTTCATTACCGGACGGCGGCCCACGCTCATCAAAAGCTTTTCGGCAACGACGGAACCGGGACCGTCGGAATTTTCATAATTCACCTGCACTTGCGGGCTACCGTCTTCCGAAGAAGCCCCGGCAAGCGAAACGACTTTCGTACCCAACATGAACTTGATTCCCCGTTTGGCATATTCGGCACGAAGCAAGGCGGACAATTCTTTATCCATACCACCCAATATTTCATCCAGCATCTCGATGACCGTGACCTGTACTCCCAGACTGTTGAAGAAAGAGGCGAACTCCATACCGATGACACCGCCGCCGATAATGGCAAGCGAAGCGGGAAGCTCCTTATTATCCAAAGCATCCCGATGAGTCCAATAAGGCACGGCATCCACACCCGGTATAGGCGGGATAAAGGTTTCGGAACCGGTACAAAGCAGCAAGTTGTCGCATTCATAGACTTCTTCACCACACTGTACATGGTTCTTGTCTATAATCGTTGCCTCGCCACTTACAATCGCTACATTATGGGCAGTCAGCTTTCCTTTGACTCCCAACACAAGCTTGCGCACCACCTTCTGCTTACGGGCAATAATCTTGGGCAAATCGAAGGTTACCTCCGGCACATTGACCGCATATTTGGCAGCATGACGCGCCCCGTCGTATGTCTTGGCAGAATACAATAAAGTCTTGGTGGGAATACACCCTTCATTCAGGCATACTCCGCCAAGATTCTGTTTCTCAAAAAGTACAACGCTCAGACCGGCTTTTCCGGCAGCTTCGGCAGCAGTATATCCCGCAGGACCTCCGCCGATAATGGCAACTTGGTATTTCATAGCTTCTGGGTAATTATTAATTTGTGCGCAAGTTAATAAAACCCGTATTATCCGGCAAAAAAGAAGAGTTCTTTCTTTCGGAGAATGTATTGTAAAGAGGAAATAATTATCTTTGCCGTGCAGTATTGGCCGAAAATTCGCATTCAATAGACATAAATCAAACAATAATCAACATGAAAACCACTAAACTATTCCAATCCATCTTTCTGTTCTCTCTCTTCCTTTGCGGCTTGGCAGCCTGCAGCGAAGACGATGCCCCCCGCCTCTCACCCATACAGGAAACTACCATGGAAGGTGACGCCTCCACACTACAGATAGACCTGACACGCAGTGACTGGCGTATCGCTTCCGTCACCGACCTCAACGGCTACCCTCCCATCGGCAGTAATACCCAATTAGAAGGACCGGGAACCGTTGACTACGGCTGGGCAACCATCAAACGCGAGAAAGAAAACACACTCATCATTGAAACGGAAGACAACTTTGACGGAACAGAACGCAGCTTCATCATAAATCTTGAGATGAAGGCAGGTTTTTACAAGGAACAGATTGTCATACATCAGAAAATATGCGAGAACCTCTACCGGATAGAGTCCATTGAATACAGCGTGGAAGAAGGCGACGGAGTGGAAGAAGCCGGAACGAAACCCGACAAGAGTACCTATAAAGATGAAAATCTGGGAAACACGACCGGCAAGCACGACTACTATCCGTTCATCAATGAATGGACAGAATATGCATTCATACCCGATGACCACTCCGACGAAATCTTCAAAGGGATAGACCCGGAGAAACGCAGCATCTATCTGCCCGAACGCATAGAAGACGGAAAGGTAATCGTGGGGCAACAACAGTTATTCTTCATCAACCAAGGCAAGTACTACAAAGAAGACGAACTGAGATATAAACATTTCGAAGTGGACATAGTGGGCATGAAATGGAACATATACACTTCAACCATCTATTACAAACAGCTTCAAGTGACATTCACCGCCACTCTTTCGCGACCCGGCAGTGATACAAAGAAGATATCCAAAGGCAAATTCACACAAAGATATCCTTATGGCTGCTCGGAAATACATCACGAAGTGAAAGATTCTCTGGAAGATTAGGATCCGGCACCATCATTAAAATGACGCAGCTTTACTTATTTATCTTTGTATATACATCCCCACAAAAAATAAAGGCTATGAAACAACAGAAACTATTCCACCTCGCATTGTACGCCATACTGATTGTCTGCACAACCGGCTGTTACGATAAAGACGAAATTAGAGATGGGGAAATGATGTAGAACTCCCGCCCTTCATCATGGAAAACAATTCGAGCGGCAGTATTACCACCACACACTCCCCCTTCGAAGACGCATGGCAAGAAAGTACCTTCCAGAGCAACGATCCCGAAGCATTTGCATGGATGGGAGAAGAAGACGTATTCGTCAATGCCCCTTACGTGTTTGGAAATAAACCATCGTCAAGTGGAACAACCATAAAATATGGCAGCGAAACGACAAAAGCCAAAGGACCGAACAGCAGTGCTTCCACCATCAGTATAGCACCTTACCACCGGCTCATCATAAAAGGAACACTGCATTACAGCAAGCTTGTAGCTACCTATACGCTGACATTCGCAGGCGAATATACAAAGACAGAAAAACAGATAAAGGGAAAGTTCATACAAACGACTCCGGAAAGCCACACCGGATCCATGACCATGAAACCGATAACGGCAGATTAAAACAGAAACGGCATACGCAGGCACACGCCCTATTGCTCACCCTCTCCGTTCCTCCAGCAGCCGGATAAACTCTTCCTCCTTGACGGGAAGAAGCACCGCACACTTGCCCCCGCCATATTTCACGAGCACATAACGCATCAACGCAAACCGCCCTACCTGCATGGAAGAAGCACGCTCCACGGAAGTGATGTCTTTCAGCAGAATTTCCTTACCCCGCGAGAAACGGCCGAAAAACAGCACCAGCTTCCCGTCGGGCGTTACGGTATAGGTGGTATGAATCAGCTTCTCGATAATGACCACCAGCCAAAGCATGAAAAGAGCAGCCGGAAGCGGAAGCTTGTTCCAAAGCATATAAACGGTGAGACTACCTATCAAGATGAGGAACAGATATTGCCCCATAGCAATGCGCGCATGAAAGATTCTATTCATTTTATCTGATTTTTGCCGCTAAGGTAGATATTTTTAAGAATTAATGCCCGCAGAAAGTACAAGGAATGCAGTTATTTTGTAGTTTTGCAGCCATAAACACTCATTCTTATGATAAGAAAGTTCGATTTTCTCGTTATCGGCTCCGGACTTGCCGGTATGAGTTTTGCGCTGAAAGTGGCGCACAAAGGAACAGTAGCACTCATCTGCAAGGCTGGTTTAGAAGAAGCAAACACCTATTTCGCTCAAGGAGGCATTGCCTCTGTCACCAATCTGACAGTAGATAATTTTGAAAAACATATTGAGGACACTATGGTTGCGGGCGACTGGATAAGCGACCGCGAAGCCGTAGAGAAAGTGGTGCGCAACGCACCCGGACAAATCAATGAGCTCATCAAATGGGGAGTGTCTTTTGACAAAAAAGACAATGGAGAATTTGACCTGCATAAAGAAGGCGGGCATTCCGAATTCCGGATTCTGCACCATAAAGACAATACAGGAGCAGAAATACAGACCAGCTTGATAGAAGCCGTCAAACAGCATCCCAACATCACGGTACTGACCGACCACTATGCGGTGGAAATCATTACCCAACACCATCTGGGCATCATCGTGACCCGCTACACACCGGGCATCAAATGCTACGGTGCCTACGTGCTGAATGAAAATACCGGTGAGGTAGATACCTTCCTTTCCAAAGTAACCATCATGGCTACAGGCGGTTGTGAAGCCGTTTACCGTAACACTACCAATCCGCTCGTCGCCACCGGAGACGGAATCGCCATGGTCTACCGTGCCAAAGGCGCCGTAAAGGATATGGAATTCATACAGTTCCACCCTACCGCGCTATATCATCCCGGAGACAGGCCTGCTTTCCTCATCACCGAAGCCATGCGCGGATACGGCGGCGTACTGCGCACCATGGACGGAAAAGAGTTCATGCAGAAATATGACTCACGCCTGTCACTCGCCCCGCGTGATATCGTGGCACGTGCCATCGACAATGAAATGAAGCAGCGCGGTGACGAACACGTGTTTCTGGACGTAACCCACAAAGACCCTGAAGAGACCAAGAAACATTTCCCGAATATCTACAAGAAATGCCTCAGTATCGGTATCGACATCACAAAAGACTACATTCCGGTAGCTCCTGCCGCCCACTATCTATGCGGCGGCATTAAGGTTGACCTGGACGGACAATCCAGCATCCGGCGCCTGTATGCCATCGGCGAATGTTCCTGCACCGGGCTGCATGGCGGCAACCGACTGGCCTCCAATTCGCTGATTGAGGCCGTTGTTTATGCCGATGCAGCTGCCAAACATGCCTTGAGTGTACTGGAACGTTACGATTTCAACGAGGATATCCCCGAATGGAACGATGAAGGCACGATTTCCAACGAAGAACGTGTGCTGATTACACAAAGCATGAAAGAAGTTAACCAAATCATGGAAGCATACGTGGGCATTGTACGCAGCAACACCCGCCTGACACGTGCCTGGAACAGACTGGATATCCTTTACGAGGAGACGGAAAAGTTATTCAAAAGCAGCAAGGCCACACGCGAACTCTGCGAACTGCGCAACATGATCAATGTGGGTTATCTGATTACCCGCCAAGCCATGGAACGCAAGGAAAGCCGCGGGCTGCACTATACAATAGACTATCCGCACGCCGGGAAATAAAGCCAATCTTATTTTGCCAACCTATTGCCATCACTTTGGCAAACTTTTGCCATCGCTTTGGCAAAGAATTGCCACCGCTTTGGCAAAGAATTGCCACCGCTTTGGCAAAGCTTTGCCAACGAACAGGCAAAACCTTGCCGATAGGATGGCAAAATACAGGCAACCCTATCTGACCATTCAAACAAAACGCCCGGATACTTTCTTCAGAGTATCCGGGCGTTTCGCGTTATCCGTACCTGCACAAGCAGGGGGCGTTATCAATAATTCGACTTCTTCACTTCAAAGTAAGCCTGCGGATGCAAACAAGCCGGGCAGATCTCCGGAGCTTCCTTGCCTGTATAGATGAAACCGCAGTTACGGCATTGCCATACCACTTCGCCTTCCTTGGCAAATACACTGGCTGTCTCTATGTTCTGGATAAAAGCACGGTAACGTTCTTCATGTCCCTTCTCGGCAACCGCAATATTGCGGTACATGAGAGCAATTTCCGGGAAACCTTCTTCATCGGCAATGTCAGCAAATTTAGGATAGTCCAGCGACCACTCTTCATGTTCACCGGCAGCAGCTTCCTGAAGATTCTCCAGTGTGGTACCGATAACACCGGCAGGATAAGAAGCGGTGATTTCTACCATACCGCCTTCCAGCCACTTGAACATACGCTTGGCGTGTTCCTTTTCCTGGTCGGCTGTTTCTGTGAAAATAGCGGAGATTTGTTCGTAACCTTCTTTCTTGGCTACACTTGCAAAATAAGTGTAACGCATTCTTGCTTGTGATTCACCCGCGAATGAAGTCAACAGATTCTTCTCGGTCTGAGTTCCTTTAACACTTTTAGCCATAGTTTCTTTTTTTATTAGTTAATGTAATTACGTATAAATGTCGTTTATTTTGTCCTATCAACTTTACAAAGTTAGGAATTTAGTGCGAAACAGCCGCAATTTACCTCATAGGATTTATCTATCGCCCCATAATAAAAATCTATCTTATGTCACTGAAACAAAAAACAATCCGTTTATGTTCAGCTATTCGGTTTATTTTATCTACTTTTGCAGTCAATTTGCAACATACACATTACAATTCTTACAGAAAGAGAGGAGAAATCGTTCAAAAAGCCCGGCATAACAGACAAAACCAATTATGTTCATTTATTCAATAAAACAGATAGTTCAATGAAAGCATTCGAATTCAAGCCAAAGCTATACACAGCTTTAAAAAATTACTCGAAAGAAACATTCATGGCAGACCTCATGGCAGGTATCATTGTAGGTATCGTAGCCCTTCCACTTGCCATCGCATTTGGTATAGCCTCCGGAGTATCACCGGAAAAAGGTATCATTACAGCCATCATTGCAGGTTTCATCGTTTCCCTGTTGGGAGGAAGTAAAGTACAAATCGGCGGACCTACCGGCGCATTTATCGTCATCATTTACGGTATCATACAGCAATACGGGGAATCCGGGCTGATTGTAGCCACACTGATGGCAGGTGTCATCCTTATCCTTCTGGGAGTATTCAAGTTAGGGGCTGTCATCAAGTTCATCCCCTATCCTATCATCATAGGATTCACAAGTGGTATTGCCGTCACCATCTTCACGACACAGATTGCCGATGTTTTCGGACTGACCTTCGGAGAAGATAAGGTTCCGGGAGATTTCGTGGGAAAATGGATTGTCTATTTCCGCCACTTCGACACTGTCAACTGGTGGAACACGGCGGTAAGTATCTTCAGTATCATCATCATAGCCATTACCCCCCGGTTTTCAAAAAAGATACCCGGTTCGCTGATTGCCATTGTGGTAGTGACCGCAGCTGTCTATCTGATGAAAGTTTATGGCGGAATTGATTGCATCGACACTATCGGTGACCGTTTCAGTATCCGTGCCGAGCTTCCCGATGCCGTGATGCCCGCCCTGGACTGGGAAGCCGTCAAAGACCTGTTCCCCGTTGCCATCACCATTGCCGTGCTGGGAGCCATCGAATCGTTACTGTCCGCTACGGTAGCCGACGGTGTAATCGGTGACAAACATGACTCGAACACGGAATTGATAGCACAAGGTGCCGCCAACCTCGTGACACCCCTGTTCGGCGGTATTCCTGCAACAGGTGCCATTGCCCGCACCATGGCGAACATCAACAATGGAGGTAAGACGCCGGTTGCCGGTATAGTCCATGCGGTAGTATTGCTGTTGATTCTCCTGCTGCTGATGCCGTTGGCGCAATATATCCCGATGGGTTGCCTGGCAGGTGTACTGGTAATCGTTTCTTATAACATGAGTGGGTGGCGTACTTTCAAGGGACTGTTGAGAAATCCCAAGTCGGACGTTACCGTATTGCTGATCACCTTCTTCCTCACGGTCATCTTCGATCTGACGATTGCCATCGAAGTGGGTCTGGTCATTGCTTGCGTACTCTTCATGCGCCGCGTAATGGAAACCACCGAAATCTCCGTCATCAAAGATGAGATAGACCCGAATGCGGAACTTGACATCGCCACCAATGAAGAACACCTGGTGATTCCGGAAGGCGTGGAAGTATATGAAATCAACGGCCCCTACTTCTTCGGTATTGCCACCAAGTTTGAAGAAACCATGGCACAGCTCGGTGACCGTCCCAAAGTGCGCATCATCCGCATGCGTAAAGTGCCTTTCATCGATTCTACAGGTATTCATAACCTTGAAACCCTTTGCCACATGTCACAGAAGGAAAAAATCACCATTGTACTTTCAGGAGTAAATGAAAAGGTGCATAACGTACTGGAAAAATCCGGGTTCTACGGACTCCTGGGTAAGGAAAACATCTGTTCCAACATCAATATCGCATTGGACAGGGCAAAAGAACTGCTGTAACCTTTCATCATCAGTATGGCAAAAAGAAGGAAAAAGAAACAATCCTCCAAAGGAGTCATTTACCTGATAGCGCTGATATGCATCATCTGCCTTTGTTATGAACCCATAGCAAAGGTGCTGCATATCAGTCCTCCTGTTTTTGGGACGGAGAGGACGGAGAGAGCTTCTGCAAGGCAATCTCCGGTCAAAAGTACGTCTGCAGACGAAAATGTCCTGTTCCCTGCCCCTCTGAAGAATGTTTCCGAGCAGATATTGCATAGAAAGGGGTATACCGTATCCTACAACCGGGATCTGAAACTGCCCAACTGGGTGGCCTGGGAACTGACTCCGGAAAAGTTAACAGAACGTGAAAGCCGGACGGATAAGTTCCTGCCCGACCCCGATTTGCCGGAAGACGAGGCGGTAACCACCGATGACTATAAGGGAAGCGGTATGGACCGCGGACACATGTGCCCTGCCGGTGACAACCGCTGGCACTGGAAAGCCATGCAGGAAAGCTTCTACATGACAAACATTTGCCCGCAGAACCACAACCTGAACCGCGGCGACTGGAAGGAACTGGAAGAGGCATGCCGCCGTTGGGCACAAAAGGAAGGCAGGATATACATTGTATGTGGTCCGGTTCTTTACGACCGGCGTCATCGCACCATTGGCAAGAAACACAAGATTACGGTACCCGAAGCGTTCTTCAAGGTAATTCTGTGTACAGACAGCAATCCCCCCAAAGCCATCGGCTTCATTTATAAGAATGCACCGGGCAATCATCCGTTGGACAGCTACGTCAACACCGTGGACGAAGTGGAACGGATTACGGGCATCGACTTCTTCCCCGCCCTGCCGGATGAAATAGAAGAAAAGGTGGAAGCCGGTCTTGCACAGTTTTGAGCTAAAGAGAATATTCTCTTTAGCCCATGTCTATACCGTTACAAGCCTAATTCAACTCCTGATTCGCATTAATAAGAAACACTTACCGGTATATCCGTTTCCCGTACCCGTGCTGCAATGCGGTCCAACTCCTCATGGGTAGCTTTCTGCAAATCATGGTCGGGTGTCTCGCGGTCGATGGTATAAATCATTACCTGGCGGGGAGCAATCTCCTTGACTGCCTTCAGCCAGGGAAGAACGAACTTATCGGATGTATTATCCATATCCTGCCCTTTATAACCTCCTTTGAGAAACATGGTCTGGACAATGCAGTTCCCCTTGAACGCTTTCATTCCTTCGATAATCTCGCGGATGGAGTAACGTCCTGTCGGACGGTCGAGCACGCGGACGTACTCTTCATCCACCGTATCCAGTTTAAGGATGTTATTATCAACCCTGTTCAAGGCTTCGAACACGGCAGGACGATGGATAAAGGTGGAATTGCTCAATACGCTCACCTTCGCGTTCGGGAAATACTTGTCGCGCAGGGCAAGCGTATCCTCTATGATTTCGGGGAAATGGGGATGTGCTGTCGGCTCTCCATTACCGGCAAAAGTCAGCACGTCCGGTGTAGACCCGTTTTGCCGCATGTCTTGCAGGCGGGCTTCAAGCGCCGAACGGACTTCCTCACGTGTAGGCAACGACTGTTTGGGGCGATGGTCCGCATTGAAACCACACTCACAATAAATGCAATCGAAGGTACACACTTTACCGTCTGCCGGCAACAGGTTTATTCCCAAAGATACTCCCAAACGGCGGGAATGGACGGGACCGAAGATGGGAGATGGATAAATGACAGTCATACTATTTACTATTTCAGTTGAAACTAATGACAAAGTTAAGCGAAAACTGTGGTATTCAAACAATGTTCAGCCTGCAAAGTTTACCTGCAAAAGAAGATACTCCCTTCATAAAACATAGATTATATGTTATTTAATGTAAAGCATACATTACTTTTCATCTAATATACTTGTTTATATGTAAAGTATACATTACATTTGCAGACAACTTATAAATACATAGTATTATGAAAAAGAACTATTTGTTTCCAACCACTTTCAGAAAGATAGGTTGGTGTTTATTTGTTCCGTTCGTTGTCATGTCCTTCATTTGCCTTTTCAACGGCGCCAATGAAGATTGGTTGGAAGTAAGCGTACTTTCAGTGGTTCCCTGGGGTGTCAGCAAGAATTCTTTGTTCGATGAGTTAAGTATGATAGGACTAACGGTTTCACTCCTATTCATAGCTTTTTCAAAGGAAAAAGACGAGGATGAATGCATTGCCAATATCCGTTCAAACTCTCTTATATGGGCTACTATAACAGGATATTCCTTACTGATAGTATGCACTATGCTAATTTATGACATGCAATATCTTAATTTTGTATTCATAGATTTATTTATGATACTGTTCCTGTTTATCATAAAATACAAGATCGAACTTTATAAATTCAGGAGGAACAACAATGACTAATACATTAAGAGTAGAAAGAGCTATTAAGCATATAACCCAACAACAATTAGCCGAAGCTATAGGAGTGAGCCGGCAAACCATCAATGCCATAGAATCGGGAAAATATGTCCCCTCCACACTGCTGGCCTTAAAAATATCGGAGGTATTCGGAAAGACAGTGAACGAGATTTTCATACTGGAAGAAAATGACAAGTAAACGAGAAAACCCTAAAACTTGATACGCAGCTGCAGCTGCAAGTCCGCTTTCCGGTTTCCCGGTATCTCATCGTTGCCCGAACCAATCGCCTCCCTGTCCCGGTAAACCGTCTGCCCGAACTTGGCGAGGAACATGAAAGTCTTGTTCAAATCATACCTCAGACGGGCAGAGCAACGGAAACCACGGCCATAGAAGGAAGGGGTATGAAAAGTGTATAGAAGTCCCCGTTCGGAAGCATAAACGCGCGAATCGTAGTCGTCTGTATGAAACCAGGTTCCCTGCAAAGAAACCGATAAGGGGAAAGGGAAAGCATACGAACACAACTGCGTACACTGGTACCCCTGACTTCTGCCAAACTTATATCCTGCCCCATCCTGCTGGCGGAAATGATGATAATCCACCGTAGTGCGGAGAGTAAAGCGCCCCGGCATATAGGTCAGCCGATAGCGAAGTTTATGATGATAAACGGGCTGTATAACCGTACCGCCCGTTCCCGTCACATCCCTGTCCTTCCGCTTGTACCGGTAATTGAGATACATCGAAAGATTTCTCCGGAGAGTATAAGTGGACTGGAACATGACATCCGCTCCCTTTGAAGGCTTGCTGATGCGGTATTTCCACCAAGGAAAAGAAAACAGATCCAGCGAAGCGAAAAACTTCCAACGGGCGAAAGGGGTTGCTTCTGCTGCCAGATACCATCCGTTCTCATTCTGCGGTGTACTGCTCTCGCCAAAGGAACGTCCGAATAAAGCCCAATAGTCATACGAATAGTACCGGTGTACAAGTAGCAGATGACAATCGGAAGAAAGATGATACTTCAACCGGTTCAGCAACGCATAGCCTTTACCGCCGGTCGCCGCTTCCCCCACCCATACCAAACGGCCCAGACGATACCTGTAATCCATACCCACATTATAGAAATCACTTCCATGAAGATTGTACTTTGCATACTTGTTCAACCGGGGCTCGTAAGGACGATTGAAAAAATAGTAAATCCCCGTCACTCCCACCTTCAGAGAGTTCTTTTCATAGGTCATGTTTCCACCTATTACCTGTAAGGCAAAGGCATTCATTTTATCTGCCTCTTTCTGCGTGCGATGCAATCCCGTCTTGTAAATGGAAGTTATCCCACCATCCTCTACTATCCCGTCCATGGAACGATGCGAATAGAAAGCTGAAATATCCAAGTAAGGCAATACTCCCACCGTCGCCGCCGCTCCCCGGAAATAATTGTATTCATCGGTAGAACTGTGCTTGCGGATGCCTCCGGCACGATATTCAGCCGTAGTCATGGAAAAAGTCTTTCCTAAACGAAAATCCGTACTGAGCACCAACCCTTGCCCGAAACTGAGACGATAATTGCCTAATGCCAAAGTTTTCAGCCGCCCCCTGTTCTTTACCAGAAAATAAAAAGAATAATAATCATAGCCTTTTCCGTTGTGCAGGGCAAGGAAAGGTTCTCCGGCATCCTTCTCTCCCGTCACGCCTGCCTGGACATAATCTCCGTAATGAAAACTATAACGTAAAGAATGGTAAAGGGAAGGTCCCAGATAATTCTTTTCATATCCTTTGCGGGTATAGAACGGTACATCCAGACGTGCCAATGCTTCGTGTTTCCCGTATTTCAGTATGGACTTTAAAGCAGGATACCCCCTACCCTCTTTCACTGCCTGTACACAAACAAAAGGAAGCAGCAAGTCGATGGTACGTTTGTCCATTTCCTCCACCAGTTGCAGTTCATAGATGGTCTGCATCTGCCCATGTATATAGACGTAAGCCAGCAAGTTTTCTATCTGTATATCCGTGAGGAAAGGAAACCGTTCCAATTGCTGTTTAGTGGCGGTATTGATATTGACGGGCTCCCGCAGGTGTCGGGATAATTCTTCCAGTTCATCTTCCCAACTGCATTCTTCTTCGTTCTCCATCGAGAGTTGTTCCAGATTGTCTTTCCAAAGGAGCAAGGATTGTTCTTCCTTAAAATCAGGTGAATTTTGAGCTTCAAGCATAGGAGTTGTCAGCAGCATACTTACAAAGACTCCTATCTTGATATATTTCATCGATAACAGGCTGTTTTTTTAAGTTTACGGACAGCGAAGTTACCTTAAATAAGTTAATCGGACAAGGAAAAACCGCCGGAATACAACAACATTCCGCAGAATCGTGTACTTTTGTGACATGAACATACGACTTAACATAGTAATATTCATCATGTTTCTGCTCTTCGGAAACACAGTGTGCCGTGCCCAGCAACAATCCGCCCCCGGCACTCGGAAAAATATTTATTTAACCCCTATGTGCGTCTATGAAGGGGATACCATCCCTTACATCAAGCTTCCTACCGTCTATATCTTCAAACCGCTCAAGTTTAAAAACAAGCGGGAAATGGCGAAATACTACAAACTGATTCGTGACGTGAAGAAAGTGCTTCCCATATCCAAGGAAATAAACCGTGCCATCATCGAGACCTATGAGTACATGATGACTCTTCCCAATGAAAAAGCCCGTCAGAAACACATGAAAGCCGTGGAAAAAAGTCTGAAAGAACAATACACCCCGCGTATGAAGAAACTTTCCTTTGCCCAAGGAAAACTATTAATCAAACTCGTTGACCGGCAAACCCACTCCACCGGATACGAACTGGTAAAGGCGTTCATGGGACCTTTCAAGGCAGGTTTCTACCAGACATTTGCCGCCTTGTTCGGTGCCAGCCTGAAGAAGCAATACGATCCTATGGGAGACGATGCACTCACGGAACGGGTAATATTGATGGTAGAAAACGGACAACTCTGACAAAGGATATTCCGAACGGGAAACAGACATTCTCCGCTTCGCGTGCCCGCGAAGGCTGAAACTGCCGCCTGGCATGGTTAATATTGTGTTGATTACAATATAACCAATTGTTGATTACTGCTTATTCGGGTTGTACTTCTCCCACCATCGGAAGCTCTTTCCATCCCTCACCAAAAGCATCATATGCATCGGTAACCACCACAAAAGCCTTTGGATCTACTTCCCTTATCTTCTGCTTGATGCCTACCACTTCCTTATAACTTACCACAAGAAACAGCATCTCCTTGTCCGCATTGGTATAAAGGCCGCTGCTCTTGATGCAAGTGGCGGTGCGGTCCAGATCCTTAAGAATATAGTCGTGCAAGGCGGTAAGGCGCATATCGCTGATGACAAACAGTATCTTGTCATTCTTCTCCCCGTTTATCACGTATGCCAATACTCTCGAGGTAACAAAAATGGCTATAAGCGAATAGAAAGACAAATGCCACGAAGGTTGTGTGGCGTCATCCGGATTACCGATGCCAAAACCGATAACCAGCAGTCCGAAACCTACTACAATACCATCTACCAGCAATATTGCCTTCGAAAAACGTATATGACAGTATTTCTGCAATATCATCGCCACGATGTCCGTACCTCCCGTGGTTGCCCGGCTACGCACTACAATACCACAGCCCACACCGATGACCACCGCACCAATCACGGAAGTCAGCATCAAATGGTCCGACATGTTCAAGCTGCCACCCAACAGTTGTGCAGGGTCCAACTGATGGAGCGCTTCTTCGGAAGGATAGGAGAGGAGAGACAGTACATTCATGGCAAGCGGAGTAAAAAGCGCCGCCACAATAGTACGCGCCCCAAGCCTTGCCCCCAACACAAATACGGAAATAACAAGCAAAGGAATATCAAACATATAACCGAACGTACCTACCTGAATGGAAGGAAACAGATTATGAAGCACAATGCTGGCTCCATACACTCCACCGGGAACAAGATTATAAGGATTGATGAAATAAACGAAGCCTGCCGCCAGAATAGTACAACCTACAAAAATGCCTATCCATGAAGAGATTATCTTTTTCATACTGATATGATTTATATATATTCAGCAAATATACAAAAAATAAGAAAAGAAACGAATCGCACAGCAAGTTTTCCACATATAAACAACAGGTGTTGAATACATGGTTAATAAGAAAGTTAGAATAGGAGATAAAGCATTAGTTTACAACGAGTAAAACGGTTGATTATGAAAATGAATCTCTGTTCATAAAACCCTTCATCATACCTATATAAAACAAGTTTACTGCGTCTATAGACGCAGTAAACCCTATATATTGACAGTTTATCAACAGCCTTGTCAATATCTCAGTTTCTTGAATAAATCCCAGATAACAATACCTGCTGTAACAGATACATTCAGAGAGTGTTTCGTACCGTATTGAGGTATTTCAATACAACCGTGTGAATGGTCAATAACTTCTTGCTGGACACCTTTTACTTCATTTCCCATCACTATGGCATATTTTTTAGTTTTGTCCAGAGTCAATTCATCCAGCATGATACTACCCTCCGCCTGCTCTACGGAATAAACCACATAACCCTCTTTTTTGAGGTTATCAACCGCTTCAACAGAGTTATTAACATACTTCCAATCTACGGTGAATTCAGCTCCTAATGCCGTTTTATGCATCTCAGGATGCGGTGGAGTGGCGGTAATGCCACATAAATAAATACATTCTATGCGAAAAGCATCCGAAGTACGGAATACAGAACCAATATTATGAAGGCTGCGTATATTATCCAAAACAATCACTAAAGGCAGCTTCCGGGCTTCCTTAAACTCTTCCACACTAATACGGTTCAGTTCGGTAATCTTCAGTTTGCGCATAACACTACTTAATCTATGGTTCAGGTTGCAAAGATACTTCTTTCCGTTTATATCCCGGTTAATAACCGTTGAAAACGTGTCAATACCTACGGGAAAGATTTTTAGAAATAATCCTTGCATTATTCAAATGATTGCCTATTGCAGCACCGGAATCAACAAACCAAAAAAGTTAGGAGAAATCTTCAAAGGCTGTTTGAACACATTTTTCAGCATCATTTCACCAATAAATATCTTTAAAGTTATTAACTTTGCAGTTTATCAACAAGGTGTTGATGAGGAATGGCCTTGGACCGATAGAATGCTTATTATCAAAAGATACACTCAAATTTCCTGCGTTAATAAACAATGGATAAAGTTTTATCTTATACTAATAACTTCAGGAGCAAGAAAAATCATATTTACTTCTCCACACTATTAACAGGCTATCATTACTATCAAAGGATTTTTAAAGAAAGAAGAGAAATTAAAAAATATAATTATGGATAATCTTATAGAAGCTATCAAGCAACTGAAGAAGGAAAAGAACGCAGTCATTCTGGGCCACTATTACCAGAAGGGTGAGATACAGGATATAGCCGACTACGTTGGCGACAGTCTGGCGTTGGCACAATGGGCGGCACGGACGGAAGCTGATATCATTGTGATGTGTGGCGTTCACTTTATGGGGGAAACGGCCAAGGTGCTTTGCCCGGACAAGAAGGTACTGGTGCCCGACATGGCGGCAGGCTGTTCGTTGGCAGACAGCTGTCCGGCTGATAAATTCAGTCAGTTTGTCAAAGAGCACCCCGGATATACAGTGATATCCTATGTGAATACAACCGCTGCCGTAAAAGCCGTAACCGATGTGGTAGTGACTTCCACCAATGCCAGACAAATTGTAGAAAGCTTCCCCGAAGATGAGAAAATAATCTTTGGGCCGGATCGGAATCTGGGTAATTATATCAACTCCGTGACCGGAAGAAATATGTTACTATGGGACGGTGCGTGCCATGTACACGAGCAATTCTCGGTTGAAAAGATTGTTGAATTGAAGCAGCAGCACCCCGATGCCATCGTGCTGGCCCATCCCGAATGTAAAAGTACTGTGCTGAAGCTGGCGGATGTGGTAGGTTCTACGGCTGCCTTATTGAAATATGCAGTTGCTCATCCAGAGAAGAGCTATATAGTAGCCACCGAGTCGGGCATCTTGCATGAGATGCAGAAGCAGTGCCCGCAGACAACGTTCATTCCGGCTCCTCCCAACGACAGCACGTGTGCTTGCAATGAATGTAGCTTCATGAGGCTGAATACGCTTGAGAAACTTTATGATTGTCTGAAAAACGAGTCTCCTGAAATTACGGTAGATGCAGGAATAGCCGAGAAGGCAGTGAAACCGATTAAGAGGATGTTGGAGATATCGGCGAAGTTGGGACTTTGATTTTGTTTTGCTAAGGCGGTATGTCAAAACTCTGATTTTGAAACGATGAATTTATCATTTGAAATCCGAGCCTATTAAAAGACTAAAGAAAGGGTCGTATCATTACTCAATACAGAGCTTGATACGACCCTTTTAAGTGTTATAGTTATGATCTGTAACTTTTGGGAGGGGTCATTTTAGTTTTCACACACCCTCTTGATGTTTTCTATTTCAACAAGAATTTGCACAGTTTGTTGGTTGCCAGTGCACGGTGACTGATCTTGTTCTTCAATTCATTACCCATTTCGGCAAAGGTCTGGGTATAGCCTTCGGGAACGAATATAGGATCGTATCCGAATCCTGAATTTCCTCTCCTGTGTCTTATGATTTCGCCTTTTACAATTCCCTCGAACAGGTGTTCTTTTCCGTCTATGATCAAAGCAAAGACGGTACGGAACTGTGCTTTGCGGTTTTCCGCTCCTTCCAGGTCGTGCAACAGCTTCTTCATATTCGCTTCCGAATTGTGCGCATCGCCCGCATAACGTGCCGAATACACTCCGGGAGCACCGTCCAATGCTTCTACTTCCAGGCCGGTATCATCGGCAAAGCAGTTCGAATGGTAATTCTCGAAGATGAACCGTGCTTTGATCAAGGCATTCCCCTCAAGAGTATCTGCCGTTTCAGGAATATCAACCGTACAGTTGATATCTTTCATACTGAGAAGCTCCACTTTATCCTTTAAAATAGCAGAAACTTCTTCTAACTTGTGGGCGTTGTTAGTAGCAAATACAAATTTCTTCATTCTCATTTACCTTTTAATTTGTCAAATCCTTCTCCATATACACCGATAACGGAACTTTGGGAGATGAAAGCATTCGGATCTATGTCTTTCACCATCCGGAATATTTCAACAGACTGGCGTTTGTAGGCAAGTACAACCAATACTTTCACGTTGCGTTTACTGTACCAGCCTATACCGTCGAGTACCGTTACACCACGGTGAGTCTCCTTGGTTATGCGGTCGGCAATCTTTTCATATTCTTTGGAGAAGATGAAAAATTGTACGGATTGGCGTGCGCTGTTTACAATATAGTCTAAGACAAAACCAATGACAAAGAGGGTTACGAAGCCGAATATGACTCGCCGCCAGTCCTGGAAGATGAAGTAGCAGGAACTGATAATGACCACGTCACAAGCCATGATCATGCGTCCCAGCGTAACGTCCTTGTATTTGTGGATAATGGCAGCGATGATATCCGTACCTCCCGTGCTTCCGTTGCAGTTGAATACGACTCCCAACCCTGCGCCACACATTACCGCACCTATCAGACAGGCCATGAAGTCTTGTCCTTCTCCTAAAAGTTGGGGAGGAACACCGTCCGGACCGTTCACCATCAACTGGAAAAACCATAAGAAGAAAGTCAGTCCGAAGATGGCGAACGTCGTCTTTATACTGAATTTAGGTCCCAGTATTTTGATGGCGAATGTCATCAGTACTGCATTGATGATGAAGTACGACCATTGGATGGGGAATCCAGTGGCATAGTAAATGATTGCACCGATACCGGTAGTACCACCGGTTGTGATCTGATAGGGGATGAGGAAAGCTGCCCATCCCAATGCATAGCTGATGAGTCCGAGGGTGATGAAGATATAGTCTTTCAACTCTCTCATCACTTCCGCTTTGGTTGGTTTTGTTATTTGCATATCTATTATTTAACGACGATGTTTACAATCTTCTTCGGTACTACGATCACTTTCACGATGGTTTTGCCATCCATCCATTTCACGGAACGTTCGTCGGCCAGTACGGTAGCTTGAATAGCGTCGGATGCGGCATCTGCAGGGAATTCCATGTTGAAACGCGCCTTTCCATTGAAGGAAATGGTATAGTTGACCGTATTTTCTATCAGATATTCTTCGTTGTATATCGGCCACCGGGCATCGCATACAGAGCCTGTATTGCCCAAGGTTTCCCACAACTCTTCACATACGTGGGGGGCGAAAGGAGCAAGGGTGACGACAAGCTGGTTCAGAATTTCCTTCTTGTAACATTTCAGTCCGGACAATTCGTTGACACAGATCATAAAGGCACTGATAGAGGTGTTGTAGGAGAACTGTTCGATGTCTCCTGTCACCTTCTTGATAAGCTTGTGCAGGGATTTCAACTCTTCCTTGGTGGCAGGTTCATCCGTTACCAGATACCGTCCGTTGCGGTCGTAGAACAGGGACCAGAATTTCTTGATGAAGCGGTGTACGCCGTCAATGCCGTTTGTATCCCAAGGTTTGGATTGTTCTACAGGACCGAGGAACATTTCGTACATACGCAGGGTGTCTGCACCGTACTTTTCGACAATCATGTCGGGATTGACCACATTGAACATGGATTTACTCATCTTTTCCACGGCCCATCCGCAGATGTACTTGCCGTCTTCGAGAATAAACTCTGCCGTTGCGTACTCGGGACGCCATGCCTTGAAAGCTTCGATATCCAGAATATCGTTTGATACGATGTTTACGTCCACGTGGAGTGGGGTAGTGTCGTATTGCTCTTTCAGATTCAGGGATACGAATGTGTTGGTATCCTTGATGCGGTAAACAAAGTTGCTTCGTCCTTGAATCATACCTTGGTTCACCAACTTCTGGAAAGGTTCTTCTACTGCCGAAACACCCAGGTCGTGCAGGAATTTGTTCCAGAAACGGGAGTAGATCAAGTGACCGGTAGCATGTTCGGTACCTCCCACATAAAGATCTACATTTCTCCAGTATTCATCCACTTTCTTGTCAACCAATGCTTTGTGGTTGCGTGGATCCATATACCGCAGATAATAGGCACTTGAACCTGCAAAACCCGGCATTGTGTTGAGTTCCAACGGGAAGACGGTGATATGGTCTATCTTTTGGTTATCGGCTACACATTTGTTTACTGTATCCCAAGCCCATTTGGCAGCATGTCCCAACGGAGGTTCACCGGTTTCGGTAGGCAGGAATTTAGCCACTTCGGGAAGTTCCAGGGGAAGGCTCTCCTCATCTATCATATAAGGCATTCCTTCTTTGTAATAGACAGGGAATGGTTCTCCCCAGTAACGCTGGCGTGAGAAGATGGCGTCACGCAGGCGGAAGTTTACTTTTACACGTCCCAAATTATGTTCTTTCACGTATTTCTTGGTGGCCGCAATGGCTTCCTTGATGGTCAATCCATTCAGGGAAAGGTCACAGTAGGGAGCGACGCCTTCACGCGGGGAGTTGCATACGATACCCTCTTTGGCGTCAAAGCTTTCTTCGCTTACATCACATCCTTCTACCAACGGACGGATTTCCAGACCGAAATGTTTGGCAAAGGCATAGTCGCGGCTGTCGTGTGCAGGTACGGCCATGATGGCACCTGTTCCATATCCGGCCAGCACATAGTCGCTGATCCATACAGGTACTGCTTCACCGGTAAAAGGATTGACGGCATAACTTCCGGAGAATACGCCTGTAACGCTGCGGTCGGCTATACGTTCGCGTTCCGTACGTTTCTTGGTGCGTTCCAGATAAGCATCTACATCGGCTTTTTGGGCTTCGGTAGTCAGTTGGGGAACCAATTCACTTTCAGGAGCCAGTACCATGAAGGTGACGCCAAACATCGTATCTGCACGGGTAGTGAAAATGGTAAACTCCAATTCACTGTCCTTTACTTTGAATTGTATTTCGGCACCTTCGCTGCGTCCGATCCAGTTTTTCTGGGTTTCTTTCAGAGACTCGGTCCAGTCGATGGTATCAAGTCCGTCCAACAGACGCTGTGCGTATGCAGATACACGGAGGCACCACTGGCGCATCTTTTTCTGGACGACAGGGAAACCGCCACGTTCACTGACACCATCTACCACTTCATCGTTGGCAAGTACGGTTCCCAATTGCGGACACCAGTTTACCATCGTCTCACCCAGATAGGCGATGCGGTAGTTCATCAGGATTTCCTGCTGTTCCTTTTCGTTTTTGGCATTCCATTCTTCGGCCGTAAAATGCAACTCTTCGCTGCATGCCGCATTCAAGCCTTCGTTTCCGTATTTCGGGAATGACTCTACCAGTTCCTGGATGGGGCGGGCTTGTTGGGTATCGTTGCAATAATAGCTGTTGAACATTTTTTGGAAAGCCCATTGTGTCCAATGGTAATATTCCGGGTCACAAGTACGGATCTCCCGGTTCCAGTCAAAGGAGAAACCTATCTTGTCCAGCTGTTCGCGATAGCGGTTGATATTGTTGACGGTAGTAATTGCAGGGTGCTGTCCCGTCTGGATGGCATATTGCTCGGCGGGAAGTCCGTAGGCATCATATCCCATGGGGTTCAGTACATTGAAACCTTGCAGTCGTTTGTAACGGGCATAAATGTCAGAAGCGATGTATCCCAGTGGATGACCTACATGTAAACCTGCGCCTGAAGGGTAGGGGAACATGTTCAGCACATAGTATTTCTGCTTCGTCTCGTCTTCCGTCACTTGGTAGGTTTTATTTTCTACCCACCGTTTCTGCCATTTCTTTTCAATCTCCCTGAAATTGTATTCCATAATGGTATTTGTTAGTATATTGTTGAAAACTTTGTTGATTACTTAGTTAAAACCGGTTAGTATCCGGTTAATATCGGTGCAAAGTTACGGGTTTATTTTCAGATTTGTAACGAAGTAGCGTAAAAAACAATGCTTAATGTTTGACAATTCATTTTTTATTACCTATATTTGTGATGTGCTTTTAAAAACTAATTTTTTGTTTGTAATACAAGTAATAGCTTAATTAATTCAATAGGGTTTATAAAGAAGGTTTTTTAGGATATTTCAAGAGATGAAGTCTGGGAAGATTTCATCTCTTTCTTATTTAAAGAGTAGTAACCCAGGTTCATAAAAGTATCGCTGAATTACTAAAGATTATGTTTTTGCTTACTAAGAATTAATCGTCCGACGGTTGTTTCATTATCGTCCAACAGTTGTCGGACGATAATTAGACAATTGTCGGACGATAATGAAACAGCCGTCGGACGATTAGCTCTTAGTAAATAGAGATATAGTTTGTTCAGACCCGGAAATAATTCCTTGAAGTGTGGCCTATAAAATTGGTTATTTCGTTTATTTTCACTACTTTTGCAAGTACAGTAAACAAAAAGACAGGAGGGTAAAGGCCTATGAAACAAGTGTTCTTTTTACTATTCCTTATTCCGCAATTCCTTTTTGCGCAAGAAGACAGCATGCGTCTTGTCCGTGATAGCGTGCGGATGAAGCTGGAAGGGCAGCCGGAGTTTTCTTCTCATGGCTTGCTGCCGGAAAGGATGAAAGAGTTGCCTTTACTATCTTCGGAAAATCCCAACCGTCTGCCTGAATTTTCATTAAAGGAAGTACTCCGCCTGCCTTATCAGACCAATCCTTCTTTACTCTTTCGTGGTGATTATAGTACAAGTGGCATATTGAAGCAGTTTACGAACGCTACGCTGTTTGGTTCCGGAGGACAAACCAGTTTGCCCGGCATGGGACGTATTAACGAGGCTTCATTGGGATATCAACAGGAACTCAATCAGAAATTGGCATTGCAACTTAGCATGAATGCCATGAAGATGAATATGACCCATTTTGCCGGACAATCATTCAGTGCTTCGGGAGCTTTGATATACCAGGCTTCCGAACGCGTTGCTTTCAAAGTTTTCGGCTCTTATGATATCGGGAATTCTTATGGAATGAGTACGCATAGCTATGGTGCTACCATGTCGCTGGATATGTCCCGCCGTTTTGGTATGGAAATGGGTGTGCAACGTTACTATGATGCCATGAGAGGACGTTGGGAAACAGTTCCTGTCGTAATTCCTTATTATAACTTTGACAAGTTTAAATTAGGATTTGATGTAGGCGGGCTGCTGTATGAAATTCTTCGTGAGGTAATCTTTGAAAAGAAGGATAGGGGAGGTGGCCCATGCAATTAGGATGTCGGCAAGTATCCAATGAGGTACGGATTGCCTATATTGTTAAGTTCAGTTAATCTTTAATTTTCAACTCTCTGTTTACCAACAATGGTAACATACAGGTAACTAACTGATTTATAAGTGCCTTCTTGTGTGATATTTAGTAGTTTACTAATTTTGCGACTGTAAATCAAAACATAGGAGGATAAATTATGAAGAACTATCAAAAAGTAAGTGTGCCCTCTGCTGAGGCACGTGTTGAACTGCACGATTCATTGAACTTGACCGGTGCGGAGATATCCATCAATAATCTGCCTGCAGGTACGGGAGTGCCTTTTGTACATTCGCACAAGCAGAATGAAGAAATCTATGCTGTCCTGTCAGGGCGTGGCACAATGGTGATTGACGGTGAGGCTGTTGAATTAAAAGCAGGTGACTGGCTTCGTGTGGCTCCGGCAGGAGAACGGCAATTGTCTGCTGCTGCCGATAGCGCCATCCATGTTATTTGTATCCAGGTAAAGGCAGGTTCGTTGGAAGGTTTCACAATGACAGATGGTGTGGTTAAATAAATAAGTTATTTCGCCCATATCGTATGGAAGATTAAAGGGAGACGGATATGTACAGGAGAGGTACGGGCATAAAAAAAGGAGTACCGCTGTACTCCAACCTTTGTTAACCTTAAATCTAATACTATGAAAAACACACTGCAAAGATACGGACTTTCTGCTTATCTCCAAATAAAGCAAATAAAAAAGCCTGTTTTATAACATGTTTTAGTAAATAATGTAACTTTGTTAAGGATAAATCTGCACAGCTTGCTGTTTGGGTATAAAAAATATTTGTATGACCTTTTATGTATAGAAAATAATGGATATCTTTGAAAAAACATTTATTCATTAATTTCATCAGAATATCATTATGGGAGTTACCAACAAATCGACAGTGAAGATAGGAGCGGCGGGTGTAGCCGTCATCGGAGTGATTGTATTGTTTCTGGCCATGTTTGCCGTGGAGCGCATTGACTCGGGACAGACGGGTATCATCGTCAACCTGGCAGGCAGCGAGCGCGGTGTGGACGATGCCAAGGTGGAGACCGGATGGGTGGTCTATAACCGCTTTGCCAAGCAGCTTTTTGAATACCCCGCTTTTGCGCAGATTGTAGATTATGAGCCTTTCGACATTCAGGACAAGAAGGGAACCATTTTCAAGACCGACCCTACGATAGAATACTTCATTGAGCGGCAAGATGCCAAGGTAGTCTTTCTGCGCTACCGCAAGACCCCCGAGGAACTGGAACAGAGCGTCATCCTGACGGAAGTGAAGAATGCCTATAAGGACGTGGCAGGCCTTTACGAGACGGATTCGCTTATCAACAACCGCCCTGCCTTCGAGAAGGAAGTGGAGGAACTGCTGAAAGAGCGTCTGAGCAAGCGTGGCTTTACGTTCACTAACATCCAGTCGTCCGTGAAGCCTAACGAGACTTTGCAGGCTGCCATCGATGCCAAGAACACCGCCGTGCAGAATGCCTTGAAGGTGGAGAACGAGAAGAAAGCCGCCATAGCCGAAGCCGAGAAGGTGGTAGCGGCAGCCAAAGGTAAGGCGGATGCCAACCGGATACTGCAACAGAGCATCACCCCGGAACTGATTCAGCTGAAAGCCGTAGAAAAGTGGGACGGAAAGTTGCCGCTTTCCACAAGTGGAAACACGTTGCCCTTCTTGAAGTTGCAATAAGGAGAGGCTGTTTTTCTTACATTCCTCTTTCTTAGGAGCATTTGTTTCTATTTTTTATTCCGCTTCTGCTTGTTTCATCCATTCATTCTATACCCCCCCTCAGAATAGCTTCTGAAGGGGGAGGACAATGAGTCAGGGACTGAACCGCATTCAGTCCCTGACTCATTGCCTTTCAGTCCCTGACTGAATGGGGTTCACTTAATGAGTGAATGTATTATGTGTGCAACACAAAGGGAATCGGGCAATTATCTGTAAATAAAAGTGATGTGCCGTTACTTCTCTGCCAATAGTTCCGCCTTGAATACTTCCTGCGTTTCCACCCGGTTGCCGATGGTTTCGGTGTTGTAGGCGAACTTGTTTGTACGGTTGCCGGCCATTGCGCTTGCTGCGTTTACCAAAGATGTCACTGCGATGATTGCTGAGATTGCTAAAGTCTTCATACTTGTTCTATTTTTTAAGTTATGCATTTATTGTTTTCCTGTCTTGCGGGTGTTACTTGTTCCCTTTCGACATGGCAAAGATAGGGCGACCCCAAACCCTTTTAGGTTATCGCTACGTTAATGTTAGGTTAACGGTGAGGAGTGATGGATAAAGTGAGTTTAATTGGATAAACTTCAATCGTATTTAGAATAATGTCGTCATGAAGATACCTGAATTAATCAAGCAAAGGAATACTTATGTGGAGCGTGTCAGTTCCTTTATCCGAAAATCTCTGGTTAAAGTACTGGTGGGACATAGGCGTGTAGGGAAAAACTATATCCTTTATTAGTTGATGGCAAGGATAAGACAGGAAGAGCCGGGTGCTAATATCATTTATTCCTCTATGGTGATACAAGCAAGGATAAACAATACTCAAGTGTTTTTAGGAAAAAAATCAAGTTTCGCAAGTTCGGGAGTTAGCAGGAGTTAAAGGGAACTTGCGAAACTTGAGTAAAAAGCAGCCGTTACTTCTCTGTGATAAGCCTGATGGCATAGTTTAATGCAGTATCTTCGTCCTTCATGAAGTCGGCCACTGTCTGAGACACCCGGTGATGAGGCGGTATGCCTACCCCTTCCATCGGAAATCCTTTGGGAGACAGGGCCGGTTCGCGTGTCGGTATGCGGAGATAGGTGAGATGCTTGGTGGCGAAATTTCGGGGACCGTTGCCGGTATCTCCTCCGGTGGGTTCGCCGATGAGCGTGGCATTGTCGCTTTCTTTCATATCCATGACGAAGCTTTCGGCGGCGGAAAAGGTCTTGGTGCCGGTCAGCAGATAGATTCTGCCTTTATAGGCATCTGCTTCGGGCTGCATGATTTGGCTTTTGCCGAGGCAATGAGGCTGTTCTTTCCGGATGAAGTATTTGCAGATGTCCCGTCCGTTACCGCTGCTGCCTCCTCCGTTCTGGCGGACATCTATGATGAGGTAGGGCAAATCCTTCACTTGGGGATAGGTAGCTAGCCTGATACAATGAATAGTTTTCCATGACTGTCCGGTGGATTTCATTGAAATCGTCTTCGAATTGCGAAGCGTTGAGAGGTAATTCCGAAAGGTAGAAGTATTCCGCTTGGAGTTCCTGGCTGTAGAAATGTTTGGCGTAGATTCGTAATCCGTAGTAGGCGACAGCCAATATTGCTATTACGATGGCTGTGACTTTGAGGACTTTTTCCAGTCGTTTCATTATCGTGGTATTGGTTGGTGTATATGCCACAAATTTATGGTATTTTCTTTATTGTACCAAGCAGGCGGGGGCTTTTCTGAGCTGTAGTTGTTTCCTTTGGTGAGGTATATTTGGCGTACGGGCATAAAAAAAGGAGTACCGCTGTACTCCAACCTTTGTTAACCTTAAATCTAATACTATGAAAAACACATTGCAAAGGTACGCACTTTTTGCTCATCTCCAAATAAAACAAATAAAAAAGGCTGTTTTATAACATGTTTTAGGGAAATGTGCAGCCTTGTTAAGGCTTACTAAGTATTTGAAGCCTTTTTACGGCTGTTTTCTAAAAAAGAATTATCTTTGCATGAAGGCGAAGATAAGTTGTTTAGTGAGAGAAAAACTCGTTTTCTCTTGATTTACTAAATCGGAATTTTGCACTATCTTTGTCCTCCCGATCAATTTAATGTATTAAATCCCAAAATAGATACCGCAGTGAACGAAGATATTGTCCTTACCCCGATGATGAAACAGTTTCTTGATTTGAAGGCAAAGCACCCGGATGCCGTTATGCTGTTTCGTTGTGGCGACTTCTATGAAACCTATTCCACCGACGCTATTGTTGCGGCCGAAATCCTCGGTATTACCTTGACCAAGCGTGCCAACGGCAAAGGAAAGACCATCGAGATGGCGGGTTTTCCGCATCATGCGCTCGATACTTATCTGCCTAAACTGATACGTGCCGGCAAGCGTGTAGCCATCTGTGACCAGCTGGAAGACCCGAAACTGACGAAGAAACTCGTGAAGCGCGGTATCACGGAACTGGTGACGCCGGGTGTATCTATCAATGATAATATATTGAACTACCGGGAAAACAACTTCCTGGCGGCCGTTCATTTCGGTAAGGGAGCCTGCGGTGTGGCATTCCTGGATATATCTACGGGCGAATTCCTTACGGCAGAAGGCCCGTTCGATTACGTGGATAAGCTGTTGAATAACTTTGCTCCCAAAGAAGTGCTTTTTGAGCGTGGCAAGCGTCTGATGTTTGAAGGGAATTTTGGAAACAAGTTCTTCACGTTTGAGTTGGACGACTGGGTATTTACGGAAACAACCGCTCGTGAGAAGCTGTTGAAACATTTTGAAGTGAAGAACTTGAAGGGCTTCGGTGTGGAACATTTGAAGAACGGTATCATTGCTTCGGGAGCCGTTCTGCAATATCTCATCATGACGCAGCATACCCAGATAGGGCATATCACTTCCTTGGCGCGTATAGAGGAAGATAAATACGTGCGTCTGGATAAGTTTACAGTGCGCAGCCTGGAATTGATGGGCAGCATGAATGATGGCGGAAGCAGCCTGCTCAATGTTATTGACAAGACCATCAGTCCGATGGGTGCCCGTTTGCTGAAGCGTTGGCTGGTATTTCCGCTGAAAGACGTACAGCCCATCAATGAACGTCTGAATGTGGTGGAGTACTTCTTCCGGCAACCCGGTTTCAAGGAACTGATTGAAGAGCAGCTCCATCTGATAGGCGATTTGGAACGTATCATCTCCAAAGTGGCGGTAGGCCGTGTTTCTCCGCGTGAGGTAGTGGCACTGAAAGTGGCTTTACAAGCCATCGGACCGATAAAGGAGGCTTGTATGGGGGCTGATAATGCCAGTTTGAACCATATCGGCGAACAGCTGAATA
Organism: Bacteroides fluxus YIT 12057; assembly: GCF_000195635.1. Lineage (GTDB taxonomy): Bacteria > Bacteroidota > Bacteroidia > Bacteroidales > Bacteroidaceae > Bacteroides > Bacteroides fluxus. The sequence goes on along the minus strand of NZ_GL882666.1, from coordinate 2,357 downwards.
TTTGCCAATCTATTCGTGACCGTATTGACAGGGAAATTAATAACGACCCGCCGTTGCTGGTCAATAAAGGAGGGGTTATCAAGCCAGGTGTGAATGCCGAATTGGATGAACTGCGACAGATAGCCTATTCCGGCAAGGATTATCTGTTGAAAGTGCAGCAGCGTGAAAGTGAACTGACAGGTATTCCCAGTCTGAAGATCGGTTATAACAATGTCTTCGGCTATTACATCGAAGTACGCAATGTACATAAGGAAAAAGTACCCCAGGAATGGATTCGTAAACAGACACTGGTCAATGCTGAACGTTATATTACACAGGAGTTGAAGGAGTACGAAGAGAAAATTCTCGGTGCCGAAGATAAGATACTGATACTGGAGACACAGTTATACACGGAATTGGTGCAGGCATTGAATGAGTTTATTCCTGCCATCCAGATGAATGCCAACCAGATAGCGCGTCTGGACTGTCTGCTGTCGTTTGCCACGGCGGCACGCGAGAATAATTATATCCGCCCTGTCATTGCCGATGACGATGTATTGGATATCCGTCAGGGACGCCACCCGGTTATCGAGAAGCAGCTTCCTATCGGAGAGAAATATGTAGCCAATGATGTCATGCTCGATAGTGGTAGCCAACAGGTCATTATCATCACGGGTCCCAACATGGCAGGTAAATCGGCTTTGCTGAGACAGACGGCGCTGATTACCTTGCTTGCCCAAATCGGCAGCTTTGTGCCTGCCGAGAGTGCGCATATCGGATTGGTGGATAAGATATTTACCCGTGTAGGCGCCAGCGACAATATTTCGGTAGGCGAGTCAACCTTCATGGTAGAGATGAACGAGGCAGCGGACATTCTGAACAACCTTTCTCCACGCAGTCTTGTGCTGTTTGACGAGTTGGGGCGCGGAACTTCCACTTACGACGGCATTTCCATTGCCTGGGCTATTGTGGAGCATATTCACGAACATCCCAAAGCCAAAGCGCGTACGTTGTTTGCCACGCACTACCATGAACTGAACGAAATGGAGAAGAGCTTCAAGCGTATCAAGAACTATAATGTGTCGGTAAAAGAGGTTGATAATAAGGTCATCTTTCTGCGTAAACTCGAGCGTGGAGGCAGTGAGCACTCCTTCGGTATCCATGTGGCAAAGTTAGCGGGTATGCCGAAAAGTATTGTGAAACGTGCCGACGAAATACTGCATCAATTGGAGGCGGAGAATCGTCAGACCGGAATGGTGAGCGGCAAGACAATTACCGAAGGTGCTTCGTCAGCCGGTGGCATGCAACTGAGTTTCTTCCAACTCGATGATCCGGTATTATGCCAGATACGTGACGAAATACTGAACCTTGATGTGAATAATCTTACTCCGCTGGAGGCACTGAACAAGTTGAGTGACATAAAGAGGATAGTAAGGGGGAAGTGATTCTTCACCGCATGCTGATTATATCTTTGTAACAGTGCCTCGTCTTTATTTCTTCTTGCCGTAGAAGCACATGAAGTAGATTCCGATGAGAATAAATGGAATGCTGAGCCATTGTCCCATATTCAACGACATGCTGTCTTCAAAGTTCACCTGGTTTTCTTTGAGGAATTCCACGAAAAAGCGGAAGGTGAATATCTCCGTCAAGCAAAGTCCGAAGAAGAAACCGCGGTGATAGGGTAGGGGTTCCTGTTTCTTTTGCCCACGTTTATAGAGGTAAACCATTCCCAGGAAAAAGATGAAGTAGGCTATTGCTTCGTAAAGCTGTGCCGGATGACGCGGCAGCATATCTACCCGTTCAAATACAAATGCCCAGGGCACATCAGCCGGTTTGCCGATAATCTCGGAATTCATCAGGTTGGCGAGGCGGATGCAGCAGGCTGTAATGGGGGTGGCTACGGCTATCATGTCGAGCACGTCTATGTAGTGCATCTTCGTTTTGCGGCAATACATCCAGAGGGCGATAATCAGTCCCAGTGTGCCGCCATGACTGGCAAGTCCGGTGTAGCCTGTCATTTTCCAACTGCCGTCCGGCAGGATTTTTACGGGAAGAACCATCTCAAGGAAATGATCTTGATAGTAAGCCCAGTCATAGAATAGGCAGTGTCCCAGTCGTGCACCTATCAGTATGCCGAAGAAGCAATAGAAGAAGAGGGGCTCGAATTTCTTTTCGTCTATTCTGCGGTCGCGATACTGGCGTTGCACGATAAGGTAGGCAAAGGCAAGTCCGACAATCCATAACAGGCCATAGTAACGGATGGATATGCCGAAGAAATTGAACAGTTCGGGATCGGGGTTCCAGTTGATGGTGAGTAATGATAGCATATTTATGAAGAATTAAATTTCTGATTATCCGTTTATGCACCTGTTATATTC
>NZ_GL882665.1 GCF_000195635.1 Bacteroides fluxus YIT 12057 | reverse complement strand
ACTATTGCTCATTTTCGGTGTTGCAGGAGTAGATAAATCCTCGCAAGATACTTCCGGTGGATTGCTCCCGTCAAAATCATCCTTCTCACTTTTAAGGTCTTTTTCAGGAACTTTGCGTAAGGAGGAGGATTTCTCGGACTTGCGGCCATACAACTGACGCTTCTGTTTCTCTATTTCAAAGAGTTCAGCAGCGCGCAGGTTTTTCAACTCTTCCAAAGCGCTGGAAAGCAGTTCGGATTTTTTCTCGGCCTGAGCCTTGCCTTCCAAAGCCTTGGATAATTGACCGGCAAGATTCTTATTGTCCCTACGCATACTCTTCAACTCATCAAGTGCTTTATCCAACTTCTCTAAAATCTGACGGTTGCCCTCGCGTTGTTCTTCACGAAGACGTTCATTATCCTTGCGAATACGAAGGAGCTCGTCATCTTTCGATAGTAATTGGGAGACTAATATGTTAATAGTATCTTGCTCTTGCATGCTTCAAAGATACTGAATCTGATTGAAAAAAACAAGCTGTTTACTACATTAATTATTTGACATACAATATATTAATCTCCTACAATCTGATAATCTACAGCCTCGTACTACCCTACGAGAAGTTCCTGACGAACCGTACCTTGGAGAAGCACCACAAGTTTGTCCCAACTAATCTCATAACGGTCATTTTCAATATTGAACACCGGAAGAAGAAAACGTTCACGATCCAATTTCTTCCAATATAAAACATAGCCATTGGACTCGTGACGAAGAATCTTCAAATTACGGCGGTCTTTACCTAAAAAGATGAAGACATCACCCGTATCAGGAGAGGCGTGCATTTTACGACGAACAAGTTCAGAAAGGCTGACGATACCTTTACGCATGTCTACCGCGCCTTCGCACAGGTAGAAATTCATATGGGACTTCAGACCTAACATAAAGCACTTAAACTTTGAAGAAGGCACGTAAGGCTTTCCAAATTACAATTCTCTTTATTGATCTCAATACCGTTACTCAATTTCAAGTGGAAACAAACCACATTCGCAACTTTTGAACAAGAGATGGGCGATACTGACGGAACAGGAGACTTCTCCTTAGGAGCACCCGTGACCGTAAGGGGACTCAAACGAATCTCCTCCATTTCAGATTCACGAATACGCTTCTTGTTATCACGATACCACTTGATGAAATTACGGTATTCAATACCTTCCTGAATGCAATAAGCATTGATGGAAATCTTCCGCGGAGCACCA
>NZ_GL882664.1 GCF_000195635.1 Bacteroides fluxus YIT 12057 | reverse complement strand
GTAAGCACTCACTGTGTGGCTATACTGCCCGTAAAGGTATTGTAGCCCACTTTGAGTTGTATTTTTGATTACTAATTAAGTTATTTTGCAATATTCATTGGCAGAAGTGCCATATAATCCGTTTCTCCGGATACTAATTTACGTAAAACATCCGCAATATATTTAACAGGACGAAGCCCGTTCATTTTGCAGCTTTCAATGATTGAGTAAATCAAGGACGTATTTTTAGCCGCCCGCTCCGAACCGCAGAACAAATAGTTCTTTCTACCCAGGCAAACAGGCTTCATCATACGCCCGGCGGTGTTGTTGTCAATCTCCGCCTGACCGTTGTTCACATAACGGCATATAGCCTCCCATTCGTTCACCGCATAACGAACCGCCTTGATGAAAAGATTAGCTGCAAAGCCCTCGGTCTCGTCAAATATCGGTTTAAGGAATTGCCACAATTGGGATAATAGGGGAAGAGAGCGTTGCCGTCGTTCAAAGACACGTTCTTCTTCGGATAAAAGATGAATCCGGCAATCCGTTTCTATCCAATAAAGTTCAGAAATCAAACGGATTATTTCCACCGAACGGTGATCCGTATTCAAAGCATCCACAAACTTGCGGCGCACATGAGCCATACAACCGTAACGGGTGATTCCTTTTCGATGACGGTCAAATAACTTGTAAACATTGTAACCGTCAGTGGTGATACTGCCGAAGAAATTCCTGAAAAACTTCTCGGCAACGGTCATGCTGCGGCTGCCCTGGTCGTACAAATAGTAAGCGACCTTCAATGCAGGGTTCTTGATGCCCCAAATGTATTTCTTACGATATTCGAACTTACCGGTCGACTTGTTAAAGACCTTGACTTGTTCAGTGGTTTCATCACAAAAAAGAAAACTTCCCTCAGTCAGCAGGACACTGCGTAAGGGAGCGTCAAGCTTGTCAAGTTCCCGGATATGTCTGTGAACCCAGCTCAAGACTGTAGAAGAAGAGAAATCCGCGTCAACATCCTTGAAGCGGTCGACCACACGTTCCAAAGACATGCTGTATTGATACTTGTCAACCAGTATCTGAGCAATCATATCAATATCTACATGATAGCCGGGAAGGACATTCTCAAAAGGATGCAAAGTATCATGCGCTTCATCAGCCTTGTAATAATTAGAAACAGCACCCTCTTTGTCGATCAGACGAAGCAACTCAAAAACATGCTTGGTAACGCTCCAATCCAGTTTATAAAGAATCCAGTGGCGGACATCAATCTTGCGGGCATCTGAAGGGATACCGCTTTCATCACAATAATGCATCACCACATTATTCACACGGGTGGAACGCTT
>NZ_GL882663.1 GCF_000195635.1 Bacteroides fluxus YIT 12057 | reverse complement strand
TCTGATTATCCGTTTATGCACCTGTTATATTCGCAATTACTAGTCTGTCAAAGAGTTTGTCTCCAAAATACCGTCTGTTTAATTTGTAAATAAACTCGTTGAGATACAACTGTAAGTATTTCCTTTTGATTTTATGGTAGTTGCCCAGCAATGTCCGTTTTGCATTACTGATTGCGATATGCACCCATTTGAGTGTTTCCTTGGTGGTTTTGGCGTCTGATTTCTCGGTGACGTGCAATTCCACCAGATCGGAGATGTCAACGTAAGAAGTGCTTTTGTCCGAAAATACGATGGCATCATCCTCCATGCAGTCCCTGACCACGCCGTTGATTCCTTCACTTTGATGGCTATCCAGTACCCTGGCCTTGAAATAACGCACATGCTTCTCCTTTTTGCCCGTTTCGATATCTTCCAACGGGGTGCTTTCGGCCATCACCGCAACGTTCTGCTTTCCCTCGGCTCCCCGGCCACGTGTACCCTTGCCTCGCTCGATTTCCTTACTGGCCACCGAAAAGTAACCCTCATCCAGTTCTATCATCCCTTCCAGTGTATACCTTGCATCCCGGTTGCCCATCGCCCTGCGGAGTTTGTGTACCATCGCCCATACCGGTTCGTAACGCTTCAATCCTAATTGCTTCTGGAGTTCGTTGGTGGAGAATCCCTTTTTTGTGCAACTCATCAGGAACATCGTTTTGTACCACACCAGAAACGGCAGCTTGGAGCTCTCCATGATCGTACCGCTGCGCAACGAGGTGCGGAAACGGCAACCTTTGCATTCATAACTCCATTTACCCTGTAACCAATAATGGGAAGTGCCCCCGCATCGCTTGCAGACAACCCCTTCCTTATCACGCTGCTCCTTGAAATGCAAACGACAATCTTCCTCCGAACCGAAATGAGCCGTAAAACTGAATATGTTCATAATCCCTGCTTTTTGAGCGCTAATATACTAAAAATATTAGGTGTGTTTGCGGAGAATCAGA
>NZ_GL882662.1 GCF_000195635.1 Bacteroides fluxus YIT 12057 | reverse complement strand
CTCAAAACAGGAGTTCTTGCTGACAAATTCCGGAACGATGTCCTTCATGGCGGCAACAATCTTCATCTGGTCGTAGGTGTAGCTCACATCAATCAGTTTCTGGATGCGCTCCTTCACCTCGTCATAGTCATACTCACGCACCGTGGCAATCATGATCTTATCGTGGTAGGTGGGCTTCGTCAGCTCCTTGACGTTAAGGAGCTCCTCATAAAGCTTCTCGCCGTGGCGGAGACCGGTAAACTCGATTTTCACATCCGTACGCCCGGAAAGGCTGATCATCCGCTTGGCAAGGTCAACGATCTTCACGGGATTCCCCATGTCGAAGATATAGATCTCGCCGCCGTTGCCCATGCTGCCCGCCTCAAGGACAAGACGGCAAGCCTCGGGGATGGTCATGAAGTAGCGGATGATCTCCGGATGGGTCACCGTGACGGGACCCCCACGCTGGATCTGGTCACGGAAACGGGGGATGACAGAACCGTTGGAACCCAATACATTGCCGAAGCGGGTCGTGATGAACTGGGTGGAACGAACGCCCTCCTGCCGCAGCTTGCGGGCAAGGGACTGGACATAAATCTCACAGATACGCTTGGAGCAGCCCATCACGTTCGTCGGGTTCACGGCCTTGTCCGTGGAGATCATGACAAACTTGTCGGCACCGTATTTGACGGCCAGGTCGGCAACCGTACGGGTACCCGACACGTTCACCTGGATGGATTCGGAAACATTGTCCTCCATCATCGGAACATGCTTGTAGGCAGCCGCATGGAAGATATACTGGGGCTTGAACTCACGGAAGATGGACTCCATACGGGTAGCGTTAGAGATGTCCGCAATGATCGTCTCGGCATCGATGTCACGCCAACGGTCCTGAAGCTCCAGGCGGATATCGTGGAGAGGCGTCTCAGCCTGGTCGATCAGAATCAGCTTATAGGGATTGAAGGAGGCCACCTGCCGCATGATCTCGCTGCCGATGGAACCAGCGGCACCCGTAATCATGACGCGCTTGCCCTCCAGGTGGGAGGCAACCTTGTGGATGTCAATCTCGATGGGATTGCGCTGGAGAAGGTCCTCGATCTGGATTTCCTTCAGCTGCGTATGGTTCAGGACCTGGCCGTTCCACTCGCTCAAGGGAGGAGCGGTCATAAGCTTGATGTTATGGGCCAGCAGGCGGTCGGCCATGTCGGACTTCTTGAG
>NZ_GL882661.1 GCF_000195635.1 Bacteroides fluxus YIT 12057 | reverse complement strand
CGAATATAACAGGTGCATAAACGGATAATCAGATTAAATTTGTAATAACATACTCACCCCGCTTCCCATAAGAACAGCGCGCTCAGGGTGAGTTTTTTATTTGTAGTTTAAAAGAGATATAAAGGATTGACTAGTCCTAAATAACTGCTGCAGGTTTTAGACAAAAATACAGTTCAGCAAGACTATCCTTACTAAACTGTATTTTTACAACTTTCAATTCTTATCCGTTTCTACGGGTCACAACATATGTAACCCTCTTGATCATAAGCTTTTCGTTCATGATGAATTAAATCTATCAACTGTTGTAATTCAAGTATATCTGACTTGATATCCTTAAAACGGTTACACTGTTCATCATATCTTTTCCGAGAACCAGACTTCAAGCGGGACTCAATATCAGCTGGGATTAAATAGGAAGAACGCTCTTTGCCTAAATATTGCCGAAACTCAAAGAGAAATATGCTGATTCCTGCCAGATCAAAGTCGCCGAAGTGAAGATAATGATTGGAAATAGTGCACAGCCATCTTCTAAGGTCGGTCGACTGAGGATACCGGGATACAAACAGCACTTTGTCTGAAAGTCCATGAGTATGAAGATACTCCTCAAAGAATCTGCGCTGCCTGCGAATCATCCTGAAATTCTCCATATTTTCGACACCAATTACTACGACATCTTCGGGAATTGTAAATTTCTTCCAATCTGAGACAAAGAGGAAGCATCCTTCTTGCGGATTTACCGGGAATGGGTCTCCACCCAGGAAACACTCGACACGTTCATAACTGTTTACAGGAAATCCCGGGCAGGAACGGACCATAACAAGTTTGGAATTTCCTGTCTCCGCAGCCATTGTGGCACGGGAATCTGAAGCATTTGCTTCGACAATACGGAAACTCTCGTCCTTGTCTATAAGAAATCTTTTCAGAGCCTTCATATCACGGGCGCGATATGATTTTCTTGAGCCACGTGATACAACCAACAGCAAACCTTCTGCCAACAGCTCATCAAGCAACTTACTGTTCAGCCTCGATCCGGCAACCTGTTCACCGGCTAACAATGCCTGTATAGACGCACTTATTTCCATATTATCCGATTAATTTATTCGTTTCAACAATTTCTCTACTCTTGTCCTTACTCCATGCTTACTTAACAGGTATGTATAGCGGTAGTCGTATGGATTATACGATGTAGGTGAACTGTTGATAAGATAGATATTGCGTGAATTGGCAAACTGCAGAATGCCTTTTATATTGTTAGGATGCAAGCGACCAATCTCATCCATCATGCAGTGTACGATAAAATCACCACTTTTTTTGGCAGCCTTTTTCTTAAACACATTGATGAGCATGATATTAACCATTGCTTTCACAAGAATATCCGTACCATCCGATCCTACATTATTAATACGTTCAACCCAGCCAGTGTCATTGTCGTTCTCTTTCACACGGAACTGTAAACGGAAAGCGTCACCCAAAGATACAGTCGGACGATTCGGTTCGTTCTGCAACTGATGAGACAGACTCTTCAGATAATCTACAACCTTACGGTTCACTTCATCCCGATTATTATTTGAGAAAAGGTTCAATTCGCCGATAGAAAAAGCATTCTCTATAGCATAATCGTGAATGGATATAAGCAGTTTCATGAGTTTGTCAGATGACTCATCTGCCCTAAGTTCAATACTCTTGATTACTCCTGCAAAATTCTTTTCTATAAAATCACGGTTTATATCCTGTATCACCCCATCAACATCCGACCTGCGTTTCATCAGAGAACCGATTTCCGCCGAAATACGCCCCAAGATATCTTTATAATGCTCGCTGGTACGTCTGCGGAACTCCTCGATTTTATTATTGTCCATAAAATCCTGCAAATCCGCTGTAATCTCCAAATAGTCATTGTCTGTTACAGGCATTGTATTGAAATGGAAAGCATTTTGGGGCTTGAAGTTACGATTGAAACTGACAACTATAGATTTAAGCTTGTCTATCGATTCACGCTTCTGATTGACTGTACCTCGAAGTTGACTCAAAAGTTGCTGACAATCCTGCTCGGTCTTCTTCATCTTGTCATCAGAGAGGAAAGGATCAGGTACCAGATGTTCATTTTCTACCATCTGATGATAAAGCGTCAAGCCTTCTCTCCTATGCGTCAGTTCATCACGAACCTTTTTCCGACGTTCTTCCATTTCTTTACATTTTTTCCCGATACGTGTCCGCTTGTCTTCATAACGCTGACGTATCATGGCGAGCCGCTGCTCTATAGTCCTAATTGCCTTTTTGATTTCCGGCTCCTTGGCAAAAAGATTTTGCTCTGTGTCGCGATATCTGATAACAATTGAACGTTCTTCATCAATCCTCATCAACAGAGCCTTTAAATCCTCTAAAGCCCTGCGGTATTGCTCGAGCAGGTTTGTATCAACGCCCTTGCCTGCAAGTTCAGCTTTCTGCTGTTCGTTGAGTTGTTGCTTCTGTGCGGCGAATTCCTGATTACGTTCGGCCGCTACAGCATCTTGCGACTCCTTGAAAATACGCAATTCCTCATCAAGTGCTTTGGTCGCTTTATTAAACGATGAATCGAGCTCCTTAAGATCCTTTTTATTTTTCAATTCATACTTATTGCGCGCCTCCTTCTCCGAATTCACGTTCAGCACAGCCTCATTAAAGGAATGTTCACGAATTTCTTTTTCTTGGACAATCTGTTCCTGTTCTTCCATCTCCAGCCTATGCCTACGGTTTTGCAGGTTCTGTCGTTTGGCAGGCACCTGTTCTTCTTCCACCTTCAACGATGTCATTTTCTGACGAAGCGGATTGACCTGTACAGCATATTTCTTGCCAAGTTTAGCTATCTCTTCCTGAAGAGTAACAGGCAATTGCATAAGCTGATGGTTAATCTGCCGCACCTGCTCTTCCAGGTTATTCTTCTCCAATCTATATTCATCAGGGGTACGATGCACGGAGGCAATATTATCCAGGTTTAACTTTACGCCAAACATACCATTAGCCGAGCTGTCTAACTGAGGTTCAAGTCCTTGAGCATATAGAATCCTTTCTTCGTCAACGACTTTGCCTATCGTGTTCTCCCAGCCTTCAGCGTTTTCACAAAGCCACTTGTAAAGAGAACCGTCTAAACGCCAATAAATCATTAATCTTCGCGATTTGTTCACGCATTTGTGTACGGTCAGCGTCAAGACGTTCCTGCTCACGCTGAGAGGCTTGTTTTATCTCCGTTTCTTTCATCTCATACTCGGCAGTAATCCGGACAATCTGACTTTTTACCGCTGTCTGTTGGGCCGCATTCTCTTTCTCCGTAAAATTCAATTGTTGCAGTTCCTCATCTACTTGCTTTATTTCATTAGCCATAGGATGCCAATGCCGGAGTTCCTTCAATGCACTTTCAGTCCTGTTCTGTTCAGTCAACAACATTTGCAGACGTTCGTCAGAGTCGTGTCGCCAGCTGTTGAAAGTCTCCATAACCTGATTCCTGTTTCTGGTACGTTCTTCTTCCAAGCTTTTACGCTTTATCTGAAGTTCGGTCTGTTTCTGATAATATGCTTCTTTCTGCATGTTCCCAAACGCCTGACGTGCATTTTCCAGTTTACCTCTTGCAATGTTGTACTTTTCTTCTATCGACGCATAAGCTTTCAGCAAATCATCCAATAGCGTCTGTTTATCAGCAGCCTCCTGTCTGATAGCGGACTCACGACCGGCAAGAGCGAGTTTGTCATCAATACCAATGGCATCGAAATCCTTTCTTGCCTGTGCTATTTCCTTCAGTTTACCTTTTTGGGCACCAAGGTCCTGATTGAATGCGTCTTTTTCTTTATCATATTCTGCCGTAAGTTCTTTTTCACGGTTATACTCTTTCTCTATGTCCGCTTCAACTTCTGCGGCTTCGATCTCCAAAAGAGGTATATGCTTTTCACTATAAGCTACAGCATGATTGAGCATGTGCCATACGTCAAACAACTGCTGGTCGAGTGCTACGATTATACGGCCCTGTTCAGCTATTTTCAATGCTTGCTGACGCACAGGGTAATTGCCATCACGTGTTTGGCGAAACCAACAGTCTATCTCGTCATACTCCCGCTCAAAATCTGTAACAAGTCGTCTGTAGGTCTGCAAATCAATCGGCAAATCCTCATCAGTCATGGATTGTATAATCGTATTCTTTACAAAGTCCGCATCAAGTTTGGTATTCAGAAAGACATTCTGAATGCTTCGTGGGATATTCTGATAATGCGAACTCTGCACCAATGCATAACGCACATATTTATGGTCATGAGTGTTGCCGAAGATTATATCCTTAAACATCACACCGGACTCTATTCTTGCAGAAACAGCTACGTCTTTGTCTATACGTTCGCGAATCTTCACCCAGTCACTCAATACCTGCTTGTCATCGTCTATTAGCCATTCATGCTGATAAGGTGCATCAATGAACCGCCATGAAGCGCGTCCCTGATATCTGCCGACAAGTATCGTATATGCGCCATTGTCTCGAATCACTTCATAAAGTATATAAGAGTTTGACTGGCGAAAATAAAATTCATCAAACGATTTCTGTCCTTGTTGAATACCCAAATGCTGTTTATCCGCATTGTAGAAAAACAGCAGTGCCCTCAATACCGTACTTTTACCGACGCCCTGAGTCCCTGTGAAATGCACATTCCCGTCTACAGATATCTCTGCATACGGAATATTGGCACTATTGATAAAAATAATCTTATTTAGGTATCTCATCTTCATTTGCAATTTGAATTATTTCAACCAATTCCTCGGCATAACGGAATGCCGAGGTAACCTTAAAGGTCTCATCAAGTTCGCTGATACACTCCGCAAAGCCCATGTTCTGCATTTCCTGAAGCAGTTTATTTACTATTTCAACATTAGACCCCACACCGTATTTCTTGAACAGGCGGTTTGCCTTTTCCTTCAGTTCGATATCCAGACTGATCTGTTCTACCAAATGACTTTTGCGAAACTGATATCCCGCAGTAAATGACTGATTGTAACACTTCAGAAAATCCAGATAGTCAAGCCATTTTGAAAAACTGTCCAATTTCTGCTCTATCGTCTGCTTACCCTCTCCTATTCTTGAAAAATAGAAGTAACCATTACCTGATTCCAGTTGCAGACCGATTTCCTTAAAGTATTCTGTATAATCTTCCAAATTCTCCTCGATATCCTCATACAGATGACGGACAGAGGTATCTACACTGTCTACCGAAAGAAACTCTCCCCGGCTTAACCGCTCGTATATTCTTTGAGTATTATTCCGCATAAATTATAGGATATTCAATGTCTTGATAAATTGCATATTCACCTGTTAGCCGGCATTCATCAGGATGCAAGATAACCAACTGACAGAAGAGGGTGGCATGTTCTTCTATGCTACGTTTTACTTTATAGTCATACTTCAGAATGAATTCAAACAGATTATAACTTGATGCTAAAAATGCATTCCAGACTTCGGCAGAATTCACCTCCTTCAGTTGCCGGATATGTTCTTGCAAGTCTTCCTCTGCCAGAGGCCCGGCTTCCGTTCTGGCTGTTTTCTGTATTCCATTCCGTTCGGCAATTCGTCTCAGCAACTTTACTACCTGATCGTTTTCCCTTAGCATTTCTAAAGACAGGCGAATCTTATTGTATTGGCGGGATTCCATCCAAAGAGGATTTCTTTCTTCCAGAACTTTTACAAGGTTCGTATCGGTCTTGATAAGCAACTGATCTTGCAGGTACTTCAACTTCCGTATCTTTTTATAAAGTTGATTTTGCAGGTCTATCTGATTGATATAGGAAATAATCTGTCTGTCAATTTCCATTAGCGCATGATAGGCTTCTACAAAATCATGTTTCACATCGCTACACGTTTTTGCCATGTGCGGATCATTGGCCATGATGAAAAAGGCGTGTTCATTATCCATTAACTTTTCACATTCACGTATCATGGCACGAATGCTATGGCTCTTTTCATCCAGATTCTCCAGTTTCTTCTTTTTGATGACATAATTGGGTTCCTGCTTATAAGCATTATCCATATTACGCTTCAAATCCACCACATTCTTCAGAGTCCTGAATCCGGTCTTCTTTAAAAGTTGCCGCACACTATCCTGATATCCGACTTTGCGGTTGGGATTAGTCTCCTGCAGGAAATAACCGATATTCTCTTTCAGGGTGTTGATGCATTCCTGCACACTCAACACGCTAATTTCCTCATTGACATTCAGCACTTCCTCAAAGAAGTTCAGATAGTCGCTCTCAATCTCAACCGCATTTCCGGATTCCACCAGCACACCATAATCAACCAACTTTCTCAATCTTTGTTCATTTCCACCAACAAGATCAATGGCAAGCCCCAACGGGAACTTCATAAGCTTCCGCTTCTCAAACATCTCACTCAGCAATCCTTGCTCACGTGAGAGTGTTTTGGTCAGTTCTTCTATACTTCTGAAATGCGTCAAGACATCCATATATTCAAAACTCTGTGATTGGGACTACATCTACCCTATAACCATCTTTCTCAATTGTGCGCTTATCATTATAAGTCACAATAACAAGATTATCACACTTTAATTCTCCAGCACATTCAACAATGCTGTCCATTTCCCGCTTCTCCGTTTTAGGACTGCTCATATCATAACATACCTGGACAAGGCGTAATATGCGTGGTCCTTCACGAAGGACAAAATCAACTTCCTTATCATTCCGTGAATGATAATAAAACATGGTCTTTTCAACATCATAGCCCCGGCGTATAAGTTCTATGAAAACTTGATTTTCAAGCAGCCGCCCTAGATTGTCACTCAAGGAAAATGCCTTTGATGCCACAAAGCCGTTGTCAACGACATATACTTTCCTAGGGGCTTTTTTCATCAGCTTAAGCTTATTGTTGTAGCGTGACAAATAATAGAAAAGGTATGGTTCATGGAGATAATCCATATATTTTTTAGTCGTATTGACACTGGAGAAGTCAAGTTCCGATGTCAATTCATTAGCACTAACAGGATTACAGAAGTTCGAGACAAGATACATGGCCAGATTATTCAGATCTGTCACGTTCCGGACATTATGACGCTTAGCCACATCTTTCCATATAATGGAATCAAACAACGTATCAAGATAATTGCGTGTCAATTGGCGTGAAGCGACTACTTCCGGATAACCGCCATTCCTCAAATAGTCATCTGTCAGCACAAGAGATTCTGTTTTGTGTTCCGGTTTCAGTATATGCAGATCAAGCTTGTTCCAATCGAAAAACTCTTCAAGACCGAAAGGCAGCATCTCTACCTGAAGATACTTGCCTGTCAATACTGTAGCCATTTCACTGCTGAGCATTCTGGCATTACTGCCTGTTATTACAAGATTCTTTCCCATCCTATATAATTCACTGACCCACAAATCCCACGCGTCAAGGTTCTGGACCTCGTCCAACAGGATATATTCATACCCAGGATAGACATCATCCAACATCCGCATGACCAGATTCGCATCCCAAGTTTCCAGCAATTGATAATTGTCGAAGTTCAGATATGCGAAATTCTTGTCTCGCAGCATCAATAATGCCTGAGTGGATTTGCCCACCCGTCGAGGACCTGTTATCAACTTGATCAGATGGCTGCTCAATAATAAATCTGTATCTTGGATGCTCTTACGTATCAAATACGGACGAGACATCAGTTCATCACGTTCTTTGCGCTGATTTAGAATGATCGTTTTCATCTCCTATATTGTTATTCAAGTGCAATATTACTATTTTTTGTTCAAACAGCAATACATGTTGCATAAAATATATACCATTTTATGCAGTACAGAATCATAATTGAGTAAAAAAATCAAATCATTGAGACCAAGAACTGCCATACTTATTGAAAGAATTCCCTTCTCGTGATATATCTCTATTCATAAATAGCTTTATAATATTTTTCCATTTGTATAACAAGAACAATCAATACTGCTGCTGGCGAAAAGAGAAAAGGGAATACCCTATTCACCAATATTCGTCATTATGAAGTTGAACGAAGTTTAGTTTAGAACCTTTTTAAATATACAAGATACCAAACTAAACCTTACGATTCTTGTACAGAGATAAATAGATCCCATATATTATGCTTGATCTCAGAATTGAGTGCTATATCTAAATATTAAGTTATCATGGCTAGAGAACGTAGAGAAAATGCTTCTTTTTCTTTTGGCCAGCAAGCTATTTGACAATCACTGAACTCAAGATCAGAATTATATTTTCTTTTGTTAGTATTATTGTTGTCTAAATTTTGTCCCCTGTTTGTCCCTGAATATAAATTTCACAAGAGAAAATGAATTTAATACCAAATAGTTAAATTAAAGTTGCATTTTCTGCATCGGAAAATAACACAATTTCCTAATTATCAATTAATTATATTAACAATAAAACTAAAATGCTGACGAAAAGCCACTTAAATAGGGATAAAATAGGATGTTCTAGAAGTCATATTTTCTCTTGTTTGCTTATTATTACCATATTTTTGTCCCCCAGTTGTTCCCAAATGAGGCTTCGAGGGACAAAATTCTGTCCCCTGACATATTTTGGACACATACAACTTAAAAAACTGGTAAAAAGTTAATTATTCGAAGCAATTGGGATTTCATATTGGCAAAATACATAAACACATTACAGCATTGATATATAATACACTACAATTCAAACATATTGTAGCAGAAGTTACAGCAAATGGTATTCAGTTGGGAATGTCCAAGAAATATTATCATCACTATCTACTCAGGTAACGCCATGGACAATTACAATTCTCTAAAACTATCCAACATATAGATATACAAGCATATATTATAATATTGACATATAAATGTGATGCATCATAAATGAAGTTATAACAAATGATATTCTGATTGGAATATTATAAAAACATCCTCATCACTTAAACTGGTGCTCCGCGGAAGATTTCCATCAATGCTTAT
>NZ_GL882660.1 GCF_000195635.1 Bacteroides fluxus YIT 12057 | reverse complement strand
GGTCAGCCTGAGCCTGTGCAAGTTCGCTTCTGTATTTGTTGATCTCATCGTTGAGAGCGTCAACATCAAGTTTGGCGATGTAAGGAACGAAATTCTTGCCACCGAAAGTATAAGTTACACCGGCAGTCAAAGAAACCGCACCGTCCGTATAAGCGCTGCTGGCTTTTCCGAACATAGAAGGCATAACCTCTCCTCTGGCTTCAATGTTTATATCAATATACTTGTTGATATTGAATTGTCCCATCAAACCAACAGAACCATTGATCAGAGCGTCCAATTTATCCTGCTTGCCATAAGTTTTAGCGAAAGTCAAACCAGGACCGGCAAAGACGGAGAAGTTGAACAAACGTTCGGGATTATATCCCCAAATGGCATTAGATACATTATACATAGCGTCTGCACGCAATGTAAAGTATTTCTTGTTCTTAATCTCATTGTAAGTACCTGCGGGCTGACCGTACTTAGAATACAAAGTTGACCACAAACCGGCAACCTGTCCACGAACACCCCAAGTCGGAGTAAACAACTTACCAACAGATACATGAATCAGAGGCGTGATTGCATGGCCCAAGCCGTAATCACTGTTGTCAGGGTTTACGCAAACCTGGCCACCCACACCTGCACTGATAAAGAAGTTGTCCTTCCAGCTCTCACTGACGAACTTTTCTTTGGTCTGCGCAGTCATGGTGCTTGCTGCACCTGCCAACATCAAAGATAATATTACTAATTTACTTTTCATTGTTTTTTGTTTTTAATATTTCAACTCTTTTTGTTCTTATTTGCTCCGACCACTCGCTTACTTCAAATAAATCTTGTAAGTAAGTCCGCCGGTAAAGTACTTCATTCTTTGCAATTCTACCTGCGCATGCAAATGGTTGAAAAGCAAATAGGTGGCACCAAACGCAAAATCTTTCGCATCGTACTCTGCAATCACCCTTAGTTGCGGATGAAATGAAGGGTTCCAGGTAATGCCTGCAGCAGGCCCGTTTAACGGGTAGTCCACCCGGTTGTTGTATAAATAAGAAAGGTGTACACCTATTTCTTCTTTACCTACCGGAATATGCTTGGTCGCTGCAATATAGAAACGGCAGAAATAGCCATTGCCATCGGTTGAAGCAACCTGTCCTGCGCCCGACTCGGTATAGGGGTCCGAAGTCCCCAATACCACCGCCGGCATATACTTCCAGAATTGTCCTTCTTTCAAAACTCTCACTCGGGCAGAAAAGTACCTGTCCTGATTTGTAAACTTACCTTTCCCGACTTTCCAATCAATTCCAATATGTTGTGACTGAAACAGCGTACAAGTATATGCCACTTCCAACCACGGAAAGATTGTCACATTCAAAAAGTAGTTATACGTATGATAGTACCAACCAGGAGGAGTTATCTCCTTGTTTAAAAAGTTACCACCAATCATTACCGTCTTGTCCTTTTGCATTTCTGCCGAAGGAGCATGGAGCAGACCGGTAGTTCCGTAAGTCAACTGAGCAGCAAGCATAAACGGACAGCAGATGAACAATCCAATTAAAAAGGTTTTCTTTATCATTCTATTCGCTACGTTTATTTTCAATGCTTAATGTCCGGTTGATATTTACAGTTTGCAAGCTATTATCTCAAATTATTTGGCAGAACCACCACCGGCACCAGGATTACCACCGTGACCGTCATGAGAATCGTGAGAATCATGAGAATCGTGAGACTCATAAGTAGGCTCAGCTTTCCAAGACTCCTGATACATTACTGTACCTTCAGCACCATTGAATACATAAACTTCGTTCTTGAATACGATAGTCACATTATAAGCAGCGATAGACTTACCTGCTACAGCAGAGAATGTAACTTCTTTAGTACCTGCATTCAGACCATATTCTCTACCCAAAACATTTGAAGCAGAAGCAAGCCAAATCTGGCCTTCAGTAACAGCCTTAGTAAAGATATTATCATCTTCAGGAGCAACAGAAGAAGAAAAACCTGTGAAATAAGGTAACTTAACAGTCAAAGCCTCACCGACAGCAGCACTAGCATCAGCCGGAACTTTCAGAGTAGCTTTTCCTGTTTCAGGATCAAACACTAAATCTTCTTCACTAACACCTTCTATACCAGCAGATTTAAATGCATCAATGATTGTTTCAGCATTCTTTGCAATCATTTCTTTTGCTTGTTCCTCAGTAGCAGGTACAACCTGTTGATCCGGTTCTACAACTTTTGAGCTGGCATCAGCCAAAGCGAAATCCGCACTAACTACACAAACGCCACCGGCAGCAGTTTCAGGCAAATACACCGTCTTCACTGCATCAAAATAGTTATTCATAACAGCTTTCACTACATGAGAACCCGCTGTCAAATCGTTCTTCTCAAAATAACCATTTTCATTCACTGTAACAGCTGTGCCATCAATAGTCACAGTAGCAACCAAGGCTTCACCTGTATTCAAAGCGGTGACATTACCTACGATTACATACTTGGCAGGTTCAGGTTTAGTACCCGGTGTTACATCAATTTCCTCTTTCTCATAGCAGCTTGTAAACATTGTACCCACTGCTAAAACGGCAAACGCTAATTTAGCGCTAAAGCCCAAGAATCTACTTTTCATTTTCATCTCAATAAAATTAAAAATTTAACAATTCTGATTTAATAAAATATGGGTTAAAACTATTATCTCTCAAATAATTATCATCCGGGTTAGAACGATACCAGTCTCCATACTGTTTTTCGTTACCGGCATTGTAACGAATACCGATGTCTCCCCCTACGACGCGAGGAATATATCCTTTCCTCTTATATTTATAAGGCGGCAATGCGATCTGGAAAGTGAATCCTCCATTGAGTCCATTATTTGCAGCATCATCCTTACCAAAAACCTTCATTACATAAAAACCGATGGAAGCGTAACGGAAGTGACGGATCATTTCAGCACTCATACCATACTCTTCCAACAAGTATCTTTCACCTTTTAAGGAAAACTGAGTATTAAATCTTGACCAGAAGTAATTAGCTCCCACATAACCATTCAGCGTCCATTTTGCTCCATGATAATAAGACCAATTTTCCCAATATCCCTTTCGCGTATATCCTAAACGTGCATTCAACCAGAAATGCTCGTCCTTAAATATATACTTTGCCTTCAAATCCACACCAGAGCGAAAGTCCTCAAAGAAGCCAACCGTTCCTGTCAAGAACACACGGTGAGGCAGACGTACAGTCTGGGACAAAGTGACAAAGCCCGGGCGGATCTGCTCATAACGCCGTCCATAATCATTCACTATAGGGAAAATGACTTGTCCCGTAAACTTCATCCCTTTCCAAAGAGAAACCTCTATGGCAGGAGAAGCGTTCAAAACGATATCATATACCCGCGATAGTTTGTAATTCTGAAACATCAGCCTTGGATATACCACCACATCAACCTTAAACAAAGAGCTATTTACTTTTGCTACCTTCCGTATCTTTTTCCAAGAACGCCCCAAGTCATAGCTTACCTGCCAATCTTTTCTTTCGGCTACGGTAACACTGTCAACTTCGGCTACTGGATTGTAGTAAAGAGAAATCTGAGGCACATTATTTTCAAGAACTACAACCCGGCATGGCTTTTCCCCCGGTTAACATTCTACCATTACAGGCTGTTGAAATCTGTGCAATGCTATATTTATCATTTTGACGTTTTGTATTTTCTGTCAAACGAGAGTCTCATAATTCAATCATATCCCGCGCTGGTCGCGAAAAACGCAAGTAAAATATCCTATGTTGCCGATTACTAGCTACATATCAATATGTTTACATTTATTCTAGAACAAAACTTTGTATGAAAAGAGTATAAATAGTGTTTTTAGTGAAAGGGTTACGATGTTTTAGTGAAAGGGTTACGATGTTTTAATGAAAGGGTTACTACATTTTAGTAAAATGCCGTAACCTTTTTGCCGATATGCCACAGCCTTTTTGCATAAATCCATGGTAGATATGCAAAAATACACAAAAAACACGTATTATAATCCGGTTTATATTCAACAAATATCCTAAAATACCCAATAATAATTTGATGTAAATTATGAATATTGTCGATATTGTGTCTTTTTGCATGAATTTGGACGTATATGCTTTCTTTTTAATTAGGCTAATTGTTGTCCTCCCGTTTCCAAATCCATCCTGTTATTTATATTTTTAGTTAAGATGTTGTTCCCTTCTTGTTATTTTATTTATAATTGTAATTGGAATGACAGGGAATTACTATGCGTTGATACGGAATGCTCAAAACACACAAAAAGAAAAACAGCTGTGAATAAACTTCAAATGCTCTTTTTTCTGCGAACACTAACTGTTACCATGTTGTTGCCAGCGAAAGATATGTGTATACTAAATTGATAGATAAAATGAAAAAACAACTAAGAATAAAAGAGCCTGTTAAAGTCCGGATGAAAAAGCTATCAAACGGATGCCAATCTATATATCTTGATATATATATGAATGGAAAAAGACGATATGAGTTTCTGAAACTGTACATTATACCGGTGAATGACAAAACGGACAAAATCAGAAACCGAGAAACATTGAAATTGGCCAATGCCATTAAATCACAAAAGATAATAGAACTTCAAAATAAAGCGTATGGTTTCAATCACAACAAACTTCCGGATATAACATTGATTGATTACATAAAAAAAATAGCTCAGTCAAGTACTTCCAACGAAGCCCGGAAAAACGCCTTGCGGGCCGTAGTCCATCATCTTGAACGGTATGACTCAAAAGGGATATTATTAGGAAAAGTGGATAAAGCGTATGTCATAGGATTCATTGGTTATCTGAGAAACGCCAAACAGGAGCATTGCAAAGAAGAAAAAAAATTGCATGCCAACACTCAGCTTCATTACTTTAAAATGCTCCGTTACTGCCTAAATCATGCTGTTTCCGAGGAGTATATAGCCTGCAATCCCATAGACAAAATGAAAAGTGACGAAAAACCTAAACGACGTAAAGCAGACAGGGAATACCTCACCATTGACGAATTAAGGTACTTAGTCCGTACCCCATTTTATAATAGCCTGTTAAAAAAGGCTTTCTTGTTTAGCTGTTTTTGTGGCCTGCGCCATTGTGACATTGTCGCGCTTGAATGGAAGGATATCCATTATGACACCAATGGCAATGCCTCAATAAACATAGTCCAGCAAAAGACTCATGAGGCCATATCATTGCCCTTGAGTCCTGAAGCTGTAAAATACTTGCCGAACAGAGAAAAAGCACAAGATACGGATAAAATTTTTAAGGGCTTGATATCATTGGGGCGCAGCAATGAGATATTAGACAGGTGGGCAAAACAAGCCGGTATCTTGAAACATGTCACTTTTCATGTGGCACGTCATACGCATGCCACCATGATGTTGACATTAGGAGCCGATTTATATACTATCTCCAAATTATTGGGACATACCAATATACAGACTACCCAAATTTATGCAAAACTGGTTGATGAAAGCAAAATGAAAGCAATAGCGTTGATTCCGGACATCAGTTAACCAGATTATGTGATGACACAAAGCTACTTTTAGCACAAAAAACAACATCGTGGATGCCCAAAATAAACAATTGTACTTTCAATGTAAAGGTTTTAATTGGCTACTTATAAACAATCTGCATGTTCTACGAATGCTTTTGAAGAAAAAACCATCTTATTTCATTTTTTCAGATAAAATTCTTTGGTATTATTAAAAATGTGTCTATTTTTGCAGCATATTTTGTGTCGTATGGATACAGAAAATGATTGAAAAAGATGAGGTATAAAAACTCTAACATAAGAAAGTGCCTAACTACTAAAACAATAGCACAGTGTGCGGCGTTCTTTTTATTCTGTTTGCTCCCTTTGAAAGGGGTTTGCCAGACGGGAGAAAGTACGGTAAATACTTTGGTAGAGATGGGATTTGAAAATGTTGGATGGACAGAAGACGAGAAAGAGCGTGTGTATGTGTTGCAAAACTCTGCATACCGTTTACAAGGCGTCGGTATTGGTAAGGCGATAGATGTTATTCAAAAGATGGGTTTACCGGGGGAAAAGCCATGCCGAGTAATCGTTCTTGACAATAATATACCTCAGATTTCTCTTTATTATCATCCGGTAAAAGGTGATACCACGGCTGTTGCAGAACGTAAGGATTGGAATGTCAGTTATGACTTAGGAGATACTTGGAAACAGACGGGGAAGATAAAGAAGAAAAATAGTTCTTTGTTTAAGGTTGATATATTAGTGTATCCGCAATTGGCATTCAAAAACCTGGTCATTAATCAAATATATCAAGTTTTATTTGATTTAAGTCCGGCCATAGAGGTTTCGTTATGGAAAGGGATGAAACTCACGGGACAGCTAAAGATACCCATTTATAATGATGGATATGGAATTTATGAGGATAAGGTTCATCCCGGACATCTTACAATTTCACAAAGTTTCCGGTTACCATACGATATATTCGGTAAAGTGACTGTAGGATATTTCAATACGGACCGATATGGATTTGATATAGATATTGTACGCCCATTCAAGGATGAGAGGTTTGCAGCTTTACTGAGATTGGGATATACAGGCATCGGCTATTGGGATAGTTTTAAATTACACTATGATCCAACAATGACTTTTACATGGTCAGTTGGTGCAAGTTTTTTTTGGCCCAGGTACAATACGCAATTTATCGTACGGGCACATAAATTTTTGTATGAGGAGAAAGGTGTCAAGGCTGAAATGATCCGACACTTCCGTTACTGCTCCATCGGATTTTATCTGATGAAAGCTGAACAGGCCAAGGCCAACGGAGGATTTCGCTTTCAGGTATTGTTACCACCTTATAATAAATATAAAAGGCATAAATATATACCACGTATAAATACTTCCGCCAATATGGGTATTATTTATAATTCGGGTAACGAACGTTATTATTATAAAGAATACAAGGCAGAAGCAAGTGATAATATAATGGAAGAGAATAGTTTTAACCCATATTTTATTAAGTCAGAATTGTTAAATTTTTAATTATTTATTGAGATGAAAAAGATTAAGTTCTTAAACGGTATGAATGCGGTTCTCGCATGTGCCGCAGTAGCTTTGGCTACAACTTTCACTTCTTGCGAAAAAGAAGAGTTCAATGTAAAATTTGAACCAAACCCTGCAATGGTTTGCTTTACTCCGAATGTCATTGATGCAGCAACTAATGAAAATGTAACTAAAAATGCTACTTTCACAGGTGCAGACAACATTGTATCAACAGCAAGTGATAAAGCCTTGGCTGCAGGTGAAGCCACTATTACCGCAACCGTAAATGGCGTTTCCGGTAGCATAACGGTTAAATATCCGGCTGTAGCCGCTGGTCAAGTGGTATCCCTTTCACCGGTTATCATTTTAAGTCCTGAATTTGGCAAAGAGCCGAGTGTTGTAAATGCTGAAAAAGTAGGTAGCCCGATAATGAAATACGGTAACGCAGCAGACGGTATCGATCATAATGGCAATACTTGGGCAAAAAATGAGAGTGACTATTTAGTTGATTACACAGCTAAGTGGGATGAAAGCGCAGTTGCAACCAAAGGCGCTGTAACAAAAGTCGTTGTAGTTACTCCGGAGCAATTGGAAGTAGAGAATAAGGGTGAAGAAACGCTGCAAGCGTCTGCATGGTGTATGTACAATGCAGAATATGCTATTCAAGCTGCTAATGTTGAATATGAACTGACTGCTACTGCTACAGGTGAGAAGATAAAAGTCGTTTATTACAACCCTATTTACCAAATCACTGTTACAGCTAAAGAAATGGCCCTGCCTGGTCACGAACATGCCTATCAGCATGGACATGGTCATGGTGATAATCCTAATGCAGGTGGTGGTATCACATTGGCTGACTAATTATCAGTTTCAAAAATAAAAAGATAGTATAATCTAAAAAAGTAAGAAACTACAATGAAAAGTAAATTTATCATAGCTTCATTGTTATTGGCCGGTGCCTGTGTAACAGTGAACGCGCAAGAAAAAAATAAATATTATACCGAAAAGGCTTCGGATAATATTTATGTCGGATTAGGCATTGGAGGCATGTCTGTAATCAATGACGGTTTCAATACTCCCACGATGAACGCCAACATCACTATCGGTAAGCACATCACTACTGTATGGGGTGTACGTGGCCAGTTCGGTGGTTTCTGGCAAAGCTTGGATAATCAAGACAATGGTTATCATCGTTATTGCAAGAAATTCGGTGAAATCAACCTTGATGCTACATTGAATTTGATAAACCTCTTCGGAGGCTATAACCCGAACCGTGCATTCAACTTGTATGTATTCGGTGGTCCTACCATGAACTTGTCCAGAGCTGTAAGTACAGACTTAACCATCACACAAGATGGCAAACAATCTGCCGCATATGCAGAAGACGGTGCAAAAGCCCGTTTTGGCGCAACGGCAGGTTTAGGCTTATCTTATGACATCAACAAGAAGTGGGCCGTTAACCTTGAAGGTCGTTTCGGCGTTACTCCTTCCATCTTTGGTGATGCAAGCGATTGCCGCAAGGCTGAAGCTACCGCCCGCCTGAACATAGGTGTTGCTTATACTTTCGGTGGCAAGAAATTTGTTCGTGCTTCCAATGTTGACGAAGATGCGCTTAACGCAGAAATCAACAAGTACAGAAGCGAACTTGCACAGGCTCAGGCTGACC
>NZ_GL882659.1 GCF_000195635.1 Bacteroides fluxus YIT 12057 | reverse complement strand
ATCGTGTATTGGATGATAGTTGCGGATTTTAGGTATATCATCATCTACATATACAGACTGCACCACCAGATCAATCTTGAACATCAGCTTTCCAACATCAAACTGAGATTCTTTACCGATATTTCACATGAACTGCGTACCCCGCTGACCCTTATCACCAGCCCGGTCAGTGAAGTACTGGAACATGAGCCCCTTTCTCCCAACGCACGCAAACATCTGACCTTGGTACACAAAAACACGGAACGCATGCTGCGTCTGGTAAATCAGATACTCGACTTCCGCAAAATAGAGAATCAAAAGATGAAAGTGCTGCTTGAAAAGACAGATATCATTGCTTTGCTGCAACGGGTTATGGACAACTTCCGGCTAATGGCGGAAGAAAAGCATATTGATTTCAATCTGCAAGCCAACCCGGAAACCATTTATTGCTGGATAGACCAGGATAAATTTGAAAAGATTGTATTCAATCTGATATCCAATGCCTTCAAATACACACCGGAACACAAATCCATCACTGTGTCGGCTGCTATCCAGAACGAGAATCTTACGGTTTCCGTAAAGGATGAAGGAATAGGTATAGATCCTAAAAAGCAACAGACCTTATTCCAACGCTTCGAAACCCTGGTACGTTATAATATTCTGCAGCCGTCATCGGGTATCGGCCTTTCATTGGTCAAAGAACTGATAGAATTACACCAAGGCAACATACAAGTAAACAGCCAGCCTGGAGAAGGCAGTGAATTTATCATAACCTTGCCATTGGATTCCAAAGTCTATGAAGGAAAAGAGAATACAGAATTCATCCTAAATGATTCACCGGTAACGGTCAACGAAACAACCAAGGAAGAAGAGGTTCCAACCGCCAACAACCGTACGGAAAAAGAAGAAGAGGTTGTTTCCGTGCTGGTTGTAGAAGACAACTCCGAATTAAGAAGTTTCCTTCACAACATATTGTCCGGGACATACCGCGTAATAGAAGCCACCAACGGACAGGAAGGTTTGGAACGTGCCTTGCAATACATGCCCGATTTCATCATCAGTGATATCATGATGCCCGTCATGGATGGACTGGATATGGTAAAAGCCATCAAGGAGAACCGGGATATCTGTCACATCCCCATTGTTCTGCTTTCTGCCAAATCTTCTTTGGACGACCGGATTTCCGGACTGGAACAAGGCATTGACGACTATATCACCAAGCCTTTCAGCTCCACTTACCTGAAGACACGTATCAAATCATTGCTTCATCAGCGCAAGCAGCTACAGGAACTATATCTGAAGCGATGGTCCGGGAAACAAAAAGATGCACCGGCCCCCCATTTGGAAATTGCACCGTCACAACCGCAAATCGTATCATTTGACGAGCAATTCATGCAACAAGTTATGGAGGTTATGGAAAAACAGATGGACAACTCCGAATTTACCGTTGATGAGTTTGCCCAAGAGCTGAGTATGGGACGGACAGTCTTCTATCAGAAACTGAAGGCTATCATAGGTCTTTCCCCTGTAGATTTTATCCGGGATATGCGCATCAAGCGCGCCAAGCAATTAATGGACAGCGGGGAATACAATATCTCTACAGTAGCTTACATGACTGGGTTCAACGATCCTAAATACTTCAGCAAATGTTTCAAGAAACAATTCGGGATATCCCCTTCCGAATACAATAAAGAAAAGAAAAACGGGGAAGCAACGCCTCCCCGTCCATCTTAATTCTTACAAGTACGGATTCATTACTCTATGGTAAAAGAATACAGCAACAAATCCTCTGTCTGCGAACTGCCGCCTACCATGATATCATAATCACCGGCACAGACCCTCATTGTATTGGTTGCTGTATCCCACCATTCCAACTCTTTGTCTTTCAGCTCAAAATCAACATTTACAGTCTTTCCTGCAGGAATATTTACCCGTTTGAAAGCACGTAAAGTCTTATTAGGACCATCCGTATCATCACGCTTTCTCAAATACACCTGAACCACTTCTTCCCCATCCCGCTTTCCGGCATTGGTTACAGGAACCGTCAGTTCCAAAGTCTGTCCGGCATTGATTTTATTCTGGTCCAACACCATTTGTCCATACTCAAATGCAGTATAGCTCAATCCATAGCCGAACGGGAAAAGCGGTTCCTGCGTCATATACCGATAGGTCCTTCCTGACATATCATAATCTTCAAAATCAGGAAGCTGAGACACATTCCGGTAGAATGTAACAGGCAGTCTTCCCGCCGGATTATATTTACCGAACAAAACCTCAGCAACTGCCGTTCCGCCTGCCTGACCAGGATACCATGCCTGCAAGATAGCCTCGCATTCCTTTGTCTCAGGCTCCAGACCGATGGGAGAACCTGAACAGTTAACAAATATCACTTTCTTACCGGAACGATGCAAAGCCGCAATCATTTCTCTCTGTACAGCAGGTAATTCTATATCCGTACGGTCCCCCTTTTTGAAACCGGGAAGATTAACGCCCATTTCCTCACCTTCAAGACTTGGAGAAATACCACCAACAAAAATCACGACATCAGCATCTTTCACCACCGCAACCGATTTCTTTATATCGACCTCTTTCCTGAAACCTAGATCAAAATTCAGTTGGGCATCACTTCTGAGATATTCAAAATCAAGTTCGATATTGTACGGCTTTCCGGCTTGCACCCTTAAATTGTAAGTTGACTTCCTTCCGCCATGTTTGTTGGAAAATCCCTTCACTTCTTCCCCGTTGATCCGCAAACGGCCGGAACCGTAAGCATAAACCTCAAACACGACCTCACCTGATTGTTCAGGAGTAAATACACTGTTATAAGTTGCCGAGAAATCAGTCAGATTTACCCCGGGAGCAAAGACTGTAGCCCCCGATGTACAAAAGTGGAAAGGAGTGGCAACCTGCGCAGTAGTCACCGGTTCACCTTCACGAGTCACATTATTCCAATAACGTGCGCTAAAGCCCGGGCCATCTGCCGACTTGCAAAGATTGAAAGCACTTTGAATCAGTGATCTATCCACCCATCCGCAGCCTTGCTCATAAATCAGCTTATCATCAGCACCCAATGCCTTACGCACCCCTTCCAAAATGGTTACGGTATGTGACGGCATGCCGTTGTAATTTCCCCATTGCATAACGGAATCATTGGCATTCGGTCCCATGACGGCAACAGTGAGTCCCCCCTGTTTCAAGGGCAGAATATCATTCTTATTCATCAGCAACGTCATGGATTTACGTGCAATATCCAATGCCAACGAATCATGTTTCGCAGAAGCGACTACTGAAAAAGGAATTTTCGTCCAAGAAACCTTGTCCGGCTCATCCATCTCACCCAATGCAAAACGAGCAGTTAACAGACGCTTCACGGCTACATCCACTGCCTTTTCTTCAATTTTTCCCAGTTTTACGGCCTCCACCAATGCCTTGTAACTCGATCCACACTCCAGGTCGGTTCCACTTAGTACCGCGGCAGCCGAAGCGGATTCGGCATCAGGATGTGTTTTATGCCCACGGTCATTGTAAAAATCAGCTATCGCACCACAATCAGAAAGCACTATGCCGTCAAAACCCCATTCATCCCGCAGAATCTGCATCAGCAAACGGTTACTTCCACAACAAGGATCCCCCTCAAAACGGTTATAGGCACACATCACCTCTTTAACCTTCCCTTCCTTGACCAACGCTTCAAAAGGAGGCAGATACGTTTCGTACAAATCACGCGGTTTGATGTTCTCCGCATTGAACTCATGACGGTTCCACTCCGGCCCGGAATGTACGGCAAAATGCTTGGCACAGGCATGCAGTTTATCATATCTGCCATCATTGCCTCCTTGCAGCCCTTTTACCACTTCCACTCCCATACGGCTGGTCAGATAGGGATCTTCGCCATAAGTCTCAATCCCCCGTCCCCAACGGGGATCACGATAAATATTGACCGTAGGCGTCCACATGGTCAGTCCCTGATAACGCTCATAGCTTCCTTGTGAAGCATAATAGGAGTTCTTGGCACGGGCCTCGTCAGACACGGCATCAAACACACCATATACTGCTTCCGGCGAGAAGGAAGCAGCCATACCTATCGGCTGTGGAAATACAGTTGCCAAACCGGCACGGGCCACCCCGTGCAATGCCTCATTCCACCAATTATATGGTTTTATCCCCAAACGCTCCACCGGTTTGGCACCATCCATCATCAGAGATACTTTCTCTTCCAATGTAAGTTCCTTCAACAGAAGTTCCGCCCGTTCTTCAGGAGGCAAAGAAGTTGTCTTGTACGTAGGCTGGCTACAACTTGATAACATCAAGAGAGGTAGCAGATAAATAAGTTTTCGCTTCATCATATTTCCAGAAATATATCAGATTAAAAAAACTGCAAGAAAAGGTTCACCAAAGAAACAAAATCTTGCAGTTTTCTACAAATTAATTAATTAAAACCTGTTGGCGGAATTAATTTAGTGCATACTT
>NZ_GL882658.1 GCF_000195635.1 Bacteroides fluxus YIT 12057 | reverse complement strand
GAGTGACGGCAAAATATGAAAAAACTCCCTGTAGAGCTACCTAACACCCTCACCTCTTTAAAAACAATATCGATGAGAGACGCCGAAAGCGGTGCTTCGGCATCGCTGTGAGCTAATTTACCGTTTTTCTCTATAAAATAAGGCTTATTTCCTGTTTTAGTTGATTTTTTAAATGAAAGAGCCGTGCCACAAGTATCATTTTTTTCATCCTCAATTCCCTTTTTTCAAAACAAATTACTACCTTTGCGGCACATTTATCAATTATTTCGTCTTTTCTACCCTTATGGCGGTATGTAAGAGGCGAAAGCGTAGCGTACCACTTTGGCTACAAATCAACGCTAAATTCAATATATATTTTTTCCTAAACTCAATTTAAGGCACTGTCAAATACCTAATTAAGGGGTGTCCCCCTAAATTGAGAACCTACCGCACTAAAAATGATTATTAATCAAAGATAGAACTCAAAGTGGGTTACAATACCGTAAGCACTCATTGTATGGCTCTTGCCCCATCTT
>NZ_GL882657.1:29811-52007 GCF_000195635.1 Bacteroides fluxus YIT 12057 | reverse complement strand
ACTAATGATACCAAGCCCTACAGCCGGATTACCCGCATAGCGGAAGATTGTGACAAGCTGAATACAGCCTACCAATTGCTGCAACGTGATCTCTATGCCGAGAAAATGGTAAAGAACGTGCGTTGCCTGCTGGCAGCAAAGACCGATTCCAAGGTCATTGCCAACGACTTCAATGCCGGAGAACTGGTCTATACCCTGGCATGCACGTATGAGACTTGTTTCAACCGCTTCACTCCCGAAGAGCGGAAACAGATGGAAACCATCATCATGAATACGCTGACCCAATATTATACTTCACGCATATTGGGACGTGAAGAAAACATGTTTTTCGATGAACATTTCTGGCAATTCTCTTTCCGCCATTTCCTGCAAGGCGCCCTGGTGCTGCATGACAAATATCCTTTGGCCAAAGAATATCTGGAATACAGCTATGAACTCTGGACTTCCCGTGCTCCCGCCTCCGGTTTCAACCGGGACGGCTCATGGCACAACGGTCCCAACTACTTCAGCGCCAACGCCGTCAGCCTAGCTTATGTGGCCACGCTCTTCAGCTATCTGACGGGAACAGACTTCTTACAACACCCATGGTACAAGAATGCCGGTCTGGGTGTGGCCTATTGCTGGCAACCGGGCTCACTGAGCAGCGGCTTCGGCGACGGACACGAAAACACCAACAGCAAGCCTCTGCGCATCCGCAGCGCCTTTGCCGATTTTCTGGCACGCAATACGGGAGATATATATGCCACTTGGTATTCTTCTATCAACGAACGGTACAAAACCGAATTTGAAACACGCCTATACCGCATGGCAAGCGGCAAACAGCGTCCGGTCCAGCCCCAATTGCCCGCCAATGCCCCCAAAGCCGTATGGTTCCAGGATTGCGGTGAAATGATAGCCAACACGGATCTCCACCACCAGAAGAAAAACATCAGTCTGAGTTTTCACTCCAGTCCTTTCGGTTCGGGCAATCATACTCACTCCAATCAAAACGCATTCAACCTGCACTATGGCGGTGAGGCGGTTTATCGTGCAGTAGGCCATTACATGAAGTACGACGATCCGCACAACCTGTTGTCCTACCGCAACACCCGTGCATACAATACCTTATTGATAAACGGCATCGGACAGCCGTTTACCCAACGCGCCAACGGTTATATCGTGCGCATGTTCAACGGCGACCACATCTCATACGCATTGGGTGATGCCTCCAATGCCTACTGCGGCATCAGCGAAATCAACTATTGGAAACGCGCCTTCGCCAAGCACAAGCTGGAACAGTCGCCCGAGAATGGTTTCGGGGAAACACCGCTGAAGAAATATCGCCGGCACATATTCTTGTTACACCCCAACACCGTGGTTATTTATGATGAACTGGAAGCGGAGAAAGCTGTACGTTGGGACTGGCTACTGCACAGCCCTACCCGGTTTAATATTGATGAGGCGACCTCCACTTTGGTTACGGAAAACGACAGGAAGCGTTTCAAGTCCATAGCCAGAATCTTCAGCGAACAAGCATGCAGCATCAGCCAGACAGACCGGTATGCCGTAGAGCCGGACCAGACAAGAGCCGAACGCGGTGAAGACTTTACAAAGCCATGGTCACTGACGGCAAGCTTCGGCCCCACCAAGGCAAACCGCATATTAACCGTCATCCAGATAGAAGCCGACGGAATGCAGGCGGTCGAAATCACCCGTACGGGCAACCATCTGGAATGCGGTGACTGGACGATTGAAGCGGAACTGAACCCGAAACGTCCGGCAAGCCTGTCCATCCGGAACCGTAAAAACCAGGCCGCATTCAGCTTCGGCAAAAAGGAAACGACGATAAACGGCCGGAGCTACCAATGCCGGAAAGCGGATGCCTCCGTTATTTACGATGCCATGGACGGAACTTGGAAAACCGAAGAAATGAGCGACCGGAAAATACAGAGTATGGGCAGATGGTAAATCCTGAACATACTTATACACCAATAGTAATCATAAAAAGAAGAATAGAGGATATGAAAAAGTTATTAACCGTCCTGCTGGTATGCTGCCTGACTTTAATCCGGTCGGCATACGCAAGCTGTCCCGGACAGATTCACGAAAACGTACGGGAAACGCCGTTTCCGCAAAAGCACAACACTTTATACATAAACCCTTCTCCGCTGTTAGTGCCGTTGGAAATGAAACAGTCGGACTATTTACAGTTTAACCTGTCGCAAGACAAACGATTTGAAAGCGCAGGCAGTATCTTGTCCGAAAAGACCCCTTGGTGCATGTTCAACCCGCACAGAATACTGGAAAACGGTACGTGGTACTGGCGCGTACGCTCAATCAGCCGGTCGGGAGAGGCAATGCCCTGGAGCGAGACTTATACTTTCACGGTGACGGAGGATGTCCCTGAATTTGTCACACCGACGTTCGATGTTTTCCTAAACAACATCCCCAAAGAGCACGCGCGCATCTATTGCTTCCTCCGTGACTCACTGGACAATGCCCGCAAAGCCATGCGTCAGCATCCCGACTTCGAGCCTATGATCGCCGAATCGCGCGAAGCATTGGCCATGGATTATCGCACAGACCGGAATCCTTACAGCAAAGTGAGCCTGATGTACACCCACACGGACTATCTGAACACTGCCTATACCATGTTCCAACGGAATGTCTATGCAGAAAAAATGGTGCAGAACGTCAGATGCCTCTTGACAGCGGAGATAGATCAAAAAGTAATCGGCAATGACTTCAAGGCGGGAGAACTGGCTTATCTGCTGGCTTGCACCTACGAGACTTGTTACGAACGGTTCACCGAAAGAGAACGCATACAAATCGAAGAAATCATACTGACTGTCCTCAACCGTTACCTCCCGCATATCATCAATAAGGAAGAGGTACATATTTTCGACAACCACTTCTGGCAGTTCACATTCCGCCATCTCTTACAAGCCTCCATAGCCATCTACGACAAATATCCGCAAGCCAGGGAATATCTGGAATACAGCTACGAGCTTTGGACGGCACGTGCTCCGGCATCGGGCTTCAACCGTGACGGCAACTGGCACAACGGTACCGCTTATTTCAGCGCCAATGCCATATCCCTGTTCTACGTGCCCACCCTGTTTTCCTATCTCACAGGAACGGACTTCATGCAGCACCCGTGGTACAAGAACGCGGGAATAGGACTGGCTTACACCTGGCAGCCGGGGTCACTCAGTGCCGGCTTCGGTGACGGACACGAACAGATGAATCCGAAACCTCTGCGCATACGCAGCGCCTTTGCCGACCTCATGGCACGGACCACCGGTGATCCATACGCAGCCTGGTACTCTTCCATAAACGACCGGTACAAAGACGAATCCGAAACCCGTCTCTACCGGTTGGCAAGCGGCAAGAAACGTCCGGAAGCAACCGGACTGCCGGCAGACGCTCCGAAAGCCGTATGGTTCAAGGATAGCGGGGAAATGATTGCCAACTCGAACTTGAAGGACGGCAAACGGAACCTCAGCCTGAGTTTCCATTCCAGCCCCTACGGATCGGGAAGCCACACCCATTCCAACCAGAACGCCTTCAACCTGCACTATGGAGGAAAGGCCATTTACCGTGCCGTGGGACATTATATGAACTTCAAAGATGCGCACAACCTGCTGGATTATCGTAACACCCGCGGTCAGAACACCCTGTTGGTAAACGGTATCGGGCAACCTTTCAGCATCCGTGCGTACGGTTATATCACACGCATGTTCAACGGTGAGCATATCTCCTACGCTTTGGGCGATGCTTCGAACGCTTACTGCGGTATCAGCGAATACCCCATGTGGATAAATAACTTTAAAAGCGAACAACTTGAACAGTCCGTAGAAAACGGCTTCGGTTCCACCCCGTTAAAGAAATACCGCCGCCACATCTTCCTGTTGCATCCGGATAAAGTAGTCGTTTACGATGAACTGGAAGCCGACAAGGCAGTCCGGTGGGACTGGCTGCTGCATAGTCCGGTGAAATTCTCCATCGACGAAACGACCCGCACTCTCGTTACCAGAAACACGGAGGACAACTTCAGTTCCGTAGCGCAGCTTTTCAGCGAGCAGGCATGCAGTATTTCGCAAACAGACCGGTACAACGCCGAACCCAACGAAAAGATTGCCGTACGAGGAGAGGACTTCAGCCGCCCCTGGTCGCTGACCGCCAGCTTCGCTCCCTGCAAGAAGACCCGCATACTGACCATCATCCAAGTGGAAGCCGACGGAAAACAAGCGGTGGAAATCATCCGTACAGGCAACAGCTTTCAATGCGGTGACTGGACCATCGAGGCGGAACTGGACGCCAAACGCCCCACCGCTCTTTACATCCGGAACATCCGGAACCGGGCGACTTTCAGCCTTGGAAAGAAGAATCCGGAAATGAACGGCAAGATTTATCAGTGCCGGAAAGCGGACGCTTCCGTACTGTACGACCGGATAGACGGCGAATGGAAAACACAGGAAATGGACGACCGG
Organism: Bacteroides fluxus YIT 12057; assembly: GCF_000195635.1. Classification (GTDB taxonomy): domain Bacteria; phylum Bacteroidota; class Bacteroidia; order Bacteroidales; family Bacteroidaceae; genus Bacteroides; species Bacteroides fluxus. The sequence goes on along the minus strand of NZ_GL882657.1, from coordinate 47,535 downwards.
GAAATGCAGATTACCGGTAAAAAGTAAAAATTACCGGCCAATAGAATGAAACTAATTTTTTATTATCATATTTTTAACCTCTTAAAAAAATTATTATGACTGGAAAAACATCTCAAAGGAGTTACCTATCGCTCCTATTGGTTTGTTGCATGCTATGTCTCAGCAATTTGGGAATAGTGGCACAAAACACTTCCTGCAAAGGAAAGGTGATTGACGCAACCACCAATGAACCTCTGATTGGAGTTTCCATCCAGGAAAAAGGAACAACCAACGGCGTTATTACGGATATTGACGGCAACTTCAATATCCAGGCAAGTACGGAAGCTGTTCTCGTCTTCTCGTATATCGGTTATACCACCGTTGAAAAGAAAGCCGCGGAATGCAATGGAATCACTATTAAACTTGCCGAGGACTCAGAAATGCTACAAGAAGTGGTGGTAGTGGGTTACGGTGTTCAAAAGAAAGTGAACATGTCCGGTTCCGTATCGGCCATTGACGGTGAGCAAATCGCGGCCAAGCCCTCTACCGACGTAATGTCGGCTCTACAAGGCGAGATGCCGGGTGTAACCATTACACGCAGCAGCGGACAACCGGGATCGGAATCCGGATTGCAGATACGTGGTTTCTCTTCTGTCAACTCTACCCAGACTTTGGTACTGATTGATGGTGTGGAAGGTAGCTTATCGCAAGTGAATGCCGAAGATATCGCATCCATCTCTGTTTTGAAAGATGCAGCTTCTTGCGCTATCTATGGTGCACGTGCGGCAGCGGGTGTCGTATTGGTCACTACCAAAAATGGTACGGAAGGCAAAGCCAAAGTTTCATACAACGGATATGTTTCATTCAATGTTCCCGGTAATATGCCGGAACGTATCCCTGCCTGGGAGGAACAAGAATTCATCAATAACTCCCGCCTGGCTATCGGTGGTCCCGAATGGAATGCGGAGAAATCTTCTTGGGTGGGAAACCCGAACTTCAACTACCGTCCGTTGAAAAACGGCCGCTGGGATTTGTTCGACAGCGTAGATTGGTTGGGCGAAGGCACCAAGAACTTTACCTTGCAACACAACCATGCAGTATCCGTAAGCGGTGGAACCGAGAAGATGAACTACCTGTTCTCTGCCAACTATTTTTACAAGAACGGTCTGCTAAAGTATGGTCCCGATGATTTTGACCGCTACAACCTCTTGGCAAAAGTAAATGCCAAGATCAATAAGTACGTGGATTTGAATCTCAATATCCAGTATCAATCCAACAATCAGTCAGAGAGTTCCTACGGCTCCAAGAATATCTTCCAACTCCTGTATGAAAACCGTGGACGCCAGCCCATCATGCAGCCCGAAGCTGAAAACTATGACAACCCCTACAATGGCGACTTGCAGCTGAATCCCATCGACCTGATGGAAAACGGAGGTGAGAAAAACGTGAAAAAAGAATCATACATCGGTAAAGCACAGTTGACCATCAAAGATTTCATCAAAAACCTGCGTATCAATTTAAGTGCTTCCCGCAGAACCGGATATGCCTCACAAGAGAAGAATATGCGTACACTGACTTGGTACAAATGGACAGGAGATGTACAACGCACCGCCAACCCCGCCAATTCTCTGTTTAAAGAAAAATACTCTGACTTCCACGATGTATTGGAGGCCACAGCCAACTATACTTTCAGCCTTCAGGAAGCCCATAACTTCAATGTACTGGCCGGTACTTCTTACGAGAACTATCGTCTGGATAAAATTGGAGGAACTGCCAAGAATATGTTGTCCAATGACTTCTTCTCATTCAACTACTACGACAGTGCCACTGCAACCAACAGCGAATTGAGCGATGAAATCGGTACCTGGGCCATGATGTCTTATTTCGGCCGTTTGAATTATAACTACCAGGAAAGATACCTGTTCGAAGCCAATGTACGTTACGACGGCAGCTCACGCCTTGCTCCCTCCAAACGTTGGAGAGCCTTTCCTTCGGTATCGGCAGCATGGCGCATTAGCGAAGAAAAGTGGTTCAATCTAGGTTGGGTAAGCAGTTTGAAATTACGCGCTTCCTGGGGACAATTAGGTAACGGGGCCGTATTAGGCATGTATGATTACCTCCCTCTGATAGACTATAAAGATAAAAACAATAAAATCCCTGAAACCTATCAAGGCGAGAAATGGTTCTATCAGAAAAGCCTCGCCTCGGAAGACAAAACATGGGAAATCATCGAGACGACCAACGTAGGTGTAGATTTCGGGTTCCTGAACAATCGCCTGACCGGTAGCTTTGAATACTACTGGAAATACAACAACGAGATGCTTTCCGCCCTTCAGTTGCCTTCACAAATCGGCATCAATGTTCCCAATATGAATATCGGTAAACTGAAAACATGGGGATGGGACTTCAATATCAACTGGAGAGACCAAATCAAAGACTTCAGCTATCAGGTAGGCTTCAACATCTCGGACAGCAAAAATGAATTGTTGCAATATGACGGAGCCAGTGTAATAAGCGAAGGTGTCGTCAAATTATTGGAAGGACATCCCATCAACACTATCTGGGGATATGAGACTGACGGTTTCTGGTCAAGCCGCGAGGAATATATCCAGTATAAAAAAGAAAATCCCGGTTACGTATCCTTCAATGACAATATCATCAGTGGCGGAGACGTAAAATACGTGGCACAAGGCAAGGCCGACCATGTTATCGGTAAAGATGATCTGGTTTGCCTGGGTAATACGACTCCCCGCTATCTATACGGTATCAGCTTATCTGCCCAATGGAAAGGGTTTGATCTCGCAGTCATGTTTCAAGGTGTAGGCAAACGTGACGTAATGCTGAACGGTTCCATGTTCCCGCTGTTTAAAGCAGAACAGATGCCTTGGACTATCCACCGGGACTATTGGACCGAAGACAACCAAGATGCGTTCTGGCCCCGTTTGTATCAATACAAAAGTGACAAGTTCAATAGCAGACCGGCAGACAGATGGATGCAGGATGCCTCCTACTTCCGTCTGAAGAATCTGACTTTGGGTTATACCATACCCGTAGCCAAGAAGTATATGGAGAAATTGAGAGTTTACATCACAGGACAGGACTTGTTCGAATTCACCGACATATTGTCTGTAATGGATCCTGAAGCCGAAAATGATGCGACCAGAGCACTCTACCCCTTCTTCCGCAGCTGGACTGTCGGATTAAATGTTACATTCTAAAAAGAAATAAAGACCATGATAAAAAAAATATATTCCCTGCTTGTTTGCGTAATACTCGTAAGCAGTTGCTCGTTAGACAAAGAGCCGGAAACAATCCTGAGTGACCCTAAATTCTGGAAAACAGAAAAGGACTTGAGAGGTGCCTGCAACCGAATGTATGTTGAACTTCCCGGCTTTCTTGACGGAAGAGGACATGACATGCGTTCGGAAGAGTTAGTAGGAACGACTCCAGACCCCATATCATCCGGCAGCCGCAATGTGCCCGAAGAGGCAACAGAATGGACCGGTGCGTACAATAGAATCGGTGTCTGCAACAATATCATCATTAAAGGAGAGACAGCTCCCATCACACAGGCTGCCAAAAACCGATGGATAGCAGAAGCCCGTTTTTTCCGTGCCTTCCACTATTTCGACCTGGTAAAAAAATATGGGGATGTGCCTTTGATTCTGAAAGTTTTCACAAATACCACCGACCCCGAAATCACCAAGGGAAGAGATTCCAGAGAAACTGTAATACAACAGTGCTACCAGGATCTGGAGTTTGCCTCTACCTGGTTGCCTGAAATAGACGAACTTTCTGATGCTTCCAACTGGGGACGCGTGTCACGTTCGGCAGCATTGGCCCTGATTACCCGTATCGGTTTGTACGAAGGATCTTACATCAAGTATCACAACTTGCAGGAAGGTGACAGTAAAAGCCACTTGAAGAAAGCGATTGATGCAGCGGAAACCATGATTTATACCGAAAAGAAACATGAACTTTACAATGATTATCAGAAACTGTTCTACTTTGAAGGAGAAGGACGGCAGAACAAGGAAAATGTTTTCGTAAAAATCTATGGTCCCAATGGTGCTTCCAACGCAATCGCTTATCATAACCAATCGGCAAGCAAGGCTACTCAAGTAAGCCTTACTCGCCAAATAATCGACAATTATCTATATACAGATGGTTTGCCAAGGGAAAAATCAGCACATTATATCGTTGATGTAAAACACGATGATATCTTCCTGAACCGTGACCCCCGCATGAAGATGAGCATTTTCAGCTACAAGGAAGTGGCATTCAAAGGGGCTGAATACCGTCCGTTCGACCAAACAAACCACAGCGGCCGGGGATATCCTATCAAAAAAGGATATATGAACAGCGAATTCGACACCAACGGAAAAGAGACTGTGGACAAGATGATCATACGATATGCCGAGGTATTGCTCTCTTACGCCGAAGCCCTTTATGAGTATAACGGTGAAATCAGTGACACAAAGCTGAACGAGACGGTGAACCTCGTCCGCAAGCGTGCCGGCTTCAATGCCGAACTGACCAATCAGTTTGTGCAAGACCACCAGTTGGACATGCTTGAAGAAATACGCAGGGAACGTATTGTAGAATTCATTGACGAAGACATGCACTACGACGACATCATACGTTGGAAAACCGCTGAAAAAGTATTGCCGCAAGCCATGTTGGGCATCTTGTTCAACCCGGAAGAAAGTACCAAGACCGCCAAAGAACTGGGATATCAGTTTACGGATGAAAACGGTTTCTACAAAGGAGAAAAACTGTATGACCAACCCAACATCTATGTAGTAGAAAACGCTTCCGGACGCAGTTTCGACCCGGCACGTGATTATCTTTATCCGGTTCCTTCCTATGAAATCTCAACCTCCGGAGGAAACATCAAACAAAACCCTAAATGGTAATAATCAATAAACGGAAAAAACAATATGAAAACAATACTCAATAAACTCACACTGATCTGCATCCTTACCATAGGATGCCTGTTTACCGGATGCAGCAACGACCATGACGAATGGAAAGACGGTGATCCCGCCCTGGCCCATGTCTATTATTACTGCTTTGAAAAATGGGGAGGCATTCCCGGTGGAAACGATGTCAGCTACTTTATGAAACAAGGCGAGACCATTGGAATCCCTACCCAATTCTACAGTAATTATACACGCAAATACAGCCCTGTAGTATATTACTATACCGCTCCGAGACTCCCTAAAAAGGACGAAGTACTTACGGAAGATGATATTCTGGTATGCGGTACCGATTACGTTGTAGTAGATAAGGATGGAAACGAACTGACACCCGACGCCTCGGGAGCTTATGAAATGACATGGCCCAACGCCCAGAAAGGTGTCCAGAACATCTATATCAAAAGCTTGAATGGCAAGAAAGGCTCTTTCCGCGTATTGACTTTCTCTCCGGACAAGAAGATGGATGTGACGGATGTCAGCACTACCTCCATCGTCAAGACCGATGAATATGAGGTCCGTGCCATCTCAGAGAACTATTTTGTGACGGTAGTTATCCAATAGACACTCCACACACCGGACATTGCCTCTCCAATGTCCGGTACATTCTCTATCCGCAACCTTTGAACATGTATTCAAGCTGCTTGAATACATGTTCAAAAGCTGCGAATATATATTCACAGGCTGCGAACAGAGATCATATACTGAAAGAAGGAACTTTTCTCCTTAGTGAAAGAGACTTTTCACGTAAGAGAACACAAGTTTGCAACGCCTATACATAGAACCCGTATTCTATCACCAACTTGTCCATTCAATACAAAAACTATGATTCATAATACATCACTCATGACACATCTGTTACATAAAGGAAAACAAACGGGCATCATCTGCCTGCTGCTGTTTATCGTCTTTCCTTTTCCCTCTGAAGCCAAATCTCCCGCAAACGGAGTATTCTCACTACTCAACCTTGATTATCCCGGTTTGGAAAAGGTCAAGTCACTTCATGAAGCCAGCAGAGACCATGAAGCCGCCCAAGCGCTGTTGGAATATTATCAAGGAAGAACCGGAATAAAAAATGCCAATCTGGACTTGGAACACTTGAGCATCAGCGCCAGAGAACAGAAATGGGCGGATGAGGCACTGGAGCATACCTTCTACGTACATGACGGCTATCAACCGGCATTCAACTACGGAAAAGACATCAACTGGCAATATTGGCCTGTGAAAGACAATGAATTACGCTGGCAACTCCACCGGCATAAATGGTTCACCCCTATGGGAAAGGCTTATCGTCTGACCAAAAACGAGAAGTACGCCAAAGAATGGGCCTATCAATATATGGACTGGATAAAGAAAAATCCGTTGATCTCCATTAATCAAGAAGAATATGAACTGACCCGTACCGGGAAAGTAGAGGAAAATATCGAGAATGTGCGCTTTGCATGGAGACCTCTGGAGACAAGCCACAGGCTGCAAGACCAAATCAACCAGTTCGCTCTGTTTCTCGGATCGCCCTACTTTACCGCTGATTTTCTGACAGAATTCCTGGTGAACTACCACAGGCATGCCACACATATACAGAACAACTATTCCGCCCAAGGCAACCATTTATTGTTTGAAGCGCAACGCATGCTTTATGCAGGAACTTTTTTCCCCGAATTTAAAGAAGCGGCAGCCTGGAGAAAGAGCGGCATCGACATCTTGAACCGGGAAATCCAAGTACAGGTTTATCCGGACGGCGGGCATTTTGAACTTGACCCGCACTACCACCTTGCCTGCATCAACATATTCTGCAAAGCTTTACGCATGGCAGACATCAACGGATTCCGTAATGAATTTCCACAATCCTACATAGACACGATAGAGAATATGATCGTGTTCTATATGAATGTCTGTTACCCGGATTACAGCAACCCGTGCTTCAGTGACGCTAAAAAAGGCAATCCCAAAGATGAGCAACAGAATTACCGCGAATGGCATCTGCTGTTTCCCGACAATCAGCAAATTCTTTATTTCGCAACCAACGGACAATCGGGCAAAGCTCCCGGCAATCTTTCTAAAGGGCATCTGAAAACAGGCTTTTTCACATTCCGCAACGGATGGCAGCAGGATGCCACAGTAATGGTGATGAAAGCCGGACCGAAAGGAGAATGGCACTGCCAACCCGACAACGGTACCTTTGAACTTTGGTTCAACGGAAAAAACTTATTTCCGGATAGCGGTTCCTACGTTTATGCAGGAGGCAATGAAGTGATGAAACTCCGTAACTGGTTTCGGCAGACAGCCGTGCACAACACCTTGACGCTAGACAACAAGAACTTAGAAACAACCGAATCCGTAACCAGACTATGGAAACCGGAAGGCAAGGTGCAAATAGCGGTCACTGAAAATCCCGGCTACAAAAACCTGAAGCACCGCCGTTCCATATTCTTTGTTGACCGAAAATACTTTGTCATCGTCGATGAAGCCATCGGCAGCGCCACCGGAAATATAAACCTGCATTATCAATTATGCGACGGAAAAGTCGAGATTGATACAGAGCACTTATCCGTGACCACTGACTTTGAAGGTTACAGCCAAGTGAAGCTACAGTGTTTTGCCGACAAGGGAACAAGCTTGAAGGAAGAGGAAGGATGGTACTCTACAGCCTATCGCCAACGGACCAAACGCACTGCCCTCTCTTTCAACACGGAGAAGAAAGAAAAGGAAACCGTACGTTTTATCACCGTCATATACCCCGTGAAAGAGAAAAAGGATTTTCCAGACATTACAGCCAGCTTCAACAGCATCAATCAAGAGCAAAACACGATGGAAATAGAGGTCACCGTCAACGGGAAGAAACAATCGCTGAAATATCAGTTACAGCCTGGCAATATAAACTGATTTCATGCCTTTTTATCAAAATAGAACCGTTTCAAATGAATTTTAGACAAAAGTGACAGAGGTTTGGACTTTACTGAGGTTTCTTTCAACAAGCTTGCATCGTGCATTCCTTGAATTGCCTTATTTTTGTCCACAACAGAAATCCCCTCAAGAACTAATTTATCAAACCATAATTTATAATGAACATGAAAAAGAACATCATCCTTACCGCAGCTCTTACCATGAGCTTAGTAGCGTGCCAAAGCAACCAGCAGGAAACATGGACGGACCATGCCTTGAATGTGGCTTCAGAGCAGCTCAAAATGACCGCCGAGGAACTGACCGGTACCCATATGATACCCCGTTCCATATATGCAGGTTATGATTTGAACTTCCTTGACAGCCAGCTGCAACGTGAAGACAAGTCATACATTGACTCTTTACGTCCCAATCCGTCCGCCCAGAAACTGAAACAGAAGTACATCTGCGGCATTGAAGACTGGACCAGCGGATTCTTCCCCGGAAGCCTTTGGTATGCCTACGAAATGACCGGTGATGAAGAGTTGAAAGCCCGTGCCATCCAATATACCAATATGCTGAATCCGATACGGCACTTGAAGAATACGCATGATGTAGGCTTTATGATAAACTGCAGCTACGGAAATGCGCTTCGTCTCTCTCCCAACGACACCATCAAGGCTGTAATCACAGAGACAGCCGATAACCTGATAGCACGTTTCAATCCACAAATCGGATGTATCCGTTCCTGGGACTTCGGTAAATGGAACTTCCCCGTCATCATTGACAATATGATGAATCTGGATTTGTTGTTCACCGCCAGCAAACTGTCCGGCGATTCCAAGTATTATGAGGTTGCCGTGAAACATGCGCAGACCACCCTGAAAAACCATTTCCGTCCGGATTACACCTCTTATCATGTAGTCAGCTATAACAACGATGGAACCGTAGAAAAAAGACAGACCCACCAAGGAAAGAATGACGAATCCGCCTGGTCACGCGGACAGGCATGGGGAGTTTACGGATATACCTCCTGTTACCGTGAAACCAAAGACACTACTTTCCTGCAAGAAGCCACGCATATAGCCGACATGATTATGCAGCGCGTAAAGACAGACGACTGCATTCCTTATTGGGATTTAGATGCACCGGCAGGAAAAGACACTCCGAGAGATGCCTCAGCAGCTGCCGTCACAGCTTCAGCCTTACTTGAACTCAGCACGTTCGTACCGGATGGAAAGAAATACTTCGACTATGCCGAAACCATTCTGAAAAATCTTTCGAGCGACCACTATCTGGCAGCCAAAGGAAGCAACCAAGGGTTTGTACTGATGCACTCCACCGGTTCACTGCCCCATGGCTCGGAAATAGACGTCCCATTGAACTACGCAGACTATTATTACCTCGAAGCTTTGCAGAGATATCAAAACTTAACCAAATAATCAGATCGTTTTTAGCTGAGAATCCGTCACCGATGTATTGCATGCGGAAGTGACGGATTTTTTATTTATCAAGAAGTATATTTATGATACAGAAAAGACATGCGATAGGCATTGATTTAGGAGGCACTTCCATTAAGTTCGGTTTGATTGACTCAGACGGTCAATTTTTATATGAGGGAAAAGTGCCGTCCTATGCCGATATTTCAGCAGAAAAAATCATCAATCAGTTGATTCAAGTGGCAAAGGAAACCCAATCCTTTGCCGACAAGCACCGGTTACCAGTAACAGGCATCGGCATCGGTACTCCGGGCATAACAGATACTACCGGCCGCATGGTACTTGGGGGAGCCGAGAACCTCCAGGGGTGGCAGAAACTGGCTCTTGCCGAAATCATGGAAAAAGCGACCGGCCTTCCTGTCACACTGAACAATGATGCCAACGCTATGGGATTGGGAGAACTTGCCTACGGTGCCGGAAAGGGTTGTACAGACATTGTCTTCCTGACAGTGGGAACCGGGATTGGCGGAGCAATTGTCATTGACGGAAAATTGTTCAGCGGTTATGCCAATCGGGGGACGGAGCTGGGACATGTACCCTTGATAGCTATCGGTGAACGGTGTGCATGCGGAGCGACCGGCTGCCTGGAACATTATGCCTCAACCGCTGCTTTGGTAAGGCGCTTCACGGCATTGGCCAATGAACAGGGATTAGATTTCCACGCTGAAATAAATGGGGAATTGATTGTCCGTTTGTATCATGAATCATTTCCATTGGCCATCAAATGCATGAACGAGCACTTCTACTACTTAGGGAGAGGCATTGCAGGATTTATAAATATCTTCAGTCCCCAACGTGTCGTTATTGGCGGTGGACTGTCCGAAGCCGGTGATTTCTATCTGGAAAAGGTCAGTAATGTAGCTTTTGAACATGCTTTGGATACTTGTGCCCCAAATACTCAAATCATAAAAGCCTGCTTAGGAAATAAAGCCGGAACAATAGGGGCAGCGTCTTTAGTTTTCCAGTCACTACCCTCCCCCCATCACAATGTAACCTGAAGTTATATTTCGCGTACGGACATAAAAAAAGGAGTACCGCTGTACTCCAACCTTTGTTAACCTTAAATCTAATACTATGAAAAACACATTGCAAAGATACGGACTTCCGATATATCTGCAAATTATCCAAGAAAAAAAGTATGTTTTATAACACAGATTAAGAAAAAGGATGGATATGCAAATACGAGGGCACTGAAAAAAGGTGTTTTTTTTAACAACCAATCCTTTTTATTAGAAATTCCCGGAAAAAATTGTATGTCGAATGATACATTTCATTCACATACAATTTTTTCTTATATTAAGGGTAATAACTTAACAATTTGGTTTATGCAAGCCGTATCTTTCAGACGGAACTTGCGAAATTTACATAAATAACCGGCGTCTATCACATACTCTTCCGGTACTATTCCTGAAAATTTTAAAGGACATGCCATAGCCTAAACGTTCAACCACATCAATATCAGACAAGTCATAAATGGTTTTTAAAAGGAGGTACTTGAACATACGGATAGGACTTTCGGCAGTACACCCATTGTTCGAACAATATTGGGAAACGAGCTCATTATAAACAAAGGAAAAGTCTATCAGCGAGTTGAGACGTCGAAGTAGGTTATCCTGAGAAATGATCAAATTATAAAGATTTGAATAATCACTAAAAGCCAAATGTTCTTGGAGGACTGACACTGCGGTATTCTTTTGGCCACTCTAAGATACCAAAAAACGGTATAAATCCGTATTATCTTGGATTTATACCGTCATTTTTAAAGTAGAAAAGATACAGGAGGACTTTTTCAATGCCCTCGACTCCCTCAAGCCCTCTTCTCTACACTATCAAGATTTAAATTAGGTTAAAAGACTGTGCTTATAACTCTGTATCAGGAGCTTCCGGATCTTCAATAGTAACCGAATAGAACTTGAATATGGACATAGTCCAGAATACGGACTTTGAATTAGTTTCGTTAACTACAATACGTATCTGCTTAAACGGTTGTTCCACATTAAACACTTCCGAGGCATAGGTTCCATCACCGGCAATGCCGTCAGCTTCTTTAGTGAAGTTTTTTATCAAGAACCAACTCTTGCCATCCATACTACCCATCAAATCGAAATCCGTGGGTCTATCTTTGGCATTACGCGGTGCGTACTCAAATCTATAAGCTTCCGTAATTTCTTTCTTCAGGTTTACTTGCAACCAGTGCGGTCCCGGAATTCCTACACTCCATGCCGTATGGAAGAATGTACTTGTATTTCCATCCAGCAAGTTGGCGATAGGACCTTCGCTGGGTTCCTGCGCATTTGTAGAAAGATCAGCAGCAGTCAACGCAATCTGTGTACTGACATAGGTCGGCTCCGCCGGCTCTGAAACCATTGAAATCTTTTGCACGGCACTCCTGTCGCCTGTAGGACTGACACTCTGCACCATAAAACTATATTCACCGTATTTGGCGCGGGTATCCGGAATTTCGATACTGTTCGCATAGACACTTGCAGTACGCATTACATCCTTTTTCAACAATGGATCATAATACTTCACCTCAATGTAGCGGATATTTGCCTCCTCAGGAGTATTCCAACTCAATGCAATACATCCAGGAGTACTTTCGGCTGTCAACCCCGTGACTTCACCTGGAGTGATACCGCTTTCGTCATCGCAACCGGTGAACAAGGCACCCCCAAACAGGAGTAATCCTACAAAATATTTAACTGTATTCTTCATTTTCATACTGTTTTATTTATTAATAACCAGGATTTTGAACCAGATTCAGATTTCTGTTGACATCAGTCAACGGAACAGGCATCAAGTATTGAGTCGGACTCTCGAACTTGCGTTCAAAAGTAACTTCTAGTGCCTGTGCAAAATCATCAATGTTCGTACCCAAAATATTCATACCTTTTGCTTTTACACCAAAATAGCGCTCCGCATCCTTCCAACGACGCAAATCCCAGAAAGTATGATTCTCTAAGTAGAATTCAACGGTACGTTCTTGGCGCACAATCTCACGCATCTTATTCTGGTCCAGTGTAGCAATACCGTTCCAGGAAGTTTCCACGTCAGGTATGCCGGCACGTTTACGGACCTCGTTCAAATACTTCTTGGCATTGGGCAAATCATTGCATTCCACACAAGCCTCGGCATATCCCAGATAAAGTTCGGCCAGACGGATTACCGGCCACGGATAGAATGGAGGATAGTACAAGGAAGTACGTACATTATATCCGGGCACCACGCCTTTTTTGTTCAGATATCCGGTAGGAGAATAGTTGTTTGTGCGCAATGTACTTCCTTCCGGCTGGCGTGAAACATTGCCGCCAATCACGAAATCACAAACCAGTTTACCTTGATGGACAGACAAATTATATTTCTGATAGCTTTCATCGCTATCATAGGCACCGTTACCGTCCGTAGCACTCATAATTTCATAGAAACCTCCCTGAAAAGCTACCCAAGCGTAGAAACGAGGTTCACGGTCAAGGTTGAATCGGATGGTCTGTGCTTCTGGATCACCGATACCTGCATTTTCCTCACCTATAGCAGTTGGTTCATAGATGCCGTTACCTTTCGGGAAATCCGGATCCACATCAATCGGCAATCCGTTCTTGGTATAGAAACGCTTCAGCATGGTAAGTGTCGGAGCAACACCATTATATGCAGAACCATTGCAGAAAGGCAAAGACTTGTTCTGTACACTGTAAGCTCCTTCCGAACGGCAATCAGCCCAAATCACCTCATTATTGGCAGGTTCAATTATCGTATAACGCAACGTATGTTGCACTGGATCCACAGGCTCAATGTTATCATAACCATCCAGCATATAATCCGTTTTCTTGTAGAGTCCATATCCGGCAGCTTCTGCCATGCGGATAGCTTCTTCGTATGCGCTCTTGGCTTTCTGCCACTTACCGGCATCGTATGTGAGAGACATCAGCGCATTACCGTTCTTGTCTTTGAAATCAGCATAGAATTCACTGTTTCCATTGAACAAAGGAGATGCCGCATAAAGCAACATTCTGGCTTTGATGGATTTAGCGGCCACATTAGTAGCCAAGCCGTAATGTTCATTGACGCGAGTAGCGGGTAAACCTTCGGCCGCTTCATCCAACATCTGACATACATAGTCCACGCACTCGTCATAGGGGGAACGGGCTGCATATTGGTCGGCAGGAGTAATCAGCGAAGGCTCTTCCTTTACCAAAATCACCGGACCATAGCTGCGCACCAACAGGAAGTGATAGTAACCTATCAGGAACTTGGCCTGCGCAATGTAATCCGCCTTGACGGATGCTTCCAATGCAGGCACCTTATCAATATTATTCAACAGGATGTAACACTGTTTGATGCCTTGGAATAAAGAGTTCCAGTATGAAATAACCGGATTGGAAGCGGAATAATTCCCTTTCGGGAAAGAAGCGAATCTTTCATGTTCAAATGCCGTCACCACCTCATCGGCGGTAAAAAGGTCGAGAGATTCGGTACCATTCCTCGGATTGGGGATATACGCATAGCAAGAATAGATGAAGCGCCGAGCTGCTTCCTTATCTTCGAACGCATCTTTTTCTGTCGCTTTTTCATCGGGAACCACATCCAAGTAATCGCAAGAAGAGAAAACGCCCAACAGCGAACACGCCATTACGATGAATATTTTATAGAAGTTTTTCATATCTGTTCATTTTTATCAGGTTATTTAAATGACAATTGGAAACCAACGTTGAAAGTACGCTGTGTAGGATAGCTTAAGCCTTTACCTCCACCCATTTCCGGGTCCCAAAGTTTAAACGGAGAGAAAGTCAGCAAGTTGATGCCACTGACGTAGAATCTGGCTTTCTTATAGGTATAGCCGATTTCTGCATTTTTCAGTTTCAAAAAAGCACCGTTGCGCAACCAATAATCGGATGACTGCATGTTGTGATTGTTGTCGTTCTTGGTCAGACGCGGATAACCGGCATTAGGATTCTGGTTGGTCTCGGACCAATAATCGTCGGCAATCCAAGACAGTACATTACGGTTATACTGCGTTCCGAAAGGGGCGAAACCGGACATCATCAGTGAAGTATTCGCTACTCCCTGGAAGAAGAAGGAGAAGTCCCAATTTTTATAGGAAATAGAGGGACCGAAACCGTAAACGATTTCTGGTACTGTGGGATATCCCATAGCTACACGGTCATCGCTGGTGATTTTTCCATCGTACTTGCCGTCTTTGTCAGGTTGATCCACATACTTGATGTCTCCTGGCGCAATGGCGATATTACCTAAGGTAGAAGTGGGGTTGTTGGCAATATCGGCTTTGTCTATATATAATCCGTTAGATATATAGCCATAAATCGTATTCAGTTTCTTGCCGATGTTTGAAAGAGCGGAACGTACACCCGGAGCTTCGTCATACTCCAGAATCTTGTTATGAGCATACGTAAACGTACCCTTGAACTGAATGGAAAGATCCTTGTTTATCTGCTTGCCATAATCTATCGACAAGTCAAAACCACTGTTCTTCACTTTGGCCAGGTTACCGTAAACGGCTGTGCCTGCCGTACCCAGATAATTGGGAATGGAGTGGCGTTGCTGAAAGATGTCGCGGCGAATTTCACGGAATACATCCATATTGATATTTAAAGAATTGAACAGTTGCATATCAAATCCCACATTCAGTTTCTCGCCCACTTCCCACGTCAGGTCATTGTTCTGATAGCGCGTATATACGGGACCATTCAAGGTAGCCTGCTGCTTGTCACCGGTAGTAAAACCTAAATTATCGCTCTGCAAAGTGATGTCCGACATATAAATGAAACGGATAATATTATTGTTGGAATCCAGCAATTGGTCATTACCTACCAGACCGTAGGAAGCACGGAGTTTCAAATTAGAAATCACATCCTTCACCGGCTCAAAGAAAGCCTCCTGACTAACGTTCCATCCCACAGCCACTGACGGGAAAAATCCCCACTTATGCCCTTTAGCAAAGTTTTCGGAACCGTTGTAACCGGCATTCACTTCCATCAGGTAGCGCCCGGCATAGTCGTACGACAATCGACCGGCAAAACCCATCTTACGACGAGGAAGAGAGGCCACCAAATCACCAGGTGCGTTATTGTCATATTGGTCGATGTTCCACAGCACCATTCCACTGACATTATGATTGCCGAATCCCTGGTTATAATCCAGATATGACTGGAAATAAATGCGACGGTCTCCGGCAACTGCCGATTCAGTACTCAAGATCGGTTTGGTAGGATTGGACGAACCGAACGGAGAAATTGTCATGTTGTAGGTGCCATCCGTATTCAGTTCATATCCGGTCAATGTGTAACGGTTGATACCTTGGCTACGCTTAGTAATGGTCTTGTTAAAATTTTTAAAAGAAAAGAGGGCTTTGAAGCGAAGTCCTTTCAACAGAAAGTCCAGTTTCTGTTCAAAGTCAATGTTTGCCATTACCGTACTTTCAAAGATATCTTGATAACCGTTGGTCAAGCTCGCCATGGGGTTCACGGCTCCCTGATCGTTACCTCCGGAGTAAGCTCCCCAATATACCCAGTTGTTCACGCCGTCCGCCGGGTAGGCAATGGGGAAATCCACCGGATTGGAATTCATCACGGCTGAATACAAGTCGCCCATAGAGGTATTCGGTTGCCTCAAGTCGTTCAACTGCACGTTCAAGTGCAAGGAGATAGTAGAACTCTTGGTCATGTGGAAGTCAATATTGTTCTGGAAAGTATATTTCATCAAATCAATATTGTTCTTGTAAGAGAAATACTTGGAAGCTTCGTTTTTCAGCATACCCGTTTCATGATTGACGCCCACATTCATGAAATATGTGATTTTTTTCGTACCACCTCGGATATTGAAGTTTGCCTTTTGGTTGAAAGCCAGATCATTGAAGAGTGATCCATACCAATCCACATTCGGCCAGATATAAGGATTCACACCATTGCGTGTATTGTTAATCTGTTCTTGGGTGTACAGGATGTTTCCGGTCTGTTCGCTGGTTACCGCTTCGTTATAAAGTTCCATGTAGCGGTATCCATCTACAAAACTTGGTACTTTAGTCGGAGTAGTGATATTTGTTTCCACACGTACACCGATAATGGGTTTTTCTGAATCGGCACCGCTTTTGGTGGTGACAATCATTACACCGTTTGCTCCACGCGTACCATACATCGCTGTTGCCGTAGCGTCTTTCAAGATGGAAAAACCTTCAATGATTTCGGGGTCAAGGGCATTGAGGTCAGTAGAACTAACTTCTACGCCGTCCAGAATGATTAAAGGTGAAGTCATACCGCTCAAAGTAGAGATACCACGGATATAGAAATCAGATCCGTTACTACCCGGCTGTCCGCTACGCTGATAAGCGATTACACCAGAGAGACGTCCGGCAAAAGAGTTGGACAAATTAGACGACGGTACTTTCAAGTCAGTAGGACGTACTGTCTGTATGGAACCTACCACACTTTCTTTTTTCTGTCCCGTACCAAAAGCTGTTATCACTACTTCGTCCAATACCTCACTGTCTTCCTCCAATGTAATTCTGAGAGAAGTCTGATTTCTTACTTTGATTTCTTGCGTGATGAAACCAATGAATGAAACCACCAGAACATCTTTAGGAGAAACATTGACGGCAAATTTGCCATCCACATCGGTAATAGTCCCTTGATTGGATTTACCTTTTACCTGAACGGTTGCACCGATTACCGGTTCTCCTGTCTCATCTACCACAGTACCCTGTATCTTGCCGGTTTGCTGCACAATGGCCGATTCATTTACAACAGGTACTTCTACTGCTTGTAGCCCAAGAAAACATCCTCCTAAAAGAGCTACCAATAGTACTTTCTTTTTCATAATACTTTTACTTCAAGGTTTTACTTTTAAATGTCTTGCTAAAACTGTTTTACTTTTTACTTGTTAAATCAAAATAGTGTTCTCATTTTTTATCTAATTATTGTTAATAAAAAGGTTTTAATTAAATCAATTATGTATTTTAAGTTCTGGGAGAACTTACTTTCTATACCTGTTAAACATATAAAGGACAAGAGTCTTTGAGCGGTATTTCAAAATAGTAGTTAGTTATTTATGTTTTTGCATTTAATTATATTACGAGAGTTTTTTCGTAAAAAATGGCTGTATTTATTAATATTTTAAAAATAAAGCTTATATTTGCATCAGTTTTTTCCATGTTGGAATACATTGAAAGAACTTTACCAAGTTCTCCCAGAACTTTGACAACTAGAGCACTTCTACTACTTAGGGAGAGGCATTGCAGGATTTATAAATATCTTCAGTCCCCAACGTGTCGTTATTGGCGGTGGACTCTGTCCAAAGCCGATGATTTCTATCTGGAAAAGGTCAGTGATGTAGCTTTTGAACATGTTTTGGATACTTGTGCCCCAAATACTCAAATCATA
>NZ_GL882657.1:0-29774 GCF_000195635.1 Bacteroides fluxus YIT 12057 | reverse complement strand
TGCTTAGGAAATAAAGCCGGAACAATAGGGGCAGTGTCTTTAGTTTTCCAGTCACTCCCCCCATCACAATGTAACTTGAAGTTATATTTCGCGTACGGACATAAAAAAAGGAGTACCGCTGTACTCCAACCTTTGTTAACCTTAAATCTAATACTATGAAAAACACATTGCAAAGATACGGACTTCCGATATATCTGCAAATTATCCAAGAAAAAAAGTATGTTTTATAACACAGATTAAGAAAAAGGATGGATATGCAAATGCATTCCATCCTTTTTTTAACATTTAGCGGACCGTATTATTCTTCATCCAACAAAATTTCCAATATCTGGCAAGCAGCCTTTGCCACCGGACTACCCGGACCAAAGATGGCAGCTACACCGGCTTTATAAAGGAAGTCATAGTCCTGTGCCGGAATTACACCACCGGCAATCACAATGATATCCTCACGTCCCAACTTCTTGAGTTCCTCAATAATCTGAGGAATCAATGTCTTATGTCCCGCAGCCAGTGAAGAGACACCTACTACATGAACATCATTTTCCACCGCTTCGCGGGCAGCCTCGGCAGGAGTCTGGAACAACGGTCCCATATCCACGTCGAAACCACAGTCGGCATATCCGGTAGCTACAACCTTGGCACCACGGTCGT
Source organism: Bacteroides fluxus YIT 12057 (assembly GCF_000195635.1). Taxonomy (GTDB): domain Bacteria; phylum Bacteroidota; class Bacteroidia; order Bacteroidales; family Bacteroidaceae; genus Bacteroides; species Bacteroides fluxus. Next base: position 29,123 of record NZ_GL882657.1, on the reverse strand, counting down.
GACCGTCCTGCCCCATTTTGGCAATCATGATACGGGGCTGACGTCCCTCTTTCTTCGCAAACTTCTCTGCCAGTTCACAGGCACGGTGGAAGTCGCTGTCATTCTTACTTTCTGATGAATACACGCCTGATATAGTTCTGATTACTGCTTTATAACGTCCTACAATCTTTTCACACGCATAGGAAATCTCTCCCAAGGTAGCGCGGACACGGGCTGCTTCCACAGCCAATTCCAGCAAGTTTCCTTCCTTTGTTTCCACACACTTGGTAATGGCATCCAATGCTTTCTGTACGGCCGCCTCGTCACGGCCTTCTTTCAACGTCTTCAAATTGGCAATCTGTTCCTGGCGAACCGCCGTATTGTCAATTTCAAGAATGTCAATCGGAGCCTCTTTTTCCAGACGATACTTGTTCACGCCGACAATAGTCTGGCTACCGCTGTCGATACGGGCCTGCGTACGTGCAGCAGCTTCTTCGATACGCATCTTAGGAATACCGGTCTCGATGGCTTTTGCCATGCCGCCCAATTTCTCTACTTCCTGAATAAGTTCCCATGCCTTGTGGGCAAGCTCATTGGTCAGAGATTCCACATAGTAAGAACCTCCCCATGGGTCAACATTCTTACAGATATAAGTTTCTTCCTGAATGTAGATCTGCGTATTACGTGCAATACGTGCGGAGAAATCAGTGGGTAAAGCAATCGCCTCGTCAAGGGCATTGGTGTGCAGGGACTGAGTATGTCCCAAAGCAGCAGCCATAGCTTCGATGCAAGTACGGCCTACATTGTTGAACGGATCCTGCTCGGTCAAGGACCAACCTGAAGTCTGGGAGTGAGTACGCAAAGCCAATGACTTCGGATTCTTCGGATTGAACTGCTTCACAATCTTGGCCCACAACATACGGGCGGCACGCATCTTGGCTATTTCCATGAAATGATTGGTGCCGATAGCCCAGAAGAATGACAGGCGCGGCGCAAATGCGTCAATGTCGATACCTGCGGCAACACCGGCGCGAAGATATTCCAAACCGTCTGCCAAGGTATAAGCCAACTCAATATCCGCCGTAGCGCCTGCTTCCTGCATGTGGTAACCGGAGATGGAAATGGAGTTGAACTTAGGCATCTTTTGGGAAGTATATTCAAAGATATCAGAGATTATCTTCATAGAGAATGCAGGCGGATAAATATAAGTATTACGCACCATGAATTCTTTTAAGATATCATTCTGGATGGTTCCTGCCATCTCCTCAAGTTTGGCGCCTTGTTCCAGACCGGCATTGATATAGAATGCCATGACAGGAAGTACAGCACCGTTCATCGTCATAGACACGGACATCTTGTTCAGAGGAATACCGTCGAAGAGGACTTTCATATTTTCCAACGAACAGATAGATACACCCGCCTTACCGACGTCACCTACCACACGTTCATGGTCAGGATCATAACCGCGGTGAGTAGCCAAGTCGAACGCCACGGACAAACCTTTCTGTCCGGAAGCCAGGTTACGGCGATAGAACGCATTGGATTCTTCGGCCGTAGAGAAACCGGCATACTGGCGGATGGTCCAAGGACGCAACGTGTACATCACAGAATACGGACCGCGCAAATAAGGAGGAAGACCGGCTGCGTAACCGAGGTGTTCCATCCCCTCAAGGTCTTCTTTTGTATAAACAGGCTTCACTTCAATGTGTTCCGGCGTCTTCCAATCAGCGTGGATACCGTTAGCCTTTTGCCACTCAGCACCGTTGACGGGCTGGAACGCAGCATATATATCTAAGTTTTTAAAATCTTTTCGCATCATGTTATTTACGATTTGATGATTGACGATTGAAGTTACTTCTTCAAAAGTTTGGCGTTGAATTCTTTTAATGTCTCTAACACATTTACCCTGACATGGATAAAGTTCTCGATGCCGGCAGCTTTCAGTTCGTCCATACAGGCAGGGGCACCGGCGACGATGAACATGGCACGGCCGTCCAGTGCCTTGAAAGCAGGAACGGCATATTCAGCGTATTCATCATCACTTGAACACAATACCACGATATCAGCTTTGGCAGCCATGGCAGCTTCCACGCCTTCTTCTACAGTGGGGAAACCGAGGTTGTCAATAACCTCATATCCGGCACAAGCCAGGAAGTTACAAGAATATTGCGCACGTGCCTGACGCATGGCCAGATTACCGATTGTCAGCATGAATGCTTTCGGACGCTTGCCGCTGGCTTCGGTTTCCAGACGCAATGCCTCGAATTCGCTGGCAGCACGGTCAAAGTTCAATGTCGGAACGTCTTTTTCGCACGTATGTCCGCCGCCGCAACAGCAAGCAGCCTCAACCGGTTTCTTATCTCCGGCTTTTTCCGTGAAATTAGGGAACTGGTTGGTACCCAACAGCACCTCCTTGCGCTTGGCAACTGCGGCATGACGGGCCTTGTTGCTCTCGTTTACAGCAGCCTGCACTTTTCCGGCTTTTACGGAAGCGTAGAAACCGCCTTCTTCCTCCACAGCCAGGAACAAATCCCAAGCCTGCTTGGCAATGGCAACAGTCAGGTTCTCGATATAGTAGGAACCGGCAGCCGGGTCAATGACCTTGTCGAAGTGTGATTCTTCCTTCAACAACAGCTGTTGGTTACGCGCCATACGTTCTGAGAACTCGTTAGGAGCATCGTATGTCTTGTCGAACGGAACAACCGTCATGGAGTCAACGCCTGCAAGGGCCGCACTCATTGCTTCAGTCTGTGTACGCAACAAGTTTACGTGCGCATCAAACAAAGTCAGATTGAATGAGGAAGTTTCTGCATGAATCTTCATTTTAGCGGCACAACGGCATTCGTTATTTCCACCTTTGTTTTCACAGTCGCGCAAGCACTCGGGAGCATATGATGCCACGATATTGGCCCACAACATACGGGCGGCACGGAATTTGGCTATTTCAAGAAAATAGTTGGAACTGATACCGAAATTGAATTTAATCTTCTTGGCCACCATCGCGGCAGGCAGGCCGGCATCGGTCAACTGATTCATGTATTCATTACCCCAAGCCAAAGCATAACCCAGTTCCTGGAAAATATAAGAACCGGCATTATTCAATGTCAAGGCATTTACATTCAATACACGATATTTAGGAAGAGCGGCAGTGGCTTCAATCAAAGCTTTGGCAGTGGCTACCATATCACCTTTTTCTTTGCCCCTGGCCAGCATCTTGTTGAAGTAATCATAATTGATGGAGCCCTGCAACTTCGTCAAATCATAGTCTTTCTTCTGGAAATAGGCCACAAGAAGCTCGGCCAGTTCCACGACATGCCCTTGGCAAGTAGAGAAGTTAAGTTCCACGCACTCTGCACAGATGTCTTTCAACAAAGTTTCAATATACTCTGCGCTCAGCTCTTTGGCTTTCACATGGAAAGAAAGCGCATCCACCCCTTTATTCAAGATATCCAATGCTTTGGCATTAGCCTCCTTGGGGCATTCCACTCTGATTTCCTGACGAACCAGCCATTCGTTATTATCTTTCTTGTTGCCTCTGAGATAAGGGAACTCACCGGGGAGAGCATCGGTAGTCTTTAAACCCTCAAGGTCTTCCATACGGTAGAAAGGTTTCACCTTAAATCCTTCGTTTGTCTTCCAAACGAGTTTCTTCTCAAAATCCGCACCTTTCAAGTCGGCGGTCACCTTCTCCATCCACTGTTCGGTGGAAACGGGAGAAAAATCCGAGAAGAGTTTTTCTTTACTGTCTGCCATAGTTTATTTATTTAAAAAGATGAATAAGATTCATATTGTCATCAAGAGACTTGCAAATATAACGAAATACTTAAAACAAAAAGTTTTTTTAGGGAAAATTGCACGCATTGATGACACTGTGACTGCCTTTATTCCGGGGATTCTTCTTGCCAAAACCTTCTTTTTGCAAAGTTGGTATTGCAAAAAGTATCACAATCCCTTTGCCACCTCCTCTTTATTAAGTAATTTTGCGCGAAATTTAAACAAACGACATATAAGTAAGGTACTATGAATTGGCTAGAAAGTTTGCTATGGGACCCTTCATCTGTCGCCCACATCGTCTGCTTATACGCATTCGTCATCTCCGTGGGTGTGCTGTTGGGCAAGATTAAGATTTTCGGGGTATCGCTGGGGGTTACATTCGTCCTCTTTGCCGGTATCCTGATGGGACATTTCGGTTTCACGGGAGAAACACACATTTTGCACTTCATCCGCGAATTCGGTTTGATTTTATTTGTATTTTGTATCGGTCTGCAAGTAGGCCCCTCATTTTTCTCTTCTTTCAAGAAGGGAGGCATGAGGCTGAATATGCTTGCCGTAGGTATTGTGATACTGAATATCGCGGTGGCATTGGGCATCTACTTCATTGACGGCGGCATAGACCTGCCGATGATAGTAGGTATCCTCTACGGTGCCGTAACCAATACTCCGGGTCTGGGTGCCGCCAACGAAGCCTTGAACCAGATAAACTACACGGGAGACCCCATCGCATTGGGATATGCCTGCGCTTATCCTCTCGGTGTGGTAGGCATCATCGGTTCCATCATTGCCATCCGCTATATCTGCCGGGTGAACCTCAAGAAGGAAGAACAGGAGCTCAACACACAGGAAGCGGATATAAAGCACCAACCGCACATGCTTCACCTTGAAGTGCGCAACGAATCCATTTCCGGCAAAACCCTGCTTCAGGTCAAAGACTTTCTGGGACGGCCGTTTGTCTGCTCGCGCATTCGCCATGAAGGGCACGTCAGCATCCCCAACCATGAAACGATATTCCATGTAGGCGACCAGCTTTTTATCGTATGTTCCGAGGAGGACGCCGAAGCAGTGACAGCCTTCATCGGCAAGGAAATCCAAGTCGATTGGGAAAAGCAGGATACTCCGATGGTTTCCCGCCGTATCCTTGTCACCAAGTCTGATATCAACGGCAAGAAGCTGGGTGACCTCCACTTCCGCAGCATGTACGGAGTGAACGTAACCCGTATCAACCGTTCCGGTATGGACTTGTTTGCCGACCCCAACCTGGTGCTCCAGGTAGGTGACCGTGTAATGGTGGTAGGCCAACAGGATGCGGTAGAGCGCGTGGCTGGAGTATTAGGCAACCAATTGAAGCGTCTGGACACCCCGAACATCGTCACAATCTTCGTAGGTATCTTCTTGGGTATCTTATTGGGAAGTCTTCCCATCGCGTTCCCGGGCATGCCCACTCCTGTAAAGTTAGGTTTGGCAGGTGGTCCGTTGGTGGTAGCCATCCTTATCGGACGTTTCGGACACAAGATGCACCTCGTGACATATACTACCATGAGCGCCAACTTGATGTTGCGTGAGATAGGTATCGTACTTTTCCTTGCCAGCGTAGGTATAGAAGCCGGCGAGCATTTTGTACAGACCGTGGTGGAAGGAAACGGATTGTCGTATGTAGGTTACGGTTTCCTGATTACCGTCATCCCATTGCTGATAATAGGCATGATAGCCCGCTTCTACTGCAAAGTAAACTACTTCACCTTGATGGGATTGATAGCCGGCAGCAACACAGATCCTCCCGCATTGGCATACGCCAACCAGACATCGGGCAACGACGCTCCGGCAGTAGGTTATTCCACAGTTTATCCGTTGACCATGTTCCTGCGTATCCTGGCAGGACAGATGATATTGCTGACGATGATGTAGCCGGAATAGTTCGTATTCATTTTTTACCAATTGTTACGACTCTCGGTCACCCCTCTTTACGCCTCCTCCAGAACACCTTCTGAGAGGGGGTGGAATGAGTCAGGGACTGAAAGGCATTCAGTCCCTGACTCAATGCCTTTCAGTCCCTGACTCATTCTTGTTCATTCAATGAATGAAACAAGAACCCTGCTTCAAACAAACAGCCTCCAGATTTATTTGTAAAGTTTTCAGTAAACGCCTGCAGATTTACAGCCCTCCCAGTTTCTTTCTCACGAATTCTTCCACGAAGTCCACCGTACCATCAATACCCAACACGGAAGAATCAATGCACAGGTGATAGGTCGAAGCGGCACCCCATGTCTTATAGCTATAATAATTATAGTACTCGGAGCGTCTTTTATCCGCTTTGTTCATCATCTCCTCCGCGGCATGTTCAGAAATAGCATGCATCCGGCAAAGACGCCTTATACGCTCCTCATCAGAACATGAAATGAAAATATTGACACAACGGGGAATATCCCGCAAAATATAGTCGGCACAGCGCCCGACAAAAAGACAAGACTTCTGTTCCGCCAATTTACGGATCACATCGCTTTGCACTTTAAACAAGGCATCATTACTCAGACAGTTTGTCACCGGCATAGCTCCGTCACTGATAAAAGGAAAACGCATACCGAACAGCCCTCCGATAATACCTTGAGATGCCTTCTCATCGGCTTTCTCGAAAAATTCACGGCAAAGTCCGCTTTCTTCCGAAGCCAACCTGATCAGTTCCTTGTCATAAAAATCAATACCCAAACGAACAGCCAGTTTCTCGCCGATTTCCCGTCCGCCACTTCCCAACTGACGACCTATATTTACAACGAATTTAGTATCCATACGTTCCTATTTCTATCTGTTTGTAGATAGCAAATATAAATATTCTTATGGAATATCTTCAAAAAGCGGAAGAATATTTTCATTATCTATATATCCATCCAGCCCATTTCCTGGAAACTTGAATTACCGGACCTGTGCCGCAGCCGCCTTGAACTTCCGGAACTGCATGACCAACATAACCAATGCTATCAGACTGGCAAGCACATCAGACACCGGCATACTGTACCACACACCCGCCACTCCAAAGAAACGGGGCAAAATGAGCAGACAGGGAAGCAGAATCAGCATCTGGCGGGTAAGGGAAAGGAAAATGGCCTTGCCTGCCATTCCTATGCTCTGGAAAAAGTTGGAAGTCACCATCTGGAAACCGATAATCGGGAAGAACATGACAACAATGCGCAAGCCTCTTGCCGAAATGTCAATCAGTTCAGCATCCGATGTAAAGATACCCACTACCAGATCCGGTACCAGCATTCCTACGAGAAACCCGAAAGTAGTCACCACCGTGGCATAAACAATGGTCAGTTTCAGCACCTTGTTCACACGCTCATACAACTTTGCCCCGAAATTATATCCGGCAATGGGTTGCATACCTTGATTCAGCCCCATCACAATCATCACCACAATGAATACCAGGCGGTTCACGATGCCGAAAGCTCCGATGGCCAAATCACCGCCATATTCTTTCAGCCCCTGATTGATAAGAATAACAATGAAGCAAGCCGCCAGATTCATCAGAAAAGGAGACATGCCGATGGCCAACGAATCGAAGACGATTTTACGCTTCAACCGGAATATGCCCCGATGGAAATGCAGCAGTTCTTCCTTGTTACTGAACAACTTGAACTGCCATGCCAACGATATGACCTGTGCCACAATCGTAGCGATGGCCGCCCCGCGGATACCCCATCCAAAACCATAAATAAACACCGGATCAAGAACCGTATTGATAACCACCGTGGCTATAGTGGCATACATGGCCTTCTGCGGATGCCCGGAAGAACGCAGCACGGCATTCAGCCCCAAATAAAGATGGGTAACGGCATTTCCCAAAAGAATAATCTGCATATAATCCCTTGCATATCCTACCGTTTGGTCGCTCCCTCCGAAAAAATAAAGGATAGGATCGAGAAAAGCCATGACAACCAAAGTAAAAGCCAGCCCCAGCAAGATATTCAGAACAAAGACATTCCCCAGCACACGTTGTGCCGTATCATAATCTCTTTGCCCCAATTTGACGGAAATCAAGGTAGAAGCCCCCACCCCTACCAACGAACCGAAAGCAGCCGCAAGGTTCATCAACGGGAACGTCAACGCCAATCCCGAAATAGCCATCGTGCCCACTCCGTGACCGATGAAGATACTATCTACCATATTATATAAAGAAGACGCCGTCATGGCGATGATTGCCGGAACGGCATATTGCATCAGTAGTTTCCCTATACTTTCCGTTCCCAGCGCTGTGGGAGTCTTTTGTCCTGCCATATTATACCTATTTACTTTTTTTGCGGGTGCAAAGGTACTCATTTCTAAAGACCGGACAAAAGACAGTCGGGCACTTTTTAAGTGTGCCGGTCAAAAGACGGCAGAAGCCTGCAACAAAAATTCCACCCAGGCAGAAAAAAGCCCCCAACCAAGCACATAATACGGAAGAGGGGCAATGTCTTACCCCTCTCCCTATATTTCAAGGGAAAAAGGTTCGCTATCTGAAAAATGTTTCGTACTTTTGTACCCAAATTGAGTGAAATATAGCGAAATGAACGTATTAGAACTAAGTGAACAAGAAATCATTCGTCGCAACAGCATGAATGAACTTCGCGCGATGGGCATCGACCCCTATCCCGCAGCAGAGTATGTAACCAATGCTTTCTCTACCGATATTAAAGCTGAATTCAAAGATGACGCCGAACCCCGCCAAGTGTCCGTAGCCGGACGTATGATGAGCCGCCGCGTAATGGGTAAAGCCTCTTTCATTGAATTGCAGGATTCCAAAGGACGCATTCAGGTATATATTACCCGTGATGACATCTGTCCGGGAGAAGACAAGGAAATGTACAACACCGTGTTCAAACGTTTGCTCGACCTGGGCGATTTCATCGGTATCGAAGGTTTTGTCTTCCGTACCCAAATGGGCGAAATCAGTATCCATGCCCAAAAAATAACCGTACTTTCAAAGAGCATCAAGCCGTTGCCCATCGTCAAGTACAAGGATGGCGTGGCTTACGACTCGTTTGAAGATCCGGAACTCCGTTATCGCCAACGTTATGTGGATCTCATCGTAAACGAAGGCGTGAAAGAAACTTTTCTGAAGCGTGCCAAGATTATCAGTACCATGCGTACCGTACTGGACGAGGCCGGCTATACAGAAGTGGAAACCCCGATCCTGCAGTCCATCCCCGGCGGAGCAAGCGCCCGTCCTTTCATCACACACCACAATTCACTGGACATGGACCTCTACCTGCGCATCGCTACCGAACTTTATTTGAAGCGACTGATCGTAGGCGGATTTGAAGGTGTTTACGAAATCGGAAAGAACTTCCGTAACGAAGGTATGGACAAAAACCATAATCCCGAATTTACCTGCGTAGAGCTGTACGTGCAATATAAGGACTACAACTGGATGATGAGTTTCACCGAAAAATTGCTGGAACGCATCTGTATCGCCGTAAACGGTTGTACGGAAACTGAAATCGACGGCAAGACCATCAGCTTCAAGGCTCCTTACCGCCGTCTTCCCATTCTGGAAGCCATCAAGGAGAAAACCGGTTACGACCTCGAAGGAAAGACTGAAGAGGAAATCCGCCAGATATGCAAGGAACTGAAAATGGAAATCGATGATACGATGGGTAAAGGAAAGCTCATTGACGAAATCTTCGGTGAATTCTGCGAAGGTACCTTCATACAGCCTACCTTCATTACTGACTATCCGGTAGAAATGAGCCCGCTGACCAAAATGCACCGCAGCAAGCCGGGACTTACCGAACGCTTTGAGTTGATGGTGAACGGAAAAGAGCTGGCCAATGCCTATAGCGAGTTGAACGACCCGATAGACCAGGAGGAACGCTTCAAAGACCAGCTCCGACTGAGCGAAAAGGGAGACGACGAGGCCATGTTCATCGACCAGGACTTCCTGAAAGCATTGCAATACGGCATGCCTCCCACATCGGGTATAGGTATCGGCATAGACCGTCTGACTATGCTGATGACAGGCAAGTCATTCATCCAGGAAGTATTGTTCTTCCCCCAAATGCGTCCCGAAAAAGTAATTCCGAAAGACGTTCCCTCCAAGTTTATGGAGTTGGGCATTCCCGAAGAGTGGGTGGCCGTCATTCAGAAAGCCGGTTACAATCTGGTAAGTGACATGAAAGATGTAAACCCGCAGAAACTCCACATGGACATTTGCGGCATCAACAAGAAATACAAACTGGAACTGGCAAACCCGACCGTTAACGAAGTTGCTGACTGGGTTAGCAAAATATAAAAATTAACGAATTAAATAAGCAAGATTAAAGATCAGAGGAGGGTAAAGGTTCTCCTTTTCCCTCCTTTAATTTTTAGTTTTTAATTATTAATTTCAATATGAAACTACCCGGTAAGATAGCCATCATGGGCGGAGGAAGTTGGGCAACAGCCATTGCAAAAATGGTACTGAGCCAAGCGGAGTCGATAAACTGGTACATGCGGCGAGATGACCGCATTGCCGATTTCAAACGACTGGGACACAACCCTGCCTATTTGACGGGCGTCAAATTCGATACCAAGCGTATCAATTTCAACTCCAACATCAATGATGTGGTAAAAGAATCCGATACGCTCATCTTCGTGACTCCTTCTCCTTATTTAAAGGCCCATCTGAAGAAGCTGAAAACGAAAATCAAGGACAAGTTCATCATTACCGCCATCAAGGGGATTGTACCCGACGACAATCTGATCGTATCAGAATACTTCACCAAGGAATATGGTGTACCGGCTGAGAATATAGCTGTGCTGGCAGGTCCCTGCCATGCGGAAGAAGTCGCCTTGGAACGCCTTTCCTATCTGACCATTGCCTGTCCGGACACAGACAAGGCATGCAATATCGCACGCCGGCTGGCGAGTTCGTACATCAAGACTTCCGTAAGCAACGACGTGGCGGGCATAGAGTACAGTTCTGTACTGAAGAATGTGTACGCCATAGCAGCGGGTATATGCAGTGGCTTGAAATATGGTGACAATTTCCAGGCTGTACTGATGTCCAACGCTATCCAGGAAATGAATCGTTTCCTGCAAACCGTCCATCCTTTGAACAGAAACGTCAATGATTCTGTTTATCTAGGTGACTTGTTGGTAACAGGGTACTCCAACTTCAGCCGTAACCGTACGTTTGGCAGCATGATCGGCAAAGGATACTCCGTTAAGAGCGCGCAGATAGAGATGGAGATGATTGCCGAAGGGTATTACGGCACCAAATGTATCAAGGAAATCAACAAGCACTATCATGTCAACATGCCTATCGTAGATGCTGTCTATAACATCTTGTACGAGCGCATCTCACCAATGATAGAAATTAAATTGCTGACAGATTCTTTCCGCTAAACGGAGAATATAAAACAAAGACTGAATTTAAAACCTAGAATATTATGATTAGTTTGAACATTGAAAAGACTTTCGGATTCATTTCCAAAGAAAACGTTTTCGCCTATGAAGCCCAAGTAAAGGCTGCACAGGAAGCATTAGAAAATGGTACCGGTAAGGGCAACGATTTCTTGGGCTGGCTGCATCTCCCCTCTTCCATCACCCAAGAGCATCTGGCCGACTTGAAAGCTACCGCACAGACACTGCGTGAAAATTGCGAAGTGGTAGTCGTTGCCGGTATTGGCGGAAGCTATCTCGGCGCACGTGCGGTCATCGAGGCTTTGTCAAACAGTTTCACTTGGTTGCAAGAGAAAAAAACGGCTCCCGTCATCCTGTATGCAGGACATAATATCGGTGAAGACTATCTGTACGAACTTACCGAATATCTAAAGGACAAAAAATTCGGTGTCATCAATATTTCCAAATCCGGAACTACCACTGAGACAGCATTGGCTTTCCGTCTGCTGAAGAAACAATGTGAAAACCAACGCGGCAAGGAGGTGGCAAAGAAAGTAATTGTTGCCATCACGGATGCCAAGAAAGGCGCAGCCCGCGTAACAGCCGACAACGAAGGTTATAAATCATTCATCATTCCCGACAATGTAGGCGGCCGTTTCTCCGTGTTGACTCCGGTAGGCCTGTTGCCGATTGCCGTAGCTGGCTTTGATATCGAAAAGCTGGTTGCAGGGGCAGTAGTTATGGAGAAAGCTTGCGGAAAAGATGTTTCGTTTGCCGAGAATCCTGCTGCTATCTATGCCGCTACTCGCAACGAACTCTACAAAAATGGCAAGAAGATTGAAATCCTTGTCAACTTCAATCCCAAACTGCACTATGTAAGCGAATGGTGGAAACAGCTTTACGGTGAATCGGAAGGTAAGGAAAACAAGGGTATCTTCCCCGCTGCCGTAGATTTCTCTACCGACCTTCACTCCATGGGACAGTGGATCCAGGAAGGTGAACGCACCATCTATGAAACTGTAATTTCCGTAGAAAACACTCAGCATAAATTACAGGTTCCCGTTGACGAGGCTAACCTTGACGGTCTGAACTTCTTGGCCGGCAAGCGTGTGGATGAAGTGAACAAGATGGCCGAACTGGGCACACAACTCGCCCACGTTGACGGTGGTGTACCCAATATGCGTATCGTTATCCCTGCCCTGAATGAAGAAAGTATCGGCAGCTTATTGTATTTCTTCGAGATAGCCTGTGGCATCAGCGGTTACCTGTTAGGTGTCAATCCGTTCAACCAGCCGGGCGTGGAAGCATATAAGAAAAACATGTTCGCATTGCTGAACAAGCCGGGTTACGAAGAAGAATCCAAAGCTATACAAGCAAGATTGTAACAAGTACATCAATAGGATATCACCTAGGCGGTGTCAAAACTCAGATTTTAAAAATAGGAACTTATCATTTGAAATCTGAGCATATTAAAAGACTAAAGAAAGGGTCGTATCATTACTGAGATTGATACGACCCTTTTAAGTGTTATAGTTATAAGCTGTAACTTTGGGGAGTGGTCATTTTAGTTTTACCCCCCCTTTTTTTTGTATATTTGATGTAGTCTGAAGGTATTTAATTGACTACAAATAGATTAAAAGAAACTCGCATGAGAATGGGCAACGGATAAGAAATTGGTAAAGTGCTTTGATACACTATATTTCTCATGCTGTCAAACAACTCTTATTTGTTTGCAAATATAATATTATTGCAGGTAATAATCAAAAATAACGAGGTTTATTTTCATTTTTACCTGCTGATATTTGTTCCGGATTATCAGATGCGATATATTTGTAATTAGGATTCGTACCGTGTTCCAAGCGGTTCATAAGTAACGACTTGCGGAGTTTTGGCAACAAGGGGATGCGGCTCCGTTTTATAGAAATGACTTATGCAAACCGACTTATCCATTTACAACAGTCTTCGCCCTTCCTTTATAGAAGGCGTTCACGCCGTGAAGTTCAATGCTTTGTCGGCGGTCATATCGCGTTACCGGGATTATGCCCGCAGTTCCGAACAAATAAAAGCGTACTCGGGAGATTCTCTGCTGATGCGGGACATCGCCTCCTTGCTTGACGAAGCACCCCGTCCCATAACGAGGGAATACCAGGATTTCACCCCGTTCCTGCTTCTTCTGATGCTTTCGGAGGAATTTCATGTCGTCCATTACGTCGAGCGTCTTGTAACGTGGTATTTCGGCTACTGTTGTGTCGATGAACTGCGGACGGTTTGCACCATTCTGTCCGAGTGTTCCTACCCGCATCACGACACGCTGCGGCTGCGGTTCAAGAATTACCTGCGTGAAGCCCGTAAGACATTGGGTATGCCCGTTGAATGTAACGCTGCTGTCATGCTGAAAATGCTCGACGCCTCTTATGAACATCTCACTCCCGCCGATGTCGGGGAGTTCGAGGAGCTGTTGCACCTGGGGGACGATTACGAGTTCATCTCCCGTGTCAAATCGAATTATCTTGCCTCGGATAACGTCACGGAACTCGCCGGGGTTTGCGGGTATTCCAGCACGATTACCTTCCGCCGGCGTTTCCAGCGGGTTTTCGGCTGCTCGGCCTCCTCGTGGTTACGTCAGCGCCGTATCGAACGTATCGGGGAGTTGTTGCGGACGACACACTACACGTTGCAGGAAATAGCCTACATGTGCGGTTTCTCCGCCCAATCCCACTTTACGGACTTTTGCAAGCGGAATATGGGGAGCAATCCCACTTCCATCCGCCAGGAAGGTCGGATCTGACATTAAAATCGGCTCCGTGATAAAAAAACGAAGAGAAAGATAAAAATCGTAATCCGCCGGTTTTTCGATTCGCTAACTTTATACGCGAAAGTAACAAGACGGATTATGATTGCATTTATAGAAAAATTAAACAGCGAAGTCCTGCGGAGTATCGAACGTATCGAATCGCGGGATACCGACGTGTTGAAAAAGTCGCTTGAAGCGTCACGTGTCCTGGGAGAAGCGTTCGACCGTTTGAAACAATATATCATCGGCTACCGTTTTCAAAACGATGACGAGGAAATAAAGTTCTTCAAAGAAATCAAACCTCGTCTTTTTTGCCGTCTGATCTATTACCGCAAGCTCTACAATATCGAGATGAACCGTCCGGTAGGAAGTATCGAGGCACAACGGGAGTACCTGGACGCCCATGTTCGGGCCATCAACGCGTACACGCAGAAACGCCTCGACTTTATCCGCTATTTCCGCAGCGGCGCTACACACCTGGACAGCCTCTATTTCCTGCGCGGGCAGACCGACACGGAGCAATACCTGGAAACCTTCTACTATGAACTCGACCCGCAGTTTTCGACAAACGCGGATTTCAAGGTGGCGAAAATCCTGGCCAACGATATGTTGTCGGTTTATCTTATGGGCGAATTGGAATCACTGGAGAGCACGAACCTCCGGAACATGGTTCTGCCATTGCCTGACGTGCGTCCGACATGGCAGGACTCGAAGACGGATCTGACGGAACTTATTTACCTGCTCGACAGTAAAGGCTGTTTCGGCAATGTGCCACTCACGCAACTTGCCAGCTACATTTCCAACGCTTTCAACGTACACCTCGACATGAACCTTTCGAGGACATTCTGCGATATGAAAATCCGAAACAACCCGACACCGTGGCTTGACAAGGCGAAAGAGGCCCTGCTTAAACGTATGCAGACGTGGAAGCGAAACAAGAAAAACGGCAATTCCGAGTAGAACATGAACCGGTAAAGCACTCTATTCCTTATAGAAACACTGATAATCAGCGTTGTATATAACAAAAGAACCGAGGTCGGTTTTCCCCCGTAACTCTCGAAAGGAACTTTCCCGAACGCCCGTATTTGCACCCGTATAAGGAGCCGATACGGGTGTTCCGTTGTAGCCCCGTCCGGATTAGAACACCGTTAAGCGTTGAATCACAGTATGCTATCGCATTTCTGCCAATAAAAATACCGAGTACGGGCCGCGGATTTCGGTAAAAAACACTGCCTTCTTCACCGCATGAACCATTGAGAATCAGTTCACTGCAAATTATCAAAAAAAAGTCGTACCGACCTCGTTTTAAGCTGTCCATATAAGCCCGACCTTTGTAACAGACTAAAAAACAAAGAAGTATGAAAATCATAGTGATCGGTTCGCGAGCCTATAACGAGCTTGTCGGGCGTATAGAGAAAATAGAGGCTGCAATCGCCTCTCTCCCTGAAAAGGGGCGTGCATGGAATAAGGAGTATATAAACGACGAATGGATGGACGGCGAGCAGGTCTGCCGTTACCTGGGCATCAGCGGGCGTACCCTTCAACGCCTCCGCTCGGATCACGTGATCACCTATTCGGCCATCAACCGGAAGCTGTATTATTCCCTCACGGAAATCCGCCGTGTGCTGAAGGAGCGTTCCGTGCGGCGCAAGAACCAACCAAAGGAGTAGGCCATGTTTCTGGACAAGGAATATTTCGACGGATGGATGCAGCGGCTCTCGGAACGGCTGGAACGTATCGAGAAGCTGTGCGCGGGGGACGTGGAGCAACCGCTTTCCATCCTGCCTGACGGGGAGCGTCTTCTGGACAATTACGACCTGTGCCGTATGCTCAATATCAGCAAGCGCACACTCCAGCGTTACCGCACCTCGGGAGAGCTGCCTTACGAGATGATCTATCACAAGACCTTCTACCGGGAATCGGACGTCCTGCGGTTCATCGAGCGTAACTTCAGTAATTTCCGCAAGCTGAAAAAGGATCGTCCTGCCGGTTCCGGTTAGGCCCTGTCCCGAGAGTCCGGCGTCATGGAAAAACGCGGAGATACATGGAATAAGGCACGACATGACGGTGCAACCGCTCGATATTTGCCGTAAAATCAGTATGTTTGCACTTGGAAGCCTATATAATAATGAACAATGAAAGAAACAGATAAAATACATCCTGCCGACAAAGGGGAGGAAGAGCTGCTGCATAACGTGCGCCATATCTTGCAGGAAGCGCGCGCAAAGGTGATACATCATGTCAATTCGACCCTCGTGAGGGCTTACTGGCAGGTAGGGAAATACATAGTGGAGTACGAGCAGCAGGGAACCGACCGTGCCGGATATGGCAAGGCTGTCATCAACACCCTTTCCAGGCGGCTCGTGGCGGAGTTCGGAAACGGGTTCACGGCCACCAACCTGCGGTACATGAGGCAGTTTTACCAGTGCTACCCGAAATATCACACGCTGTGTGATAAATTGAGCTGGTCGCATTGCCGCACGCTTCTCAAGGTGTCGGGCGATGCCGCCCGTGATTTTTACCTGCACGAGTGCGTCAAGGAAAACTGGAGTGTCCGGCAGCTCGACCGCCAAATCAACACGCTTTTCTATGACCGCCTGCTGGCCAGCCGAGACAAGAAAGCCGTGAAAGAGGAAATTTCCCGTACCGAACCCGGGCGTGTCGAACCCAAAGAGATCATCCGCGACCCGTATATCCTGGAGTTTCTCGGGATCCCGCAGGGAGAGCATTTTCTGGAAACCGATCTGGAGCAACTGCTCATCAGCCGCTTGCAGCGCTTGATGCTCGAACTCGGGAAAGGCTTCGCCTTCGTCGCGCGACAGAAGCGTATCTCCTTCGACGACAAGCATTTCTACATCGACCTGGTCTTTTACAATTACCTGGCCCGTTGTTTCGTTTTAATAGATTTGAAATCCGGGGAGCTGACCCACCAGGATTTGGGGCAGATGCAGATGTATGTCAATTACTACACCCGTGAGTTGATGAATCCCGGGGATAACCCTCCGGTGGGTATCGTCCTCTGCGCGGAGAAAAACGACGCGGTCGTCCGTTACACGCTGCCCGAAGATGAAAAGCAGGTCTTCGCCGCCCAGTACATGACCTATCTTCCCACGCAGGAGGAGCTGCAAACACTCTTGCAGGAAGTGTGACAACAACGCTCACGGGCATATGAAAAAAGCCGACGGAAATCTGTACTTCCGTCGGCTTTTCGTTTACATCTTGATCCCTTTCTTCGCAGGGCCGTTCTCCGGCGGGCTGCCCACGCCCGCGATGACGATGCGCCCCCCGGAGGCGTCGGCAATCTGCCGCAGCCGGGAAGGAATACGGGTCGCCGTGTTGTCTTCCTTCGGGAGCTCTTCCGCCGTGTCATGCCGTTCCCGGCACACGTCGTTATCCTCCTCCGCCTCCTTTCCCTCGCTCTCTTCTATCGGTTTGAGGCTTTGCTGTATCCTGCGGTCTATTTCCGTCAGGTCAGCTTTTAGGGCCGTCAGTTCGGGCTCCTTGCGCCAGGAACTTTCCACCACTTCCCGCAGGACGGGAATATCTTTCTCCAGTTCCTCATTCTTTTTCCGGAATTTCTCCAGTGTCGGCTCGATGGTCGCGAGCGCGTGGATGAAGTTCATCGCCGCCAGTCGCGGGTCGGAGGCGATATTCCCGTAGTTATACTGGTATAGATAATCCCCTTCACCCCGGACATAAAAACGGTTCTGCACCAGGTCGAGCCCGTCTTTCCCGGTCGTTTCGCTCTGGACGAGCAGCTCGAACCCGTAGAGGCTCCCGATGGGTTCGAGCCTGTCGAGCGTGCGTGCCGTTTCGGCGATACGGTTGAGCTGTTTCCCGATGAGCTTGGGGTCGGAGGTTTCCAGCCCGTTCAGTTTCACGGGATTGCGGTACGAGCCGTCCTCGTTGAACTCGACGCGGGCCTTGAAGTGTTCCAGATCCTTGCCGATACGCCGTATCAGGTCGTTGTTCTTCTCTATCTTCTCCGTGATCTGCTCCAGCTTGTAGCGGCTCGATGATTTACCGCGCACGAATGCCTGGCGTTCGCTTTCGAGCGTGGCGATCTTCTTCTCCAGGCGGGCCTTGTCCAGCAGGTCTGTATTTCCCGAGAGGACGGCGACATACTCGGAAAAATTCATGCCGCTCTTTTCGTCGATGGCCCCCTCGTCGATGGTACGGCTTCCCATGTTGTTGGTCTTGAGCTGGCGGATGAACAGTTGCTTGTTGTGCAACAGCCCGAACTTGTAGGCGTCGAGCGACTTCTCGACGGCGTATAATATCACGTCCACCTTGTTGTCGGCATGGAGTTTGGCGATCTCGTTCCCGGTGCGTATTCCCCGCCCGTCGCGCTGCTCCAGGTCGCTGGGACGCCAGGGGCAGTCCAGGTGGTGTATCGCCACGCAGCGTTTCTGCGCGTTCACTCCCGTCCCGAGCATCTCGGTCGATCCGAAGAGTACGCGGATTTTTCCGGCGTTCATACCAGCGATCATCTCCTTGCGCGCTTTTTCCGAGGTCGCCTCCTGGATGAACCGCACCTCGCTTTGGGGTATGCCGTAATCCTCCGCGAGTTTACGCCGTATCTCGGAATAGACGTTCCACCCCGCTCCGGGTTTGTAGGTTCCCAGGTCGGAGAATACGAACTGCGTACCTTTGTACGCCTCGAAACGGCGGTAGTAACCGGCAATCATACGGGCGCAGTGGCTCGCCTTGTTGTCCACGTGGTCGCTGTATAGTTCGGGGTCTATCATACGCATATCGAGCGACATCTTGCGGGCGTAGTCTGTGGCAATGAGCATTTTCGCCTTTTCCTCCCGCTCCGAGAGCGGCAGGCGGCCCAGGAGCGTGGCATCGCCCGATTTGGCGAACTGCACCAGCCGTTCTATGAACTCCGTCTGCTGGGGTGTCGGCGGGATATTGTGCAATATCTCGTTCTTTTGCGGTCGGTCGATCCCTATATCCTCCGCCGAGCGGTAATCTGTAATCTCGGAGTAGAACATGGCCAGTTCGGGAACCTTGATGAAATATCGGAACCGTTCTTTTTGCACGACCTCGTTGGTCACGGAAAACTCGTAGTCGATGGTTTTCTTGGCAAATATGGCCGCCCAGGCATCGAAGGTGCGGATATTCTGACGCTCCAGTTCCTTCGGGCGCAGGTACTTGAAAAGCAGGTACAGTTCCGTGAGCGAGTTAGAGATGGTCGTTCCCGAGAGGAACGTCGCCCCCAAGTCGCGGCCCGTGCGCTGCTGTATGGTACGCAGCGCGAAAAGCATGTTGAGCGCCCGCTGCGACCCCTCGGGATTTCCGAGGCCCGCCACCCGGTCATGCCGGGTCGTGAAAGTCAGGTTCTTGAATTTGTGGCTCTCGTCCACGTAGAGGTGGTCGATACCCATGAGGCGGAAGTCCACGGCGTCGTCCTTGCGTGTTTCCAGCGCGTGCGCCACCTTCTGCAACTTGGCTTCCAGGTTGGCCTTGCGTTTCTGACACCCTTTCATCATGGCGCGGGAAACGTCCCTGCCTTGTGCTTTGAGCACTTCGAGGTTCTCCTCCACGCAGTCCAGCTCGGCCTGCAATATCTCCTGCTGTATCTCCGGGGACTGGGGTATCATGCCGAACTGTTCGTGCGAGAGGATCACGGCGTCCCAGTCGTTGTTGCGTATCTCCCGGAAGATGCGCTCACGCTTCCGGGGCGTGAAATCCTCCTTGCCCGGGTAGAGGACTTTGGCCATTGGGTAAGCGGTGCAGAACGTCCGGGCTATTTCATGGATGTTGGCTTTCAGCCCGATAATCATGGGTTTATTGGCCAGCCCGAGGCGTTTCTTCTCGTAGGCTCCGCAGCACATGATAAGGGTCTTTCCGCCGCCCACCTCGTGGTCGATTATCCCGCCGCCGAGCAGTTTGTCCATCCATATCGCGTCCTTCTGGCTGTCATACAGATTGTCTATCCCCAGCCCCTTGAGGTCGAGGTCGGGGAATTCCTGGTGCGTCCCGTCGTACTTCGGGCGCACGTAACAGTTGAAAGTACGGTTATAGAGGTCTGTCAGGCGGTCTTTGAAGTCGGACGACTGCTCGCGCAGCCATTCGGGGAAAGCACCCCGGATCTCGTCTATCTTGCTGTTGGCGAGCTGTATGGCCTCCCCGTCACGCACTTTGACCTCCCGCCGTTCGCCGTCCACCCATTTGAGGACGGTCTTGGTGATGTCGGGCGAAGTGTTTTGCAGGGCGTGTTTCAAAAGGTGCAGGCCGTTGTACTTACGGGTCTGCGCGCTGACGGCATACTGCTCCGTGATCTTCACGTTCGTCGCTTCCGCCTTCACGCCGTACTCGTCCAGGTTGGAGGCGAAGGTGATCTTTACCTCCGTATCGAAGAGCGAAGAGGCGAAACGCTCGTAAACACCTTTTGGAATCCACCGTTCGCCCAGGTTGAAATCCAGGTCGTCGAAAGCGATGGGTTTGGGCGTCGCCTCGCGCAGAGCCTCCAGCGATTCCCGGGCCGGGGCGTGGTCGGGATTCTCCCGCAGGAACGCCTCGATCCGTTCGGCTTTCCCGATGACATTGCCGGCGATGAACTTGTCGGCAACCTCGTAGCCGTCCGTTTCCGGGTTGTAATAGATACGTCCTTTCAGTTCCCCGAGTATTCCCTCCACGGTAGTTCCCGTGAGCGAGGCCATGTAGTGCGGTTCCACCCGGCCGTACTTGTTCAGGCTGGCCACAAGGGCCTCCGAAGCGTCGTCGGCGTGCGTGATCTCATCGGGATTGAAGGCCACGGGACGCTCGAAGATGTCGGCTTTGCGTGCCTTGCCGTCGATGTAACGCTCCAGCGATAGAATCTCCGTTCCCCGCGCGTCCATCTTGATCAGGTCGAGGTTGCGTTTGTCGTTGAGCCGTCCGAAGCGTTCGGTGAAATTGTCGTAAAGCCGGTTGAGCATCTCCCGCAGGGCGGGGTTCGCCGTCAGCGTTTCCGCCTCGTTGTTATAAAGGTGGTAATAGGCATCGCGAATCTCGATATACATGGAGGCTTTCGTCCGTTGTGCAGGCGTGAGTTCCAGCGGGTGGAACATGGGTTGCAGGGATTCAGTCCCCCGCAGGTAGCCGACCCGGTTTTGTCCGTCCGTGACGAGTGTCCCCTCGCGGAAATAGGGGGCGACCTCCCCCTCGAACGGGCGGGGTTTCATATCCGCCTCCCGTATCTGCGGCGTTTCTTTACCGGGTTCTTCCTCCTCCGGATTTTCCGGCGTGTCGAACAAGCTGCCCGTTCTCGGCGTACCGGCGGCTTGTTTCCGTTTGTCTTTCGGGGCTTCCGTCGGGGGGCGTACCGTCTGCCGTTCCCGCTGTTCCGGGGTTTCCTGCTGCCGGGCGCTTTGTCGGCGCAGTTCCGCCCTCCGTTCCGGGGTAAGCGACATCATCATCTCGTAAAAGCCGTTGATCGGCGGGTTGTCCTCCCAGTTCAGGGAGGCATACAAGTCTTCGGGATCACGCTCCGGTGGCGTCGTTTTCGGCATTTCGCTCTTCTGTTCCTCCGGAGAGGAGGCCGGGGCGAATAACGAGGGTTGCCGGGGCGTCTTCCGCTTTGCTCCCCGGCGGCTGTTCCTTTTCTTGGATATACCGAGTTCTGCCTGCCGCCGCTCCTCGGCGCTGAAGCCGAACAGATCGTAGAGCGTCAGCAACGGTTCCTGCTGCACGTTTACCAGTTCGGCAGCTTGGGTGGCAGGTGCGGGAGCCGCCGTTTCCACCGTGTCGAAAAGCGACCCGGCGAAGCCCTCCCGCGGTTTCGGTTCCGTTGTTCCGCCCACGTGCTGCACGGGAGTATCCGCCATGCCGAAATCTTCGGGTTTCGGCGGGTGCTGCTCCCACAAGCGATTCTCCCGCTCCTTCGACCAGGCCCCGAAGTCGGCCAGATCCTCCCCGGTCGGTTCTCCGGCGGATGTGGCGGCAGAATCCGGTAACGCTTGTCCGGGTTTGTTTTCGATTCGGGTAATCTCCCCGGTTTCGGTATCGACATGGTAGCCCTGCGCCGCCATTTCTGCGACGACGCGGCGTTTTTCCTCCTCTTCCCGCTGCTGCTGAAGGTTACGGGCGTCGGCGATAATCTCCTTGACGATTTCTCCGGCAAGGCGGGGCTCGTGTCTTTCGGCACGCTGGCGTTCCGCCTGACGGGGACGAGACAATTCCCGCTCCGGTGTACCGGGTGTCTGTTCCGGAGCATGTTCCAGGCAATAACTCTCGTTGAAATGCCGGTTGAAATCCTCCGAGAGCATACGCCGCATCTCCCGGTCGATGCCGTCCACGCCCTCCGCGTGGGTGAACTCCATCGCCGGTTTGCCGTAGGGGTCTTTGCCTACTTTGGCCTCGGTATGGATCACCCTGTCGAACGACTGGAAGAGGTTGTTTATCCGGATGCCGTTCGACAGCTTGCGGGATTCGATGAAATCCCGCTGCCGTTCGGACAGTCCCCCCGTGGCGGCTTTCTTTTGCAGGATAACCAGGTCGCTGCCGACCTCCGTCCCCGCGTGTTCTGTAAAGAGGTTGTTCGGCAGCCGGATGGCCGATACGGGCTCGCAGCGGTTCATCAGCCACTCGCGCACGGGGCGTCCCTGCTCGGCGTTCAATACTCCCTGCGAGGTGATAAATGCCACCAGGCCGCCCTCGCGTACCATATCGACGGACTTCATGAAAAAATAGTTGTGCAGCGCCCGTGTGCCTTGCCGCCGCACGGGGTCGGTATGGGTGGAGAAGAACGGGTCGAAGAGCGCCACGTCCCCGAAAGGGATGTTGCTCACGGCCACGTCGTAGTAACCGGCGTATTTGGGTTCGATGCGCTCGAATCCCTGTATCCGCACCCGTTTTTCGGGGTGCAGGTGCTTCAGGATCAACCCCGTGGCGGGGTCTTTCTCGAAGCAGGTGATCTCCGCGTAGGGGTCGTGGAAATCCACGGCATTGACGAAAACCCCCGTTCCCGCACTGGGGTC
Source organism: Bacteroides fluxus YIT 12057 (assembly GCF_000195635.1). GTDB lineage: Bacteria > Bacteroidota > Bacteroidia > Bacteroidales > Bacteroidaceae > Bacteroides > Bacteroides fluxus. Next base: position 6,251 of record NZ_GL882657.1, on the reverse strand, counting down.
AAGAATACGTTGGGGGGCAATCCGCGTGTCCCATATCGCCTCCACGATGGCGTCTGCCACTTTCGGGGGCGTGTAAAAAGCCGTCAGGACGGAGTTCTTGATCCCGTCCATGTAGCGCTTGTATTCCCGTTCGTCGGGAGTATTCGCCCTGATGACCTCGTGCAACTCGGCCACGAGCGTTGCCATGCCGTCCTTGTCCGGTTTCCCGGTGGGGTTTTCCAGCACTTCCTTGATGGCGCCGAAGCCGCTGTATGCGCCGAGTGTCCTTTCTTCTTCGGGAGTCGGCGCCCGCCGTTCCCTGTCGAGCGTGAAGGCCGTCTTCAGCGCGTCGATATTCTGGCGGAGGTGGGTTTTCTTATTGAATGCCATCTTCGAGAAGTATTTGGACGGTTCCCGTCAGTTCGGTATAGAACAGTTCATAGTCGGGCGTGTCGGCGAAGTCGTCCGTGAGGTCGTACTTCTCCAGCACCCCGCGGCAGAGGGGCAGCAGGCGTAGAGCCGCCTGCCGGGCGGTATCCTCGGGAATCTCCGCCTCGAATTCCCTCCAGAGGATGTTTACCAGCGTGTTGTAGGGTGAAAAGTGCAATCCGCGGTAGAGTTCCTCGCGGGCAATTTCTTCGGCCTCGATGTGGTTACAGCCCGAACGGATCGCCTCGCTGTACGCTTGGGCGGCGCTGTCGGCCCGCTCGGCGATGAATTCACCTTCGGCGATGAGTTCCGGGTGGCTGTCCTTGAGGTAGGATAGTAACGAAAGTCCGTAATAGGACAATTCCCCCGTGGGGGTATGGTGTTGCTTGTCTGGCATGATAAGAATTTTTAGTGGTCGTTGATAATCGGGGAAGAGAAAGGCGCCCCGGGTTCCCACCCGAAGCGCCGACCACTGAAAAAATCCTTATCAAACAAGCGTATCTCGTTATGACAGGTCTTTTCCAGTGGCAAAGGTAACGATTATTTCCGTTTGTTCCTCTTTCCCTGCCTGGGAGTATCGCGCGGTTCGAAAACGAACGAGGTCTTGAACTGGTCATCGAGCGTGAGGGCCGCGTCGAACGTCCCGCCGCCGTTTTTGACGAATCCCCGGATCGTGCCGGTTTTGCCTTTGGTCAGCAGTTCCGCGAGCTGCTTGTCGGTCAGCTCCTTGCGGGCCACGGTTCTCCATACGGTCAGGCCGCAATCGGGATTCTGGCACTTGGCGAGTTTGGGATAGAACACCACGGGCCTGCCGCAACGCGGGCAGGCTGTGTCACTCTCCGCGCCGTCGATTCTTGCTTCCAGCAGTTCTTTGGCGATTTGCGAGGCGAAGACCTCGATACCGCGATGGAACGTCGGGGCGTCCATCTCCCCGGTGGCGATCTTCGAGAGGGCCAGTTCCCAGCCGCCCGTCATGGCGACATCGGCGATCTTCTTGTCCCTGACCACGGCATACACGGCCAGTCCCTTGTCCGTGGGTACAAGCGACTTTTTCTCTCGCCTGACATACTCGCGGGCAAAGAGCGTTTCGATGATGGCGGCACGGGTGGCGGGCGTGCCGATGCCGGCATCCTTCATCGCCTCGCGTTCGGCCTCGTCGGACAGTTCGCGTCCGGCGGTTTCCATCGCCGCCAGCAGGCTCGATTCCGTGTGAAGGGGGCGCGGCCGGGTCTGTTTCTGTTCCGTGCCGCATCCTTTGACGGGCAGCTCGTCGCCTTGCACGATGTCGGGAAGGAGGGTCATGTCCTCCTCTTTCTCCTCGACAGGTTCATTCAGGACGGCCCGCCAGCCCGTCTCGACCATGATACTGCCGCGGGCCGTGAAATCATGCCCCGCGCTTTGCAGGGTAAGGGAAGTGTTTTCTTTCACGCAGGCCCCGGAAAAGGTTTCGAGCATCCGCCCCGCGACCATCTCATAGACGATGCGGTGGTCGGCATCCAGTTCGGAGGGGAGGTTCTCGGTGGGAAGCAGCGCGTGGTGGTCGGCGATCTTTTCGTTGTCCACGCTTCGGCGGGAGAGAGATGCGGTATCCATCCTGCCCGCGTATTCCGCGAAACGGGGATAGCGTGTCATGTTCCCGATGAGTGCCGGAATCTCCTCGGCCACATCTTCCGATATATAGCGTGAGCCGGTACGGGGATAAGTGATGAACTTCTTCTCGTAAAGCGACTGGGCGATGTCGAGCGTTTTTTCTGCCGAAAAACCATACCGGCTGTTGGCCTCTTTCTGGAGTGTCGTCAGGTCGTACAAGAGAGGCGGCTGTTCCCTGGCCTCCTTGCGCTCCACGTTCACGACGCGTACCGTTCGGGCGCCGATAACCTCGGCGCGGGCTGCTTCCGCCTTCTCCCTGCCGTCGAATTTCTCCGTGGAGAGGACGGTGAACTCCGTGCCCTCCTTTGCCGTGGAGAGCTTCAGCCGGAAATAGGTGGCGGGCTTGAACGCCTTGTTCTCCAGGTAACGGGAGCAGATGATCGCCAGCGTGGGGGTCTGCACCCGTCCGAGCGACCAGACGCCCCGCCCGGCAGCCACGGCAAGCGCTTGCGAGGCGTTGATACCGACGATCCAGTCGGCTTCGCTGCGGGCTTTGGCCGAGAGGTAAAGGTTGTCGTATTCGTTGCCAGGGCGGAGGTGTTGTAACCCCTCGCGGATGGCCCGGTCGGTCAGGCTGCTGATCCATAACCGCACGAAAGGGGTGCGGCATTCCAGGTAAGAGTAGATGTAGCGGAAGATCAGCTCCCCTTCACGCCCCGCGTCGGTCGCGACGATGATGCGCTCGGCCATGCCGAACAATTCCCGGAGAATACCGAGCTGCTTCACGACACCCGGGTCGGCCTTATACTCTTTACCCTCCCGAACCTGCCGGGGCAGGAGGATGAACGATGATGGCAGGATAGGCAGGTTTTCCCGGCGGAAACCCGCGATGCCGTACTGTTGGGGCATTGCCAGCCCGACCAGGTGGCCGAAGGCCCAGGTTACGGCATAGCCGTTTCCCTCGATAAAACCGTCTTTACGGTTCGTGGCTCCCACGATGGCGGCGATCTCACGCGCCACCGAGGGCTTTTCTGCGATAATTACTTGCATGATGATTCGGATTTTTCAGTGGTTGTTTTCTTGTAGTTCTTCTTCTTTCTCTATTTCCGGACGGGCGATCAGCCGGCGGTCGTAATAGACATGGTTGCCGTTCCCGTCGTAATACTGCCGTCCGTCGTCCACCTCTTCCGGGGGGGGGCTGCGTTTACCCGGCCGGAAATACAAGGCGGCCAGCGCCGCGATCAGGAGCGGCATGGCTCCGGCCTGCATATAAAACCATTTCATACGCTACGCCTTGATGCCTTTGGAGTTGTTTTTCTTGTTACTGCGGTAATTTCTCCTTTGCGCCGGAGTGGCCTCCTGCTGTCCCTGCTTGAGCGGCTCTTTCACACCTTTGACCGCTTCGACGGTCTTGCCCTCGGAATTGACGGCGACCTGGGTACGGCTTTCAACGGCGGGTTTGACCTCCGCTCCCTGCCGTTTCGCACGGTCGGGATTCCAGCGGAAGAAGTCCATCTTGTTACGCTCGAAGTTGGGCTTGACCCAGGCGTTGAACGGCTCACCCTGCCCGTCCTTGACCATGCCCTTGATGTAGAAAGCCTTGACATCCGCCCGCTTGGAGGGGTCGTTCACCGCTTCCGTCCACTGGTCATAAGCCTCTTTGGGCACGGAGGCTTTGAGGATTGTCCGGTGAATCGTGAGCGTGGGCTGTCGTTCGGAGGCCGTCGTTTCCTGCCGTCCGTTTTTCTCGGCGGCCTTCTGGCGGTAAATCTCCTTGTTCTCCTGGGCGTAGCGGTTGCGATCCAAACCGTCGTAGGTAAAGGAATAGTTACGTTCGGCCGCGTCGATTTGGATATAGGCATCCCGCTTATAACCCGCGCGGGTGGTATATCCTTCGAGCAACACCTTGCCACCGCCGTAGAAATCCATCTGCTTGCCTTCCGAGAGGTCGGCCTCCTTGATACGGGCACGTTTTTCGAGTAACGAAACGGGCATGGGTTCCAGCGTGTTCGTCCATTTGTCTATCGACACGTAGCAGGGCGTGAGCTTGCCCGGCTCCAGCTCCAGGTCGATCACTTTCCCGGCGTGGCGGGTGTTCATCAGGTTCGTTTTCGCCTCCTCATCGAGCAGCACCCCGTGGAAGGGGGCGTCGAGGTCGGGCCGTTCCTGCCAGTAATGCGGCACGACGCGCAGCGAGCCGTCCGCCTGCTCTTCGAGCGACACGCGCCCTTTGGTGGAAACACGCATCCCGTTCTCCAGTTCGGGGTTCATCTCCACCAGCCCGTTGGATTTATGTCCGTAAGACATGGCTTTCAGGTGCGGCTCGATGTCCTCCATGCGGATACCTTTCTTCTCCATATCCGCCAGGTCTATCTTCGTGACGTCCAGCGGCTCGAACTGCCGCTGCTCCTGCGTCTGAAGCCGTTCGGAGGGGTCGATACGGTAATTTTCCAGAATCTCCGGGTCGAAGTCGATGCGGATAAGTTTGTTCAGGGCATTCTCCGTCATGACGAAGATACCCGTGTGGACGGGGTTCTGGGCCTGTTCCATGAACTTTTTGAAGAAGGCTTCGAGGGCTGAATCCTGCGTGTTCACGTTCAGCAGGCTCGCCACGTTCTGATCCGTGGGGTCGGCGGTCTGGATATTGCCGTCCCGATCCACGCCGGTAACGGCTTGCAGTCGTCCGTCGTCGGCATTCTGAACGAGCATGACTTGTTTAGCGTCGTTCTTTACGTTTTCGTCCATAATTACGAGTGTTTTTAGTTAGCACCAATAGCGATGCGGGAACGAAAGTAAGGGGAACGGCTTGAACGTAAAATAGTTGGAACGGCTATGGAAGCATCGGGCACAGAAGTGGCCGCTTGTGGCGCAGGGCAGAGGAAATCGGAGAAACGGAGTGCCGGGAAGGACGGATTTGGCAGAGGGTATTTTCGTGGCTCCTCACCTTATTTGTCAGGTAGTCGGGATCTATTGTTAAATGTCAATAAAGCGCATGGATAACCCGTGTTTTTTTATAAATTTGCGAAAACGGGTTTCAGTATCCGACAAAACGTGAGGCATGGAAATATATACCCCAAAACCCAAAATCAAACTTTCTCCTGTGGTAAGAAACGGGAGAGAATTTGTCGAAGTGACTTTCGGTAATGACAATGACATCCGCTTGTCGCTGTCGAAGGAAGAAAACGTACTGCTTGTCGGCGGCAGGGCTTATCTGCCGGCAGAAGATTTCGTGCTTGCCGAGTTCTTCGACCGCTATGTAAAAATGGCATTTATAGACTATTCCGCCATCAAGGAAACCGCACCCCGTAAAGAGGAAGACAAACGGCCGCCACTGCCGGAAGGCTATCTGGAAAAACTTCAGCAAGTGCGTTACAGTGACCATACCGTAAGGGTATATACCTCCTATTTCCGCGATTTCCAACAGCATTTCGAGGGGCGTAAGATTGAAACGGTTACTCCCGGCGAGATAAACGACTACCTGCTGTATCTCATCCACGAGAAAAACATATCCTCCTGCCAGCAAAACCAGCGTATCAACGCCATCAAGTTCTATTACGAGAAAGTTCTCGGTCAGGAACGGCGGTGTTACAAGGTGAACCGTGCCAAACGGGAGAAGACGCTGCCCGACGTGTTGAGCAAGGAGGAAATAAAGAAGATACTCGACGCGACGGTGACAGACCTGCGCTTCTTCTGCATGTTCTCCATACTCTATTCCGCAGGATTGCGCATCAGCGAACTGCTGGAACTGAAACCCGGCGACATCAACGAATCCCGCTCCCTGATACGGGTGCGGCAGGGTAAAGGAAAAAAAGACCGCTACACCCTGCTATCAAAACCGTTGATGAAAAAGCTGACGGAATATAACAGACTATACAAACCGAAAGTGTGGCTTTTTGAACACAGACCGGGCGAACCTTTCACCGAGAGTATCGTGTCGAAACGGCTGAAGGCAGCGGCCCGGGAAGCGGGAATCACGAAACGGATTTATCCGCACCTGCTGCGCCATTCGTTCGCCACCCACTTGCTGGAGCAAGGAACCGACATCAAGATTGTGAAAGAGCTTATGGGACATAACAACATCAAGACAACGGAAAGGTATGTCCACATAGCCGACACTTTCAAAAGCAATATCAAAAGCCCGTTGGACGATCTGTTGATGGAGGAAGACGAGGTCTGATACTTAAAGAAAATAACAGCCAAATCGGCTGATAGTATAACGTTATCCGCAATAGTAAAACAATTAAAAATTAAAA
>NZ_GL882656.1 GCF_000195635.1 Bacteroides fluxus YIT 12057 | reverse complement strand
AAATACAAAATCCCTCAGGTTTTTACGTTGATCCACTTTTCGGACTGCCCCTTGACTAGTATAGCAACAAAAAGCCTCTGCAATTTTTATAGCAGAGGCTTTTGTGATCGCGACAGGATTCAAACCTGTAACCGGCTGATCCGTAGTCAGCTACTCTATTCAGTTGAGCTACGCGACCTTGATTATTTTATGAAAATTTGTGACCGCGACAGGATTCAAACCTGTAACCGGCTGATCCGTAGTCAGCTACTCTATTCAGTTGAGCTACGCGGCCCTCATTAATCGAAATTTGTGATCGCGACAGGATTCAAACCTGTAACCGGCTGATCCGTAGTCAGCTACTCTATTCAGTTGAGCTACGCGACCTTTTCTCTTAACGGGTGCAAAGGTACGTTCTTTTTTTGAATTAGCAAATAAAACGAGATTTTTTTTCTTAAAATATTATTCAACAAAACGATAGTTAAAGAGCTGCCAGCCGATGGTTAGCCCGACATTCCATTCCTTTTTCGGTGAACTATAATGATTTACATACGCAGATATAGCTCCAAAAGGCAGATGGCAGATGACTGAGACTTCTCCCATGTATTCAAAACGGGAAAAGGCTTTCCCATAAAATGCCCTATTCAACGTATTCTTTTCTATTGGAAATATCGGCATGAATCCATAGAATTCGGTACGGAATTGGAACATGTCATTCAACACATAGATAGGTTTAATACCTGCTGCCATATACTGGTTGGCACGAAAAGCTTCATTATACATCAATTTGCTATGTGGGGTCGGTGCAAATTCTCCCGCCTGCATCATTGTAGCCGTATAATTCTCTGAAAAATTCTTCGATGAATACAAGGCTTCCACCATCCAACCCAACGTAAATTTGGGACTCATAGAGTGGTAGGCTTCCTTCATGTATGATATCTGCAACCACGATTGCCGCTCTTTCGTAGAACTTTGCTCAATAGGTGACGGGTTGCCGGGAATAAACTTCTCCTTACCTGTAAATATTTGAGCTATCAACTTTTCAAAGTATCCTCTCGTCGCATATTGACGTGTGTTCAATGTACTTCCATAAAAGCCTATAGCTCCTCCCAACAGCTTATATGAACTCTTATCGGACCGGTCCTTATCGAAATCAATCACATTGGACTGGAAGTAATTATCCTCCAACCTGCCATACCCTAAACTAAACTCTGCACGTTTGTTAGCCAAAAAAGGTAAAGCTACCATCAACTTTACAAAACGTTCGTCTTTTGAATTAAATGACGGCTTATCGTTCCTTGAGAACAATTTATCCTTCTTATAATAGTCAAAGGTACTGATGGATGCAATAAAACGATAAGATGTAGGAATATGGGTAGGCAAATCAAACCTCGCCATCAACTGGGCATTATTGTAAATCTTGCCCAACTGACCGTCAAAAGTGATTTCCTTCGAATAATAATTCAAGTTTTGATAACCCAATCCCAAATAAATTTGATTCGAACTGGTAGTAGAAACACTTCCCCCCAAACGTACAGAGAAATTATCCTCCATCTTCACCTTCAGATGCAATTCATACAAATCACTCTCGGTATCGTAAACTGCATGAGGAATAATCTCCGAAATCATATTATCCGCCAATAAACGGAAGTATCCCCGTTTCAAGTCTTCATAAGTAAATACTTCATGGGCTTCATCGTGAAATTCTTTTCTGATATAGGCTTGCTGCTGTGCATTGGCTCCTTCAATATAGATATCCCGAAACCGAAGTTGCGGTAAGTTACTCCGGTAAACCAAGCGCCTTAAACGCACATTATCAGCGTTTACCCGCCGATGGATACGCCTCTTTATGGAGTCCATCATACTGACAGTACGATTATAACCGATATCATGCAGTTCCTGCAGACGGTCAAAGTCCAACAAGTTTACGTCATCGTACTTGAAATTCATGACAATGCCTAATGAGTCAGGAATGGAATAGTCCGTTTTTTGCATGACCATGTTCTCTATCTGGCTCATCAGTTCATTCTCTTTAGGTTTACTCGGATTGGCTGCAACTACGCTGCCTATAATAATATCCGGATGAAAGTCTTCCCGCATCACATCTGTCGGGAAATTGTTATAAATGCCTCCGTCGTAGGCCAGAACACTATCTATCTCTATGGGTTTAAATACAAACGGAAAACTCATAGAAGCACGGACAGCATCTCCCAAATCACCTTTTCTCAGTATCAGAGGCTTTTTATTATAGACATCGGAAGCTACACAACGGAAAGGAACGAATAAATTGTTGAAATTGCCGTCACAAGCCGCTGTTGCGCGTGCAAACAACTCCACAAACACCAAGTTCATCTGTATGGGATTAACCATACTGGTAGGGATTATTTGTGGCTTTACATGCAATGAGTCTTTAAAAGTAAAACGAATGTTAAAAAACTCGGGGGTAGGGCGTCCTTTCTTGAAATAATATTCATATTTCGATTCTACCTTTCCAGAATACCAGCGTTTGAAGTCCGGCGAACGCAACAAAGCCTCCATGTCATCCGGAGAATAGCCCATGGCATATAAAGAACCGATGATTGCCCCCATGGACGTTCCTGTGATATAGTCAATGGGAATGTTATTTTCTTCCAACGCTCGGATTATACCAATATGTGTCATGCCTTTCGCTCCGCCGCCGCTTAGGACAAGTCCCACTCTCTGAGCCTGCAACATCGGCAAAAGGCATAGCAGAAACGACAAAAACAAAAGAAACCTTTTCATGATTATGTAATTCCTAGTAAAATATATTAAATATTCAAAGCTCAAATATAGGCAATTGTTTCCAAAAACCTCGTATTCAACGAAGAAAAACATATTATTATTGGCAAAATAAATAAAAAAAGGGTATTACAACTCTTGCGAATCGTAATACCCTTGCATCTATTATGCAAATTTAAAGGGGCTTATTTAATAAGATCAATACTTCTTTTGACAAAGTTATTCAAGGCTTCACCTTTCAACATTCCATTCTGAAGCAATGCCAAATCAATCAACTGGCGAACGACTTTATTTTTAGTTGCATAATCTGCAAAAACACCTTCTTTCCGAACTTTAAGCTCGTCCCATTTCTTATCCAGTGCTTCTACCTCGTCTTTTTCAGCAGTAGAAATGTCTTCAGCTTTCTTGTCTTCCTGTTTCTTTCTCAACTTTTCACGAAGTTGATTAACCTCATCCATTTCTTTCTGAACAGGAGCGATCACTGAGGCACATTCCTTGTCTTCTTCCGCCAGAACTTCTTTCACCAACTTATGGTCGGAATTCAATACCAAGTTAAACATATCCGGCATTTCGCCATAGAAGCTCATACCCGCTTGTATATTGGCCATTTCCTTCATGCGGCGCATATACTCGCTTTGGGTAATCATTATTGGAGAAGCATTCTCACCCAAAGCCTGTGCTATGACATTGAATTCTGTTTTTTCCATTTTCGGCAACTGACTCTTGAAAATGGAAGAAAGGGCTTCTTTTTTGCCTGCTTCCAAGGTTTCGTTCTTCTTTTCTTCTTTGACAATCAAATTATCAATCACGTCACTGTCTACACGAGTAAAACGAACCTTCTCAAACTTTTGCTCCAACATACTTACCAGTGCAATGTCCAGCTGCCCATCCATTAAAAGCACATTATAGCCTTTATTCTTGGCAGCTTCAATATAGCTGTATTGCTCGTCTTTGTGGTTGGCATACAGATAAATCAAATTGCCCTCTTTGTCAGTCTGGTTATCTTTAATCAAGGTCTTATACTCTTCAAAAGTATAGTATTTGTTATCCGTATCAGTGAAAAGGGAAAAGTCCTTCGCTCTATCATAGAAATCTTCTTGTGTAAGCATTCCATAATTGATAAAGATCTTCAAATCGTTCCACTTCTCTTCAAACTGCTTGCGATCACTCTTAAAGATGGACTGCAGGCGATCAGAGACTTTCTTTGTAATATAAGTAGAAATCTTCTTCACATTCGCATCACTCTGCAAGTAAGAACGAGATACGTTCAAAGGAATATCCGGAGAATCAAGCACGCCATGCAACAAAGTCAAGAAATCGGGAACAATGCCTTCTACTGAGTCTGTCACATATACTTGATTACAATAAAGCTGTATCTTATTCTTATTCAGCTCTATATTGCTCTTCACTTTCGGGAAATAAAGAATACCGGTCAGATGGAACGGGTAATCCACATTCAGATGAATCCAGAACAACGGTTCATCCGACATCGGATACAAGTCGCGATAGAACTTTTTATAATCCTCATCCTTCAAATCGCTGGGTTTCAAAGTCCATAACGGATTGGACTCATTTATAATATTATCCTCTGCTGTTTCCACCTGCTTGCCATCTTTCCATTCTTTCTTTTTGCCGAATGCAATGGGAATAGGGAGAAAACTGCAATATTTCTTCAACAAGGAGGAGATACGCGACTCTTCAAGAAACTCCTTACAGTCATCATCAATGTAAAGAACTATGTCAGTACCACGATCTGCTTTATCAGAATCCTCAATTGTAAACTCAGGACTGCCATCACAGGTCCATTTTACAGCTTGAGCACCTTCCTTACAAGACTTAGTGATGATTTCTACCTTCTTAGCCACCATGAAAGCGGAGTAGAAACCAAGTCCGAAGTGACCAATAATGGCATTCGCGTCATTCTTATATTTCTCAAGAAAATCATTTGCACCGGAGAATGCAATTTGGTTGATATATTTATCAATTTCTTCCGCCGTCAGACCAATACCACGGTCAGATACAGTAATTGTATCTTTTCCTAAGGAAACATGAACAGTCAAATCGCCCAATTCACCCTTGAATTCACCGATGGAAGATAATGTTTTCAACTTCTGTGTAGCATCAACGGCATTAGAAACCAACTCACGGAGGAAAATTTCATGATCACTGTATAAGAATTTCTTGATAACGGGGAAAATGTTCTCTGTAGTTACCCCAATATTTCCTTTCTGCATATTACTATTTATATTTTTAAGTTTATATTTTTATTCTCTGGCAAGCAGGAAACAAAAAAAATGCCAGTCCCTCAGGACTGACATTTTGACGGTCTTTTATAGAAATTTATTGTGCTTTCTTTAAGCTCAATTCATCCTTTTCCTTATCGACGGAAACATTTACCATGTCTCCGGGTTCCAGTCCGGAAGATATAATCAGTTCCGAAAGTCCGTCCTCCAGATAATTCTGAATAGCCCGCTTCAACGGACGCGCACCAAACTGCACATCATAGCCTTTTGTGGCAAGAAATCTTTTTGCGTCATCATTCACAACAAGTTTATAACCAATAGCTTCGATACGATCATACAAGCCTTTCAATTCAATATCGACAATTTTTGTAATTGCCTCCAAAGACAATTGATCGAAGGTGATGATTTCATCAAGACGATTCAAAAATTCAGGAGCAAACGTTTTATTCAATGCTTTCTGTATCACATTACGAGAATGTTCCTTATCATCCGTCCGGTTCTGTGCGGCAAAACCGACGCCACGTCCAAATTCTTTCAATTGGCGAGTACCGATATTGGATGTCATGATGATAACCGTATTCTTGAAATCAATAGTTCTGCCATAATTGTCAGTCAAACGACCTTCGTCCAACACTTGCAACAATATATTGAATACATCCGGATGCGCTTTCTCTATTTCATCCAGTAATACGATAGAATAGGGTTTACGACGTACCTTCTCAGTCAGTTGCCCACCTTCTTCATACCCCACATATCCGGGAGCGGCACCAATCATGCGGGATACAGTATATTTTTCCATATACTCGCTCATATCAATACGTATCAGCGCATCGGAAGAACCAAACATATAATTGGCCAACTGCTTGGCTAAATGCGTCTTGCCAACACCCGTAGGACCAAGAAACATAAATGTTCCTATGGGGCGGTTGGGGTCCTTCAAACCGACACGGCTACGTAAAATTGCCTTTACCAGTTTCTCGATTGCAGGATCCTGGGCGATAACCTTGGCCTGCAATTCTTCTTTCATCCCAGCCAGTTTCACGCCTTCAGCCTGTGCCATCCGTTGCACCGGTACTCCGGACATCATCGAAATAACATTTGCAATTTCCTCTTTACCCACAATCTGACGATCATCTTTCAAACGAGCCTCCCATTCGGCCTTCATTTCATCCAAACGGGATGCAAGTTCCTTTTCACGGTCACGATAACTCGCCGCTAACTCAAAATTCTGTGATTTTACAGCTTCAGCCTTTAAATTACGGGCTTCCTCTATCAATTTTTCCTGTTCTTCTATTTCTTTCGGGACATTTATATTCGTCAAATGCACACGTGAGCCTGCTTCGTCCAACGCATCAATGGCTTTATCGGGAAAATTACGGTCTGTAATATAACGGTCTGACAACTTGACACATGCCTCAAGAGCTTCATCCGTGTAGGTCACATTATGATGATTCTCATATTTTTCCTTGATATTCTTCAATATCTGAAGTGTCTCTTCAGCAGTAGTAGGCTCTACTATTACTTTCTGAAAACGGCGTTCCAATGCCCCGTCTTTTTCTATATTCTTCCGGTATTCATCAAGGGTAGTGGCTCCGATACATTGGATTTCACCACGTGCCAAAGCAGGTTTCAACATATTGGCGGCATCCATAGATCCTGCCGCCGCTCCGGCTCCCACAATAGTATGAATTTCATCAATGAAAAGAATTACATTCGGATTCTTCTGCAATTCATTGATAATAGAGCGAATACGTTCTTCAAATTGTCCACGGTATTTGGTTCCGGCCACTACAGAAGCCATATCAAGCATTACAACTCTCTTGTCAAACAAGATGCGGGAGACCTTTTTCTGTACAATGCGCAACGCAAGTCCTTCCACTATTGCAGACTTGCCGACACCCGGTTCACCAATCAACACAGGATTATTCTTCTTACGACGGCTCAGAATCTGCGCCAAACGCTCAATTTCCCGCTCGCGGCCTACTACAGGATCAAGCTTGCCTTCTCCTGCCGCACGAGTCATATCCATACCAAAATTATCCAATACCGGAGTATCATTGGACGACTTCTTTGCTGCCGTTCGCGCAGAGGGTTCTGCACCCGGATTACGTGAAGCGCGGGACGTATTCATGTCTTCCTCCTCATCTTCATCATCTTCAGTAAATCCCATGCCTGCATTCGGATTGGTTGATTTCATCGAAAGCTGCTCAAATACAGATTGATAATCGACACTGTTTTCTTCCAGTACAGTTGCAGCCAAATTATCACCGTCTTTCAATATCGCCAATAAAACATGTTCCGCATCGGCTGTCGCACTCTTTAACAGACGTGCTTCCAGCATACACATTTTCAAAATTTTAGCCGCCATAGGAGACAGGGGTACCTCTGCGTCAGGCAATAAGGTATCATCCTCTGCATCTTTCAAAAAACTCTCCAAACGGCTCTTTACCCGCTTTAAGTCTATATCAAGCTTCATCAATATCTCAATAGCTTTCCCTCCGCCGTCACGTAACATGCCAAGCAAAAGATGCTCCGGACCGATATATCTATTTCTCAATCTGTTAGCTTCTTCTTTGCTATAGGTTATAATATCTGAAACTCTTTGTGAAAATTGATTGTTCATATTCTTTTTTTCTCCTCAATTAAAGGTTATCAACAACAAAGATACGCAATTATTAATTCAACGTATCATATATTTAACTGATTTGATAATAACAAATCCTGTGCCACAAATTATACGGATTTATTTTATCTCCATATACCTTATAATAATATCAGCAACATCTGATACAACACAAATTTTGATGGCAATCCAAAGTAGCAACAAAGTTTATGCAGGAAAACTTTTGTATATCGTAAAAAAGCAGTACTTTAGCGTGGTTTTTCATGAACCCGAAAATGTATAATTAATAATCTTTTTAAATGCTTGAACAAGACAGAATTATAAAGATTAACATCGAGGAGGAAATGAAGTCATCGTACATTGACTACTCTATGTCGGTCATTGTTTCGCGTGCCCTTCCGGATGTTAGAGATGGTTTTAAACCCGTTCACCGAAGAATTCTTTTCGGAATGATGGGATTAGGAAACACGTCAGATAAACCTTATAAAAAATCAGCCAGAATTGTAGGTGAAGTTTTAGGTAAGTACCACCCTCACGGTGACTCTTCCGTTTATGGCGCACTTGTACGTATGGCACAGCCTTGGGCCATGCGATATATGATGGTGGACGGACAAGGTAACTTTGGTTCGGTAGATGGTGATAGTGCAGCCGCTATGCGTTACACAGAATGCCGCTTAAGAAAAATCGGTGAAGATATGATGCAAGATCTCGACAAAGAAACTGTTGACATGCAAAACAACTTTGACGATTCTCTACAGGAGCCTACCGTCATGCCAAACCGCATTCCCAATCTTCTGGTAAATGGAGCATCTGGTATTGCTGTAGGTATGGCTACCAATATGCCGACCCATAACTTATCAGAAGTAATCGATGCTTGTGTAGCGTACATTGACAATAATGAGATAGATATAGAAGAACTCATGAATTATGTCAAAGCTCCTGACTTTCCTACAGGAGGTTACATATATGGCATGAGTGGTGTACGTGAGGCTTATCTTACAGGACGCGGACGTGTCATCATGCGTGCAAAAGCCGAAATTGAAACTGGTTCTACACATGACAAAATCGTTGTAACGGAAATCCCTTATGGAGTTAACAAGGCGGAGTTAATCAAAAACATAGCCGATTTAGCCAACGAAAAGAAAATAGAAGGTATTGCCAATGCCAATGATGAATCGGATCGTGAAGGCATGCGCATCGTGATTGATGTAAAACGGGATGCAAATGCTAGTGTAGTACTGAATAAGCTCTACAAAATGACATTACTGCAAACCTCTTTCGGGGTAAACAACGTAGCATTGGTGCATGGCCGTCCACGTTTGTTGAACCTGAAAGACTTGATCAGATACTTCATAGAACATCGTCATGATGTGGTTATTCGCCGTACACAATATGATTTGCGCAAAGCCAAGGAACGTGCGCATATCTTGGAAGGTTTAATTATTGCATCAGATAATATTGATGAAGTAATCAAGATTATTCGTGCCGCTAAAACCCCTAACGATGCCATTACCGGCTTGATGGAACGATTCCAATTGACTGAAATCCAGTCTCGTGCCATTGTTGAAATGCGTTTGCGACAGCTTACTGGGCTTATGCAGGATCAGCTTCATGCTGAATATGAGGAAATTCAGAAGCAGATTGCTTATTTAGAAGAAATTCTTGTTAACGACGAATTGTGCCGTAAAGTCATTAAGGACGAATTAGTTGAGGTAAAAGAGAAATATGGCGATGAACGCCGTTCTGAAATCGTTTATTCATCTGAAGAGTTCAATCCGGAAGATTTCTATGCGGATGACGAAATGATTATTACCATTTCGCACATGGGATATATCAAACGTACTCCATTGAGTGAGTTCCGTGCACAAAACCGTGGTGGAGTAGGTTCTAGAGGTACCGACACTCGAGACGAAGATTTCATTGAGCACATATATCCTGCAACCATGCACAATACCATGATGTTCTTTACACAAAAAGGTAAGTGTTATTGGCTGAAAGTATATGAAATACCTGAGGGGACAAAGAATTCCAAAGGACGCGCTATTCAGAATTTGTTAAATATTGATTCGGATGATGCTGTAAACGCTTATCTTCGTGTCAAGAACTTAAACGATCAAGAGTTTATCAATAGTCATTATGTAGTATTCTGTACAAAGAATGGTGTTATTAAGAAAACTCTTCTTGAACAGTATTCACGTCCTCGTCAAAATGGTGTTAACGCCATCACAATCCGCGAAGACGACCGTGTTATTGAAGTCCGTATGACAAATGGAGATAATGAAATCATCATAGCTAACCGTAACGGACGTGCTATCCGTTTCCACGAGAGTGCTGTTCGTGTCATGGGACGTACTGCCACTGGTGTGCGCGGCATGACATTAGATGAAGACGGACAAGACGAAGTAGTAGGTATGATTTGCATTAAAGATCCGGATACGGAGACTATTATGGTCGTATCTGAACAGGGATATGGAAAACGTTCTGATATTGAAGATTATCGTAAAACCAATCGTGGCGGTAAAGGTGTCAAAACGATGAATATCACTGATAAGACAGGTAAATTGGTAACAATCAAGTCTGTAACCGATGAAAATGATTTGATGATTATCAATAAATCTGGTATTACTATTCGTCTTAAAGTGGCAGATGTACGTATTATGGGACGTGCTACACAAGGTGTACGACTTATCAACCTTGAAAAACGTAATGATGAAATCGGCTCTGTATGTAAGGTTACTTCTGAAAATGAAGATGAAATTTTAGAAGAAGGGAATGAAATCATTCCGGAAAATTCTCAGAATACAAAAGATTCTCAGGATGAGATAAATAATGTAAATGAAGAATAGACATAATATTAATTTAAATTTTCTACAATCATGAAAAGAGTACTATTTTCAATGGTTTTACTACTTGTTGCAAGCTTGGCTTTCGCTCAAGAAAAGAATGTGAAAGAAGCAAAGAGCATTGCCAATGGAGTAAACCCGGACTTTGCCAAAGCAGAGGAATTAATTAATCAAGCTTTGACTAACCCTGAAACAAAAGACAATGCTGAAACTTGGGATGTAGCAGGTTTTATTCAGAAAAGAAGAAGCGAGAAAGAAATGGAGAATGCTTACCTAAGAAAGCCTTATGACACCCTTCAGGTATATAATAGTGCATTGGATATGTGTAAATTCTATTTCAAATGTGATGAACTTGCACAAATTCCTAACGAAAAGGGTAAAATCAAAAATAAATATAGAAAATCAAATTCTGCTGCAATTTTAGCTGAACGTGGTAATCTGATTAATGGTGGTATCCAGTTCTTCAATCAAGATAAGAACAAAGAAGCACTTGAATTTTTCGCAACTTATGTTGATATTGCAGTCAACCCTATGTTTGAGAAAGAAAATCTATTGAAAACTGATACGGTATTACCTCAGATTGCTTACTATGCAAGCTTAGCAGCTGCAAAAATGGAAGATTATCCAAGTGTATTGAAATATGCTCCATATGCACAAGATGATAAAGAAGTAGGAAAATACGCTATGGAATTTATATCTACAGCATTAAAAGCTGAAGGTGATACAGTTAAATGGGTAGCTTCTCTAAAAGAGGGTATTCAAAAGTATCCTGAACATCCGTTCTTTTTCGGTCATTTGATTGATTATTACAGCAATAACAACAAATATGACGAAGCAATGCAGTTTGCTGATGATATGTTAGCTAAAGATCCTAATAATACATTCTATCTATATGTAAAAGGGTATCTTTATCATAATATGAAAGACTATGATAAGGCTATTGAATTCTACACGAAAACTATTGAAGTAGATCCAAATTATGCCGAAGCATACTCTAACTTAGGCTTAATCTATTGTTTGCAAGCACAGGATTTCTCTGAAAAAGCTACTACCGATGTGAATGATCCTAAATACAAAGCAGATCAAGATGCATTGAAAGTCTTCTATGAAAAAGCAAGACCTAACTATGAAAAGGCTAGAGAATTAAAACCCGATCAAAAAGATTTGTGGTTAAATGGTCTTTACAGAGTGTATTATAACCTGCAAATGGGGCCGGAGTTTGATGAAATTGAGAAGATGATGCAATAAATATTCTTCTTATTAAATAGAAGAGCGTCTGATCAAATATGTGGCCAGACGCTCTTTTATTTTTCTCCTTTTTAAAGCTTATTTATCCATAGAAAAACAGCAAGAGGGAATATTGGTATTTAATAATGTTCTTTTCATATTAAACATAATACTGATATTGGATAAATAATACAATGTTTTATTTATCAGCTTGGTCTTCCATAAATAACCAACAATGGCGTATCTGAATGGAAAATCATTTTCCTGGCAATACCTGGATTAAACAGACGAGAAAATATATTCCTTTTGTAAGAAGTCAATGATATTATATCAATATGATTATTTTTAATATATTTATCCAAACTATTAAGAAAATCATCATTCTGCACAACATCATAACAAATATCCAATGACGGATATTGCTTTTGAAAATATTCTTTGATACCACCTAATTTTATTTCACTCCAGGTATCTTTTACATCTGCAAGATGAATTAAGGATACTGAGAATTTGAAAGGTTTCAAGCTATTGATTAAAGAATCAAAAGCAATTAGATCCCGTTGGTCAAAATTAGTGATAAATGCAATTCGCTTAGCCTCAGAAAATTGCTTAAATGGAGTATTTTCAGGAATAGCTAAAACAGGCACACGACTACGTTCAATAACCTCAGCGGTTACACTACCTATTAAATCAATATCTTTCTGGTTCTTGCCTCGAGTACCCATCACAATGATACGAGGACTATATTCCTTAGAATACCGTAAAACTTCCTCTTCAGGAATACCTTCACGTAAAACACATGTATATTTTACGTTAGGAAGCTCTCCAGCTACAACTTTTTCTTTTATCTTATCAGACAAAGCATTTAAATCTGCATGTACTTTTTGTAAGATGTTTTTTACATTCTCTTCATCACTAAGCTGATAATTAAAAACATCACCGTACGGCAAAGAAGTGGCATATATCGGCGTAAAATAAACATGCAATAGTATAACTTCTGCTCCAATATTATGAGCAAAATTGAAACCAAACTCACATGCTTTTAAAGAGTAATTAGAAAAATCAACAGGAATCAGAACCTTATTACCTGCTTTTTCAATCTTAGGATACTTCTCTCCTACTACCTCTTCAGACAACCATGCCGAACTTTCAGTAATTTTTAGGGCATGAGGCAAATCACTTTCTCTAATGCGTACGCGCACACCAGAAGATACAACAGGCTGTATCTGATTCACATTGTGAATATAAGTCTCAATACCCTCATTCTCAAGTACATTTTTGAGAATTTGGGCTTTTGCATACGTCAATATTGCTAATGTTACTAATTTATCTTCCATAAGCTACCTATTTTGAATTTGAAACAAATAAGAAATCCCAATTGTTTTATCAGCAATTGGGATTTTTTTACTTTCTTTTATTAGGCCCGAACGGCTTCTGTAGTTTCACTAGCAACCTCATCTAATATCTTTAAAGCCCGATCCAGAACAGTAGTATCATCTATCATAACCAAACCTCCATCCGGTCCAGGCTCTAGATGAATCCCTACACTTTTACCTTCCTTAAAGTTATGACCACCGAAGAAATTCCTTACTGTATCAACATTAAGTCCAAGTTCATCGGCTATTCTATGCATGCTACCACTAGGTAATGCGTCTTTAATTTTACGAAGCTCATTAAATGTTATTGTTCTCATATTCATAAATTTAATGGTTAGTACTCTATATTTTTATTATCACGCTATAAACTTAAGGAAAAAAAAAGATAAAACAAACTATTTCATTGACTTTTTTCGAAAAGAATAATGACCAATCAGAAGGCCATCATTTTTTTATATATAAAAAGGCTCATATAAGTAAAGATTTAAAGAACCTCACTTATACGAGCCTTGATAATTTTTAGTTAATACCGCTTATATCACTTCTATTGTAGCTGAAGGTACCCATCCCACTTTACCATCTTCCAAACGAATTTCTTTCCATTCACGCATTGAATTATCTTTAATCTCAACTTTATGACCTTCATGCAAGATAAATAAACTCGTACCACTCTCGCTTGGTGTACTACGTACCGTTACACTTGGTGATAATACAATGGCTGAATTACGATTTGTCAACTCACTCTTCTGCTGAGATGCAAAGACATTACTCAATACTACAAAAATCAGGAAAACTATCCCGGCAATAAATCCTGTTTTCTTCCATATGATCTGTTTGGAAAAGAAGAAAAGATAAGAGGATATAAGTAATAGAATAAAGAACACAACCCCACATTTAGCCCATGCATCTACACTCAAGCTATTTATTAATGATTTAGCCCATGAAACAAAGAATATTTCAGGTACTGGAACTACTTTATCAATTGTTTTTGACTGAGCTATCTCTAAATTAGCTCGAATATCGGCATTACCGGGTTGTAATAATAAAGCACGCTCATAATTCAAAATAGCTTTAGCTATATCATCCGCTTTATAATAACTATTTCCTAAATTATAATAAACCTCGGCTGCTTCCCCCTGCTTCAATAAATTTTCATAAATTTGAATGGCAGAGGCATAATCATTTCTCATATATGCGCTGTCGCCTTCAGCTTTCGTAACATTACCCTGCTGTTTTGCGGCAGAAAATTCTGCTTGTGGAACTGCAGCCATAGAATCAACCTGCAATGTATCAGTAGAATCCTGCGCAAAACTATTTGTTGACATTACCAAGCTAAGGGTAAAAAATAGTATTTTCTTCATCATCATACCCTCCCAATTAATGTTTTATTGAATTTTCCATCTTGCTGATTACTTCCAAAGAAGCAGAATATACCTTATCCATGGCTTGATTGTCATCTCCAGGAGCAAAACGGGCAAATTCACAATTATTCAATGTATCAAGGAACTCCTTGATCAATACATCGTTCACACCATAATTACGAAGTTTTTCTTCAATATTATCTTTGGATAATTGAGAAATCGGAATATTCAACTTATCACTGATATATCCCCACAACGCTTTTAGAACTTCGTCATAGAATGCATCTTTCTTATTATCAGCCAATAATTTACCAGCCTGTTTCATTCGTCTTACAGCAACTTTATTGGCTTTCTTAGTCCGCATTCTCGCAACATTAGCATTGGCAGCTATCTGTTTACGATAAACCATGAAAAAGGCAATGAATGCAATACCTGGAATCAAATAAAGCAACCAATACGTCAATGAACCAAAGAAGAAATCACCTCTCTGAACAAGAGCCACCTCATTTTGCTTAATGTAGCGAATGTCCTCATTCAGAATCTTAAGGTCTTCCTTACTTGTAAAATTAGCAATGGTTTGTGCGGCATTTCCTGCTCCTTTTTCTACATGCAATTCATATTCTTCTGTACTCAAAGTCTTGTATGAACGAGTATTAATATCGAAATAGCTAAATTTCACAGCAGGAATCTTATAAGTTCCGGCATTACGCGGAATTGCAAGATATTCAATAACCTTACTTCCTGAAAGTCCCGTATTAGTCAGACGGAACTTATTATCTACTTTCGGGTCATATACTTCAAAATCTTCAGGAAATTTTATCTCAGGATTAGACACAAGCTTCAGATTACCGGTACCGGAAATTACAAGCTTTACCGTAACAGCATCATTTGTCTTTACATTTGTGCTATTGATAGAAGAAGTTATGTTGAAGTCTCCCACTCCACCTGAAAAATCAGCCGGCTTGCCAGCAGGCAAAGATTTTACATCAATAGTCAGTTGAGGAGTCAACAAAGTCTTTTTGACTTCTACATAATTATTTCCTCCATTGAAGAATGCCTCAAATGGGTCAGCCACTTGTGTAGCTTTAGCAATAACCGCATCAAAACGGGCTGCGTCAATCGTTAGTTTTCCGGATTGTTGCGGAAACAGTACAAATTGCCGATAAACGGTAGTCTGATAATTTCTACCTTTATAATGTTCCAATCCCCATCTTCTGTCATTAGGCAGTTCTACCTCTTGCGAATGGAATCCTTTAAAATCGGGTAACTTCACATTATCAAACATACGCAAATCTACCAATGTATATATCTTATATGTAAGCAAGAAAGCTTCCTGTTCATATACAGTAGTTTTATTTGGAGTAACAGTAATAAACAGATCACTATTCGATACTGCCGTTCCTGACGAAGCACGACTTGTTGTGCTACCTTGCTTACCGCCACCATTTTCGGAAGATGCATTATTTGCCTGATCAGCCGGCAACACTTTGATTTGTAGTGAATTTGAAACCATTTGATTACCGTCAGCCGTAATGGTAGCACCCGGAATAGTAAAATTTCCTTCCGTATTAGCCATCAGAATGTAAGTAAATGTAATGCTACTGGTAGAAGTGGTCTGACCATTAATCATCTGTACACTACTCTGCTGTGAGCGACTTGGTCCCATCAAGACATCAAATCCCTTGATAGACGGTGCCCTAAAATCTCTCACTTTTTGTGTGGTCACCGTATATGACAGCCTAAACTGATCGCCCACTGCTACTGCATCGGGAGCAGATGCCGTAAATGACACCTTGTCATCAGCAAAAGCATGCATGCTGGCTATTATCAGCATTATCCATAAGAAAACGATTTTTCTCATATATTATTCCTATTATATTTAATTACCAATCTTTCTCCAGACGCCCGCCTTGAAGAACCTGTTGTTTCTTCACCTTATCTTGTATGTCCTTCTCATCCTGCATTACAGAGTTCAGCAACTGTTCAGCATTTTCTTTTGACATTTCATTGTCTTTTTTCTCCGGTTGGGATTTCTGTTGCTGGTCTTGATTCTGTTTTTGGTCTTGTTTATTCTGATCCTTCTTATCTTGCTCTTTCTGCTGGTCTTGCTTGTTTTGATCCTGATTCTGGTTCTGTTGATCCTGTTGTTGATCTTTCAGCATTTTTTGAGCCAATGCAAGATTATACCGGGTTTCATCATCTTTCGGATTATTACGCAATGACTGTTTATAAGCTTCTACAGCCTTTGCATAATCTTTTTGTGAATGGAAAATTACTCCCATATTATGATAAATTTGAGCCAAGTTTGATTTGCCTTTCTCCACTTTCGTAGCTCCGACATACTGTTCCATGGCTTCCTGCAATTTATTCTGCTGTGTCAAAGTATTTCCCAAGTTAAACATAGATACGGTAGATTGGGGATTGGCTTCCAATGCCTTCCGATAATTTACTTCCGCATCTACATATACACTATCCTTGAAAAAACGGTTTCCTTTACGAATAAAATCACGTTCTGCTTTTTGTGCAGACACTGAAACTGCCATAAACAGCAGCAAAACCATTCCAATATAATTTTTCTGTAACATACGCATCATTTCTTATTTGAAAACAAATGAATGTTGCGGAACAGAGGATTTTTTCGTTCCAATACCAGCATTTCTACCAACAATAGCAGCAAGATAATCCATGCCACTGCTTGGAATTGCTCATTGAATTCCGTATAAACCTGTGTTTCCACATCTGCTTTTGCCATCTTATTGATTTCTTGGCTAATTGCCTTTTGTGCACTATTGGTATTATCCACACGCACATAAATACCATTTCCGGCTTTAGCTATTTCCTGGCACATTTCTTCATTCAAGCGAGTGACGATTACATTACCGTCGCGGTCACGACGATAATCATTGGTTCCTTCCATAGGAATAGGCGCCCCGTCAGGCATACCTACTCCCAAAACATTCACTTGAATGCCCTTCTCTGTAGCCGCTTTAGCCGCTTCCACTGCACCACCTTCATGATTCTCACCATCAGTAATAACAATGATTGCACGCCCTACACCTTCCTGTGGTGTAAAGCTACGGGTCGCCAAATTAATTGCAGCCCCAATAGCAGTGCCCTGCTTGGATATCAATGAAGGATCGATAGACTCCAAAAACATTTTGGCAGAAATATAATCACTTGTTATTGGAAGTTGCGTAAATGCATCACCCGCAAAAACAATCATACCTACTTTATCATTTTGCATCTTATCTACCAACTGCGCAACCAATCGCTTGGCTTTCTCCAAACGGCTGGGTTGTACGTCCTGTGCCAGCATTGAATTGGATATATCCAATGCAATCATTACTTCCACTCCTTGACGCTTCACCGTTTCAAGTTTGGAACCAAATTGCGGACGTGCCAATAATACTGCAAACAGTCCAATGGCAACGAATACCAGCCAAAATTTCACATCCGGACGATATTTTGACACATCCGGCATCAATTGCGCTATCAATTCCGGATCACCGAACTTACAGATAGATTTCCGCCTCCGGTAATTGGAATACAAGTAGAAAGCAGCCAAAAACGGCAATACCAACAACAAGTACAAATAGGCAGGTTCTTCAAATCGAAACATCTTCTTATTTACTATTTTACAATTTACTATTTATATTCTGCCCTATACGGCCCACGCTACACAAAACAAGTCCCTTTTACGGGATTTTCTTCAATATCGAGTTACGTAACAGAACTTCCAACAATACACACAAAAATGCCGCTAACGCAAACCAACGGTATTCTTCCTGACGTTTGCTGTACTCCTTCACGTTCAATTTAGTTTTCTCTAATTTGTCAATTTCCTCATATACCTCTTTCAATTTAGAATTACTGGTGGCACGAAAATAGTTGCCATCCGTTGTTCCGGCAATTTGAGTCAAGGTCTTTTCATCGATTTCCACCGGCATATTGACGTATTGTACAGTACCGCCTACCGGATAAGGATAAGGTGCCATGCCATTGGTTCCCACACCGATCGTATATATGCGGATACCGAAACTTTTAGCAATTTCGGCAGCAGTCAAAGGGGAAATGTCGCCCTTGTTATTGACACCATCGGTCAAAAGAATTATGACTTTGGATTTAGCCTTACTGTCTTTCAAACGGGTAACCGCATTAGCAATACCCATACCAATGGCTGTTCCATCCTCAATCAAACCGCATTTCATGTCTTTAAGCAAGTTCAATAATACAGCATGATCCACTGTAAGTGGACACTGCGTAAAGCTTTCTCCGGCAAACAAAGTTATACCTATATTATCATTCGGGCGTCCGTTGATGAATTCTGCTGCGACATCTTTAGCAGCTTCCAGACGATTAGGTTTCAAATCTTCTGCAAGCATACTCGTAGAAACGTCCATAGCAAGCATGATATCTATACCTTCAATCTCACTATTTTGCCAACTATCAGTAGTTTGCGGACGTGCCAGCACAAGTATTATCAATACTAAAGCAATTATCCTCAACGCAAACGGCACATGCAACAAATAGTTTTTATAACTCTTCGGAGTATGGGCATACACACGGGCATCCGATATTTGAAGCGTAGCCTCACTATTCTTTCGCCTCATAATATACCATACTATATAAGGTATAAGCAACAGCAGCAAAAATAAATATTCAATATTGGCAAAAACCATGATATTTATGATTTAACGATTTACAATTTACGATTGAAGTTACTCTCCTACCTCGCTACTAAGCAAAGTAATTGTATAACTCCAAACCTACATATATCAATGACCCGATTAGTGCTGCAACCAACAACACAATACCTGCGCCAAGCAGTATCTTGGTCCGTAAAGAACGTTTCTCTATAATAGTAATTTCAGCAGGCTGAGGTTTTACATTTTCATCCTCCTTCTCCTTTGTCTCGTTGATGAAATCAATGGCATTAATCAAATTGGCATCATTTTCATTCATCATCGGATTATGTTTGGCAAATTTTACCAAATCGGCTGTCTGGAACAATTCACGCAAATCAGAAATAGCCTCTTTGTCTTTCATTTCCAATAGTTTATCAATAATCTCGGAGGAAGTCATCTCCAAAGCATTAAAGCCAAAACGTTCTTTGATATATACACGAAGGGTATCTGTTAACTCTGTATAATATTCCTTCGGCTCTCCCTTTTGCCAGACCTTCTCATTTTTTATACGCTCAATTTCCTGCATAGCCAATTGATGCGGCGGCAATTTCGGCTCTACCTTCACCTTACGTATAATCGGCTTATTGTCACGAATACGTTTTACAAGATAAATAAGCAACAAAAGGAAAGGAACAAACAATAGCACACAAGCAATCGTAACGTACCAGTCCTCCCATGCAAAAGGTGCTTGCATCACTGTTTTAGGACCAAAGAACTGGTCAGGATGCAATGTATCCACCGGCATGGAATAAACCTTTAAAGCCAAGGCCTTGGAACGATACGGTTTATTGTCAACCGTTACTTCCATGGGCGGCAAATAGTAAAGAGCCGAATCAAAAGAAGTTATCGTATATTCCTGGGTAATCAGCGAACGCCTGCCGTCATTCAGCAGCTGCGTATCCGGTTTGGCCACATCAATAATCTCAACTCCACGCACCAACGTATCGGTATATACAGGAAATACTGCACGCTTATCCGTATCCAATGATACCTGAAGCTTGATCTTCGCCTGCTCTCCAATAAGAATCTGCAGAGAATCAATAGTTGCATCTACCGTTACCGACTGGGCCGTCACCCTGCCTGCCAATGTCACTAACAGCGTTATCAGAAATAAATATCTTTTCATTTTCCGCTTAATTTCGTTTCGCAAACAAATTCATCAATGCCTTGACATAGTCCTGATCCGTACGTACCGACACATTATCGACATTACTTTTGGTAAAGGTTTCATTCAGTTCCGCCTGCTTGTTTACCCACCAGTCATGATGAGCCCGGCGCACAGCGCGTGAAGATGTATCAATCCACTGCTCATGCCCGGTTTCGGCATCCTTTATTTTCATCAGACCAACAGCCGGAAGTTCTTCCACACGACGGTCATAAATCTGGATGGCAACCAAATCATGCTTACGGTTGGCAATGGTCATGGCATTCTTAAAACTATCTTGATCTATGAAATCTGACAAGACAAAAGCTGTACAACGGCGTTTCATCACATTAGTCAGATACTCCAATCCGAGACGGATATTCGTTCTGCGGCTTTCCGCATGAAAATCAATCAATTCACGGATGATATAAAGTATATGCTTACGCCCTTTCTTGGGGGGAATGAATTTCTCGATCCGGTCCGAGAAGAAGATGACACCAATCTTGTCATTATTCTGAATGGCAGAAAAAGCTAAAGTCGCAGCTATTTCGGTCGCCATATCTTTCTTCATCTGCTTTATCGTACCGAATTCCAAACTACCGGAAACATCTACCAACAACATTACGGTCAGTTCACGCTCTTCCTCAAAGACCTTCACATAAGGCTTGTTGAAGCGTGCAGTCACGTTCCAGTCAATGTCGCGTATATCATCACCAAACTGATATTCACGCACTTCCGAAAATGCCATACCTCTACCTTTGAAGGCCGAATGATACTGCCCCGCAAAGATATTATTGGACAATCCGCGCGTTTTTATTTCAATTTGACGGACTTTCTTTAAAAGCTCTGTTGTTTCCATTGATTTATTTAAATAATCTCATTAACAAAAGGCTTGCGCCCCAAGTTTCTGCAATTCCCCAAACATCAGGGCACCTCAACTTTATTCAATATCTTGCTGACGATTTCGTCTGAGGTCATATTGCTGGCTTCAGCTTCATAAGTCAAACCGATACGATGGCGCAATACATCATGTGCCACGGCACGCACGTCTTCAGGAATTACATAACCGCGACGTTTGATGAATGCATAGCTACGGGCAGCCAATGCCAGATTGATGGAAGCACGGGGTGAACCACCAAAACCTATCATATCCTTTAGTTCTTTCAAATCATATTTCTCCGGAAAACGTGTAGCAAATACAATATCCACTATATATTTTTCAATCTTCTCGTCCAGATAGACCTGACGAACTACTTTACGCGCCTCGATAATTTCTTCTGCCTTCAAGATTGGCCGCACATTAAATTTCTCACCATTGATATTCTGACGGATGATCAGCTTTTCTTCTTCCAACTTCGGATAATCAATGACTACCTTCAACATAAAACGGTCAACCTGTGCTTCAGGTAATGGATAAGTACCTTCCTGTTCGATAGGATTCTGAGTTGCCAATACAAGAAATGGCTCAGGCAATCTGAATGTTTCATTACCGATAGTAACCTGACGTTCCTGCATGGCCTCCAGCAAGGCACTCTGAACTTTGGCCGGAGCACGGTTAATTTCATCAGCTAAAACGAAATTGGCAAAAACAGGACCTTTCTTTATTTGGAATGTTTCATCTTTCTGACTGTAAACCATTGTACCGATAACATCGGCAGGCAGCAAGTCGGGCGTAAACTGAATACGGCTATACTGTGCGTCAATCAATGAAGCCAGTGTCTTGATAGCTAACGTCTTTGCCAAACCGGGCACACCTTCCAACAATACGTGTCCGTCGGATAACAGACCAATTAACAACGACTCTACCAGGTGTTTCTGACCTACAATGACTTGGTCCATGCCTGTGGTAAGATTGGTAACGAAAGCACTTTGTCTTTCAATCCGCTCATTCAGTTCGCGGATATCAATTGTTTCAGCCATAAATCTATACTATTTTAATGTTTAATTTCCTTGTTTGTCCGGCTTGATACCGGTAATTATTTTTTCGCTTCCAAAAGTACACGAATAAATTAACCATGCCAACTAATTTTTATTAAAAAAACTATGAGAAGCCTTTAGATTAAGCTACTTTCATAGAGTTTAGGATTTGACAAAAAAGAAGCAGTAACTTTTTACTGCTTCTTAGCCAATTTAGGTATCTTGATAGTAGTACCGAACGGTACGTTATCCGGATTCTTGATTACCCCCGGATTATGTTTCACAATATACGGCCATAAAGCCTTTGTTCCATAAAAACGGAGAGCGACTTTTGTCAAAGTTTCCCCTTCCTTTATAGTATAGGTTGCCTCTGTACCGACAATTGTGTACCCCACAGAATCTGGAACAAATGGTGCAGCAGGTTTCTTTTGTTCTTTTTTAGCTACCGGTTGGGGAACATTCTTTTTCGGTGTATCCTGTTTCTTCGCTATGACAGAAAGACTTTCAGCCACTGTATCAACTTTTACCGGCTCTGCAGTATCTTTAGCGGAAAGAGTGTCAGCCAAAGCCGTTTCATCAGCCGGTTTCTCCACTATCGGTTCAGCTGTTGCTTCCATAACCATTTCAGACGTCATTGTTTCCAGCAAATCCGGATAATACATAAAGACGACAGCACCTCCACATAAAGCCACAACGAAAACCACTATACCAATAAAATACTTCATCGAAGGAGAATCCACTGCTTCCGTTTTAGAATCTGCAGGCTCTTTTTCTATCGTTTGCGGGAAAACCTCCGACGTAGTTTGCGGAAGCAGTTCCGTTCCTTCCTGCACCTCCCCTTCTGCGGAATCTGCCATTTCCTCAGCCTTTGTATCCTTAACCAATACCTTCCCAGTCACTTCCGCCTGTTCGGCTATACGGGTTGGAGAAATCTCAGCTGAATTCGACACGACTTCCTCTTCCTCATCATTCTCATTCTCATTTTCAAGAAGAGTATCCTCAAGTACCGTATTCTCATTGAGGACAACAGTCTCAAAATGCGAAAAAGGTCTATTGATAACCTCCTTCAGGCTTGGTTCCGGAGTAAAAGTTACTTTTGTATGGCCTTGTATCTCAATTCTTTCCCCCGTATTCACATTGACGCTCTCACGACTTTCCACATCAATCAGCTTGAAAGTACCCAGCCCCTTTATCTTCACATACTTATCTTTCTCCAATGACTCTTCAACCAGCAGAAAGAATTCTTTTACAAAGCTGTCAGCGTCCTTTTTGCTCATGCCATGCTTTTCAGCAAGTAAATCTATCAAGTCCTGTATATTCAGTTTCTCATTCATATTATATGGGAAGAATTAAAAAAGGAAGACTATTTAAACTTATCTTTCAGCAGCGTGCTGGGTTTATAGGTCAGCACCAATTTCGGAGGCACCAACATACGTTGTCTGGTGGTCGGATTCACAGATATACGTTCTGCTTTCTTCTTTACTTCGAATGTACCGAATCCTTGTATGGATATGACATTACCCTCTTCCAGCTGCCGTGTCATACTTGACAGTAGAGATGTAACCAGTTCAGAGGTATCTTTCAAAGTGTACCCCAACCTCCGCGACAATTCAGAAGTAAACTCTTTGTTATTCAAAATACAAACTTTTAAATTGAACTACGGTGCTATATTAGCAAAACTTCGCCATATATACAAGAAGTTCGGGAAAAATCTTTAAATAATACGGCCAAAAAGGTCGAAATCATCGGAATTAATCACTTCTACTTGGTAAAAGTTACCTATATGCAAGGTCTCGTCTTCACATTCAATCAAAACTTCAGGATCTACTTCCGGAGAATCAAATTCCGTACGTCCGACATAATAATCCCCCTCCAAACGGTCTATTATTACTTTCATACGCTTTCCGACCTTCGCTGCACTCAGTTCTGCAGAAATACCTTGCTGAATCGCCATCAATTCATCCAGACGAGCCTGCTTGACTTCCCGAGGAATAACATCCTCATATGTTGCCGCCGCATAAGTTCCCTCCTCCTCAGAATAAGCAAAAGCCCCCATTCTATCGAAACGCGCCTTGCGTACAAACTCTTTCAGTTCTTCAAAATCGGCCTCCGTCTCTCCCGGATGCCCCACCATGAGCGTTGTGCGTAAATGAATACCGGGTACCTCCTTGCGGAATCTCTCTATCAGCTGATATGTCTCGGCCTTAGTGACATGACGACGCATCTTTCCAAGCATATTATCACTGATATGCTGCAAAGCTATATCCATGTATTTGCAGACATTAGGCCGTTCCCTCATTACCCGGAATAAATCTTCAGGAAAATGAGCCGGATAGGCATAATGCAGACGTATCCATTCCACTCCCGGAATATCCGATATACGCTCAATAAGTTCAGGCAACATCTGCTTTTTATACAAATCCACACCGTAATACGTCAATTCCTGGGCAATTACCTGAAACTCTTTTACACCGCCTGCCACCAAGTATCTTACCTCATCCAGAATTTCTTCCATCGGGCGTGATACATGCTTGCCGGTAATGATAGGAATGGCACAATACGAACATTTACGGTCGCAACCTTCTGATATTTTCAGATAAGCATAATGTTTGGGAGTAGTCAGCGTGCGTTCAATATGCAATTCATCATGATAAGCCTTGCCCAAATCCTGCAACAGTTCCTTCCAATTGAATTTGCCATAAAATTTGTCAACTTGCGGTATTTCAATGGCCAGTTCTTTTAGGTAGCGCTCTGAAAGACACCCCATGACATACAGTTTCTCCAAACCACCTTCTTCCTTGGCCTGCGCAAATTCAAGAATCATATTGATGGATTCCTCCTTGGCGTCACCAATGAAACCGCAGGTATTAATCACCGCTATCTGGCCTTTCGGATGTTGGGCATCATGCGTCACATGGTAGCCTGCCTCTTCCAACTGACGCATCAGATGTTCCGAATCCACTAAATTTTTAGAACAGCCTAAAGTAATAATATCTATGGTCTTCCGTTTCATGCGTTCCCTCCAAACAGTGAATCAACAAATTCTTTCTTGCGGAACACCTGCAAATCTTCCATGCCTTCGCCCAAGCCGATGTATTTGACAGGAATCTTGAACTGGTCGGATATACCAATTACAACACCACCCTTAGCCGTACCATCCAGTTTGGTGACAGCCATGGCAGTAACTTCCGTTGCCAAAGTAAACTGACGTGCCTGTTCAAAAGCATTTTGTCCCGTAGATCCATCCAATACAAGCAATACCTCATCGGGAGCTCCAGAGACCACTTTCTTCATCACATTCTTGATCTTAGTCAGCTCATTCATCAATCCCACTTTATTATGAAGACGACCGGCTGTATCTATAATCACCACATCAGCATGATTGGCTACAGCCGAGCTTAACGTATCAAACGCTACAGAAGCAGGATCAGACCCCATTTTCTGCTTAACGACGGGCACTCCTACCCGCTCGCCCCAAATCATCAGCTGTTCCACGGCAGCAGCACGAAAGGTATCGGCAGCACCCAAATAAACAGACTTGCCGGCTTTCTTAAATTGATAAGCCAACTTTCCGATGGTGGTTGTCTTGCCCACACCATTGACTCCGACTACCATAATAACATAAGGCTTCTTCGTAATCGGCGCCTCAAAATCATCTACGTCATCCGAATTGTTTTCAGTCAATAAAGCAGCGATTTCATCGCGCAAAATCATATTCAGTTCTTGCGCATTCATATATTTTTCGGCAGCGGCACGTTTCTCTATACGTTCAATTATTTTCAACGTAGTTTCCACGCCCACATCCGAGGTAATCAATACCTCTTCCAGATTATCCAGAACTTCATCATCGACTTTTGACTTTCCAGCCACTGCACGAGCTATCTTGCTGAATACACTCTCTTTGGTCTTAGATAATCCTTTATCTAATGTTTCCTTCTTTTCCTTTGAGAAAAAACTAAAAAATCCCATACTCTAATTGTTTGTACAATACATTATTATCACAAAGATAATGCAAAATAAACACCTATCCCTGCTTTTTCGCAAAGATATAACAAAACTGACGAATAATAAAAACTTCGTCCCCTTTTTAAAAAGAAATCCCCTTGCCGGCATTTACGGCAAGGGGACCTTTATCAGTTTCAGCGCCTTACGGCTCTGTATTTATCTTATTTCTTGAAAAAGTCTTGTACTTTTTCGTTTTGTACCATTTGTTCATCAAAGATGTAAGCACCTGTTTTCGGAGACTTCACCATTTTGATAACCTTAGTATAAGCACGACCTTCTTTAGATCCTTCGTGCAAACTTGCTACTGTTTTCTTTGCCATGAGTTATACTCTATTATTTGATTTCTTTATGTACTGTCACTCTCTTCAAGATGGGGTTGTATTTTTTCAACTCCAATCTCTCTGTGGTATTTTTTCTATTCTTCGTCGTAATATAACGAGAAGTTCCGGGCATACCGCTATCCTTGTGTTCTGTGCATTCCAGAATCACCTGTACTCTGTTACCTTTTGCTTTCTTTGCCATAATCAGTAATTCTCCTCTACTTTTTAGCCAATAACTTTAATGCTTTTCCAATCACAATAACCTTTAGCTACTGCATCTTTCAAAGCAGCGTCCAGTCCTTTTTTATTAATAATGCGCAAGCCGTTAGCGCAGATGCTAAGGCTGATCCAGCAATCTTGCTCTACATAGTAGAACTTTTTGTTAAACAAGTTCAAATCAAAGGTTCTTTTTGTTCTTCTCTTTGAGTGTGAAACATTGTTGCCAATCATGGCCTTCTTTCCGGTAATTTGACAAATCTTTGACATTTCTATCTTAATTTTATAGTTTTCTTTTATGCCTATTTCAAACAGAGCGCAAAGTAAGCACTTTTATCATTACCAAACAAGTTTTTCATAAAATAATTCACTGTATGATAGCAATTTTTCCTCATTTCAGCCTATCTCTAAGCATAAAAAGAGCATTTTGAATCGCTTTTTGCACATTTCCCGCTCTGCCGAGGTCTCCTTCCTGCTTCACGGCCATAATTTCATTTTTATAAGCAGCGGCAATCCATACAGTACCCACAGGCTTTTCCGGAGTGCCTCCTCCGGGGCCTGCAATGCCCGATGTAGCCACTGCACAATCCGTTTTCAGCGTTTTCATCGCACCTTTCACCATTTCCGTTACGGTCTCACGGCTGACAGCGCCATGTTTTTCCAAGGTTTCGGCTGAAACATGAAGCAAAGACATCTTCACCTCATTGGAATATGCCACGATTCCACCGTTGAAATACTCCGAACTTCCCGGAACGGAAGTTATCAAGGCGGCTATTCCTCCACCCGTACAACTTTCTGCGGTGGAAAGGGACAATTTCTTCGATTTCAGCAATTCTCCGATTTCTTCTTCCAGTTTCATACCTTATTATATATAGCAGCACATATTTACCCCAAGGTGACCCGCGAATAAGCAGGCGCCTCCATTGGGCAGAAATCCTTGTCCAGATACTTGAAATACCCCGTAATGGCAATCATGGCCGCATTGTCCGTCGTATAGCTGAACTTCGGTATAAAGATATTCCATCCATACTTTTCCGCATGTTCACGGAAGGCATTGCGCAACCCGTTATTGGCAGAAACGCCTCCGGCAACCGCTATTTCCTTAATCTTATATTGCTTAGCCGCCTTACGCAGCTTATCCATCAAAATATCCACGACGGTCGCCTCCAGAGAGGCAGCCAAATCCATCTTATGATGTTCGATAAAATCAGGATCCTCTTTCATCCAGTCACGCAAGGAGTACAGGAACGAGGTCTTTAGCCCGCTAAAGCTATAGTCCAGTCCCGGAATGTGCGGTTTACTGAATGCATAAGCCTTCGGATTTCCCTGACGTGCCAATTTATCGATGATAGGACCGCCGGGATACCCCAGTCCCATTACTTTGGAACATTTGTCAATGGCTTCACCTGCCGCATCGTCAATGGTCTGCCCCAGAATCTCCATATCATTATAAGCCTTCACCAAAATTATCTGAGAATTTCCACCGGAAACCAACAGGCAAAGGAAAGGGAATTTCGGTTGTATGTTCTCTTCTCCTTCAGCTTTAATAAAATGAGCCAACACATGCCCTGTCAAGTGATTAACATCTACCATGGGGATTCCCAAAGAACGGGCAAACCCTTTGGCGAAAGATACCCCCACCAACAAAGATCCCATCAAGCCGGGACCACGTGTAAAAGCTACCGCGCTCAATTCCTCTTTAGCCACTCCGGCGCGTTTCAAAGCTTCATGCACTACCGGAACTATGTTTTGCTGGTGCGCCCGGGAGGCCAGTTCGGGCACCACACCGCCATAAGCCTCATGCACGGCCTGGCTGGCCACTACATTTGAAAGCAGATAACCATCCTTGATGACTGCTGCAGAAGTATCGTCACACGAAGATTCTATTCCTAAGATTATTGTACTCATAGTGTTTATACGTTTAAGTGTTGCAAAAATAGTGATAAAGTACGATGTTATGTCATTTTACGTAATAAAAGTACTGTTTATAACGTATTATTTCCTATTTTTGTTGGCTGAATCTAAAATTCACTGCCTATCAGAAAACTAAAAAAGACAGTACGCTGGGTACTCGGTATCGTGCTGGGAGTGTATATCGGTACTATTCTATTACTGAACATACCTTATGTTCAGGCAAAGATTTCTGTACTTGTCTCTAAAGAACTTGTTTCTGTATTAGGCAGTAACATCACCATCAAGCGAATAGATATCGGGCTGTTGAACCGCATTATCATTGACGACCTTTTACTGAACGACCGGTCCGGGAATGAGATGCTGAAGATAACCCGCCTTTCGGCTAAATTTGATATTCTTCCCCTGTTCAACGGCAAAATATCCATCAGCAACGTACAATTATTCGGTTTCAATATCAATCTGGAAAAGGAAACTCCCCAAGCCCGACCGAATTTTCAATTTGTGCTGGATGCGTTCGCTTCTAAAGATACCGTACAGAAGAAGAGTAATCTGGATCTTCGCGTCAATTCCCTGCTGATACGCCGTGGAAAGGTTTCCTATGATGTCCGTTCCGAAAAGGAAACCCCAGGAAAGTTCAATCCCCGACACATCCGTCTGAAAAACATTATAGCCAACATCTCGCTGAAGGCACTGCAAAGCGACTCTATCAATGCCGCCATCAAACGTTTAAGCATCGAGGAAGAACACTCCGGGTTCGAATTGAAGAAATTAAGCTTGAAAGTGGTCGGCAACAACCAACAAATGAAGATAGAAAACTTCTCCATAGACATGCCGCACACTTCCTTGGCGATGGATACCATACGCATGGAATACGACAGCCTGGGTGCTTTCAACAATTTCGCTCATGACGTACGTTTTTCCTTCCGCATGCTCCCCTCCCGGATTACGCTACAGGACTTGTCGGCCTTTGTCCCGGCATTCAGTCCCTTCAAAGAGAAGCTGCAAGTAGAGGTAGAGGCCAACGGAACCATTAACCAGCTGAACTGCCCCCGCCTTGCCATTTCTGCAGGCAATCATTTTCATCTGCGGGGAGATATGTCCCTGCAAGACCTGTCAAGTCCGGAGAACGCCTATATTTTCGGTAATTTGTCCAGCTTGTATGCCGACCCGGAAGGAGTCGCCTTCTTTGTCCGCAACTTGAGTAAGAACTACAACGGTGTCCCTCCAGCGCTGCAGCATCTGGGAAGTATTTCATTCCGTGGAGAAATCTCCGGTTATTTCACAGACCTCGTAACTTACGGGCAAGTGCGTACAGACATCGGTAGCATCAAGACCGACCTTAAATTAAGTTCGGACAAGGAGAAAGGATATTTCGCCTATTCAGGTGCCGTAAAAACAAAAGACTTCGAATTGGGCAAGATGCTGGGAAACGATAAATTCGGCAAGGTAACTTTCAATCTGGACGTCAACGGCAACCATAAAGAGAAGCAATATCCTTCCATTATCCTGAAAGGGCTGGTCGCTTCCTTTGACTATAGTGACTACAACTACGAAAATATCACCCTGGACGGAGAGTACAAACAAGGCGGCTTTACCGGAAAGCTGGCGTTGGATGACGAAAACGGTTCGGTCATGCTGAACGGTACCATCAACACGGCAAGCCGGGTACCGACTTTCAACTTCCTGGCAGATATCAGTAGAATACGTCCCCATGACCTCCATCTGACACCCAAATACGAAGATACCGAAATATCCGTAAAAGTAAAAGCAGACTTCACCGGCGGTTCCATCGACGAGATGAACGGTGAGATCAATATAGACAGCCTTCAGTTCCATGCTCCGGACAAGCACTATTTTCTGGAGAACTTGAAAGTGGCCGCCATCCGCAAAGACGAAAAACAAAAACGTCTGACCGTCACTTCCAATTTCCTGCAAGGAAGCATCGAAGGAGACTACTCCTACCGCACCCTGCCCGCCAGCGTACTCAATATTATGCGGCGTTACATCCCGGCTTTAATCCTGCCGGACAAAAAGACGAGGGAAACGGAGAACAACTTCAATTTCGATTTGCACATTTATGATACGGAACTGTTGTCCACTGTTTTCCAGATTCCCATAAAGGTATATACACACTCAACCCTTAAGGGATACTTCAATGACAAGGTTCGCCGCCTGCGCGTAGAGGGCTACTTCCCCCGTTTGCGCTATGGAGAAAAGTTTATTGAATCGGGAATGTTGCTTTGCGAGAATCCCGGTGACAAGTTCCATGCACGCCTGCGGTTCACCAACCGGAAATCGAGTGGCGCCGTCAATGTGGCCTTAGAGGCGCAGGCGCAAGACGACTGCGTGCAGGCAACTCTGGACTGGGGCAACAGCAGCACTGTAACTTATAGTGGAAAGTTGGCTACCGTAACCCGTTTTATCCGCCAACAAGGAATAGAGGATGATAAAAAGCCCGCACGGCATTCCGGAAGAAAAGAGACGGCCCCATTGAAAACCATTGTCGATATCCAGCCCACAGACATCATTCTGAATGATACCTTGTGGAAAATACATCCGTCACAGGTAATGCTCGACTCCGGAAAGATACATATCGACAATTTCTATTTCAGTCATAAGGAACGCCACCTGCGCATCAACGGCACAGTATCCAAGCAACCTGAAGATACGGTGCGCCTCGACCTGCAGGACATAAATATAGGATACGTATTTGACATCGCAGACCTCGGCGTCAATTTCAAAGGAGAAGCCACCGGCCCCGCATTCGCCAGCGGAGTACTGGAGACTCCCGTAATGAGCACCGACTTGTTCATCCGTAACCTCGGATTGAACGAAGGGTTGCTTGGTGACGCCCACATCCATGGAGAATGGCACCATGACGTGAAAGGCATCTACCTTGATGCCCGGATCCGTGAAAAAGACATTGCCAAAAGCCATGTGCACGGTTACATCTATCCCATAAAGCCTACCAGTGCACTCGACCTTCAGATTGAAGCAGACAGCACCAACCTGAAGTTCATACACCATTACATGAGCAGTATCACTCCGGAATTTACCGGGCGTGCTACCGGACATGTCCACTTCTACGGCAAATTCAAGGCACTGACTATGGAGGGGCGCGTGTTCGGCGACGCTTCCATGAAAGTAGATGTGCTGAACACTACATTCTCCGTAAAGGACAGTATCTACATCGAACCCGGCGGCCTGACTTTCAAGGACAACCGCATTTTTGACACGCAAGGACACCAGGGCAGGATGAACGGGTATCTGCATTACCGGCATTTCAAGAATCTGGAATACCGCTTCAATTTCAATGTCAACGACATGCTGGTCATGAACACAAAGGAGTCTCCCGACTTCCCGTTCTACGGCACGGTCTATGGTACCGGGAACGCAACCATTGCAGGCAACGCCCTGGATGGTGTCAACATAGATGTGGCCATGACCACCAACCGCAATACGAACTTTACCTATATAAAGGACAATGTATCTACCGCCATCAGCAACCAGTTCATCAAATTTGTGGACAAGACGCCGCGCCGCGCCGTACAGGATTCCATCCACCTTTCTGATTACGAAATTGCACAGAAAGAGATAGAGGAAGATAAAGAAAGCGACACGGATATCCGTCTGAATCTGTTGGTGGACGCTACGCCGGACGCTACCATGAGAATCATCATGGATCCCATCGCCGGCGACTACATCAGTGGAAAGGGAACCGGAAATATACGTACCGAATTCTTCAACAAGGGAGATGTGAAAATGTTTGGCAGTTACCGCATCAGCCAGGGACTTTATAAATTCAGCCTGCAGGAAGTGATCCGCAAGGACTTCGTCATCAAAGACGGAAGTACCATCGCTTTCAACGGAAATCCGTTGGATGCCATTCTCGACATACAAGCCAGTTATACGGTCAACTCCGCCTCGCTGAACGACCTGTTGCCCAGCAGCATGACTGCCGACAATACACTTATCGGCCAGACCAACGTCAAGGTAAACTGTATGATGAACCTGACGGGACAGCTGACCTCGCCCACCATCAAAATGGGAATTGAACTCCCCAACGAACGCGAGGAAGTACAAGCTATGGTGCGGAACTATATCCCCACGGAAGAGCAAATGAATATGCAGATTCTCTACCTCCTGGGAATCGGCAAGTTCTATGCATCCGAATATGCAGACGCCACCAATTCCAACATGATGTCCAGCGTACTCTCTTCCACCCTTTCGGGACAGTTGAACAATGCCCTCTCAAGCATCATTGACAATAATAACTGGAACATCGGTACCAACCTCAGCACCGGTGAAAAGGGTTGGACAGATGTGGAGTTCGAAGGCATCCTTTCCGGACAACTGCTGAACAACCGGTTGCTTATCAACGGTAACTTCGGCTATCGTGACAACCCACTGGCAAACACTAACTTTGTAGGGGATTTTGAAGCAGAATGGCTGGTAAACCGCTCCGGTGACATCCGCCTGAAAGCTTATAACGAGACCAATGACCGTTATTACACCCGTACCAATCTGACCACACAGGGCATCGGCATCATCTTCAAGAAAGATTTCAATAAATGGAATGAACTGCTCTTCTGGAACAAATGGAAACTCAGACGGCTGAAAGCCGGACAAAGCAAGAAGGACACTCTTTCTACCGGCAAGAAGATTCCCGTCAAGAGTCCCGAACGGTGATTCCGTATTCGCATTCTCCTTCAAAATCCGTTCAAGCCGCACGGACATGTATTCGCACGGCTTGAACATATATTCAAAGCCTGCGAATATATATTCACAAGCTTTGAACAGAGATCTTACTTAAGAGAAAAGAAGTTTCCTTCTTGCATTAAAGACTTTTTCTCTTAGCATCGAAGACTTTTCTTACTTACATCTTTCATAAGGTATCCAGATTAAGACACGAATACGGAGAAGCCGATTTCGGATAGCGCAACTCATCCATGGCAGTTTCTATACAACGCAAAATTCTCCAATCACAACTACGCACCCAATAACGGAAAGAAGTATCCGGACGATAACTCCCGGAAAATGCCAGCAAGCGTTCCAAATCAAATCCATCAGAAATAACTCCTGCACCGCTACGAGCCGCATCATAAGCGTTACAATCCTGTTCGATATGGGCGGGAACCATCAACAGAGGTTTACCCAGGTACATTGCTTCACAAACCGATTCGAATCCGGCTGTTGTGGCGTATGCCTTGCATCCTGCCATGTAACGCAGGAACTTCACGTCATCAATCTGATGGAAAGTCAGCGTTTCGTCCACTCGGCAGACCTCTTCTTCATCCTGCTTGTCCCAAAAGAAATGAAGCGGTACTTCGGGATGAGCCCCATGCCATATTTTGATATTTTCACCAAAGCCGGCATTGACCATATAGCCGTGAAGATAGTCTCCCTGTGTACCCTCGCACGAAAGGACTTCTTTGCGCAACAATGGCGGAACCACACGAACATGTGCCGTTCCATCATCTTCCATCTCCCGGAAGGACAGTGCCAACTTTTCCTGTGCCCCTATGCAAGTGAGACGGGTAAAAAAACGCAGTAAGCAAAGATTCAAACGGTTCTTGCCGGGAAATTCAAAATCGCGATGAAGAAAAAGATACTGATGCCCGATACTGATTTGAGGCACGGCGGGCCGGTACAACAGATAAGTCAGCCCCGTGAGCAACTCATAGAAATTGATGACAAGCTCCGCCCCACTCTCCTCAATGCGGGTATGTATATAGTGCATACTCTTTATATAGGTCGGCAATTTCATGACATTGTATGCCACACTACGTGACAGGCTGGCACGCTTGTTGGCGGTCGTAGGCAAAAAATTGGGACTCAAAAAACGCTTCACCGGTGCCTGGATGCTGCGGTTGAAGAAACCGGGCAAACGGCGTGAATTGCTTTTGCCTACCAATACCTCCACAACCTCGTATCCGTTGCGGCGCAACAAATCTTCCATGGCAATGGCCTGGGTAAGATGCCCCCGGCCTTCTCCTTGAACTATAAAAAGAACTTTCATCAGCTATAAGTTATTAGTTACGGTAAATGTCGTACTTACGCATTACGGGAAAATGTAAAGGATATCAGACAAACTCTTCTACCATATACATGTCACTGATGAAATCGTCAACGATTTGTTCCAGATTCTCGCAGGCTTCGTCCGGTGTTTCACCATAAGCGCTGCACAAAACGTTGTTCATGAAATAAGCGAAAAAGCCACCGCCGGCTGCCGCCTCTACGGTATAATCATTTCTGTTCAGTTTCATATTCGGGTCTCCTTTCTTTTTTACACTGCAAAAATGTAGGAAAGTTGTTACGGCGGGATGTAAGGAAAGTTACAAAAATGATAAAATAAAAGGGATATAACCTTTGAGAGCTATATCCCTTCTATAAGAAACACTTAGTTTCTTGATTAAAAACTGTTTCGAACCAGTTTAAGAGTTTCTAATAGGAACGCGCAAAAATCACGCGGCAGGCAGAAGGCTTTCCGGTAACCATACATTTGCCCGGTTCCTTGTCACCCGGCACGAAAGAATCGAACGGAATGCAACGGATGGTCGCTTTAGTTTCCTCTTTAATCTTTTCTTCCGTTTCGGGAGTACCGTCCCAATGGGCCAGTATAAATCCACCTTCTTCAATCTTTTCCTTGAATTCATCGTAACTATCCACACTCGTGATTTTGCTGTTACGGAAATCAAGCGCTTTCTTATAGACATTTGCCTGGATTTCTTCAAGCAAGTCCTTTACATATTCTTCAATGCCCTCGCAAGAACGGGTTTCCTTTTCCAGTGTATCGCGGCGCATGATTTCCATTGTATTGTTCTCCAAGTCGCGGCCACCCATTACCAGACGGACGGGAACACCCTTCACCTCATAGTCGGCAAACTTGAAGCCCGGACGTTTGTTGTCGGCATTGTCGTACTTCACGGAAATGCCCATTGATTTCAATTTGGCAACAATGCCTGCCACCTTCTCGTCAATCTTGGCCAACATTTCCGCATTCTTGTAGATGGGAACGATGACTACCTGTATCGGAGCCAGATGCGGAGGAAGTACCAGACCGTTGTCATCGGAATGCGTCATGATAAGCGCACCCATCAGACGGGTGGAAACACCCCAGGAAGTAGCCCAAACATACTCCAGCTTGTTCTCCTTATTGACGAACTGCACGTCGAATGCCTTGGCGAAATTCTGTCCCAAGAAGTGGGAAGTACCGCTCTGCAGAGCCTTTCCGTCCTGCATCATCGCTTCGATGGTATAGGTGTTAAGGGCACCGGCAAAACGCTCGTTGGCAGACTTCACGCCTTTTACCACGGGCACTGCCATGTATTTTTCGGCAAACTCGCCATATACGTTCAACATTCTCACTGCTTCTTCTTCCGCCTCTTCACGGGTGGCATGGGCAGTGTGGCCTTCCTGCCACAAGAACTCAGCCGTACGCAAGAACAAGCGGGTACGCATTTCCCAACGGAATACGTTTGCCCACTGGTTGCACAGGATAGGCAGGTCACGGTATGAATTGATCCAGTTCTTATAGGTATTCCAGATGATGGTCTCGGAAGTAGGACGGATAATCAGCTCTTCTTCCAGTTTTGCGGCGGGATCCACTACCACACCACCTCCATTCGGGTCATTCTTCAAACGATAATGTGTCACTACGGCACATTCTTTGGCAAATCCTTCTACATGTTCTGCCTCGCGGCTGAGGAATGATTTCGGAATAAGCAAGGGGAAATAGGCGTTGACATGTCCTGTTTCCTTGAACATATCATCCAATTGACGTTGCATCTTCTCCCAAATAGCGTATCCGTAAGGCTTGATTACCATACAGCCACGTACAGCCGACTGTTCTGCCAAATCGGCTTTTACCACCAACTCGTTATACCATTGAGAATAATTCTCGCTACGTTTGGTAAGGTCTTTCAATTCTACTGCCATTCTATTTCGTTTTTAAAGTTTTCATTCTATTTATTCAAACAGTCGGCAAAAGTACAAATTTTTAAGGGAAAAGGACGAATACACAGATTATTTTTATACATACGGATAAGATTACTCCGGAAAATAACATAAAAAAAAGCAGCTACCTTATTCTGTAACTGCTTTTTCCATTATGAGCGGCAAACGAGGCTCGAACTCGCGACCCTCAGCTTGGGAAGCTGATGCTCTACCAACTGAGCTATTGCCGCAAACCAAATTTTAATTCTATACTATGAAAACGGTGACAAAGATAGTGAAATCCTGTTGAAAAAGACAAGAGTTTTTGCATTTAATTTCCAAATTTTCGTGTATTCATCAAAATATCAGCCACTATGAGTATAGAAAATTCCAGAGATTACTGCCTGTCCGTGAAAGGAGCAACGGAATGTCTCCCCTCTTGATGATATTTCTTTTCAACGGTATTTCTTGCCACTGCCATGGAATTCACGTACATTTGCCCTACTAAATATCCAGGCAGCATGAAACGAATAATATTAATCACCGGAGGAGCCCGCTCGGGAAAAAGCACGTATGCCGAGAAATTGGCACTCAGTCTCTCTCCCAACCCCGTTTATATTGCCACGGCACGCATTTGGGACGAGGAATTCCGTCAACGGGTCATCCGGCACCAAGAACGGCGCGGGCCGGAATGGACTAATATAGAAGAAGAAAAGGAACTTAGCAGACACCGGCTGAATAACCGTGTCATCTTGATAGATTGTGTCACATTATGGTGTACTAATTTCTTTTTCGATTTAAAATCCGATACAGACCGTGCACTTGCTGCCATCCGGGACGAATTCAATCTATTCACCTCACAAGATGCCACTTTCATCTTCGTCACCAATGAAATAGGCATGGGAGGTACATCAGAGAATGAAATACAACGCAAATTCACGGATATGCAGGGGTGGATGAACCAATATATCGCCTCGCATGCAGATGAAGTGATACTGATGGTATGTGGTATTCCCGTCCGGGCCAAATGACAAATATGTAACAATTAACAAATCAAACAATGAAAACATTTCATATCACCCGTCCTGACGCATCAATCCGTCCGGCACTGACAGACAAAATCAATAATCTGACCAAACCCAAAGGATCTTTGGGAACTCTGGAAGAACTTGCCCTCCAGATCGGTCTTATCCAACAAACCTTGACTCCCTCCCTACAACATCCCCAAAACATTATTTTTGCAGCCGACCACGGCATTGTAGAAGAAGGTGTCAGCCTCTCACCCAAAGAAATCACCTGGCAGCAGATCAGTAATTTTCTTCATGGAGGTGCCGGAGTCAACTTCCTCTGCCGCCAACACGGCTTTACTCTGAAAATTGTCGATGCAGGGGTAGATTATGACCTTCCTTATGACAAGGGCATCATCAATATGAAGGTGCGTAAAAGTTCCCGGAATTACTTGCACGAAGCCGCCATGACAGAAGATGAAATGGAACTGTGCCTGGAACGGGGCGCCGAAGTGGTGCGCCGTTGCCGTCAGGAAGGAAGCAATATCCTCAGTTTCGGTGAAATGGGTATCGGAAATACCTCCTCCTCTTCATTGTGGATGACCTGCTTCACCGGCATTCCTTTGGAACAATGCGTCGGTGCAGGCAGCGGACTGGACAACGCCGGAGTCCGCCATAAATATGAAGTGCTGAAACAAGCACTCGATAATTATCAAGGAGACAGTTCCCCCCGTGACATCATCCGCTATTTCGGCGGTCTGGAAATGGTGATGGCCGTAGGTGCCATGTTGCAGGCAGCTGAATTGAAAATGGTGATTCTTGTAGATGGATTTATCATGACCAACTGCATTCTTGCCGCCGGAAAACTTTATCCGGAAGTATTGGATTATGCCATTTTCGGGCATTGCGGAGATGAGTCCGGTCATAAACTGATACTTGACAAGATACAAGCCAAACCGTTATTAAACTTGGGATTACGATTGGGTGAAGGTACCGGGGCAATCTGTGCATACCCCATCGTTGACTCCGCTGTCCGCATGATAAACGAGATGGATAATTTTGCTCATGCCTCCATCACCAAATATTTTTAATCTATGAATATCTTAGCTGCGCTTATATTCTTTACCCGCCTGCCTTTTTGGAAAATCAG
This sequence comes from Bacteroides fluxus YIT 12057, assembly GCF_000195635.1. Lineage (GTDB taxonomy): Bacteria > Bacteroidota > Bacteroidia > Bacteroidales > Bacteroidaceae > Bacteroides > Bacteroides fluxus. The sequence goes on along the minus strand of NZ_GL882656.1, from coordinate 12,190 downwards.
GGAGGTACCGGCAGAATGCTTCAAACATGTAGTACCCTATTGGTCACTGGCAGGCTGGCTGACAGGAGGTGTCATGGCAGGTACATTATGGCTGGCAGGGCAACTGTTGCCCATATCCCTTGCATGGATTATAGCCATCATCACCAGACTGCTCATCACAGGATGCCTCCACGAGGACGGGTTAGCCGATTTCTTCGATGGATTTGGCGGAGGAAGCACCCGCGAGCGTACACTTACCATCATGAAAGATTCGCACATAGGAAGTTACGGAGTCATTGGCCTGGTATTCTACTTTCTGCTGTTATTGCAACTGCGCAACCTGCCTCTGAACTTCCTCTGCATCCTCGTTTTCTGTGGTGACTGCTGGTCGAAGTTCTGTGCCTCACAAATCATCAACTATCTGCCATACGCCCGTAAGGAGGAGGACAGCAAAGCCAAAGTGGTATATAACCGCATGAGCCGTACAGAGCGGCTCACGGCCTTTGCCTGTGGTGTATTGCCTTTTGTGTTGTTCCTGCCCTTCCGGATGTGGCCCGCCCTCCTTTTCCCCGTACTGACTTTCGTGTTTTTATACCGGTTGATGAAACATCGTCTTCAAGGATATACAGGAGATTGTTGCGGTGCCACCTTCCTGCTTTGCGAACTTTCGTTCTATATGGGAAGCCTTGTACTGGCCTATATTTATGCCATTTACAACATTGATTTCTTGATGGAATATACTTCCATGCCCTTATCTATTCACTAAAAAACAAAGTAATTATGGAAATTATATTGATTCGCCACACTTCGGTAGATGTTCCTCCGGGGATATGCTACGGACAGACAGATGTCCCTTTGAAACCGACCTTCGAACAGGAAGCCGCCGTAACAAAGGAAAATCTGAAAACTGACCTGCCATTCGATCATGTATATACCAGCCCCCTTACCCGTTGTGTACGTCTCGCTACCTATTGTGGCTTCCCGGATGCTGAAAGGGACAGACGGATTATGGAAATCAATTTCGGAGAATGGGAGATGAAACCCTTCGACGGTAACGACGACCCCCGTCTGAAAGAATGGTATGCCGATTATCTGAATGTAGTTGCCACCGGAGGCGAGTCTTTTGCCATGCAGTACCAGCGTGTCAGCCAATTTCTGGACGAATTGAAACGAAAGAACTATCAGCGGGTAGCCATATTCGCACATGGAGGCGTACTGATCTGCGCACAGATTTACGCAGGGCTTATCAAAGCGGAAGAGGCCTTCAGTGCACTGACGCCGTATGGGGGAATTATCCGGATGCAGGTGTGTCAAAATAAAGATTTAGAACACAAATTACACAAATTACGCAACCCCTGCTTTTTAATGACTACTGATAATCAGCGATTATCAGATTCGCTTTTTTTTGCGTAATTTGTGTAATTTGCGTTCTTTTATCAGTTTTGACACACCTCCGTCTCAAGAACAAAAGGAAATCAAGGAAACCGTCAGGATAACCGCCATTACCATCAGCCACTCGGCACACCGGTTGATGCGGATGGCCCTATACATATCCTCAGTTGTCAGCATCCGGTTGTTGAAGCCGATATAAGGTTTCCATACTTCCTGCCCGAAATAATCGTGCGGTCCTCCAAACCTGCAGTCCAGAATACCGGCAAGGGCAGATTCGGGATAACCGGAATTCGGGCTGGCATGCCGGTTACCGTATCTGCCGACAAAAGCCAGCAAGGAAAGACGTCCCGAGGCCAATACCATCAAAAAGGCGGTGAGCCGTGCCGGAATATAATTAGCCGCATCATCCATGCGGGCGGCAAAACAACCGAATTGGCGGTAACGTTCATTCTTATAGCCAATCATCGAGTCCAGTGTATTCACCATCTTATAGGCAAGCATTCCCGGTACCCCCAATAACAGATACCAGAATAAAGGAGCAATGACTCCGTCACTAAGATTTTCGGCCAACGTTTCCAATGCAGCAGTACGCACTTCCTGTGCGGTCAATCGGGAAGTGTCACGGCCTACTATACGTGCCACTTGTTTCCGGCCTTCCTCCAAAGAACGGTCCACTGCCTTAAATACCTCACGGACCTCACGTACCAAGGTAGTACCTGCCAGGCAATAGAATATCAAGAGAACCTGCAGAGTCAAAAGCAGTCCCGGAGAAATGTACGATACCCGGCGAAGCAGGAGAAACGTTGTCAGATATACTCCTGCCACAAGGAAAAGAGACACCAACGCACCTTTCATCCGGCGGTGTTTCCCCCGGTTCAGGCGATGTTCGAAAAAAGAGATGGCCTTGCCGAAGCCCACTACAGGATGGGGCATCCAAAGCGGGTCTCCCAACCAGTGATCAAGCAGCCAAGCCGTGAGCAAGGGCAGATTCAAATTAAAGGCAATGCCAAGAAATATCAGTATATTCTCCATAACCATTTACTCTTCAAACCATTTCGCAACGGCTTCTACCAGCCGGTCATTCTCTTCGGGCGTCTGAGTGGCTATACGGAAGAAATGCTCGTCAAGCCCATCGAAGTTGGAAGCGTCACGAATCAGAATTCCATATTCTCCGGCAAGATAGTCCTTCAGGGCAGAAGCCTTGCCCATACGAAGACGTACCAGCATAAAATGAGTTTCCGTAGCCCATACTTCCAGACCGCCAAGAGCTTCAAGGGCCTCACGCAAGCGGGCTGTTTCCTGCAGATAGGCACCTACATCAAGCGGATTGGGTACATCATGCTCCAGCAAATGAAGGCCTGCCTCAATGGCGAGCTGGTTCACGGACCAGGGCATGCGGTTGGTACGCAAACGTTTCAAAAGTCCGCTGTCCCCCGTCACATAGCCTAGGCGTAATCCGGGCACAGCATATCGTTTGGTCATGGAATGCAACAACAGCACATTGGGAAACTCAAATGCTTCAACCGGAGAAAACAAAGGGCATAAAGTGAAATATTCGTAAGACTGGTCTATGACAAAACAGACTTGCGGATTTCGCTTGATGAGCTCTTTCAGGTGTGATTTGCCGGTCACCGTCCCTGTAGGGTTATTCGGATTGCAGAGCCACACCATCCGCACCTCTTCCGGCAAAAGCCATCCCTCCGCTTCTGCAGGAAGCCGATACAGGGAAGTTACCTTATGTCCGTGCATCCGGCACGCATCGGCATATTCACTGAAAGTGGGTTGTACAATGGCAGTATTCGTTCCCCGAAAAGTCTGCGCAATCAGATAAATGGCTTCTGTGGCGCCGTTTGTCACACATACCGCACCGGCAGGCAAATGATATTTGGCGGCAAGGCGGGCTTCGAGCGTATAGGGTTCGGGTTCGGGATAGTTTCCTATTCCCTCAATCCTAGCACAAAGATGCGCTTTCAAGTCAGAAAGATCTACCCGGCTATATACATTCGAACTGAAGTTGGCCGTAATCGGACGGCTGTATTTATAGGAATCGTCCCCGTGTCCTTCAATCATGGCTTTCTGTAAGTATTTGGTAGATAAGCGGCATATCCACATGTTTGCGTACATGCTCTGCCAGCTTATCATATTGTTCTTCTTTGAAACGATGGTAATCGAATGTTTCCGCAGTCTCGGAAAACTTGTCGGCAAAAGGCTCAAGCAGGAAATCTATGAACTCCGGATTGTCCAGGATACCATGGATATAGGTGCCCATACAGGTGGCATCTACCATATAGCCGTCCGTCTTTCCATCTTCCAGGATATTCAACGGAGAAGCAGGGGCATCGAAAACGGGGACAGTAGTACCCATGTGGATCTCATAGCCGTTCATCAATTTGAGTGAAGGCCTTGATTTTTCATTCAATCCGAACCTTACCTGCCTCGTCACCTTCTCCCCCATCATCTGTGTGCTCACAGGCAGCAGTCCAAGACCGGGCAGGCGTTCGATATCTCCTTCCACATGGTCGGGGTCAAGCACCTCCTGCCCCATCATCTGGTAACCTCCGCAGATACCCATGACGGTAGCTCCCTCCCGGTGTGCGCGGATGACAGCCTGCGCCACGCCATTACGACGAAGTTCATATAAATCGTCAAGCGTACTCTTGCTGCCGGGCAACAGGATAATATCCGCCTTTGCCAACTCCTCTACATTATTGGTATAGAACAAATGTACACGAGGGTCACGCTCCAGCACATTGAAGTCGGTGAAATTACTGAGATGCCGCAGCAGGACAACGGCAACATTCACTTTACCATGTTCCGCCCTTACGGACTTGGTGGCAAGTGCCACAGAGTCTTCCTCTTCGATATAGATCTCCTTATAATAAGGTACGACACCGACCACCGGAATACCGCAAAGTTCTTCCAGCATCTTGATACCGGACTCGAAAAGCCGTATGTCACCACGGAACTTATTGATAAGAATGCCTTTGATGCGTTCCCTTTCATTAGGACGGAGCAACATCATCGAACCATACACACTGGCAAAGACCCCGCCCCGGTCAATGTCTCCCACAAGGATTACATCAGCTCCCGCATGAATGGCCATAGGCAGATTCACCAGGTCGGTATCACGCAGATTGATTTCGGAGATGCTTCCGGCACCTTCCAGCACTACCGGATTATACCTTGAAGCCAGACGGTCATAAGCGTCACAGACTTCACGGCGTAATTCTTCCCGCCCCTCCTTGCGGAAATAGTCATAAGCATTGCGGTTGCCGATGGGACGTCCGTTAAGCACCACCTGGGAAGTATGATCCGATTGGGGCTTCAGCAGCAACGGGTTCATATCCGTATGACAGGGAATACCGGCGGCTTCAGCCTGTACGGCTTGCGCACGTCCTATTTCCAGTCCCTCCGGTGTGGCAAATGAGTTAAGTGCCATATTCTGCGCCTTGAACGGGGCAGGCCGATAGCCGTCTTGCTTGAATATACGGCAGAAAGCAGCAGTGATTATACTTTTACCGACATCGCTACCGGTTCCGGCAAACATGACGGGATGAAGTTTTTTCATATCTTTATCTGTTTAGTAACTGAATTCCGGATTCAGCGCCGGCAAAGGTACTAAAAACCTTTCAAAAATCATGCTATCCGCATCCCATACCCTTAATCGGTTATTTACACGATTCATCCTTATCCCGTTTCGCTGTTACACTGACAGCCCTTGATGCGGAAGAGTGGCATGGGAAGTAATACTGCGGATAATCATTTTGATTTATACTCTTACGATATGAACAATCCTTACCCCCTCTTGTTTAAAAAAGCAAGAAATACCTAAACCGAACGAACTCATGAATAATCAATTATGTCCGATGCTTGTCACGGTAATAGCCTGTACTGCCTTGACCGCAAGCGGTACGGCGGTAGCCCAATCCTCCTCCGGCAGCACGTTCTCTCTCAGCTTCGGAGATGCCCTGCGACAGATGCAGCAAGGTAACCGTAGCCTGCAAATAGCCGACAAGGGCATAGAGACCGCCCGTGCCGAACGCGATAAGCTGAATGCTCTCTGGTATCCTTCCCTGCAAGGTGCCGGGACTTTCGTACATCTGTCCGAAAAGATAGAAGTCAAACAGCCGCTCTCCACATTTACCGACCCTGCCAAGGACTTTGTACACAACATTCTGCCGGACGATAAATTCATCAGCGGCATATTGGACCAGATAGGTTCCCATACCCTCGCTTTTCCCCTTGCTCCACGAAACCTGACCTCCGTCGGACTGACTGCCGAATGGGTGGTATTCTCCGGAGGAAAACGAATCCGTGCCTCCAAGATCGGAAATAGCCTGATTGACCTTGCCCGCGAAAACCGTGAACAGACGGATGCCACACAACGCACCCTGCTTGCCGAAAGCTATTTCGGGTTACGTCTGGCCCGGGAAGTAGCACGTGTGCGGCAAGATACCTACAACAGTCTGAAACGCCATTATGAAAATGCCCTCAAACTGGAAGCTGCCGGCATGATAGACAAGGCGGGACGTCTTTTCGCCCAAGTAAATATGGACGAAGCCCAACGGGCATTGGAAGCGGCCCGGAAAGAAGTCACCGTAGTGCAAAGTGCCCTGCGTACCCTTTTGAATCTGAAAGATACCTGCAGCATACTGCCCACTTCTCCTCTGTTTATCAATACCAGTCTGCCCGTCAAAGAAGAGTTTGTACAAACCATGCAGATGGAAAACTATATAGTAAACCAACTGCAACTTCAATCCCAAATAGCCAGGCAACAACTTCACATTGACCAAAGCGGATACCTGCCGGACATCGCCCTGTTTGGCAAACAAACCCTCTATGCCCATGGCATACAGAGCAATCTTGTTCCCCGTACCATGGTAGGTGTAGGCTTCACCTGGAACTTGTTCGACGGTCTGGCACGCGAGAAGCGTATCCGTCAGTCCAAGATAGTCCGGCAGACCCTTGCCCTGGGACAAGAAAAAGCCAAAGAAGACTTAAGTGTCGGCATAGACAAGCTCTACACCCAACTCCAAAAAGCGCAAGACAATGTACGTGCCCTGAACACCACCATCGAACTGAGTGAAGAGCTGGTACGTATCCGCAAGAAATCATTCGCCGAAGGCATGGCAACCAGTACGGAAGTAGTGGATGCCGAAACCATGCTGGCAACTGTGCGCGTGGCACGGCTTGCCGCCTGTTATGAATACGATGTGGCCTTGATGAATCTCCTTGCCCTTTGCGGGACACCGGAACATTTCGAGCAATACATCGTGGAGGATTCCCCTTCATCCATCATTAACCATTAACCACCAAACCATCCATCATGAAAGTCAATAATAAAAGCATCAGCATTGCATTTATCGTTATCCTGGTCATTACGGTCATCGTATCCGCCGCAGGAATGTTACTCATGAGCAGACAGCCATTGGTACTGCAAGGCCAGATAGAAGCTACTGAAATCCGTATCAGCGGCAAACTTCCGGGACGTGTGGATTCGTTCCTTGTGCAAGAAGGGGATTGGGTAAAAGCCGGAGACACACTGGTCGTCATCAACAGCCCTACCATTGAGGCCAAATACCGCCAAGTAAATGCATTGGAACAAGTAGCTAAGGAACAGAACAAAAAGATAGATGCCGGTACCCGACGCCAGATTGTCGCTACCGCCCGCCAATTATGGAACAAGACCCAAAGCGACCTTACCCTTGCCAAAACCACCTATCAGCGTATTCTGACTCTATACAAGGACAGCGTGGTCACTTCCCAAAGAAAGGATGAAGTAGAGGCTCTGTATAAAGCCGCACAGGCAGCCGAACGTGCCGCCTATGAACAATACCAGATGGCGGTAGATGGTGCGCAAAGCGAAGACCGTGCCGCTGCCCGCAGTCTCGTGGATGCCGCCCGCAGCACAGTGGATGAAGTATCTTCTCTTTTGGTTGACTCCCGCTTGACAGCTCCCGAAACCGGGCAGATAGCTACCATATTTCCGAAACGGGGTGAACTGGTTGCTCCGGGCACTCCCATCATGAGCCTCGTAGTCATGGGCGACGCACACGTTGTACTGAACATACGCGAGGATCTGATGCCCCGATTCAAGATGGGAGAAACATTCAAAGCCGATGTTCCCGCTATCGGCAAAAAGGAAATAGAATTCCGCATCTATTACATCAGCCCGCTGGGCAGTTTCGCCACCTGGAAATCAACCAGGCAGACTGGCAGTTACGACATGCAGACATTTGAGATCCATGCACGGCCCACACAGGCGGTCGAAGATTTACGTCCCGGAATGTCAGTGCTCTTAACCTTGAAAAGCAAACCATGAAGAATAAAGAATCCTGCTGCGCCATGCAAGCACTCCGTATGGTCATTCTCCGCGAATGGCACCGCATGACCTCCCGCCGTCTCTATTTCGGCGTATGTATCGTGCTACCCTTGTTCTGCCTTTTCTTCATGGCTACGATCTTTGGAAACGGGCAGATGGAGAATATCCCCGTAGGCATAGTGGACCAGGACAACACGGCTACTTCACGCAACATATCCCGCCGAATCTCCGCCACCCCTACCTTCCGGGTAACCAAACGCTACACCGATGAAACGGCTGCGCGGCGTGACTTGCAACGGAAAGAAATATACGGATATCTCGTTATCCCTCCCCAATTCGGGCAAAAGGCGGTAACGGGTACCAATGCCACCCTTGTCTATTATTACCATTACGCCCTTCTTTCCGTTGGCAGCGAACTCATGGCGGCATTTGAAAACACCCTTGCTCCCGTCGCACTCTCCCCCATCGTAGTACAGGCAGAAGCATTGGGCACAGGCCGGGAACAGATACAGACATTCCTGTTACCGGTAGAAGCCAGTACACACCCGCTGTATAATCCGGACATGGACTATTCCGTCTATCTGAGCCAACCGTTTTTCTTCGTACTTTTCCAGATATTGATTCTGCTCCTCACGGTCTATTCCATAGGCAGCGAACTAAAATCCGGTACGTCACAAGAGTGGATGGCAACTGCAAACCACAATATCCTGACTGCCATTACGGGAAAACTGCTGCCCTACACTGCCATATTCTCACTAATCGGCATACTGGCAAACTATGTATTATTCGGTGTACTGCACATACCTTTCCAAGGCAGCCTGTGGATGATGAACCTAATGACAGTACTGTTTATCATCGCCACACAAGCCCTTGCGGTATTCATTTTTTCCATTTTTCCGAAAATAGCCTATATCATCAGTGTAGTATCCATGGTAGGTTCCTTGGGAGCCACCCTGTCCGGTGTCACCTTCCCCGTCACGGCCATGTACGCGCCGGTACACGCTGCCTCCTACCTCTTTCCTGTACGCCACTTCACAGAAGCCGCGCAGGCCATCATTTATTTTGATGCCGGATATGCCTACTATTGGCAATCGGCAGCCATTCTTTTCACATTCCCATTGGTGGCATTACTGCTGCTGCCGTTGCTAAGATGGTGGATTTCCAAATCGGGAAAAAGCTCTGAGGCAGAATATGCGGAACCTCTTGCCTCCGTTTCCATCCCTGCTGTCATCCGGCATGAATGGCGGAATATCTCCACCAATCCTGCCATCCTCCTGGTATTGGCCGGCGGCATTTTCCTCTACGGACTGCTTTACAACTATATGTATGCTCCAAACCTGGTGCGCAAAGCTCCCGTAGCAGTGGTCGATCTCTCACATTCCACCCTTAGCCGTGAATATACCCGCCTGCTGAATGCTACTCCGCAGACGGCCGTTTACGGACAGACGTCCAATATCCTCGAGGCCCGTAAATGGATGAAGCAGGGGGATGTGGCAGGCATTCTCTATTTGCCCGCTGATTTTGAGGCACGCGTAGCACGTGGTGAAACTTCCGTATTCATCCTTTATGCAGCAACCGACGCATTTCTGAACTTCAAAGGCCTGCAAGAATCCAGCACCCGGGTAATGCTTGCCGTAAACGATGCCCACCGTCTGGAGGGTACTGTTTTCCTGCCTCCGCAAGGATTACTGGCTGTGGCTTCTTCGGCCCCTGTCAACGTATCGGGAACAGCCCTCTATAATTATACGGAAGGCTATGGCTCCTATCTGATTCCCGCAGTTATGATCGTCATCATCTTCCAGACATTACTGATGGTCATTGCCATGCTGACAGGCGAAGAAGCAGAAGCACGGAGAAAAGGTATTGTCTTGATGAGTGGCGGTTCGCTGAAAGATGCTTTACGTATTGTTTCGGGAAGAACTTTTGTATATATCATGCTTTATGCCGTATTTTCCTTATTCCTGCTGGGATTATTGCCACATATATTCAGCATTCCCAATATCGGGAACGGATGGGACATTACCATCCTAATGATTCCTTTCCTGTTGGGCACAAGTTTCTTTGCCCTTGCTGTTTCACGTTGGTTCACGGATTCAGAAGCTCCTCTGTTGATGATAGCCTTTTTCTCCGTGGGATATATTTTCCTATCCGGAGTTTCCTATCCTCTGGAACTGATGCCGTGGTATTGGCAGGCTGCGCACTACATATTCCCGGTAGCTCCCGCCGTGCTCGCCTTCGTAAAACTAAACTCCATGGGTGCCAGCCTGTCCGACATCTGGCCGCAGATGCTGATTCTTTGGATACAAGTCTTTGTTTATGGGGCGTGGGCTCTGCACACCACAAAAAAAAAGGCTATCTATCCCAGACAGCCAATCTTTCGTTAACCTTAAATCTAATACTATGAAAAACACATTGCAAATATACGGAGTTCTATGATTTCTCCAAAATTTCTACCCGTAACAGATTCTTTTATAACATGGTTTAATAGGAATATTCTGTTGTTAACAATTTAATGACAACAAAATGAGAAAAAGTCGCTATCTTCATGCCCGAAATCAATTTTCTAATTCAAAATACTGAACAATGATTCATACAATATTAGATACGGACCTATACAAGTTCACCACTTCGTATGCCTACATCAAGTTGTTTCCCAATGCTATGGGAACATTCAGTTTCAAGGATAGGGACGAAACGGCTTACACGGATGAGTTTCTGAAAAGACTGAAAGCGGCAATCACTCAGTTGGAACAAGTTGCATTGACCGATGAAGAACGGGAATATATGGTCTGTCATTGCCGATTTCTACCCGGAGTTTATTGGGAATGGCTCTCCTCTTTCCGCTTCCAGGCAGAGAAAATAAAGGTCCATCTAGACGAAGGAGGGCATCTAAATATTGAAATAACGGACTATCTGTATAAAGCAACCCTTTATGAAGTACCCTTGCTTGCCATCGTATCGGAAATAAAGAACCGGGCTTTGGGTAATGTAGCTGACTGGGACAATATCCTCAGCAAATTATCGGAAAAGGTCAAACTCTCCAATGAACATCAATTGTCTTTTTCCGAATTCGGAACGCGCAGACGTTTCTCCCTCGACGTGCAGGACAAAGTGATCGGTTACCTCAAACAAACTTCAAAATACTGTACCGGGACTTCCAACTGTCACTTTGCCATGAAGTATGGCATGAAACCTATGGGGACGCATCCACATGAATGGTTCATGTTCCATGGCGCACAATTCGGGTACAAGCATGCCAATTACATGGCACTGGAAAACTGGGTGAATGTATATGACGGTGATTTAGGCATTGCACTGTCAGACACCTACACTTCCGGCATCTTTCTGAGCAACCTGAGCCGCAAGCAAGCCAAGCTGTTCGACGGGGTGCGCTGCGATTCCGGCAATGAATTTGATTTTACCGATAAGCTTGTAGCCCGCTATCGTGAATTGGGAATTGACCCGACTACCAAAACCATCGTATTCAGCAATGCGCTGGATTTCGGCAAGGCACTTGACATACAGAAATATTGCTCCGGAAAAATCCGTTGCGCTTTCGGCATCGGCACAAATCTGACCAATGATACCGGCTTCAAGCCTTCTAATATCGTAATGAAACTGACCCGGTGCAAAATGAATGTCAACCAGGAATGGCGGGAATGCGTAAAATTATCGGACGATGTGGGAAAGCACATCGGCAGTAAGGCAGAGGTACAGGCTTGTCTGTACGATTTGCGGCTGACGATTAATGATTGATTATCCTATACCGGCATGCATGAATTATACCAATCCTTGGTCATCATTTCCCGCTCTTTCTTTTATACGCAAATTCCTGCCACTTCTCCTCCGTCCAGTCCTGGCGTTGCATCTCCATGCGTGCCATCACAAAGAACAAATCGGAAAGACGGTTTACGAGGCGCAGGATATCTCCATTGACAGGTTCCCGGCGGTTGAGTGTCCATAAGCGACGTTCAGCACGGCGGGCTACAGTGCGGGCAAAATGAAGTTGGGCAGATACGGGCGTTCCGCCCGGCAAAAGAAAATAGCCGTTCTCCTGCAATTGTCCGGTCATGGTATCCATTTCTTTTTCACAACGCAAGACAAGTTCCGCTGCCGAGACAGGATTAGGATTCACCACCCCCGGAGGAGTCGCCACGTGACTCATTACAACCATCAACTCCCGCTGAACCGTATGCAACAGATTCTGCCACTCATCATCAGCCGGAAGCATGGAACGTACAATGCCGATTATAGCATTCAGCTCATCCAGGCAGCCATTAGCTTCAATACGGATATCATCTTTCGGGACACGTGCACCACCGTGAATGCCGGTCATTCCTTTATCTCCGGTTCTGGTATAGACTCTTTTCATTATGATTCCATTATATTATTCTTCCATAATATACCTGTCCACATTCCGTGTCTCCTTGCTGAAGTTCACCCCTACCTTCACAAGACGTTTCCCGTCCAGTTTGAATTCGAAGACATAAATGGCAT
>NZ_GL882655.1 GCF_000195635.1 Bacteroides fluxus YIT 12057 | reverse complement strand
ACACACACACACACACACAATGCAGACGTCTGCATACTAAATATTTCGCTGAAAATCAACCCCTTCCCTTTTTTATTTCCAGGATATTATTCCTTATTATATCACTTTTTATCCGTCCCCGTAATCACGGGCACGAATTTATTAAAACCATACAGAAAATGTTGAAAAGATTGTTGCTATTGCCGCTTTTCGCACTCCTCACCGTGCCCCTTGCGGCACAGGACCGGGAGGCGTTGCAAACCGACAGCGTGTACGAGTTCCGGTTTGTGCCCCGGAAAGACATGTTTTTCATCCCGTACAGGGACAACCTTGCCGAACTGGAACGCCTGTCTGCTCTGGTGGCCCGCTACAAGGGAGCCATAACAGGCGGGCAGACGCCCATATTCGTGGACGCCTACTGCAATTCGATGCCCGGCAAGGCGGAGAACAAGGCCGTCGCACGGACACGTGCCAACCGTGTGAAGTCGGAACTGATCCTGCATCAGGGACTGACAGAGGAATGCTTTGTCACGCACAGCCATGCCGACAAGGGGGATTGGGTGACGGTACGGGTTACCGTCCCGCATCCTAC
>NZ_GL882654.1:13631-15782 GCF_000195635.1 Bacteroides fluxus YIT 12057 | reverse complement strand
CACATCCATCGACACCGATCCCGATGTCGCCGTCACTTATCGCATCACCGCCCCCGAAGGCGTGACGATAAAGGCAGCTCCCGGTTCCGGCGGCTCTTTAACCGATGATGGCAACGGCTCTTACACCTTGTTGGGCGGGAACGCCGTCACCATCATCGGTGCGCGTATCGGTATAAAAGGACTTTACGAGGTAGCCGATGGCACCACCTATACATTGAAAAGCGACCTCTTAATCGAATATTCATTGGCAGATGCCCGGGTGGGTGATTTTTATTGCAAGAATAGTAGTGGAGAAGGTTATCTGATTCCAGGAGATGCCTCCCTTACCGAAGCGGTAACCTGCATCGGCATCGTTTACAGTACCGACGTCAGTCGTATCGGTACGGCGGCCAAACAGGCCTTGAAGAAAAAAGACGTAAGTACCCCTCACGGTCTTGTCATGGCACTCACCGATGCCTCCGAGGGTTGCCGGTGGGGAGAATCCAGTAAAGATGAAAACAGCGGCGGCGCTGATGGAGCACCTTTTAAAGCGAACACCACCACATTGCAGAAGCAGTATAATAATGTGGACGGTTACGCCGAAACGCATTGGATAATCGACACCTACGGAAACGATGGTACTGCTTTGCCGGATACCTATACCGCCTTTTACCATGCCAGCCGTTACGGTACGGCAGAGAGCAGCACCGGGAAATACGCCGCCCCCGAGAAAACCACCGGTTGGTTCCTCCCGAGTATGGGTCAGTGGTGGGATATTCTGTCCAATTTGGGCGGGATAGACTTGACCCGTTATCAGGATAAAACGGATCCTTTTACCTCTATACCCGATGCCGCCCCAATAGCCGTGGCTAACATGAATACGTATTTGCAGAAAATCAGCGGTGCAACGCCATTCAGTAGGAATACTTACTTTTGGTCGAGTTCGGAGTACAGTGGCTACAGCGCCTGCAACGTGCGCTTCTACAGCGATGACTACCTATACTTGAACTACAACTATAAGGACTACAGCAACAATAGGGTGCGGTGTTCCTTTGCTTTCTGATCTTATTTATCTATTACGGCGTAGCCGTTAATTTATCTATTTAAACGAATTACCCGCTTGCGGGTCGAAAAACAAAAACGATATGTACTTATCCGAATACAACTCTTTTTCCCGGTTCTTCACGCATAGCCTGGGAACCTTCCTGTCGCTGTTGCTACTTACTGCCTGCAGCCCCGAGGACGATGCCCTGCCGGGCGGTGACGGTGACAACACTGCGTCTGCCGCCCTCCGTATAGAAGTCAGCGCAAGCGACTTCACCTCCGCCGCCACCCGCAGCAATGCCGGCAGCAACAACAGCATCGACGGCAACAACGCCGCCACCCGTGCCACCGACAACGGCGCCGTCACCACTTTCGAGAGCGGCGACCGCATCGGCATCACCGTGCTGGACGGTAGTGGCAATATGCTGTCCGACAATATACCTTATAAATACAACGGCAGCGCATGGAGCTTCGACAACGCCAACGGCGAAGGCAAAACGGCCCTCTATTACGACAACAAAGCCACGAATATAAAATATTTCGCCTACTTCCCATACAGCCCGGAAGCGGACGGCATAACCGGCGCAGACATCCCTGCCGCCCTGAAAGCCAAATTCCCGCCCCGCTACGACCAGCGTACCGAAGATGCCTACCGTGCCTCCGACCTGCTGGTGTGGAGTAATGGCACGGGCAGCGTTCCGTTGAAGACACTCGAAATAGAGTTTACCCACGCCTATTCCTCCCTTTCCCTGTCGCCTTCGGTAACATGCAAAATAGATGGAGCGGAAACCAGCTATATCCCTTCTTCTGTGGATGATGTAAGTTTCACCATCGGCACCGAACCTCTTCTCCCTTACCGTGCAGACGACGGCAGCTACCGGATCATCGTTTCTCCGCAAACGACGGATGCCCGTTGGTTTTGTAGCTACAAGGCAAAAACGTATGGCGGAACGATGCCGGAAACCGCTTTGGCTGCCAATAACCGTCATACATTAGCTCCTACTTTGAAGGATATTGGCGCTTATGCCTTTGCTAATGCTCAAGTGGGTGATTTTTATTGCAAGAACGATAACAACGAAGGTTATCTGATTCCGGGAGATGCCTCCCTTACCGAAGCGGTAACCTGCA
>NZ_GL882654.1:0-13587 GCF_000195635.1 Bacteroides fluxus YIT 12057 | reverse complement strand
TTTACAGTACCGACGTCAGTCGTATCGGTACGGCAGCCACGAAATTCTTAACAGATAAAGACATAACCCCTCACGGTCTTGTCATGGCACTCACCAATGCTTCGGACGGTTGCCGGTGGGGAGAAGTCCGTAAAGATGAAAACAGCGGCGGCGCTGATGGAGAACCTTTCAAAGCGAACACCGACAAAGTATATAAGATGTATAAGAATGTGGACGGTTACGGTGAAACGCATTGGATAATCGACACCTACGGAAACGATGGTACTGCTTTGCCGGATACCTATACCGCCTTTTACCATGCCAGCCGTTACGGTACGGCAGAGAGCAGCACCGGGAAATACGCCGCTCCCGAGAAAACCACCGGTTGGTTTATTCCCAGTATGGGTCAGTGGTGGGATATTCTGTCCAACTTGGGTAAGATAGACTTGACCAATTATCGGGATGATACAGGTAGTTATAAATATATATCCGGTGCCGCCCCAATAGCCGTGGCTAACATGAATAGGTATTTGGAGAAAATCAGCGGTGCAACGCCATTCAGTACAGGTACAGGCACTTGGTTTTGGTCGAGTTCGGAGTACAATCACCTCAACGCCTGCGGCGTGTACTTCGACAGCCGTGACGGCCTGCACTTGGAGTACAACACTAAGCGCAGCAGCAGCAGCCTTAGGGTGCGGTGTTCCTTTGCTTTCTGATCTTATTTATCTATTACGGCGTAGCCGTTAATTTATCTATTTAAACGAATAACCCGCTTCGCGGGTCGAAACATATTTTTTATGGCATTATCCGAAGATTTACCTCTTTATCGTGACACCTTGCGGTTGTTGAACCTGCTGATTCCTTTATCGCAAGGTTTTCCCCGGTTCTATAAGTATAGTCTGGGGACAAGGATGGTGGATGTGTGTCTGGATATGTCGATTATTGCAAAAGATAAAGGCAAGAACAGTTTTTGTGGCGTGAATCCGGTCGGTCAAGGCTTACCGAAGAGAACCGGTTTATTCCGCAAAAAAACATTCCCGCAAATTTCCGTAGCCCATAGATTTTCCGTAACTTTACACTCTCGAAAAGTATAAATGAATTCAACGATATGGAAAACAGAAGTTTAGTCACCATTGCCGAACACAGTAAGGAAAAAATCCTCTATATGCTCGAAATGGCGAAAGAGTTTGAAGCGCATCCCAATCGGCACTTATTGGACGGGAAAGTAGTCGCCACCTTATTTTTCGAGCCTTCTACCCGCACCCGCCTCAGTTTTGAAACAGCAGCCAACCGCCTCGGAGCACGTGTCATAGGCTTCAGCGATCCCAAGGCGACCAGTTCTTCCAAAGGCGAAACACTGAAAGACACCATCAAGATGGTGAGCAACTACGCCGACATCATCGTGATGCGCCACCACCTCGAAGGGGCGGCACGCTATGCCAGTGAAGTGACTTCCATTCCCATCGTCAACGCCGGGGACGGAGCCAACCAGCACCCTTCGCAGACCATGCTCGACCTCTACTCCATCTACAAGACGCAAGGCACACTGGAAAATCTGAATATCTTCCTGGTAGGCGACCTCAAATACGGCCGTACCGTCCACTCCCTGCTGATGGCCATGCGCCACTTCAACCCCACTTTCCACTTCATCGCCCCGGACGAGCTGCGGATGCCCGAAGAATACAAAATCTACTGCCGCGAGCACAACATCAAGTATGTGGAGCATACGGACTTTACGGAAGAAATCATTGCCGATGCCGACATCCTCTACATGACCCGCGTGCAACGCGAACGTTTTACCGACCTCATGGAGTACGAACGGGTGAAGAATGTCTATATCTTGCGCCACAAGATGCTGGAACACACCCGTCCCAACCTGCGCATCCTGCATCCCCTGCCCCGTGTCAACGAAATAGCCTATGATGTGGACGACAGCCCGAAAGCCTATTATTTCCAGCAGGCACAGAACGGTTTATATGCCCGTGAGGCTATCCTCTGCGACGTATTGGGCATCACACTGGAGGAAGTGAGAAAATATATCGTAAATTGTTAAATCGGAAATAAGAAGATGTTGAACGAAAAGAAACAAGAATTGCAAGTAGCCGCCCTGGAAAACGGAACGGTCATTGACCATATACCTTCTGAAAAGCTGTTCACCGTTGTCTCCCTGCTTGGCCTGGAGCACATGAACAACAACATCACCATCGGTTTCAACCTGAAAAGTAAAAAGTTAGGTACCAAAGGCATTATCAAGATCGCCGACAAGTTTTTCTGTGACGAGGAAATCAACCGGATCGCCGTAGTGGCCCCCAACGTAAAGCTGAACATTATCCGTGATTATGAAGTGGTAGAAAAACGTGAAGTCTGCCTTCCGGACGAACTGCGCGGCATCGTAAAATGCGCCAATCCCAAATGCATCACAAACAACGAGCCGATGCCTACGCTGTTCCATGTGGTAGATAAAGGGAACTGCGTCATTAAATGCCATTACTGCGAAAAGGAACAGACCCGCGAGAATATTGAAATCATCTGATATCCCATGAAAGAAGACTGGAAACCCGGAACCATGATTTATCCGCTGCCGGCTGTTTTGGTCAGCTGCGGAAGCACTCCGGAAGAATACAACATATTGACAGTGGCATGGACGGGCACAATCTGTACAAACCCGCCCATGTGCTACATCTCCGTACGTCCCGAACGCCACTCCTACGATATCATCAAGCGGAATATGGAGTTTGTCATCAACCTTACCACGGAAGATATGGCAAAGGCTACAGACTGGTGTGGCGTACGTTCCGGCAAAGACCACAACAAGTTTGAGGAAATGCATCTCACTCCCGGCAAAAGTACCGTTGTCAGCGCACCCGTCATCGAAGAATCTCCCCTGTGCATCGAATGCCGGGTAAAGGAAATCGTCACCCTCGGATCACATGACATGTTCATTGCCGACGTAGTCAATGTCCGTGCCGATACGGAGAACCTGAATCCGGAGACAGGCAAACTGGAACTGGCCGAAACCAACCCGCTGGTATATGTACATGGAGGATATTACGGATTAGGCGAGAAAATCGGCAAATTCGGTTGGTCCGTCGAAAAGAAAAAGAACAATAAGTAAAAAAACGGTAGGACGACAAGATGATGGGATTAAGACGAATCTTCAGTGGTTTATGCTTGCTGGCGTTCCCTGCCATGATGTGGGGACAGGCTCCCGCCGTGCCCGGAACAACCGATGAAGAACACTTAAAATCCCACCATGACCGTCCTGTAAACTTTGGTGTCAAAGGGGGATTCACCTCTTCCTTGTTCCTCGTCTCCAACTTCAGCGTCAACGGGGTTGCCATCGATGAAGTGCAGAACAATTACAAAATCGGTTATTTCGGCTCCCTTTTCATACGGATCAATTTTGACCGGCATTTCCTGCAGCCGGAGATTTCCTACAACGTCAACCGGTGCAACATCACTTTCGAAAAGCCCCTGCCCGAAGGCGCTCCTGCCGGAACGGTCCCCGCAGAGGCCTCCATCACTTCCTCCATCCACAGCATCGACATCCCCGTCATCTACGGATACAATTTCATCAAGGAAGGCCCGTATAGCCTTGCCGCCTTCGGCGGTCCGAAAATACGCTATATCTGGGACAAGAAAAGTGAAGTCACCTTCGAGCGCTTCGACCAACTCAACATCAGGGAGGAACTGCGTCCGCTGAACCTCAGCTTCACTGTAGGCATAGCCGTGACCATTTCACGCATCTTCTTCGATTTCAGGTATGACATCGGGCTGCACAACATTTCCAAACGGGTAACTTATGAAGCCCCCGCAAACAACCCGGCGGATGGCAGCGGCTCCAACAATGAAATCCGTTTCCACCGCCGCGACAATGTTCTCAGTTTTTCCTTGGGAGTGTTCTTTTGACAGTAAATTTCTTCCTTTTCTTTCAATTTATTCATTTATTTCCTGTAAATTTGCGTAGTTAACAAGATATACATAGAGATTTATCAAACTTATCTAATAAGCAAGAATGAAAAGAGACGACTTAATTTTCGAGATCATCGAAAAAGAACATCAACGCCAGCTCAAAGGCATTGAATTGATTGCATCAGAGAACTTTGTAAGTGACCAAGTCATGCAGGCAATGGGTTCCTGCCTCACCAACAAATACGCTGAAGGCTACCCCGGCAAGCGTTATTACGGTGGTTGCGAAGTAGTGGACCAGAGCGAACAAATCGCCATTGACCGCCTGAAACAAATCTTCGGTGCCGAATGGGCCAATGTACAACCGCACTCCGGTGCGCAAGCCAATGCAGCCGTATTCCTGGCAGTCCTGAATCCGGGTGACAAATTCATGGGACTGAACCTTGCACACGGCGGACACCTCTCCCACGGTTCTTTGGTGAACACTTCCGGCATCATCTACACTCCCTGCGAATACAATCTGAATAAAGAAACGGGCCGTGTGGATTATGACCAGATGGAAGAAGTCGCCTTGCGCGAGAAGCCGAAAATGATTATCGGCGGCGGTTCTGCTTATTCCCGCGAATGGGACTACAAACGCATGCGTGAAATTGCAGACAAGGTAGGCGCCATCCTGCTGATTGACATGGCGCACCCTGCCGGACTGATTGCGGCGGGAGAACTGGATAATCCTGTAAAGTATGCTCATATCGTGACTTCCACCACCCACAAGACTCTTCGCGGTCCCCGCGGCGGTGTCATCATGATGGGTAAGGACTTCCCCAACCCGTGGGGCAAGAAAACTCCGAAAGGTGAAATCAAGATGATGTCCCAATTGCTCGACTCTGCCGTATTCCCCGGTATCCAGGGCGGCCCGCTGGAACACGTCATCGCCGCCAAGGCTGTAGCTTTCGGTGAAATCCTGCAACCGGAATGGAAAGAGTATGCCAAGCAAGTGAAAAAGAATGCCGCCGTCCTGGCACAAGCCTTGATAGACCGCGGTTTCACCATTGTATCGGGCGGTACGGACAACCACTCCATGCTGGTTGACCTGCGCAGCAAGTATCCCGACCTGACAGGTAAGGTAGCCGAGAAAGCACTGGTATCCGCCGACATCACCGTAAACAAGAACATGGTTCCGTTTGACAGCCGTTCCGCATTCCAGACTTCCGGCATACGTCTGGGTACTCCCGCCATTACAACCCGTGGCGCGAAAGAAGACTTGATGCTGGAAATCGCTGAAATGATTGAAACCGTACTCTCTAACGTTGACAACGAACAAGTGATTGCGGAAGTCCGCGCACGCGTAAACAAGACAATGGAAAAATACCCGTTGTTCGCATACTAGGAAGCGTGCCCTTAACAGTTATAAAACAGCCCCGCAACCTGTATAATCAAGAGGTTGCGGGGCTGAATCTTATTCTTTCGTCCATTTCAGGGCACCGGACTATGAAAGTCCTTCAATCTCCCCTCCGACTATATCAATGCGTTCCGCTTGCGGAGATTTGGGCAAACCGGGCATACGGAGTATCTCACCGGCAATGGCCACTATCATTTCAGCACCGTTATTGATGACGATGTCTTTTATGTGGAACTCGAAATTGTTGACTGCACCGTATAGCTTAGGATCGGCAGAAAACGAATATTGGGTCTTGGCAATGCAGACAGGATAATGGGCTATGCCCATTTCTTCTATCCGCTTTATCATCTTGCGTGAGGCGCTGCTGTAAGTCACCACACTTGCCCCATACAGATTACATGCCACTTTTTCAATCTTCCGTTGTACGGAATCATTTTCCTCATAAGTGTATCGCAACGGAGCGGACGGCTCTTTTTCTATGGTCTCTACCACAAGGCCCGCCAAGTCAACGGCGCCTTCCCCACCCTCTGCAAAGGCATTGTTGATAGCAAAGCCCACTTCCAGTTCTTCCTCGCAATGACGGCGGATGGCATCGACTTCTTCATCGGTGTCACCGGCAAAGCGGTTGAACGCAACCACCACGGTCTGCCCGAAGGAACGGAGGTTACGGACATGCTTGTCAAGATTGCCGAAGCCTTCACGCAAACCTTCCATATTCGGTTCCTTGATACGCTCCAGGCTGACTCCTCCATGCATTTTCAGCCCTTGTGCGGTGGCTACAATAACTGTCAATTTAGGGCTCAACCCACTCTTGCGGCATTTGATATTATAAAATTTCTCTGCCCCCAAGTCTGCACCGAATCCGGCTTCCGTGATTACGTAGTCTCCGAAAGTCATCGCCATCTTGGTGGCAAGAATCGAATTACAACCGTGCGCGATATTGGCGAATGGGCCACCATGAACAAAAGCGGCGGTTCCTTCGGTAGTCTGTACCAGATTGGGGTGGATAGCGTCCTTCAATAACACGGTGACGGCTCCGGCAACGCCCAAGTCCTTCACCGTAAACGGTTTGCCATCGTAAGTAAAGCCCAGAATGATGTTCTCGACGCGCCGGCGCAGGTCATCGGTATCTTTTGCAAGGCAGAGGATCGCCATGATTTCCGATGCCGGAGTAATGTCAAATCCGGACTCCTGGGTAATGCCGTTGGTGCGGGGGCCCAAACCTGTCACTACGCTGCGCAGCGAACGGTCGTTCACGTCGAGCACGCGTCTCCAGATAATCTCTTTCAGTCCGAAACCTTCCGCCTGGTGCTGGTAGATATAATTATCCAGCAAAGCAGATATCATGTTATGCGCGGAAGTGATGGCATGGAAATCTCCGGTGAAATGGAGGTTGATTTTTTCCATAGGAAGCACTTGGGCGTATCCACCGCCCGCCGCGCCGCCTTTCATGCCAAAGCAGGGACCGAGTGAAGGTTCACGCAAAGCAACGATGGCTTTCTTTCCGATCTTGTTCAATCCCAATGCCAGACCGATGGATACCGTAGTCTTGCCGATACCTGCTTTCGTTGCCGTAATGGCGGTCACCAATATAAGGTTGCTGCGCTTTACCTTTTCCTCGTCAATCAGTTGCTCGGGAATCTTGGCAATGTAACGTCCGTAGTTCTCCACTTCTTCGCGCGGAATGCCTACACTTTCGGCAACTTGCTTTATTTTCTTCAGCTCTATGCTGCGGGCTATTTCAATGTCCGATTTCATAATAGGGTCTTTTAATTTACTAAACAACTTTACCTTTTTAAAAGTTGCAAAAGTACAAAAAACTCCAGACCACCGGAAACATCTTGATGCATTTTATTCCAATGTCAAAGCGATATGATTGTTTTGGGGGTTATAAGGATATCCACAAATCTATATGATTCTCATGAGATAAGCAAACAAAGCCCCCGGTTAATTATTTAAATCGTGACGTATCCACTGCTTCCCGTTCTTTTTCTTTATAACCTCCGAATTTATAAGTAAACGACACGCCGAACTCCCGGAAACAGGAGTAATGGTTCGTCACGTTCTGCGTCTTAAAGCGAATGCGGGGATTAATCTGCCCCGTCTCGAAAATATCGTTGCAATAAAGATTGAGAACAGCCTTACTCTTGGCAAACCCATAACGCAAGGAGATATCTACATTACCCGAAGTAGGCAGGTCATAGATACCCTGAATACCTTTATTGTGTACAAATCCAGCGACGGTCAGCTTCAAGTCGGGTTTGGAGGAGAGTGTAAAGGTATGGGTCATCCGGGCAACGCCATAGCACTGCTTGCGATTGAAAGGAACATCCCAAAAGTGACTGTTCTTCTCGTGCTGCCATACACCGATAAGAGTGAGACGTGAGCTCAGCCAGTTCTTTACCTTGAATGGGACAGATACCTGAATGCCTGCCTGCTGATGGTAATCAAAATTCATCTCCTTGTAGATTTCCACCAGACGTTGGGAAGATTGGTAGAGGAGCTGTGTGGA
This sequence comes from Bacteroides fluxus YIT 12057, assembly GCF_000195635.1. GTDB lineage: Bacteria > Bacteroidota > Bacteroidia > Bacteroidales > Bacteroidaceae > Bacteroides > Bacteroides fluxus. The sequence goes on along the minus strand of NZ_GL882654.1, from coordinate 5,788 downwards.
ATAGTCTTTCGTATGCGCAAACCAAACGCCGAAAATGTATTTTCCTTTCAGTATGTAAGTCATTCTTGCTCCATACTCTTGGGCAGGCTTCAGTAACGGGTTGCCATGCAACTCCGAATACCCGCCGCCAAGGTAAGAGACGGCATCCTGTGTTGCCCAATAAGCAGGATACTCCTTTTCGCTGCTCAACGAAAACTGAAGGATATGTCCCGGTGCGGGCATATAGTTCAAGTTTAAAACGGGATACCAGTCCCATCGGTTCCAGACGGGGGTCTTGTAATGCTTTGCAGCCAAGGAAGCGTCTATGGTCAGCTTGTCACCGAAACTCTTGTTGAATCCGATATAAACATTCCAGGTCTGCTCGTGTCGGCGCGAATGCATATCATCGGGCAACTGACTCTCCTCCCCGTCTGCGGATTCAGCCCGTGCTCCGTTCTCCATCCCCGACTCTTCATCAAAATAATATTGGTAGCTATTATCGACGCCGGTAACGTAGGTGACTCCATAATTCATGTCCCAACCTTTTCCCAAGCTATGTTCCTGGGCCAGAAAGAACTTCCATCGGTTGATACGCTGGCAATCTTCGGTATAGAAGCTTAGTTTTCCATCCAGCATACGGCTATGCAGCAACTGGTTGGACGGGGAACGGTAGTAAGTCAGTTCGGCACCGGCGGACAAGCCAAAGGGAGTAAGATAGTCTAAACGGCCATTGTGCAACCAGGTACTGCTGTTGCCGCGAGTGGCAGATACCTGTGTGCCCATGATCTCCATGTGATTGTGGACAGTGGAATAAGCACCGTTATACACCAAACTCAACCGATGGTCTTTACCAATGTTATAGTCTGTCCCCCAACGGAAATTATGGGTATGACTGCGGCTATGGTTTACCTCATTTGTAGCAATGGGGTGAACCGAGCCATCAGCCAGAGTGTGTACAGCCTCTTTTCCGGTAGTGGAATAACTCCGGCCATGGCTGTGCGAGTAAAGAAAATCTGTTGAGAATTTATTTTTATTATAGAGCAGGCTGGCACGCTCTTCAAAACCTTCGTTGTGTTTCTGCCGATACTTGCCGTAAAGTTCGCCTTGCCAGGAACCGGAGCCACCCGCTGACTGTTTTAAGATGATATTGATAAGTGCGCCGCGTACTTGATAGCGTGCAGGAGCATTGTACATCACCTCCGCTTTCTCTATACGGCCAGCGGGAATACTCCGCAACAAGGCATAGAGCTGCCCGGTGCTGAGAGTGGTTACTTTACCGTCCAAAATAACGGTGACTCCCTGACCTGCCAGTTGCAGCCCGCCATTCATCTCTATAACACCGGGAAGTTCTTTCACCGCATCGTAAGCATTATCTACGGGAAGACTTTGAATGAGACGCGGCAAATCGTACACCAGTTTGCCTTGGGCAGCCTTCACAATGGGGCGTTCACCTGTAATCATCACCTCCGGAAGAGCCTGATAAATGCTGTCCAGGCAGGCATCGGGCGTGATAAGGCTATCGGTGCTGAGAATGCGGTTGCCGTCGGAATCGGCGGTAACCGCACCACCGTTGTTCTCTTGTGCCGAAAGACTGATACTCAGAGTACAGCACGCAATGGATAACAGATAAATTCGTTTCATGTCAATCTTTTATTTATGGTTATATTCTTCTGTCAATCTTCGCCTGCAAAGTACGGCAGAATCAACATAAACTTGTGTTATCAGCCACTTACCAAGTGTTATCCAATGTTATCGGGAATGTTATTTAGTCTTATCGCATCATACGGTTCACAATATAAATCTTACCTTTGTATGTATAAAAGCAACTGGAAACAACCATGAAACTGCCCCTCAAATATATCGCCATACTTGTCATCGCCTCCCTGACAGGTATCTTTGTTTATCAAGCCTACTGGCTGACAGACCTCTACCACACCATGTACGGACAGATGGAGCGAAGCATTTCCGAAGCCATGCGTATAAGCGACTACAACGAGATGATGGTACGCGTAAACAAACTGAAAAACGACACCGTCAAGGAAGGGACAGTCAGCGTATCAACAGGCTACGAGAATGACAAGCCTTATGTCCGCAGCCATGCAAACATAACCTATACCGACACCACACAAATATCCGGAACAGAAGACTTGGGCAATACCGTCACAGAAGCAACAGAAGATACCATCTCCGAAGACGAGGCTCCCAACTCCGAAAATTCAATGATGCATGTCAACGAAGGAGTCAATGTCATCCTCAGCAAGCAGAACGACATGCAGAAACTGACAAACTACTTTCAGCGGGGGCTGCACTCCGGACTGGATATCATCTCCGACCCAGATCTCGCCATCTACGACAGCCTGCTCATCAGCCTGCTGCGCGAGCAGGGACTTGACGTGCCCTACCGGCTGGAATACCTCTACACCGGAGGCGGCAAAGACCGTGCCCTGCCCTTCACCGATACCCTTTCCGTGAGAGGGACCGAAGGTTATACTCCCAGTGTCCGCGCCGTGCAGTATGATTATGCCTTCAACCTGCACAACAGCCAACATTACCGCCTAACGATAGAGCCCATTGACATGATTGTCCTGCGACAAATGTCGGGCATCCTCATCACCTCATTCATCATCCTGGTTATCCTTTCTTTTGCTTTCTGGTTCCTTATCCATACCATTCTGAAGCAGAAGACACTGGAAGAGATGAAAAGTGATTTCACCAACAACATCACCCACGAACTGAAAACACCTATTGCCGTTGCATACGCCGCCAACGACGCCCTGCTGAACTTCAGCCAAGCAGAAGAAAAGGCGCAGCGTGACAAATATCTGAACATCTGCCAGGAACAGCTACAACGGCTCAGCGGACTGGTGGAACAGATTCTTTCCATGAGCATGGAACGGCGCAAAACACTCTGCCTGTATCCGGAAGAACTTCACATACAGGAAATACTGGAACCGCTCATCGAACAGCATAAGCTGAAGGCCGACAAGCCGGTACGCATTTCCGTTGACATCAATCCCGACGGCATGACCGTCCTTGCGGACCGTACGCATTTCAGCAACATACTGAGTAATCTGATAGACAATGCCATCAAGTACTCGCACGAGAAAGCGGAAATAGACATACATTGCCGTACTGTCCGCACCGGGACAAACGAACAGGCCGAAATCTCCGTCACCGACCAGGGTATCGGCATTGCCCTTGAAAAGCAGAGACACATCTTCGACAAGTTCTACCGTGTACCTACGGGCAACCTGCACGACGTGAAAGGCTACGGACTGGGATTGTTCTACGTCAAGACCATGACAGAGCGACATGGAGGCAGCGTATCGGTGAAAAGTGAAACAGGAAAAGGAAGCACATTTACAATAAAAATATAGTATGGACAATATCAACGTACTTTTGGTGGAGGATGAACAGACCCTCTCCATGATAATCAAAGATACACTGGAAGGACAAAATTTTACGATACATACCGCATCGGACGGTGAAGAAGGGCTTCGCAGTTTTTTCGACCTCCGTCCCGACGTATTAGTGACCGATGTGATGATGCCCCGCATGGACGGCTTTGAGATGGTACGCCGTATCCGGCAAACGGATAAACGTACCCCGGTATTGTTTCTTACGGCACGCTCTGCCACCCATGATGTGGTGGAAGGGTTTGAACTCGGCGCCAATGACTACCTGAAGAAACCGTTCGGCATGCAGGAACTTATCATCCGCATCAAAGCATTGGCGGGCAGAGCTTTCTCCTTTGCCGAAGAGAAGCTACAGGAAATCTCCCGTTTCGAAATAGGAGACTACCGCTTCAATGCCGTAACCCAACGCCTCATGTACGTAAAAGCCGACGCCTCTCCACACAGCCGCACGGAAGTGGAGCTCTCCCACCGCGAGTCCGAAATACTGAAACGGCTGTGCGAGAACCGGAATCAGGTTGTCAACACCCAGAACGTGCTGCTCGACCTTTGGGGAGACGACAGTTTCTTTAACTCACGCAGCCTGCATGTATTCATTACCAAACTGCGTCACAAATTGTCATCGGACGAACGGATCCGCATTGTCAATGTACGCGGAATAGGATACAAACTGATAGTGAACTAAACTTTAAAATATGAACAAAGATATGAAACGAATCTTTTTCTGCATCATCACTTCATTTACAGGTATTCTGGCTGCCAGTGCGCAAAATGAAATCCCAGCCGATACCCTGAAAGCCACACCTCAAAGGGTGGCTTCCGAAGGAATAATCCTGCCGGAAGGACAGCCCCTGCCGGATGATGTGAAAAGCTACGACGGCTTTCTGCTGGACATGAAATCGCTGAACATAGCTCCGCCCAAATTGCCAAAGTTTACATTGGAGATACCCGATGCCAGCAAAGACTATAGCCGCATCTTCCGGTTGAATCCGGACGTCACCTATTCGCAAGGACTTTCGGATCTATTCTCTCCGGGCAATTCCAGCTATTTCGGTTCCAATCCTTTCGGACTGACAGGCTTCTGGAACTCTACCGACAATCTCCAGATGGGAAGTTTCAAGCTAAAGAACGGCATGCGCATCAATACATACGGAGAGTATGATAAAGACGGATGGAAAGTGCCCAATCCTTCCGCCCTGCCATGGGAGAAGAATAATTTCAAAGGTGCTTTCGAGATGAAGTCGGCAAACGGTTCATTTGGGATACGCATCGAAGTACAACAAGGGAGAAATGCCCCATATTAAATTAAGGGAATCATCCCAAAGTAAGACAAAAAGCACGGTTATGAGAAAAAAAGTATTGATTATAGGCGCCAATGGCTTCACCGGAAGACGGGTTCTCGATGATTTGTCCCGGAATATAGCTTACCGGGTCACCGGTTGTTCCCTGCACGACGATATTTGCCCCGGTTCCGGGGATTACCATTTTGTACGCACGGACATCTGTGACAACAATGCGCTGGAAAAACTGTTTGAAGCAGTGCGGCCCGATGTCGTAGTCAATACTTCCGCCCTCTCCGTCCCGGACTACTGTGAAACCCACCACGAAGAAGCGGACGCAATCAACATCACGGCCGTATCACGTTTGGCAGAATATTGCCGGATGCATGACAGCCGTTTCATCCATCTTTCCACCGATTTCGTATTCAGTGGAAACACTGACCGGTTATATACGGAAGAAGATACTCCCGGCCCCGTCAACTACTATGGCCACACCAAATTGGAAGGCGAGAAACGCATAACTGCCATTTGTGAGAATTATGCCATTGTACGTGTAGTGGTAGTATATGGTGCCGCCCTTCCGGGACAACATGGAAATATACTTCAACTGGTAGCCGACAGGCTGAGAAACAATGAAGAAATCTTCGTCGTATCCGACCAATGGCGTACACCGACCTATGTAGGAGATATATCACAAGGTGTGGAGAAACTGATAAACCGCCCGCGAAACGGCATCTACCACATTTGCGGAAGCGATTGCCTGACCATTGCCGACATGGCCCGCCGCGTAGCGGATCTGCTGGGACTGGACCGCTCACTCATCCGACCCGTCACCACGAAGGAAATGAACGAAAAAACACCCCGCCCCCGTTTCAGCGGACTGAGCATTGAAAAGGCATGCCGGGAGTTAGGGTATCAGCCGCACACGCTGGAAGAAGGAATGAAAATAATGTTCGGAGTTTAAACGATTTTCACGTCTCACATGATATTAATGCCATGAAGCACAACAAGTTAATATAATGTAATACAATAAATTAATATCCTGTCTGCACGATATTAACTTCCTGCAGACAGGATATTAATTCTGATTATCCGTTTATGCACCTGTTATATTCG
>NZ_GL882653.1 GCF_000195635.1 Bacteroides fluxus YIT 12057 | reverse complement strand
ATACGGACTTTAGTACCTTTCGACAAATTCAACTCTTCGGGTTGGAAATACAGAAGGTGGTCATTATAACTGCCGGCCACAGCGATGAAGCGCTGCATCTCCACATCGGGAATGATAATTTTCTTCCCGCTACGGGTATCGGTGATGTATTGCAGATAGGTGACCTGCGACTTGACACGCTGCACTTCCGAAGGACGGGCATGGACGAATATCAGGTTATGGACAACGGGGACCAGCGCACGGATTTTCTTTCCTTTACGGATGCACATCTTGTATTGCATGGGAACAAAACAGCCCAATTTCTCTTTTTCAAGAAGACGCATAGCATCCGGTTCTCTGCGGTATGTAGCACGCATGGCGTACCAAATTTCAGTCTCGTTCTCCACTATTTTCAGAGGGTTTCATCAAGGTTTCGTTCAGAAAAGAGTGTTCCTTCGGGGCTTTGACAACCTTATACATATTTGGTTATCAATCATTTGCGAGCAATTTATGTAAAATACGGCAAGCTTTATGCCCCTCTTGCCAACCATTTTCTTGGATATGTTCATTACCTTATGGTAAGAAGCTATAAACGAACCTGTTACAAGCGAAAA
>NZ_GL882652.1 GCF_000195635.1 Bacteroides fluxus YIT 12057 | reverse complement strand
TTGAGGGGGAAATATAGCATTCCTCCATACATCATTGCCATTTCTTAGTGATTGTTGGTTAATATTACCGTGTCTCCATTTTCCACTTCTAATTTTCCACTTATACGACCGGTCTCCATTCCAGGAAATTCTCGAGCTGGAAGTTTCTCCATGCCTGCTGTTCCACATCCCAGAACACGATGGTCCCTTTCACCCGTGCAGTCTCGTATTTCCTGTGGAAACATGCTTCGTATGGCAGTAGTGTCGCCTTTGCCAGCCTGAATGTCCCGTCCTGCCTGTGGCAGGCGATAAGTGCGTGCCCGTATTGCATGTAGTCAATCAAATCTCCGATTCTTGTTGCCATCCATTCAGCGCATGTTTCGGTGAATTCCTTTTCAAGCATGATTCGTGTTTTCCACAGATTCTTCATTGCCTCGTTGAGTGAGGTACCCTTCTTTGTCAACTTTTTCATTTTTAGCTTTTTTAATTCGTACTCGGATAATGCTTAGTAGGTGCTTCAGTCATGATAAAAAGAAAAATGCCGGCTTCTTTGGAGGAAGCGGCATTTCTGATGATATGTGGCTTGGTCTTTGCTAAAGCGTGGCAAATCTATGGATAATTTCCATACATCGCTTATTTTAAATTATTGCGAAGGATTTTCTTGTTTCGCATTGCAGTTTTCGTTTCTTTTCCCTTTATGTTTCCGGGCTGTAAATCTCGCCATATTTCCCCGAATTCTTGTCTTATTGTATTGTAGGATAGCGGCCTGTCTTTCTTTGACAGGAACAGGAACTTTTCCATGGCCCAATCTACCAGAGCTTTTATACTTGTAGGCTCTTCAGTTACCAGATATCCGTCCGCCCACCATCCGATGACATTCTCTATCACTTCTTGCCTATGCTCAAAACCTATGCCTCTTACTTTTCCACTTTCCGGCCTTCCCGCTTTTT
>NZ_GL882651.1 GCF_000195635.1 Bacteroides fluxus YIT 12057 | reverse complement strand
CCTTAATTCCGCAACACTATTATAAATATAACTTTTTAAGTACCTGAGCAACAAAAAGTTGCCCAGGATTTTGCCGTGTCAGATTTTTCACTTATCTTAGTGTTGCAATTAGAAAACAAGCGAAAATCGTAACAAGGCATGGCAAAGGTACAAATAAAATCTGAGAAACTCACACCTTTTGGAGGAATTTTTTCAATCATGGAGAAATTTGACTCCATGCTTTCACCCGTTATCGACTCAACACTGGGTCAGAGATGCCGCAGTATCATCGGATATCAGTTCAGCGAGATAGTCCGTTCGCTGATGAGCGTTTATTTCTGTGGCGGCTCATGCGTGGAAGACGTAACGTCACAACTGATGCGCCATCTCTCGTATCATCCTACCCTTCGTACATGCAGCTCTGATACCATCCTCAGAGCCATCAAGGAACTGACACAGGAAAACATCTCCTATACTTCCGACCAAGGCAAGACCTATGATTTCAATACTGCAGACAAACTCAACACATTGCTTATAAACGCTTTGGTTTCTACAGGCGAGTTGAAGGAAATTGAGGAATACGATGTTGACTTTGACCATCAGTTTCTTGAAACGGAGAAGTATGATGCAAAACCGACCTACAAAAAGTTCCTCGGCTACAGGCCTGGCGTATATGTTATCGGTGACAAGATAGTCTATATCGAGAACAGCGATGGCAACACGAATGTGCGTTTTCATCAGGCAGACACCCATAAGAGATTCTTCGCTCTTCTGGAATCCCAGAACATCCGTGTAAATCGCTTCAGGGCAGACTGCGGTTCCTGCTCGAAGGAAATCGTCAGTGAGATAGAGAAGCATTGCAAACATTTCTACATCCGTGCCAACCGATGCAGTTCGCTCTACAATGACATCTTTGCTCTGAGAGGATGGAAGACGGAGGAGATTAACGGCATCCAGTTCGAACTCAATTCCATTCTCGTTGAGAAATGGGAAGGCAAGTGCTATCGTCTTGTCATCCAGAGACAAAGACGCAACAGTGGCGACCTTGACCTATGGGAAGGCGAATACACTTACCGTTGTATTCTGACCAACGATTACAAGTCATCGACAAGGGACATTGTTGAATTCTACAATCTGCGTGGCGGCAAGGAACGTATCTTTGACGACATGAACAACGGATTCGGTTGGAGCAGGCTCCCCAAGTCATTCATGGCGGAGAATACTGTCTTTCTTCTGCTTACTGCATTGATACACAATTTCTACAAGACCATCATGAGCAGGCTTGACACCAAGGCTTTTGGGCTCAAGAAAACGAGTCGCATAAAGGCTTTTGTCTTCAGATTCATCTCCGTACCTGCCAAGTGGATCATGACTGCAAGGCAATACGTGCTGAATATCTACACAGAGAACCGCGCTTATGCAAAACCCTTCAAAACAGAATTCGGATAAGAATCCTTTCTTTCCGGTTAGAATCTGCGTATTTCCTCAAGTCGCATCGTGGGGTAAGGGGATGTTGGCTACATATTGATGTTGTGCTGTTGCTTTTTACTGAAAGCTACTACTAACGACTCATAAATCTACCCTTAATCGTGTATTGGATGATAGTTGCGGATTTTAGG
>NZ_GL882650.1 GCF_000195635.1 Bacteroides fluxus YIT 12057 | reverse complement strand
GGGAAGAAGGGGGACACATAATATATATACGCGCATATACGCCTATATGCGCGTGCGGGAAAGGCGCTCCGCGGGAAGCCGCCTACAGGCAGGCCGGATTGGGAGGCGGCGCCTCCTGCAAAATGCTCGCCGCGTCAAAGCAGGGACATTCCTTGACCCATTCCTCGGGTTCTATCTCCCCGTTACCGTCCAGGTCCGGACTGAGGTCGCGATGCCCGCAAAGCCGGGAGCCGGGATAATCCTTCAGCAGCAGCATGACAAGCACACGCAACGAATGCTTCTGGAAAGGGGTCCGAGTGTCGGCGGGACGCCCGCGTCCGTCGAGCCCGCCCTCATAGCAGACGCCGATTGAATTCGCATTGTAGCCGCGCGCGTGCGCGCCGGGCTGCCCCAAAGGCCGCAAGCTTTTGATGTCGCCGTTCTTGCGGATATAATAATGATAGCCGGCGCAGGAAAAGCCGCGGCAAAGGTGGTCGGAGGTAAGGTCATGCTCCGTGTAGCAACGGTCGGAACGGGTGGCGGAGCAGTGGACGACGATAAGGTTGACGGGTCTCATGATGGAAACAGGATTAAAGCCCCGCGGAGGCGTGTCAAAACCGACAAGAGGAATCTTTATTTTGACACGCCTGCAAGCAAGGGCAGGTTGGTACCGGGGTTATATGGAAAGGCAGGAGGGATAGGGCATGGCATGGGAGCCGACAGCCCCGAGCAAGGCCGATGCCAGGGCGATGATTACCTTCAGGATATAATCCCAGACAGAAGATTTCTTTTTCATAAAATTCAAAGTTTAGGTTGTTGGATATTGGTCAGGTCATACTCCCCTCCCCGTCCGGAGAGGGGAACGCGGGGGTTATCCCAGCGGGTTCTCGTTCTCGTTGCCGTCCGAGCCGCCGGTGTCCCCGCCGTCGGCGTTCCCGCCGCCGGTGCCGGAGTCTTCGGGCTTGTCGAGGGAGAACAGCACGTTGGAGGGGCTCTTGGTCTGCGCGTTGCTGCCGTTCACCAGGCGGAGGCCCTTGTCCGGAGAGAAACGGATGTTCACCCTGCTGATGTTACGAACGGTACATTTCTCAGCAAGCTCCACGCCCGGGCAGCGGAAGGTCATGTGGAAAGTACCCAGCTGGTTCAGCCTCACCTTGTCGCCGTTGGCCAGGTGACCCTGGATCTCCTCCACCAGCGCCTCGATGACGTGCTTCACGTCGCCGCGGGTCATGGCACAGTTCTTCTGGATGTTGGAGGCCAGCACATCGACATCAACGGTGCCGCAAGTCTTGGGTTTCTGACGGAGATAATACAACAGCGGGGACTCCTTGTCACTCACGATTCTTCTGCGCCGGAAGCGCTCTACGATTACGTCCATAATTTTGTAATGTTAAGGGTTAGGTTAAAAAAAATATCAAATCAAAAAAGTGGGAAAGAGGAGGGATAAAGGCGCCTGGATCAATGATTATTCCTTTTCTTAAGCACATCACAAAGATACGAAATCAAGAAGCGAAAGTCAAGTGTTTTGTTACTTTTTTTGCAACA
>NZ_GL882649.1 GCF_000195635.1 Bacteroides fluxus YIT 12057 | reverse complement strand
ATCTCTTCCACAATATAGTGTACGTCCTCATCCGTCACCCACGGGCCACTGGGCAAACACAAGCCACGCTTAAACAAAGATTCACTCACGCCGTTCACATAAGCCGGACTATCGGCATAAACCGGCTGCAGGTGCATAGGCTTCCATAAAGGACGACTCTCGATACCCGCCTTATCCAGCCATAGGCGCATGGCTTCCACATTACGGTTAGGCTCGCAAGAAGTATGCACACTATCCACCTCGTGGGTAACACCTGCCGCACCACCGACTGCACCTTTCACAGCTTCATGATAGGCATTCTCTTCTCCCTTTACATGAAGGCCCTCATCCAGAAGAACCGTATTCAGCCAGTAATTGCTGTCATAACGCTCCGAAGGATTCTCATGCAAGGTGATACCTTCTATATCCTTCAGTAAATCCCCGTACAAGTTACAGACATGCCTATGATGGGCAATGTGCTCATCAGCCACCGTCATCTGACCACGACCGATACCCGCACAGATGTTACTCATCCGGTAGTTATAGCCTATCTGTTCATGCTGATAATAAGGATAGGCCTCACGAGCCTGGGTGGCATAGAACATGATCTCTTTCTTGGCATCCTCATCCGGACAGATCAGGGCACCGCCGCCACTGGTGGTTATCATCTTATTGCCGTTGAAGCTCAGGACACCATACGTACCGAACGTGCCGCACATCCGGCCCTCAAACCTGCTGCCGAAACCCTCGGCGGCATCCTCAATGACAGGAATGCCATACTTGGAAGCTACGGACATGATCCCGTCAATCCTGCCGGGCATGCCATAAAGATAGACAGGGACAATCGCCTTTGGCTTCCGACCCGTCTTTTTGATACGGTCCTGAACCGCTGTTTCCAGAAGCACGGGATCCATGTTCCAGGTATCCGACTCGCTATCCACGAATACGGGGGTAGCACCGAGGTAAGTTACCGGATGGCTTGAGGCACAAAACGTAAAACTCTGTACTATCACCTCATCGCCCTGCCCCACTCCACAGGCCAACAGAGCCAGGTGCACCGCTGCCGTACCGGCACTCAATGCGACCACTTTCTTATCCTGGCCCACAAAATGTTCCAGTTCCTGCTCGAAGGCGTTCACGTTCGGACCGAGCGGAACCACCCAGTTGGTATCGAAGGCTTCCTGTATGAAGCCCATTTCCTTGCCGCTCATGTGAGCAAGGCAAAGATAGATTCTCTTATCCATAAAATATATGTGATTGTTCTAATGATGCGGTTTCCTCACGTAGTGGGGAATAAAAAGAAAGGAAAGAAG
>NZ_GL882648.1 GCF_000195635.1 Bacteroides fluxus YIT 12057 | reverse complement strand
CCAAAATATCTCTTCATAAAACAGATGTAAACCAGACCCAGCAACAGAACAACTACCGATAGGTAGAGATAGCCATGATTCAGACAGAATAAATATCCTATTATAATAGTAGCTTGAACCGCCATATAGACAGAGGAAACCACCACATGAGGAATCTTCAACTCATTCGCCATAAGCTGGTACAAATGCTTGCGGTGAGGCAAACCGATATTCTCATGAAGCATCAGGCGGTGAATGATGGTCAACACGCTGTCAACACCATAGACGGACAACAGGACAATCCAGCTGAAATCTCCTGTCTGTATTATCAGCTTGCCCAGCAGAAAAAGAAGAATAAAGGCGATACTCACAGAACCCACATCACCCGCAAAACATTTTGCCCGCTTGCGGAAGTTAAAGAAACAAAAGACCACGACAGAACAGATCACCGTATAAATGAAGTCACCTTCAACAAAAGGGATGATTTCCGCATTGATGATCGCCAGAGCAGTCAGCACGACCAAGGAATAACCACCCGTAATACCGTTGATCCCGTCCATGAAGTTATAGGCGTTGATGATACCCGTGCAGACAATCAAGGCAATGACAATCCACCACCAAGGTAAGGAAAACAGGCCCCACTGGCAGAACATCAATCCCATGGCCGAGAAATGGAAAAGCAATCTCGTTACCTGCCGGGTGGACTTGATATCATCCACAAAGCTGATGAACGTGACCAGCGTCAAGGCAAGCATGAACAAGGGATATTCAAAGCCACTCGTCAGAAAGCAGGCCAACGCACCGAAATAGAAGATGATGCCACCGCCGCGCAAAGTGACTCTTGTATGGGAACTCCGTTCATTCGGCTTGTCAATAATATTGCATTTATCAGCAATCTTAAAATAAAAAAGTTCCGCCACGAAGAGCAGAACCAAAACCATCAGATAGTACATGCTTATACTGTCCCACTTTTAATTATCAATTCTTTAATTTGAAAACGACCTTATCGTTTTCACGATTCCCTCCTCCGCACGTACAGGCATCCTCTCAATACCCAAAGCGGACTTTATCTTCGCATTGCTCACCACATAGTTCTCCGTCAGCTTGCGCAGACGTTCCGTATTCAACGGAAGATGAAGCAGCGTCCCCAACCCGGCGCATCCTTCCATCATGCGCCGGTCCATCCTCCAGATATGAGGCCTGCGACCCAAGACTTCACACATCAGGGCAATCAGCTCATTCGTTGATAGAGCTTCATCGTCACCCATATGGTAAACACCACTCGCAACATCCCTGGTCAGAAGGCCTTCCACCACATAGCAAAGATTGTCAATCGAAGTGAAAGAACGCCTGTTCTCAAAAGCTCCCAAAGGCCAGGGAACACCTTTCTTCACCACATTATAGAGCAGGTTCAGATTCCCCTTGTTGCCCGGACCGTGAATCATGCAGGGACGGAGGATATACACCTGTTTCCCGGAACATCTCCCACCCTCCTCTTCCCGGAAGGAGGAATGCTCCTTTATATACTCTTCCGCAGCAATCTTGCTCTCCCCGTATGGCCCTCTCGGAGACGGCACCACATCCTCCGTCAGCACATCCCCCACCACACTGTCGGCGGCAGCCTTTACGGAACTGAAGAAGATGAACTTACCAGCAGACGATTCCATAAAGAAATCGAATATCTTCTGGGTCAGACCGGTATTGATATCAAAATACGCCTGGGCGGCAGACCGGTTCTTCGTATCGTGGGCCTTGCCCGCCAAATGAAT
>NZ_GL882647.1 GCF_000195635.1 Bacteroides fluxus YIT 12057 | reverse complement strand
ATTTATCAACTTAAATTAATTCCGCCAACGGGTTTAAGCAAATCTTGTTGTAGCTGGTTCTGTGTGGTTTCTGCCTCTCGCAAAGAGAACTCTAATATTTCGATTTCTTTTTTGTTTTTTTCTATTTGGGCAAGGCTTAACTGATATTGTTCTTTCTTTATTCTTTCAAGTTTTTGTCGTTGTATTCTTTTGGCTTGCTCTTTTCTCTTATGGTATTCTCGGTAAGCAATAAAGAGGAGTATTGAAAAAACAAAAGCTATGCAGAAAATAACTTTCAATCTTCTTTCTTGAAAAGTTTGGATTTTTAGTTTCCTATTCTCTTTCTGGCTTAGTTGATAATCGTATAATGCGTTTATTTTACGAATCGTTTCTACTTGATTCATATTTTGTACGGAATCTGTGTACATTAAGTATTGGTCTAAATACGTCAGCATTTCATTTATTTTTCCTTTTGATCTTGCAATATTGTATAATCCCCAATAGGCTCCCTGCTTATAAATGTAGTTGTTCGTGAATAGTAATTGAGAATAGTAATGTATTGCAGAATCGGGCTGGTTGGTATGTTCGTAATATTGCGCTTTGATGGCATATAAAGGAAATTTCTTTCCTCTTTTTGATGATGTTGCTATCTGCATCGCTTTATATGCCTCCTCGTATCTCCCCAATTCTGTATAATAGCCGGACAATTCACTATTTACTACGCTTCTTAGCCGTAGGTTTTTGATACGTTCTGCCTGCTTGTCTGCTTGCCGGTAGTAATGGATGGCGCTGTCTGCTTGTTTCAGGGTGCTGTAGGAACGGCCTATATCACGTAATCTGTACACCATCCCGATACTGTCTTTTGCCAATGCGTTATGGTGATAGGCCTTTCTAAACATTTCCGGTGCTTTGTCATAAATGTCCTGATAGAGGAAAATCATTCCTATCTGGCTGTATGCGTTGCTTAGTAGTTTATGGTCTGTGCTACCTTTTGCAGTCTCTATTACCCGTTGAAAATACTCCAACGCCTGAGGTGTATCCCCCAGGTCCCTATACACCCGTCCTGCGTAATAGAGTGCTTTGGGCAGGTTCTTTTCGTCTTTTTCCTTTCGATAATAGCAGACTACTTGCCGGATGATGCTGTCTGAAGTATGTGTGACGTAAGCCTTGTCTTGCGCCTTGATGCGTAGCAGGTCATAATACACCCGAGTTGCTTCGGGTTCCGAGAGGATGCTGTCTTCTATCTGTTGCAGAAGGGTTATTGCACTGTCGGGTGCAGTGTTTGCAAGCGAATCCGCCACTTGCATGGCATGAGGAAACGGGCGGTTGTCACAAGCGTACAATCCCAACAGAAGTAATGCTAAATGCAGTATTGTTCTGGTTGATTTCATGAAATGCGGTTTATTTGATACGGCAAAGGTAATTTTTTTAGATTTAAGAGCAACCCCGTGAGCTAACTCTTAAATCTCCTTAACAAAAGGCCTGTAAATCACTTTTTATTTGTTATTTTGTACCAAATTTAGGTTTGGTGTGCCTTGTTCAGTAGGGGTGCACTTCCTTATTGGCAGAACGTTCGATGAATAAATTCACTATAAAAGCTTGTCCGTTATGCGGGGGAACGCATCTTGAGCGTGCCCTGACTTGTGTTGACCATTATGCCACGGGCGAAATGTTCCACTTGTGCCGTTGCCGGGACTGCGGGTTTCTTTTCACGCAGGATTTTCCGGTAGAGGCTGAGATAGGCCGCTATTACGAAACTCCCGATTATATTTCACATTCGGATACAAAGAAAGGGGTGATGAACTCCGTTTACCATTGGGTGCGCAGCTATATGTTGGGAAGCAAAGCCCGCCTGGTAGCCCGGGAAGCGCACCGCAAGGAAGGCCGTTTGCTGGATATAGGTACGGGAACCGGCTATTTTGCAGATGCCATGCAGCGTCGTGGATGGCAGGTGGAGGCGGTGGAAAAGAGTGCGCAGGCGCGTGCTTTTGCTAAAGAGCATTTTAATTTGGAGGTACGCCCCGATACGGCTTTGAAAGACTTCGCACCCGGCAGCTTCGATGTGATTACCCTATGGCATGTCATGGAGCACCTGGAACATCTGAATGAAGTTTGGGAGACCTTGAATTCCCTGCTGACCGACAAGGGCGTGTTGATTGTTGCTGTACCTAACTGCTCTTCGTTCGATGCGCAGAAGTATGGGGCATACTGGGCTGCATACGATGTTCCCCGTCACCTGTGGCATTTTACACCGGGCACCATCCAGCAGTTTGGTTCCAAACATGGATTCATCATGGCGGAGAGACATCCCATGCCGTTCGATGCTTTTTATGTATCGATGTTGACGGAAAAACACATGAGGCATTCTTGCACCTTCCTGCGGGGAATGATAACCGGTACACTGGCTTGGTTCAGTGCACTGGTGAAGAAAGAGCGCAGCAGTTCCATGATTTATGTCTTCCGGAAAAAGAACTAATTATTAATTATCAACCATCAATTAATGCAATGAAGGCAAAGCACCATTCGGTATCCTATTTTGATATGCAGTTCATCACGTCCAGCATAAGCACGACGTTGGTGCTGTTGTTGCTGGGGTTGGTCGTGTTCTTTGTGTTGGCTGCCCACAATCTTTCCATCTATGTAAAGGAGAATATCAACTTCTCCATCCTCATCAGTGACGACATGAAGGAGAGCGAGATCCTGAAGTTACAGAAGAAGTTGGATAAGGAGGCTTTCGTGAAAGAGACGGAATATATCTCCAAAAAGCAGGCTCTCCGCGAGCAGACGGAAGCTATGGGTACGGATCCGCAGGAATTCTTGGGCTATAATCCTTTCACTGCATCCATTGAAATCAAGTTGCATTCCGATTATGCCAACTCGGACAGCATTGCCAAGATAGAGAAACTGATAAAGAAGAATACCAATATCCAGGAGGTACTCTATCAGAAGGATCTGATAGATGCCATCAACGATAATATCCGCAACATCAGCTTGATGCTTCTAGGTTTGGCGGTGATACTGACATTTATCTCTTTTGCGCTGATAAACAACACGATCCGCCTTGCCATTTATTCCAAGCGTTTCCTCATCCACACCATGAAGTTGGTGGGGGCAAGCTGGAGTTTTATCCGGCGTCCGTTTTTGCGCCGTAACTTCTGGATCGGTGTGCTGTCTGCCGCGGTTGCCGATGGTGTTTTGTGGGGAGCTGCCTATTGGCTGGTTTCCTATGAACCGGATTTGATACGGGTTATTACGCCCAATGTCATGTTGCTGGTGTCAGTGTCCGTACTTGTGTTTGGGGTGCTTATCACCTGGTTGTGTGCCTTGCTTTCCATTAATAAATATTTAAAGATGAAAGCAAGCACGTTGTATTATATATAGGCAATAAATTGTAAATAGTCAAATCATAAAAAAAACAGATGGATAAACAAAAATTCGCTTTTGATAAGACCAACTTTATCCTGCTTGCCATCGGTATGGCGGTGGTAATCCTCGGTTTTATCCTGATGACCGGCCCCTCGTCCACACCGACGACTTTTGAGCCGGATATCTTTAGTGTGAGACGTATCAAGGTAGCTCCGGTAGTATGTCTTCTGGGCTTCGTGTTCATGATATATGCTGTGCTGCGTAAGCCGAAAACAAAAGAGGAGGTTAAGGAATAACTATGGAAGATCTAAGTACTCTTGAGGTAATTATCATTGCTATTGTCGAAGGCTTGACGGAGTTTTTGCCTGTTTCTTCGACCGGACACATGATTATTACCCAAAATATGTTGGGTGTGGAGAGCACTGAGTTTGTGAAAGCATTTACGGTGATTATTCAGTTCGGGGCTATCCTGTCGGTAGTGTGTCTGTATTGGAAACGGTTCTTCCGCTTGAATCACACGCCTTTGCCTGAAGGGGCATCCGGTCTGGGACGTTTCTTGCATAAGTTCGATTTCTATTGGAAGTTGTTGGTAGCATTTGTTCCGGCTGCCATACTGGGTTTCCTGTTCAGCGACAAGATTGACGCAATGTTGGAAAGTGTGACGGTAGTAGCCGTGATGCTTGTGGTCGGTGGCATATTCATGCTGTTTTGCGATAAGATTTTCTCGAAAGGCAGTGAAGATACGGTGTTGACAGAGAAAAAGGCTTTCAGCATCGGTTTGTTTCAGTGCATAGCCATGATACCGGGTGTTTCACGTTCCATGGCTACCATTGTAGGCGGTATGTCACAGAAGCTTACTCGTAAGGCGGCGGCCGAATTTTCATTCTTTCTGGCCGTACCTACTATGCTTGCGGCTACGGCTTATAAGATTTTGAAACTTTTCCTGGATGGAGGAACGGAAATTATCATGAACAACATGTCCGCATTGATTATTGGTAATGTGGTTGCTTTTGTAGTGGCGTTGCTTGCTATCAAGTTTTTTATCAGTTTTGTTACGAAGTACGGTTTCAAAGCGTTCGGCTGGTATCGCATCATTGTTGGAGGGTTGATTCTGATCTTGTTGCTGACAGGGCATAATCTGGAGGTAATGTAATGATGAATTTTAAAGAAGGAGAAGTTTTGTATTTCAATAAACCGTTGGGCTGGACATCGTTCAAAGTTGTGGGGCATGCGCGTTATCACATTTGCCGGCGGATAGGTGTAAAGAAACTGAAGGTAGGACATGCCGGTACGCTGGATCCTCTCGCTACGGGGGTGATGATTGTCTGTACAGGCAAGGCTACCAAACGCATTGAAGAATTCCAGTATCATACCAAAGAGTATGTTGCTACCATCCGCTTGGGTGCCACTACTCCCTCCTATGATTTGGAACATGAGATAGATGCTACCTATCCCACGGAACACATTACCCGTGAGTTGGTGGAAGGGGCGTTGAAGAAGTTCGTGGGCGAGATACAACAAGTGCCGCCCGCTTTTTCGGCATGTATGGTGAATGGCAAACGTGCCTACGACCTTGCCCGCAAGGGAGAGGAAGTGGAGCTGAAGCCCAAGTTGCTGGTGATTGATGAAATAGAATTGCTGGAATGTAACTTGCCGGAAATCAAAGTCCGTGTGGTATGCAGTAAAGGTACTTATATCCGTGCCTTGGCCCGTGATATCGGGCTGGCCTTGGGCAGCGGTGCACATCTTACCGCCCTTGAGCGTACCCGTGTCGGCGATATCCGTATAGAAGACTGCCTTGATCCGCTCGATTTTAAGGAGTGGGTAGAGAGGCAAGAGATAGAAGTGCAATAAATAAATTTAAAAACTCAAATAATTATGAAACTGTCGCAATTTAAATTCAAACTTCCTGAAGAGAAGATCGCTTTGCACCCTGCGAAGTACAGAGACGAATCGCGCCTGTTGGTGCTTCACAGAAAGACAGGTGAAATCGAACACCGGATGTTCAAGGACATCTTGGACTATTTCGATGATAAGGATGTATTTGTCTTCAACGACACCAAGGTATTTCCTGCCCGCCTGTACGGAAACAAAGAAAAGACCGGTGCCCGTATCGAGGTGTTCTTATTGCGCGAGTTGAACGAAGAGCTGCGTTTGTGGGATGTATTGGTGGATCCTGCACGTAAAATCCGTATCGGAAACAAGCTCTATTTCGGTGATGACGATTCTATGGTGGCCGAGGTAATTGACAACACTACCTCACGCGGGCGTACTCTCCGTTTTCTTTATGACGGACCGCATGACGAGTTCAAGAAAGCACTCTATGCATTGGGAGAAACGCCGCTTCCGCACAGCATCGTCAACCGTCCTGTCGAGCCGGAAGACTCGGAACGTTTCCAGTCTATCTTTGCCCGTAACGAGGGTGCTGTAACAGCTCCTACTGCCAGTCTGCACTTCAGCCGTGAATTGATGAAGCGTATGGAGATCAAGGGAATCGACTTTGCCTATATCACGTTGCATGCCGGTTTGGGCAATTTCCGTGATATCGATGTGGAAGACTTGACGAAACACAAGACGGACTCCGAGCAGATGATTGTAAACAGTGAGGCCGTGAAGATTGTGAATCATGCCAAAGATATAAATAAACAGGTTTGTGCCGTTGGTACTACCGTGATGCGTGCCATTGAAAGTACTGTCAGCACGGACGGGCATCTGAAAGAATATGAAGGCTGGACCAATAAGTTCATTTTCCCGCCGTATGATTTCACTGTCGCCAATGCCATGGTGTCCAATTTTCACATGCCGCTCAGCACCCTGCTGATGATTGTGGCTGCTTTTGGCGGTTACGAACAGGTAATGGAAGCGTATAATGTTGCGTTGAAGGAAGATTATCGCTTCGGTACGTATGGTGATGCGATGCTGATTACAGACAGATAATCCGGTTATGACTATTTATTTCGGTCTTGGAACCAATCTCGGCGACAAGGAGCAGCATCTCCGTACCGCCGTTCAAAAGATAAAGGAGCGGATAGGGAAAGTGATTTCCCTTTCCGCTTTTTATGCTACTGCTCCGTGGGGATTTACTTCGGAGCATACTTTTCTGAATGCCGCCCTTTGTGTGGAGACTCAGCTTTCTCCTTTAGAGATACTGAAAATTACTCAAGAGATCGAGCTTGAGATGGGACGTATCCATAAGTCTGTCAATGGTGCATATAGTGACCGTGTGATAGACATTGACCTTCTGCTCTGTTTTGCCGGTGACGGTACTCCTGTCCTGTTGGACGTTCCCGGGCTGCAACTTCCCCACCCGTTGATGCAAGACCGCCGTTTTGTGCTGGAGCCTTTGGCGGAGATTGCTCCCGATGTGGTGCATCCTGTATTGAAAAAAACAATGCAAGAATTGTTGTAGGGCAGTCTCTGGGATTTATGGTCAAGGCTCTATTCCGAAGGTCACAAGCAGTCCTTTATGGTCGGTAGGCCATACGCCCTCCGGCAACAGGAATTTGTCTTTGGTATTTTCCGTTATCCGCCGGCTTTTGGCAATACTGCCTTGCGGTCCGAAAATTACGGCGTCTTTCAGCCGGATGGCAGGGTGGGGGTAGTAGAACACATAGTCTATGCGGTCCCGTTCATCGGATTTTGGGGTCCAGGTAAGGTTTTCCACCTTGACTAACGGATTGTCGGCAGGGAAGGTGAACCCCGGGCAGGCCAACACATCAGGATACAACGTGCGGTAGGTATCTATAAAACCATTGTTGTCAAGCAGCAGGGGTACGGTCCAGGGAATGATGAGGCCGTTGTGGTCATAGAGGTCTTTCGTTTCGCGTATCCAGTCCAGGTGGGAAGGTTCGTTGAAGTCTCCACCCAGAATGACAATTGTACCTTCTTCGATGTCCCGGCGGGCAGCGGTTATGAAGTCCCGGGTGGCATCATCGCGCAGGGAGGCGTCGTTTACTTCAAGTACTTCGCGCACTGTTTGCGGTATGGGAATTTCTTTCCAAGTGGAGCCGTCGTAACCGCGTACATTGTAGTAGGCATCGTTCAGATAATCCAAGTGGGCTGTATAGACGGCTATCTTATGCCCGTTGATGCGGCTTGTCATCTTGTATATGCTTCCGTGGTCGTCCTTTTCGGGGAAGACGGTCAGAGAGTCGGTGATGGGGTGGCGGCTCAATAGTCCGGAATCGTAGCTGTAGAAGGAATAGTAGGTTTCTCCTTTTTCCTTCAATGACTGTACAATGCGGTCGCAAAATCGGGTGTTGCGGTAGTTCCTTACTTCGCTGAAAGTCACGAAGTCCGGTTTGAGGCGTGCAATCTCGTTCACGATGGCGTCGTATCCTCCGGGTACTTTTGTTCCCTCTTGCCAGATGTTCCATTGCAATACGGTGAATTCATTCTTTTCCTGGCTTCGTCCCAGGGTAGATGCCAGCAGGAGCAGGCATAGTAAAATCAGTTTTCTCATGATGATATTTAGAATAGGTTCGGATGCAAAGATAGGGATTTTTAGAGATAATATCTATCTTTGCGGAGACTTCAAAAATAAGAAAGTGTATGCAGACCATTCTGATTCAGTATTACCAATCTCCCTGCGGCGAATTGATACTCGGCTCGTTTGAGGATAGACTTTGTCTATGCGATTGGGTGAATGAAAAGCGCAGGTCCATGATTGACAAGCGAATACAAAAGTCACTGGAGGCCGGTTATGAAGCGGGCAGTTCCGAAGTGATTGCAAAAGCGGTTGTCCGGTTGGATGAATATTTTGCCCGCAAGAGGAAAACGTTCGACATTCCGTTGCTCTTGGTAGGCACAGAGTTTCAGAAGTCAGTGTGGCAGGAACTGCAGAATATCCCTTATGGAAAAACCCTGTCTTACGGTGAATTGTCGCAAAGGCTCGGAGAACCGAAAGCCGTGCGTGCCGTGGCGGCTGCCAACGGGGCAAACCCTATTTCTATCTTCGTTCCTTGCCACCGTGTCATCGGACGTGACCATAAGCTGACCGGATATGCAGGCGGTCTGGCTGCCAAGAAGAAACTGCTGGAATTGGAGGCAGATTGCCGGACTCTGGAGTTCCGATGAGGTTTATGTTTAGCTATATAATGTTAATACTGCTTGCAAATATATATCATATATAGGAAAAACAGCTAAATTTGCACTCTTGAAATGATATGTGGAAAGATTTGAGTAGCTTGCAACCACAGAAAAAAATGCTAAAACACATCCTTTTCTGACGGTGTCACGGTGCACCGCGATTTGCGTGCCTACTCATAGATGATTCTTCTTTCTCCCTGTCTTTCATTTTTAATTATTCATTCTTTAATTTACGAAGTATGGGATATTTATTCACATCCGAATCGGTGTCTGAAGGACACCCCGACAAAGTGGCCGATCAAATATCGGACGCTGTGCTTGACAAACTGTTGGCATACGACCCCAGTTCGAAAGTAGCTTGCGAAACTCTGGTTACTACCGGACAGGTAGTACTGGCCGGTGAAGTGAAAACCAAAGCGTACGTTGACCTCCAGCTCATTGCACGTGAAGTAATCAAGAAAATAGGCTATACCAAAGGCGAGTATATGTTCGAGAGCAACTCGTGCGGTGTACTGAGCGCCATCCATGAGCAAAGCCCCGACATCAACCGTGGTGTAGAGCGGCAGGATCCTATGGAACAAGGCGCCGGTGACCAGGGCATGATGTTCGGTTATGCCACCAACGAAACGGAAAACTACATGCCGCTTTCGCTGGACTTGGCGCACCGCATCCTGCAAGTTCTGGCAGACATCCGTCGTGAAGGTGAGCAGATGACTTATCTCCGTCCCGATGCCAAGAGCCAGGTGACCATTGAATATGATGATAACGGCACGCCCGTACGAATTGATACCATTGTGGTTTCTACCCAACATGACGACTTCATACAACCTGCCGATGACAGTGAGGCAGCCCAGCTGAAGGCTGACGAGGAGATGCTTGCCCGGATCCGAGAAGATGTGGTCGGGATTCTGATGCCCCGTGTGATCGCTTCTATCCATGCGGAGAAGGTATTGGCTCTGTTCAATGACCGCATCACCTATCATGTCAATCCTACAGGCAAGTTCGTAATCGGTGGCCCTCACGGAGATACCGGTCTGACAGGCCGTAAGATTATCGTGGATACTTACGGAGGCAAAGGTGCGCACGGTGGCGGCGCTTTTTCTGGCAAAGACCCCTCGAAGGTGGACCGCAGTGCCGCATACGCTGCCCGCCACATTGCCAAGAATCTGGTAGCTGCCGGTGTGGCAGATGAGCTGTTGGTACAGGTTAGTTACGCCATCGGCGTGGCTCGTCCTATCAATATCTTTGTGGATACTTTCGGCCGCAGCCATGTGCGGATGAGTGACGGTGAGATTGCGAAGAAGGTGGACGAGTTGTTCGACCTCCGTCCGAAGGCCATCGAAGATCGTTTGAAGCTGCGCAATCCTATCTATCAGGAAACTGCCGCTTACGGACACATGGGACGTGAACCGCAGACTGTCGTCAAGCATTTCAAGTCGCGCTACGAAGGTGACAAGGATATAGAGGTGGAACTCTTTACTTGGGAGAAACTGGACTACGTGGACAAGGTGAAAGCCGCATTCGGTTTATAATCAGCATAGCTTTACAGCTATTTATATAGAAAGCTGCCCTTCTGTTCTGGATTTTCCAGAATGGAAGCGGCAGCTTTTGGTTTCTTCCTTTACCGGGCATCCCATGCCAAGGGCCCCGTCACTGCCATGATATCGGACAAAAGTTGCCCGGTCATTACATCATCATATTTTTCCTTATTGAAAATTTCACAATCGCCATGGCGTTGATGGCTTGCAAAGGCAGGTCCATCGGGTCGTGGTGCGTATTGTAGCTCACCAGTTTGAGGCATCCCGCCTGTTCGGAACGGTTGATGTATTTCACAGCCAGGTATTCGTCACCGCCACGTTCAAAGGATACGAGGTACATTTCGCCGTAAATCACGTCGCTGAAGCTGGAAATGGATTTGAAGCCCACGATGTCACCCGCTTTCAGGATGGGGTACATGCTGTCACCGCTCACATAGACGGCGCCGTCACACTGGGGCACGTTGGGGATGAGTATCTTGCCCAAAGCGTACTGCGGGCGGTCTGCAAGCATTGTCTTGAGGTTGGCGGCGGCGGAAATGTCGTAGAGCGTCACGCTGCGGTCATCTATACATTCGGGAGTTTTAGGATTGTGAATGATTTCCACCTCTCCCTTCGCCAATTCGCTGTTGCAAAATACAGGTTGATGCATGGGAGTACCCTTGCCTGCCAGCAACCAGTTGTAGTCTATATCAGAGAAGCGCTTCAGTATCAGTGGAAAATCTATGCTGTTGCGGGCTGTCCAGTTGCTTAGGGTGGAGCGCGAGATGCCTAAAAAGGCAGCTAACTCACTGTCTGTCTTGAAATCTTTCACCAGTTTGGCGCGCTTTACGATTTCTGCGGCATTGAAAGGCGAATCGCTTGTGATAATCATGATTGCTTGTTTTTAATATGTAAAAAAATCAGAGTGTGTTAACCCTTCATCCATATTGAGTTATTGTTTTTTTTAAGAAAACCGGTCTAAATGATTTGTTTTATAAATGAAAACAATATTACCTTTGTGGGAGCAAAAATACATAAGATGTTTTATAAATGCAAATAAAAGGAGAGGATCTTTATGGAAAAGGCCTGTATAGATGTGACATGCCGGACATATAGATACAATCTGCCGGATATATAGTTCTGGCACACCGGATCTATAGATACGGCACATTGGATATATAGACTTGGCATGCCGAATCTATAGATACAACCAAGCAATAAAAAATTATAATTGATAAAAGTTCTTATTATGAAACAGAAACTGATACCCGAAACTTCCTTCTGCGGATGCTGCCGCAAAGAACTTCCTCTGGAAGCCTTCTACATTGAGAAAAATACGCAACGCCCGGACCGCTACTGCAAAGAGTGCCGTCGCGCAGCCAGTAACGTGCGCTATTATCATGTGCAGGCTGCGGAACATACGCACCGTTATCCCGTAATCACCGAAACCGCAGACCGCGCCCTGCGTATGGCGCTCATAATGCATGCCTGGCAGGTGGTGAAAGAAAGTGTGGCCCGCAAGAGAAAACGTTTGCGTGAAGAGGATATTTCCAGTCATTAATCATTAATCATCAATCATCGTGTCCAGAATAAAAAAACGGGGGCTTGACTATTTCCCCTTGAATACAGATTTCATGCAGGACCGCCTGGTGCGGCGCATCATGAAGCGCGAGGGCGATTCTGCATTGGCGGTACTGCTACAGGCGCTTTGCAGCGTCTATTCGGGTGAGGGCTACTATGTGCGGTCCGATTCTCTTTTTTACGACGACCTTGCCGACAACCTTTATCAGCAGGAGTCTGCCGACGTGGAGCGCATCATCCGTCTTGCCGTGGATTACGGGCTCTTCAGCTCTGAGCTTTTCGGAAAGTATCACATCCTGACGTCTGCCGACATTCAGCGGCAATACCTTTTCATCACCAAGCGGCGCAGTTCCGTTTTGATAGACAGCCGTTACAATTTATTACCTGCCGACGCTCCTGCTGCTGTTCCCGATGTTCCTGCTGCTTCCGCCGACGCACTTGTTGTTCCCGCAATTGCACCTGTCACTCCCGATAATGTTACAATTATCTCCGGTGCGGAACATTTTCAGCAGGAAAATGCAGGAAAAGCCGCCAATGGTACACAAAGCATAGCACAGCACAGCATAGCACAGCAAACCAAAGAAAACTCCCTCCTCTATAGTTCCCCCGAAACCGGGGGAACTGCGGGCGCAGGCTCCGTGCCTGCGGAGGAACAGACCGGAGGGGAGGATAATTTTTCTTTCCGGCAGGGTAGCGGAAATACAGAAAACGGACTCGGTGAACAAGGTGCGGCTTCCGGCAAACATGTGCGTCGAGAGTGGACGGACGCCGATGTCAATGCTTTGCAACCTCCTCGGGACGGACTTCAACGCAACTTGGACGGATTGATTTTCAATATGCGGCAATATCGCATTCCGCCACAGGAGCAGTGTGCCATCATTTTCAAAAGTAACTTCGGCATCATCGGGCATCCCTTGTGGAAAGGTTTTTGCGCTTTGCGTGAAAGCCACGGAAAAATACGGCAGCCCGGGAAATATCTGCTGAGCTTGTGCCGGTAGATTGTATATTTTCATATTGTGAATTTATGGGTATTATATTTGTGAATAAAATCATGGTTTTTATTTTCCGGAGAGTTGAAAGACCCTTATATTTGCAGTGTGGTTAAGCTTAAGACACAAAACAAAATTATTCTATTAACACAGTTAAAACAAAATTATTATGCCTGTACTTTACAAAGCATTCCAATCTGTATTGGAGAACAAGAACAAACAAAGACTATTCTATCCACGCGTCGTGCTGAAGGGGCATGTGACGACGGACCAGGTGGCGCAGGAAATTTCGGAATACTCCTCTCTTACCAAGGGGGATACAAAGAATACCCTCGACAATCTGGTAAGGGTGATGACCACCCATTTGCACGCTTCCGAGAGTGTGACTCTGGATGGACTTGGCACTTTCCGCCTTGTGATGAAATCTACAGGGAAAGGTGTGGAGAGTGCGGCGAAGGTATCACCTGCACAGGCTACGGTCACGGTACGTTTCCAGCCAAGCACTACCAAGAATGCCAACCGCACCGTTGCCACCCGCGCGATGGTGACTGGCGTTAAGTTTGTAGCCTATGCGCCGGATGCGGACACTGCTTCAGGCGGTACCGGTGCGGGCGGTAACGACGGAGACGAAAACGAGAATCCGCTAGGCTGATTGTAGCCGGAAAGCCGCCGCCTCTACTGGCCGGCAAGGAAAAGGCGGCGGCTTTCTTTTTAAATCCTGTCTTGAAACACAAAATCATCATGCGAAAAATCAACTACATCGTGGTGCATTGCAGCGCCACACGGGAAGGCTATGCGCTTACTCCCGAAGCTCTGGAGAGAGAGCACCGCCGCCGCGGATTCCGTGGAACCGGCTATCATTACTACATCCGCAGGGACGGAAGCGTATTCGACGGCCGCCCCCTGCAACTGCCCGGCGCGCACGTGAAGGGGCAGAATGCCCACTCGATAGGCATCTGTTATGAGGGAGGGCTGGACGCTGAAGGAAATCCCAAAGACACCCGTACACCGGAACAACGCTCGGCGCTGCGCCTGTTGGTACACCGGCTGCTAAAGCTGTTCAAGGATGCCCGCGTATGCGGTCACCGGGACCTGAGCCCGGACCGGGACGGAGACGGAACGGTGGAACCCGGAGAGTGGGTGAAACAGTGCCCGTGCTTCGAGGTCAGTAAAAATCTATAGAATCATTAAACACACAGAACATTATGAAAATTAGTAAAGAGACTTGGAAAGATATCCTGAAAATTGTAGGCACCATCGTTGCCACCATAGCCAGTATGTTGGGCGTGCAGGCGATGCCGCCGCTATAATCCGGAGGTAGGCTGCTGATGAGGTTATTTAGGGGGCTTGAGAAATAGCTCCCTGAAATCTTCAATTATAGCACTGACAAAAAACAACCATTACAAACATTGACTAGTATGAAAAGAATTTCCTTATTTTTATTGCTGTCCCTTCTGTTGGGGGCAACAGTCTTATATTCCCAGAATCCTGAAACGAACCTCCGGGTTGTCTCTGTATCTCCCAATGCGGCGTCATTGGGAACATTCGGGATGATACCGACCAGTAACTATGTGGGACAGGCCAGCCTTAGCATTCCTGTTTATGAGATTGATCTTGACGGAAAGAAGTTCCCCATTACGCTATCCTATCATACGGACGGAACACGAGTGGCACAAGAGGCCACTTGGGTTGGTCTTGGATGGACTCTCCAGGCAGGAGGGTGCGTCATCTCTGTCTTTGGCAGCAACGCTAAGATTTACTCGGCAAACTACTATGACATCAAAGGGCGTGTGGTGAAGACGGTGCGTAGCAATCTGTTGGGAGGTTATGACATCACGTCCACCACTTATACCTTCTGAACGGTAATTTAACTAAAGATTTAAACAAGGGAATTGCGGGCATATCATATAATTGCTTAAATTTGCCCGGTGCGGTGACCTTTATTGACGGAAACCGGATCACCTATACATATGCCGCGGACGGAACGAAACTTCGGACAGTGCACGGCATAGGCGGTGCCAGCACCACAACGGACTACTGCACAAACGTGATCTATGAAAACGGTACCGCCAAGTTCCTGTTGACGGAGGAAGGATATCTAATTTATAAAGTAGAAGATGGTGGAAAGGTCAAATACTCATATACTCCAGCTGTTGTTTTAGGTTTTCATGGTGGTAAAATGTTGAATTCAAGCGATAAGAAAAATGTTGCAACTATTCATTCTCATGGTGAATATACAGGAAATATAACAGATACTAAGGGAAATAAATTCATCGTAAAAGATAATGAGTTTTCCAATACTGATAAAAGAACTAATGAAAAAACTGGATTAGTTGGATATTTGGCAACTCCTAATGGCAGTTTATTAGAATATAATTTTGCAAAAAAGCGAGTGGAGACTATTTCTAATGATTTACCTAGTGATCCAAAAGATCCCGAACGACTAAATAATGTTGCTCCAGTAGATAATACGCGTTCTCTATTTGCTAAGTTTATGGATAGAATTATAAATATGTTCAAGTAAAATGAGGAAAGAGTATGTAATTTCATTAGCTTTATTGTTACTTTGCCTTGCGGGGTGTAATGTAAAAAGAAGTAAGACTACGAACATTCGAGAAGAAGTGAATTTTATTATAGATACGACCCTTCGGAAAGAATACGTAGACGTAAAGCCATTTGAAGAATGTGATACTATTAGTACAAATAAAATGATAATTTCTGTAGAGGATGTTTTTGAAAAAGTGAAACCGAGTATAAATAGCCTAATAGAGCAAGGCCTAATAGAAATTCAGGGACCTCTTCATATTCATCTTATCAATGATAGTATTTGGATTGTAAGAAGTGAACCTGTTTCAAAAATAGATGAACTATTGTTTGGAGGAACTGTTTATTACGAAATTAGAAAAAATGATGGCTTTATCTTAAAGTGTATAATAGAAGAATAATGTCCCGTTGTAGCGAATGTCCTTCATTCGTTGTTTCTGAATATGAGAATCTTCTGATACGATAATCCCTAAATGATTCCCTGCTTATGTAATTATGTGTAAGCAGGGAATTTTTATCTTTGCTTGAGTCTCATAACACACAGGGGTTGTTTGCCAATAAGTAAGCTTATATTTGCAATTGGCTGACAGGTATCGGCAGCACAAAGTTCACCTACGACGGGCTGGACTATCTGTTGAACGCTACTTACGGTGAGACAGCAAGCATTAGCACGGATGTCAACCGTTTCAGCGAGAACGTGACGGGGGGATGACAAGAACGGGAACATCACCGGCCTGCAACGCTACGGGCATACCGCATCCTCATCATACGTACTGCTTGACAATCTGAATGTCACCCTCACCTGCAATCAGCTCAAACGGGTGGACGACCCCGCAACGGAATCCGTCCGCAATGGTTGCTTCGAGTTCAAGGATGCCGTGCAGCAGGATA
>NZ_GL882646.1 GCF_000195635.1 Bacteroides fluxus YIT 12057 | reverse complement strand
ATCGTGTATTGGATGATAGTTGCGGATTTTAGGATATTGATGATCTCATTGTGAGGCATACCTCCTTGTTTGATCATTCTGTATTGCTCCAAATTGTTTTTCATATTGGGTGAGCAACATTCTGCTTTATATCGGGTGTCTATGTCGTACAGCCTTTTCCAGTTGCTGAGTTCTTGGGGATGATCGTTGCAGTCTATTTGCATGTCGATGTCCTGTGGCTGTATCTTCTCCAGGTCGCAATTGCCCTGTACCTTGATTTTGATTCTAATTTCCGGAATATCATGTCTGAATGGATAAAAGGCTTTGATCCGTTCTTTGCCGGCTCTTCCGGGCTTTTGTATGAATAGGGTATCTTTATCGTGTTTATACCTGTTGCAATGCTCGCAAGTTGGAACAAGATTGTGGGTGTTTAATGTGGTGAAAGGGTATAGTGACTGAGGCAGGAAGTGGTCGAAAGGACTTCGTATGGAATTGTACCGGTTCGAAATTCTATCCAGTCCACAGCAGTGGCATGTGGTGTCACACCCTACAATATTCTTATAATAATCTTTCAGCGTCGGATATTTCTTCTGGGATGTACTTTTGAGGGTTGCATTTTGGTATAGATTGGAGCAAAACTTCCGGATGCAATCTGATAATCCTTTGTTTATCCGGGATAGTTCATAATAGGTTACAGGTTGGTGGATGCCGATACAGAGTTCACGAATCTGGTTGTTTACCGATACAGCCCGGCGCAAGGTTTTGATATCTTGACCGGGTAATCCCTGGACTATCTGGTAAATGGCGCTTAATGTGTCCAGTAAATTGCCATGATTTTTCAGAAAATCTTTGTAGAAGTCAACCTTGACCATATCAAGAGTGAAATCCGGATAGTGTTCCTTTAATTTAGGAGCCTTGCAGATTACCTCCAGAAATATATAATTGACAAACGACTGCATTTTCCGGATTCTATGTCTGATTAGCTTAAATGGTATGAGCATCGTCTTCTTGATTTGAAAATTCGTATATTAGCAATAACTTCTCAATGGAATCGCCAAGTTCTCTGTTGATATCCTCTATGATATCTTTGAGTTTTTTCCCTTCCTTCAGTTCTTTTCTGTATTTGTTGATTTTATCCAAAGAGTATTTTCCGATGGTGGATGTTTCTTGGAATATGTTGCTTGTAAGCGTATTGACTGAGGTTCCGTATGTCTGATAACCTGACTCTGCCGCTTTTCTGGCATGGACTTTATTGTCCTTGTCCCGGCGGAATATAATAACCTTGTCCGAAGGACAGTCGGATATGATGTATGCGGAGTGGGAGGTGAGCAGAATGTCTTTTGTCAGGTTATTGTCTCCCCCGTTTTTGAGACATCCCTCTAGTATCTGGATAAACTTGGATCGCCATTCCGGATTGAAATGGGTTTCGGGTTCGTCCAGCAATAGCAGGGCGTTCCTGTTTTTGAGCATCAGGCATATTCCCATAGCATGCAATAGTTGATGCTCGCCGTCGGAAAACTCACGCAACAGCAATTCTTTGCTTCCAGAATCTTCCTTTATATTCTTCTTGATCATAAAGTCCAGAAAATGAAATACGTCTTGCAAAGGATTGGCATCCGGCATTTTGCCGTGTGTATATACGCCTTTGGATTTATAAATATCTTGTTTGATGTCTTCTCCGATAAAATTGTAATTCAATTCGTAAAGCACTTGGAAGAAGCGAAAGCAGTCGAATGCACTTCCAAACATCTTAGAGAAGGCACGACGGGTATTTGCATCTACCAAAAAATCCAGGACAAGGACGGATGGCGGGCTTTCGGGGTTGCCGGGAGTATGTTCATGAGTCTGGTACCAGCATGTGGCACAGCCTTTGAGTATGTTTATCTTGTTGCTGATGTGGTCGGTGACAAAAGGAGCTTTCTCAGAAGTGATGTGGTTTGAGAGTATTTGCATGTTGATGTTCATGCGAAAACTTACAATGTCTTCTATGCCTAGCTCTCTGGTCAGGAAAGACAGGGTCGTTTCCCGGTTTTCGAACAGAAGGCAAGATAACAATACAGCCTGGCTCATGCCTTCGTCAATATAGATCAAGCTGTTTTCCGGATATTGGAATTCCAATCCGTTTTCGAAGTCGTTTCTATATTTGTCAAAATTGATCAGACGGCTTTTACGAAAAGGGATGCTTAGTATTTCATTCTCACCGGATGAATATCCTGCTATGATATCCGGCAAGTAGTTTTTTCCCGGAGCGGCTTCTATTCTCTTGCCGTTTTCATCTGTCGGGGCGAGTATGTCTATTCTTCTAAAAGGAGATGCCGGATTTCCATACTCTTTGATATACAATGATGGTACACGACCGGCTTCTTTGGTGATTTGCACATGAACGTAGTTTTCTATATTGTATCGGCCGTTCCAGTCCTGGATTAGATATTCCAGAAAATAGGCATCGGGAAAACCTTCTTCGGGATTGAAGTCGAAATTGTCGGGAAGAAACTTGCACGAACAGCATTCCAGATGAAAGAAAATGGAAGCCAAGGCTTCGAGTACATTGGATTTGCCTGTCCCGTTGACACCTACAAGGCAAAAAGGGTTGAATTTGTCCCAGTCCACGTCTTCATAGGAGTGGAATTGTATCGTAAAACCTGGATACAGGCTTCGGAAATGTTGCTGGGAATTATCGTTAATTGTAAGTTTCAGTAGTTTCATTTATATGGAGATTCATCTTGTTTTTCTTCGGATCATATTCCTGCATGACGAAACCCTCTTTTAAAAGTGCAAAAAGCACTTTTTGAGCACGGTTGTACATGTCTATGTCAGGAAATTCTTCTTCTTCGCGTGAAATCTTTCGTATCAGTTCATTAACTAATGGAACATCTTTAAAAGCTGAATAATCGTAATTGCCGTTTTCCGGATCTATCCTGGCTAGCAGAGCGTTCAAATCTGGCTTTATATGTATAATCTCTTTTCCGGAAAAAAGATCATTGGAAGCAATGGATATAAATTGGCGGAGTCTCGATAATTGTTTCGTCATCCTATCTTCCATTTGTCTGAGAAAAAGAATGTTTTTTTCAAACTTGTGTTGCAAAGCGAGATCCGGACAAGGAATTATGAATTGCTTCAGCTTCTTGGTAGTTATGCTCGACATGGTTGGCAATGTCCCTCCGAAGTAACTTCTAAGTTGTTTGTTGAAATTTTCGTCATTTAATAGGTAAGTGAGGTAAACTCCTGATATTTTTTTAGGATTACAACAGATGCGAAAGATGGTATCCGGTATGGTCAGGTTGGCTATATCATCATATACGTATGCTGCTGAACCAATAAGCTTGAGACTGTTCTTCCTTGAGAAAAGTACATCTCCCTTTTGTATGTAATGTGAATCTTTTACAAATTGTTTGTGGAGAAACCTTTTATTCTGGACCGGGTCGAATTCTCGTCTGGTAATGGCTGTTTGAGTAAGCTGGGCTAATTGCTCTTTACTCTCGCGGGGAACATTCTGTGTCTGATAATTTCCGCCTCCATGAATAGTCACGAGGTTATGGAAGGGGGTGGAAAACAGAAACTTTCCTTTATCCAAGACGGGATCGCCGAAAAAATTCAGGAACATTACTTTTTTCAGTTTGGAAACCAACAGTAAGTTTGTTCCCCTTTTTTGAATGAGTGTTTCTATTTTATGGAGCGTACCGATTATTCTCTCTTGGGTTTCAAGACTATTCAATGGAATTTCAATCTTCTGTATGGACTGCCTGGAGAAACTCTTTTTCTCTTCATGTTCTAGAAGAGATAAGTTTCCGAGCAGATAGAAATATACATATTGGGGATCAACCTGTGTGAAGCAATTTCTATTGGCCTTTGCAATCATAAAATCGTTGGTTGCCGAGAAAGAGCCGTTGCAATAGTATATGCTGACCGGAACGGTCTTGCTGATAATCAAAGCTGGACCGTTGAACATGCTCTGGTCTGTTCTTTGAGGAAATTGCTGTCCGGTAGTGTATAATGGATATTTTCCCCGGTTTCTTCCTTTTTCTGCTTTTATCTTGGGAGCAGGAACGAAACTGAATATTTCTCCAAACATTATTTTTTCCATATAAACGTAGATTCAAGTTCGTTTAGTATGTTCTGTATGTCTCTTTCATTGTGGATGATTTCTTGCATCATCTCACAAACGTCACCATGGTCCTGTCTTTCATAGTTGAACTGCTTATAACGGCTATAACTCAGATTATAATCATTTCTTTGGATTTCTTCAAATGAGACGAAAAAACAGGTTTCGGTTCTTTTGTTTTGAGAATTATATAGCCTTTCTCGGAAAGCTTTTACAACTTCGGGAAGCGGAAATTCTTTCGTGCGCCGTTTGGCTCTGTCATTTGTATATCCGTCGTTCTGCAATTCATAGAACCATACGTCCGGTCTGTTGTTATGTTCATCCTTGCTCAATATAAGTATGGATGATTTAGCTTGCGTATTTAGAAAAATTCCAGAAGGTAAGGATATCACCCCTTCTAACCTGTACTGCGTGAATAATTTTTTGCGACATTGCATATGCTGCGAGTTAGTATTGGATAGAAAACCTTCAGATACGATAATGGTTGCTCTTCCCGTTGGAGATAAAGTATCGGCAATTTTATCAATAAAGACTATTTCTGCATTTTTTATTACCACTTCATTGATTTGATGCGGCTTATTGAATTTTTGTCCGAAAGGGGGATTGGCGATTATAACGTCGAAATGTTCAGAAATGTTGTCCTGTATAAAATTGTTGGGTTGCAGATTGGCTTTTTTTATTCCTCGTAACTGAAAACTCAAGGCAGACAATAATAATTGTTGGGGGTTGGGATCACTTCCATTGAGCGTGTCCGGTGATGGCAGGTTTGCCATCAATGAATATCGAAGAGTACTGAAACCGTCATTGTCTGTATCAATAACATCTTGATTCTGGCTTTCATACTCTTTTATCATAATTCTTTCATAAACACTGAGCAGCAATCCTCCGTTTCCGCACATCGGGTCGTAGATGCGGTCTGAATAATTGATTTGGGTAAGCGAAGCCATGAGATAGCGGATATGCCTTGGAATGTAAAGATTCTGGAATTTTTCTGGCTTTTTCATAATCTTTTCATATAGGTCGTCAAAGATGGCACTATCGATGTCGTAATAGGTGATGGTTCCGTTGAGTGAACTTCCGAGGTTTTCGGTTTCTTTATAAATAGAGTTTATAATATCCACACATTCACTTACTATCTCTATTCTGTTAATCTTAAATTCAAAGTCTTGGATGATGTAGCGAGGGAGATTGTAAGAATCGGCTGTTTGCTGCTGTATGTGGACAATCTGTTCTCGTATCTCATCAATTGCCGGTGAATGGCCTTGTTGTTTTATCTGTTTCCAAAGATTAGGATTTTCTCTTTTAAGAAGCAGCAAATAGGCTATCTGAATGACTATATGTATAGATTCAATGCCTGATTTTTCATTCAGCACATTGAACAGTCTGTCTGTGAGTTTTATTATAAGATTGTTTTTCGGTAGCATAATGGTTGATATTTGTCTGTTGGTTCAGTTTGGAAATCTTAGCCTTTTCCATCTTTGTCATGGATAGTGCATTCACAAAAATAATAATTCTCGTTGAAAAAAACATTCTATATGCAAAAAAAATGTAGTATGCGAGGATAAAGAGGTTAAGTAGTATTTACGCAAGGGGCATTTGTGGATTTTGCGGTTGAAGTTACTATCTTTGCAAATAAACAGATTAACAAATTGAATATTATGCTTGCATATACATACGTTGAACATGGTAAATTTGAATTGCAGGAAAAACCGATGCCGGAATTGGCGGATTCACAGGATGCGATTGTGCGTGTGACGCTTGGCAGTATCTGCACTAGTGACCTTCATATTAAACATGGCAGTGTGCCGCGTGCTGTACCTGGAATAACGGTTGGACACGAAATGGTAGGCATAGTTGAGCAAGTAGGGGCGGGGGTTACCACAGTGAAACCTGGTGACCGGGTGACGGTGAATGTAGAAACTTTTTGCGGTGAGTGCTTTTTCTGCCGTCATGGGTATGTCAATAATTGCACGGATCCTAATGGTGGTTGGGCTTTAGGTTGCCGTATTGACGGTGGCCAGGCTGAATATGTGAGAGTGCCTTACGCCAACCAGGGGCTGAACCGTATTCCCGATACAGTCAGCGACGAACAGGCTTTATTTGTAGGAGATGTGCTTGCAACGGGATTTTGGGCTGCCCGGATTTCGGAGATTTCCGAGGATGATACAGTGCTTATTATTGGTGCAGGCCCTACTGGAATTTGTACTTTGTTGTGTGCGATGTTGAAGAAGCCGCAGCGGATTATAGTCTGTGAGAAATCTCCGGAAAGAATCCGGTTTATCCATGAGCATTATCCTGATGTGTTGGTGACAGGACCGGAAAGATGTAAGGAATTTGTGCTTGAACATAGTAATAATGGTGGTGCGGATGTTGTGCTGGAGGTGGCTGGTACGGAAGCTACTTTCCATTTAGCATGGGATTGTGCCCGCCCGAATGCAGTTGTCACTGTTGTGGCTCTTTATGATCAACCTCAAGTTCTGCCCTTACCTGATATGTATGGAAAGAATCTGATTTTTAAAACAGGTGGGGTAGATGGTTGTGATTGTGCTGAGATTCTTAGATTGATTGAGGAGGGTAGGCTAAATACTGTTCCTCTTATTACCCATAGATTTCCATTGGATAAGATAGAGGAGGCTTATCGTATATTTGAGAATAAGTTGGATGGGGTTGTCAAGATAGCTATATCGGGTGTCTAACCTATATCCAATTTTGATTAAATGATAGATAGAGTGAAGTGGTATGGGTAAACAAAAAAAGAGCAGGATTACTCTTGATGATTATATTAAGAACATGAAGAAAGGGAGTCATGAGCTTGGGAAAGGTTTACTAGGATTCGGTTTTCATGCTGTACATCATATGTCACGTCATTCCAGAAGAACTTATACGGAGAAAGATAAACATAAGGGTGGGGGAAGAGTAAGTAAAGTAGAGTTACTTGACAAGTATTCTTTAATTATTTGCACGATGCAGCATATTAGACCAGTTGACTACCAATGTTTTATAAATAAAATGGTAGAAAAGTCCGTTTTGCACTTCTTTTTCTTCGCTGAACGAGTACAAAATTAGTGCATTTTTTCGGATTATGAAAGCAAGTGAAAAACTTTGTGTGAAATCATTTTTGAAGGGCTGATTTGAGGTGTATTTGGGGATATATGGAATGTGTTGCATCGCATTTTGTTGGTGGTGATGTTCGTGGTTATTTTGTTGACAATTTCTCCAAGGTTGAAGATGATGTAGCGTATTATAACGGTGCTGACCAAAAGAAAAAATAGTTTGCTTGCCGAATGTTTTTCTTTCTCCCTCTTTTTAACTTTACTTTAATGGACGTATATATGAATACGAGGATAAAGTAAAGTCGTTTTTTCTTTTGGTTGGCAAAATAGTTTTATCAAATCCTATGAAACAATGGTTGAAAATAAAACCGTTATAGGTGTCCTTCACTTATAACAGTTTAAAATGTAACTGTTATGGAAGATGTATATTCGTTCTCCGATGCTCACGCTGCGAATAAGTATGTAAGCCATATCTTTTGTTAAAATAGCCTTATTCCCATGGGGTGGTTTGAACCCAACCCATGGGAAATACTCTACTTGGTATATAGCAGTCATTAAAGTCAAGTTGGAAATGTGGTTACTCCTTTTGGGGTTGGCAAAATAGTTCTTTGACATGATGCGTGAATGAGGAACAGATTGCATCTATATAACAAACAATATTTCGTTAATTAGGTATATATAGCGATAATAAACAATATAATAGCACTTAGCTCTGGGAGTTTCTGCTCAAAATGGATTATGTGCATGGTTAATTATGCAATGATGTGTATTTTTCTATGTGTAATACATCATTAAATAAATAAAAAGTATTATCTTTGCATATTATATGATAGGTTGATTATGGCAAAGAATACAATGGGTACTAAGTTGCCCCGAAAATTGGAGCAGAAGATGCAGATAGTAGGGGAGCAGATTAAGTTGGCTCGCTTGCGTCGGAATTTGAGTGTGGCTCAGGTGGCCGAACGTGCTACCTGTTCTCCGCTAACCGTATCCCGAATCGAGAAAGGTGCACCGACTGTGGCAATCGGCATTTATTTGCGTGTGCTGTATGCTTTGCAGCTTGACGATGATATTCTGTGGCTGGCGAAAGAAGATAAATTGGGGAAAGCCTTGCAGGATTTGAGTTTGAAGACAAGGGAGCGTGCATCTAAAAAAGAATAGGGATGAAGAAACTGTATGTATATGCTGATTTTGACTGGCTGAAGGAGATAGAACTCATTGGCGAGTTGGGCTACGAATCACTTCGTGGCTCTGACAGTTATTGCTTTACATTCAGCGATGATTGGTTGAAAAAGCATGGAGATTTGTTTTTGAGCGATGATTTGAACAATTATCCGGGACAACAATATACGCAGCCGGGGAAGGATATATTCGGATGTTTTTCTGATGCTTTGCCTGATCGTTGGGGACGGACTCTGTTGTTGCGACGTGAGCAGCTTGCAGCAATAGAAGAAAATCGGCCAGTACGAAGATTGTCTTCATTCGATTTCCTGACCGGCATTGATGACTTCTCCCGAATGGGTGCTTTCCGTTTTAAGGAAGACACTGATGGAGAGTTTATAAATGTAAGTGAGTCGTTGAAAATTCCGCCTTTGACGGATATTAGGGAATTGATTGCGGCCAGTGCGGAGATTGAGAGAAGCGAAGAGGATAATGTGTTGCCAGACAGAAAGTGGATTACGCAACTTGTGCAACCGGGTTCTTCATTGGGTGGAGCAAGACCGAAAGCCAGTGTGATAGATACGGATAAAACGCTTTATGTCGCCAAGTTTACTTCTCGTAATGATGATTACGATGCCGGACTTTGGGAACATTTCAGCCATTTGCTTGCAGCAAAAGCCGGTATAAATGCAGCAAAAACAAAAGTTATTGCCACAGGCGAAAAATATCACACCTTGCTTTCAGAACGTTTTGACAGAACCAAAGATGGAAAACGGATTCATTTTGCTTCTGCAATGACTTTGTTGGGACTGAATGACGGAGATAATGCAACTACAGGGCATGGTTATTTGGATATAGTGGATTTCATTATTCAAAACTGTACGGATGTTGAGTACAATTTGCAGGAACTCTATCGCCGTGTGGCTTTCAATATCTGCATTGGCAACAGCGATGACCATTTCCGCAATCATGGTTTTCTTTTGACTGCAAAAGGCTGGACGCTCTCACCTGCATACGATATGAATCCCACTCTGAACGAATATCAAAGTCTGCTTATTTCGGCAACTTCCAACAAGACAGACCTCGGCATTTTGCTTGATGCTTGTGTGCACTATATGCTCAACAGAAAAACAGTTGAACATATTGTTTCAGAGGTTATTAATGTTGTGAAAGGGTGGCGAGGGTTGGCGGTACGGTTAGGTATATCTAAGCGAGAAATGGATATGTTTAGAGGGGTGTTGGATGAGAGGTGTAAAATGAATTTTTAGTAATGTTATTGTTTTGTAAATATGGCTTCAGAAACTAAGCGTGAAAAGACAAGAGTTTGTTGTCTAGATTTAGATGAGGATTGTTTGAACTTGTTAAAAGACAGATTTGATGTTTATGACGGAAGTTTGGGAAAACCTATTGATGTGTCTGGGAAAAATCATGGTGGTTTGAACTTATTACTCAATTATGAATTACCTCAAAATATACATGAATATGATATATTTATCGAGGATATGATAAGGCCTGATAGGATTCCGTATAATACAGAAGAAAATACGAGGACAGAGATTTTAGGTTCAAAAGCATATTATTTTATCAGTAATGCTTCGCAAACAATATTTGATCCATGCCCATATGGTAGTTCAATTCTGAATTATAGTCTTCATAAAGACAGAAATAGACCAGCCATAAGAATAGCATTTCAAGCCCCATATCAGTTAGTAAAATATGTCATTAGGGATATAAATGATTATTATTCCAGTCAGAGTATAGAGCATAATAACTATGAGCATTTGGTGGATTGTTGCTCTTCTAATATGGTTGGTACAGAGGTGAAATTATGTGATTGTATATTATCAAGAGTATTGTTTGAACCTTTTCTTAATGATGTTTCTTATTGTCAGATATATGAACATCCAACAGTATGGGATAATAACGGCGAAAAAAGAGTAAAAGATGACCAATTCTTACCTTTGTTAATGAATAGAACTGGAGGTGTTGTTTCTTACTTCTTTATGAGTAAGAACGATATAATTTTGGTATTGCCTCAAACAAAAAGGAAGCGAGAATTGTTACAAAAGGTAATGCAAGAGTTTCTGTTTAAATATTTTTCTGGATATTTTCCAGAAGTAGAAGAGTCGTTATGGTTAAATCAGTCAATTTATTATTTACCAGGGCAAGAAGAATTGCTTAGAGAAAAAGAGGAGTTAATTGCGGAATATAATGAACGTCTGATTGCTTTGGAAGAAAAAATAGAAATGAATAGTAACGAATATTCATTTTTGCATAAACTTCTTACTGCAACAGGGGATGAGTTAGTTGAAGCTTGTCTTGAATATTTTAAATGGTTAGGATTTAAAGATGTAATTGATAAAGACAAGGAACTCGATAAGGAATTCAATGAGGAGGATATTCAAATTAATACAGAAGATAAAGGATTGCTCCTTGTGGAAATAAAAGGTATTAATGGAACCTCAACAGATGCACAATGTAGTCAAATCTTTAAGAATGTTTTTCGCAGAAGGGAAGAACAACAAAGATTTGATGTCTTTGGATTGTATATTGTTAATAATGAAAGAGGTGTAGAACCTCTCTCCAGAACAATTCCTCCATTTAATCAGCAGCAGATCAAGGATGCGGTAAATGAAAAAAGAGGATTGTGCTATACGTGGCAATTGTTTAATCTGTATTTCGAGATAGAAGATGGGATCATAACTAAACAAGAAGCCCAAAGTATACTATTTAATAATGGCTTAATAGATTTTAGGCCAAAAGTAAATGAAGTGGCCGTGCCACATAAGTATTATGGACAACATACCATAGTATGCCTGAAAATTGACAACGTAAAAATTAGTGTTGGGGATTTTTTCTTTTACGAGGAAGATGGTAGGTGGAAGAAGTTAAAAATATTAACTATTAAAGATGGAGATGAAAAATTTCAATCCGTATCAAAAGGTAATTACGGATTTGAACTAGATAGGCGATGCCCTAATAAAAAGATGTTATACGTAAAGCAATAAAATATTATAGTTCTATTGTACAATAGGTGATTCTTGAGTTTTGGCTGTCAAACAACAACCTGAAAGTTGTGTAATCTCGATTATTTATAGTACCTTTGCCTACAAAATAAGGCAAAGGTATTTTTGATGCATACAATGGCTGAAGACAAGATAGACAACGCTTTAGGAGAAGGAATGAATATAATGGAAAATAAGAGCGAGGATTGGATTTGCCATTCACAGGCTATAGCAGCAATCATGTCAAACCGAATGGAGGAACTTGGTATGACACAACGAGCTTTGGCTGAGAAAATGAATTGTACCCAGCAGTATGTTTCTAAAGTGTTGAAAGGTCGTGAAAATTTGTCGTTGGAAACCTTATGCAAAATAGAAAATGCATTAGACATCAAGATATTGCAAGCTAGAATAAATAAGTAGTAACACCATAGCAGGACAAGAATATGTCAACACAAAGCGAAGCGGCGTTGGAAGCCGGACTGATAGCCACACTCCGACAAATGGACTATGAGTATGTCCAGATTGTCGAGGAAGATAATCTTTATGTTAATTTCAAACGTCAGTTGGAGATTCATAACAAGAAACAACTGGCGGAAGTTGGTCGTACTTCATTTACGGATGAAGAGTTTGAGAAGATATTAATTTATCTTGAAGGTGGAACTCGCTTTGAAAAGGCCAAGAAACTTCGTGACCTCTATCCGCTTGATATGGTAAATGGACAACGGATTTGGGTGGAATTTCTCAATCGTACCCAATGGTGTCAGAATGAGTTTCAGGTCTCGAATCAGATTACTGTTGAAGGACGGAAAAAATGCCGCTATGATGTGACTATACTTATCAATGGTTTACCATTGGTTCAGATAGAGTTAAAGCGCAGGGGAGTAGAACTCAAACAGGCATATAATCAGATACAACGCTATCATAAGACTTCGTTCCACGGATTGTTCGACTATATTCAATTGTTTGTTATATCAAATGGTGTCAATACCCGCTATTTTGCCAACAATCCTAATAGCGGTTATAAGTTTACATTCAATTGGACGGATGCAGCCAATCATCCGTTTAATGAATTGGATAAGTTTGCCGTATTCTTCTTGGAAAAATGTACGCTTGGCAAAATAATAGGGAAATATATCGTGCTGCACGAGGGCGACAAATGTTTGATGGTGCTTCGTCCTTATCAGTTCTATGCCGTAGAGAAAATTCTAGATCGTGTGCAGAACTCCAACGATAACGGCTATATATGGCATACAACAGGAGCCGGAAAGACATTGACTTCGTTCAAGGCTGCCCAACTTGTGTCAGAGTTGGATGATGTGGATAAGGTTATGTTTGTTGTTGACCGACATGACCTTGATACTCAGACTCAATCGGAATATGAAGCGTTTGAGCCGGGAGCTGTGGATAGTACTGATAATACGGATGAACTTGTGAAGCGACTTCAAAGCAATTCTAAGATTATCATCACTACCATTCAGAAACTCAATGCCGCAGTCAGCAAGACGTGGTATAGCAATAAGATTGAAACTATTCGCCACTCACGTATCGTGATGATATTTGATGAGTGTCATCGTAGCCACTTTGGGGATAGTCATAAGAAGATTATGAAGTTCTTTGACAATGCTCAAATCTTTGGCTTCACGGGAACACCTATTTTTACTGAAAATGCGGTAGATGGGCATACCACTAAGGAGATATTCGGAAATTGTCTTCATAAATATCTTATTAAGGATGCCATAGCCGATGAAAACGTGCTTGGATTCCTTGTGGAGTATTATCACGGCAACGAAGTTGTTGACAACGACAATCAAGCTCGTATGGAGGAAATCGCCAAGTTTATCCTTAACAATTTCAACAAATCCACATTCGACGGAGAGTTTGATGCCTTGTTTGCTGTGCAATCCGTGTCGATGCTCATACGATATTACAAGATATTCAAATCGTTGAATCCGAAAATCCGTATAGGTGCTGTGTTTACTTACGCTGCCAACAATAGTCTGGATGATGAACAGACCGGCATGGGTACAGGGCAGTATGCAAAAGAGGGTGTGGGTGAGGCTGATGAACTGCAAACAATTATGGACGATTATAACAATATGTTCGGCACTGCCTTTACTACAGAAAACTTCCGTGCCTACTATGATGACATCAATCTGCGCATGAAAAAGAAGAAAGCGGATATGAAACCGCTTGACCTTTGTCTTGTCGTGGGTATGTTCCTTACCGGTTTCGACAGTAAAAAACTGAATACGCTCTATGTAGATAAGAATATGGAATATCACGGTTTGCTGCAAGCATTCAGTCGTACCAACCGAGTATTGAACGAGAAGAAACGTTTCGGTAAAATCGTTTGCTTCCGTGACTTGAAAAATAATGTTGATACGTCTATTAAATTGTTCAGCAACTCTGATAATTCTGAAGATATAGTACGTCCACCGTTTGAGGATGTAAAAAAGGAATATAAATGCTTGGCAACAGAGTTCCTGAAAAAATATCCTACACCCAGCAGTATAGATTTTCTGCAAAGCGAAAATGACAAGAAAAATTTTGTTCTGGCATTTCGTGATATTATCCGTAAACATGCGGAAATCCAGATATACGAAGATTATAGCGAGGATGCGGAAGATCTTGGTATGACTGAGCAGCAATTCAACGACTATAAGAGTAAGTATCTTGACATTACAGTCGGGTTTATAGAACCGCCTGTAATTCCATCTGTAGTTGCAGAAGACCCTGTTCCGTATGGGAACAGTCAGGGATTAGAGGATATAGATTTCTGTCTTGAACTTCTACATAGCGACATTATCAATGTGGCTTACATTCTTGAACTCATTGCAGAACTTGACCCATATAGCAATGATTATTCAGAGAAAAGGCAACATATCATTGACACAATGATTAAGGATGCCGGGATGCGAGGCAAAGCCAAACTCATTGATGGCTTTATTCGGAAAAATGTTGATGAAGATAAGGAAAACTTCATGAGCGGACGTAGTAAGGCTGATGGTACAAGTGAATTGGAAGAGCGTTTGAATCAATATATTGTATCTGAACGCAATAAGGCTGTAAAAGATTTGTCGGATGATGAACAAATTCCTACCGAGGTGCTGAATCTATACATAAAGGAGTATGACTATTTGCAAAAGGAACAGCCGGAAATCATACAAAAGGCATTGAAAGAAAAACATCTTGGTCTTATAAAAACAAGAAAGGCGTTGACGAGAATCATGGAGAGATTGCGTAATATAATAAGAACATTTAATTGGGAGTAAATACGTATATGGTAAAAACAAATGAACCCGGATATGTGTATAT
This sequence comes from Bacteroides fluxus YIT 12057, assembly GCF_000195635.1. GTDB lineage: Bacteria > Bacteroidota > Bacteroidia > Bacteroidales > Bacteroidaceae > Bacteroides > Bacteroides fluxus. The sequence continues at coordinate 40,617 of NZ_GL882646.1, read as the reverse complement.
CTTGACTAATCCAAGTTTTCGTGAGGATTGGGTTAAGATTGGCAAAAGCGCACGCCCTGTTGATATACGTTCCAAGGAACTTGACAATACGGCAGTTCCGTTGCCTTTTGAGATACATGCAACCATTAAAACGGTTAAATATAATGAGGTGGAAAAACTCGTGCATAAGATAATCGACAATTTGACTGATTTTCGTATTCGTCAGAACAGAGAATTTTTTAATGTCGCTCCGCAAAAAGCATTGGAAATTTTTAAAGAAATAGCACAAACTATAGATGATGCCGTAATAACAGAATATGAGAATAATCAACCTTTGCGTAGCGATAACTTTATATCTCAATCTGTTCAAAATGAATTGCCAAGAAAATGTACTAATAGCAGAAAAGACTATACAAAATATTCACTTAATGGAGTTGGTTCTTATGGGAAAGGTAGATTAGCATTAGAAGTAGTTCGACTTTTTATCGAGTCTACCTCTGTTGATTATAAAGAGCTAATTAATTTGTTGCCTAAACACTTAGTTAAAACCGTTGAAGAAGTCGGAAATTGGAAACTTAAAACGTCAGATACGCATAAAAGATGGTTTGAAAAAGATATTCTTATGTCTAATGATGGTGTCAGGTTTGTTGTATCATCACAGCATGGTAAGAATAATATAGGTCGTATTTTAGAGTTTGCGAATAAATTTGGTTTTGTAATTAAAGAATTATAATAAATATGAGCGAAGAACTGCAACAGAAACTCCGTGACCAGCTTTGGGAGGTCGCAAATCGTTTGCGTGGCAATATGTCGGCAAGCGACTTTATGTATTTCACATTGGGTTTTATTTTCTATAAATACTTATCTGAGAAAATAGAAAAGTATGCCAACAATGCCTTGGTGGATGATGAAATAACCTTTAAGGAATTGTGGGAAATGGATGATACCGATGTAGTCGAGTTACAAGAGGAAGTAAAGAATCAATGCTTGGAAAATATAGGTTACTTCATTGAACCGAAATTCTTGTTTTCGTCCGTAATAGAGGCCATCAAGTGGAAAGAGAACATTTTACCTATACTTGAACGTTCATTGAAGCGTATCGAAGACAGCACTCTTGGACAGGACAGCGAAGAGGATTTCGGAGGATTGTTTTCAGATATAGACTTGGCTTCACCTAAATTGGGTAAAACAGCCAATGATAAAAATACACTCGTCAGCAATGTGCTTCTTGCATTGGACGATATAGACTTTAGCGTAGAGGCATCACAGGAAATTGACATCTTGGGTGATGCTTACGAATATATGATTTCGCAGTTTGCGGCAGGAGCCGGGAAAAAAGCCGGGGAATTCTATACTCCGCAGGAAGTTAGCCGTATTTTGGCAGAGATTGTTTCCATTGGACACCAGCGTTTGCGCAATGTATATGACCCTACTTGTGGTAGTGGCTCATTGCTTCTTCGTGCTGCAAGTATTGGAAATGCGGTTGATATTTACGGACAGGAAAAGAATCCGACGACCTACAACCTCGCCAGAATGAATATGTTGCTTCACGGTATCAGATTCAGCAATTTCAAGATTGAAAACGGCGATACGCTTGAATGGGATGTCTTTGGCGACACTCAGTTTGATGCGGTAGTCGCAAATCCTCCATTCTCTGCCGAATGGAGTGCTGCCGACAAATTTAATACCGATGACCGTTTCAGCAAAGCAGGGCGACTTGCGCCAAAGAAGACAGCAGATTATGCTTTTATCCTACACATGATTTATCACTTGAACGAAGGTGGGGCGATGGCTTGTGTCGCTCCACACGGTGTTTTGTTCCGTGGTAATGCAGAAGGGGTAATACGCCGTTTCCTGATAGAGAAGAAAAACTATATCGATGCCATTATCGGTTTGCCGGCTAATATATTCTATGGTACAAGTATTCCGACCTGTATTCTTGTGATGAAGAAATGCCGTAAGGAAGATGATAATATTCTGTTCATAGATGCGAGCAAGGAGTTTGAGAAAGTCAAGACACAAAACAAACTGCGTAAAGAGCATATTGACAAGATTGTTGATACCTATCGCGAGCGAAAAGAAATAGAAAAGTACAGCCATCTTGCCACTTTACAGGAGGTTGCCGATAACGACTATAATCTGAATATTCCTCGTTATGTCGATACTTTTGAAGAGGAAGAACCTATTGACATTAAAGCTGTAATGGCAGAAATCAAGGAGTTGGAAGCCAAACGTGCCGAACTAGATAAGGAGATTGAAGTATATCTTAAAGAATTGGGACTGGTTGAATAATAGTGTTATGGCAGAGATAGATAACATCCCGGAAATGCGTCCTTCATTCGACAATATCCGCCGTCACGATGAGAGCGAAAATGAATATTGGAGTTCACGTGACCTATGCGCTGCTATGGGTTATTCGGCTTATTGGAAATTCCAAAAAGTCATAGACAAAGCAATCAAAGTCGCAGGCATAAAAGGAATGAATATTGATGAGCATTTCAACCAAGCGGTTGATATGGTGAAGATAGGCAGTGGCTCGTTCCGTAAAGTCAGTATCTTCCGCTTGTCACGTATGGCGTGTATGATTATTGCTGAAAATGCTGATGCAAAAAAAGTATTGGTACAACAGGCAAGAGATTACTTTTCTCAAACCATATCTACTAACGAATTGGTGCTTAACTCATATAGTTCCAATCTGTTACTGTATAAAACCGCACAAGGAGAAGTTCGAGTAGAGGTAATATTCAATAGTGAAACATTCTGGATGTCGCAAAAGCGCATGGCGGACTTGTTTGGGGTGGATGTACGAACCATCAACTATCATCTTGGACAGATTTATGAATCCGGTGAACTTACCAAAGAGGCAACTATCCGAAAAATTGGGATAGTTCAATCCGAGGGAGAACGAGACGTGGAGCGTACACCGTTGTTCTATAATTTGGATGCTATCATAGCGGTAGGTTATCGTGTCAATAGCTATCAAGCCACTCAGTTTCGTATTTGGGCTACGTCTGTTTTGAAGGAATTTGTCATTAAAGGGTATGCTCTTGATGATGAAAGACTAAAACAGGGAAAGCATTTTGGCAAAGATTATTTTGATGATTTGCTGGAGCGTATTCGTGAGATACGCACATCGGAACGCAGATACTACCAGAAGATAACAGACATCTATGCGGAATGCAGTGCTGATTACGACCCGAAATCGGATTGTACTAAATTGTTCTTCAAAATGGTGCAAAATATGATGCATTTGGCTGTGACTAATCGTACCGCTGCTGAAATAGTGTATGAACGTGCCGACTCTGAAATGCCCCATATGGGATTGGCCACTTGGAAGAAAGCTCCCGATGGTAGAGTCCAGAAGTCCGATACGATTGTGGCAAAGAACTATTTGTCAGACAAAGAGATTTCCGAACTTAACGGCGTAACTAACGCATTCCTTGAATTTGCAGAGCTTCGTGCCCAACGTCACATTATAACAACGATGGAAGATTGGAAGCAACGTCTTGAACAGTTTCTTGGCACTATGGATTATAAGGCACAAGATACTGCCGGTAAAGTTTCACAAGAAGCAGCACGAGAGAAGGCGTATGGCGAGTACGAGAAATATAAAGTGATTCAAGACCGTTCTTTTATCTCTGATTTCGACCGGTTTAATAATGGCGACAAATTGTTGCCGTTTGATATTAACCCTGATAAAGAATAATGATTATGGCAAATAATAACGAAAATAAAATCCTCAATGTTCCAAATCTGAGATTCCCGGAGTTTAGTGGGGAGTGGAGCAGTCAACCGCTCACCGATTTTATGAATTTCAAAAATGGTTTGAATCCTGACGCTAAGCGTTTCGGACGTGGAACGAAGTTCATATCTGTTATGGATATTCTTAATAACCAATATATTTGCTATGATAATATTCGTGCATCTGTAGAACTTCAAGATGGAGATATTGAAACATATGGAGTTGATTATGGCGACATCCTTTTTCAACGCAGTTCAGAAACTTTGGAGGATGTTGGTCGGGCAAATGTTTATTTGGATAGCAAGCCTGCAATATTTGGTGGCTTCGTAATCCGTGGAAAGAGTAAGGGCAACTATAATCCTTTATTCTTTCGCTACCTTTTGGCTTCACCTACTGCACGGAAAAGAATCATTGTGAAAGGAGCAGGAGCACAGCATTTCAATATTGGACAAGATGGATTAAGTAAGGTATCTCTTGATATACCAAGATTGTCAGAGCAAGAAAAGATTGGAAAACTCTTGCAATGTGTGGATGCTCGCATCGCTACCCAAAACAAAATCATTGAGAAACTGCAATCCTTAATTAAAGGGCTTATAGATGATATAATAACTCTGAAATGTGGGCAGTTAGTGGCATTTGAAACATTATATAGTAAAGCAGGTGAGGGTGGAACACCCACTACGTCAAATACAGAATTTTATGATAACGGCAGCATTCCTTTCATAAAAATAGACGATTTGAGAAATAAATATTTATCGGCTAACAAAGACTATATTACAGAGTTAGGACTCAAAAAATCTTCAGCATGGCTGATTCCTACGCACTCCATTATATACTCTAATGGAGCAACAATCGGTGCTATTTCTATAAACAAATATCCAGTCTGTACCAAACAAGGAATTTTAGGTATTGTCCCTAATACAAATATTGATGTTGAATTTCTTTATTACTTTATGCAATCTTCATATTTTCAAAAAGAAGTTGAACGTGTTGTAACTGAAGGTACGATGAAAACAGCCTACCTAAAGGATATAAATCACATAAAATGCCCAATACCAGATTTAGATAGGCAAAAAGAAATTAGTCATTTTCTTTCAGTGTTATCGCTTAAAGAGGATGTTGAAAGGCAACTATTACAGAAATATCAAATACAGAAACAATATCTATTAAGGAAGATGTTCATATAAACATCTTCCCCAACAAATACAGTTTTTGTTGATTGAATGACGCAAGAAGTTCTTGCTCAACAAAAAGTTTGCTCTCCAATTTGTCAAGCACGTTTGCGACACGCTTTTGTTCAGCAAGTGAAGGACAATATATTTTCGCTTTACCATAATCTTTGAAGTAGATATGTGGTATCGCCATACCAGTTTTGTACGGTTGAAAGTTGAACACTGACAGCGCAAAGTACAGATACCGCAAATCATTGTTGCCTATGACAGTAAGATAGTTGAGTGTGCCAATTACCGAAAATTTGCCCTGTGCATAGGAAACTGTACCAACACCCGAACCATCCTTGATTACCAGTATCGCATCACCGTTCATTTGTGGCACATCTTTATAACCAACCAATCCATTTGCACCAAACACTTTGCATAGTCCACTAGACAAAACCTCGCTCTCTTGAAGTGTTGAGCTATGACACTCTAAACACTGAGAAATTGCAATGTTAGCCTTTTCTTTGGTCGTTAGCGCAACTGCAAGCCCTTTAATTAAGGATTGCTGTACAGTAATGTCCGCAATTATTCATCGGTGCTATTCTTCACAAACAAATATGATTCCACTGTCCGAATTACTCAAACAATGTTCTGATAGAAATCGCAGTGGCTCTGATTTGCAAGTTCTTTCGGTTAGTAACAAATACGGATTTATAGCTCAATCAAACCAATTTGAGGACAGAGAAGTAGCAAGCGATGATACCTCAAATTATAAGGTTGTGAAGAAAGGTATGTTTGCATACAATCCTGCTCGTATAAATGTTGGCTCAATAGCATTGTACGAAATGGACGGTAATGGTATTGTTAGTCCCATGTATGTTTGCTTTACTACAAAATCAGAATTATTACCCAGTTATCTAAAGTACTATTTTGCATCACAAACATTCAAACATGAAATGTATAAACGCCTGGAAGGCAGTGTTCGCTTGAGGAGTTGTGCAATATAGAAATTCATTTGCCAAGTATTGAGCAACAAAAGAATATCAGTAAGTACATTTCAAAAATCGAAAACAATCTTTCATTAGTGGATAGCATATTTTCTAAATATCAGCAGCAACGAAGATACCTGCTCTCGCAAATGTTTATATGAACATCTGCGAGAGCAAAAATTGCTTCAATTCTTGTAAAATAGAAATGCCCCTTTGTTCGACTTCAAGTTTAGTATAAAAAGCATCAATAATTTTACATATATGCTGTTGCTTTGGTATAGGAGGTAGTCTAATTTCTACCTTTTGAAATATATCCATTCTCAAAGATGGTACAGTAGAACCAACTGAATTTCTAACAAAATAAGAATTTAATGTATTCATAAAATGGTAACAATACTTTGGTATAATACATGAAGCGAAATCCGTTATGGCGTAACACCTTTGGTGTAAAGCAAATTTCCCATTATAATATCGAGGATAAAAACTTTGTCCTTCGCCAGCATAAATAACAGCTTCTTTGTCAAACGAATAAGTTGGAAACCATTTTAATTCTTCTGAACGGTCAAAGAAAGGATACCAATCTTCTTGATGTTCTGTATTAGCATCTTGCACGTCACCAGCACCATTCGTAATATGTGCAATTTTGCCTAAACGTATGGTATGAGCATCTGCTATTGAATGAAAGAGTAAATCTGTTATTGCGGACTTTAGTTTTTTCAAATCCTCAATGATTTTGTTTTGGGTAGCAATGCGCTTGTCTATGGTTATTAACAGTTTTGCAATTTGGGTTTGTTCTTCTTTTGAAGGGATTCCGATATATGCTTCATCAAAATTGCGAACACTGATAGAAAAAACCTTTGTACCTTGAGCAATTCTTCTAATCTGCTTGTGGAATGAATCAGAAGCAAAAGCATAACCTTTATAACCAATAACAGTCCGATTAGAATTATCACGTCCATGTATTGTGTGTAAGCCAGAAACGATTTGTTGGTTATCACAATTAACAACTTCTATGGCTTTAGCTACATCGTTTGTATCTTCAGACGCATCAGCAAATGCTACATCTCCTTCTTTGAATAGGGTAAATGATTTGAGCATAGATTCCTCTTTGATGTAAGGAAGAGAATCACAAGCAACATCTACCATGGTAGGTACTCCTTTATGAATTAAACCGTAATGCAAATTCTTGATTTTACCGTTACTATAATCTAATTGTTCCCATGACAGAGAGTTGGTTGAGTAGAAATCTAAAAGCTCTGAAACTTTTATCGTTTCCCACTCCCCACAGAACTCCGGGAATCTCAGATTTGGAACATTGCCCATTATATTTCTCTAATTATAGGAAACCCCTAAAAAAGCAATTATGACAAAGAAATCAATTAGAGAAATTGCGATGGCTTGGCGAGAAGACAAGCGTCCGTATGTGAAGCAATCAACATTTGCAGCTTATATGTTGATTCTGGAAAACCATCTTTTACCATATTTTGGTGAAAGTGATGCGTTAAGCGAGAAAGCGGTACAAGATTTTGTACTACAAAAACTCAATGGTGGTATGAGTGTAAAATCGGTAAAGGACATTCTTATTGTGCTCAAAATGGTGATGAAGTTCGGAGTAAAACACGAATGGATGAATTATTCAGAATGGGACATAAAATATCCTACAACAGAAAAGAACAAGGAGCTGGAGGTGTTGACTGTAGCCCATCACAAGAAAATATTGGACTACATTCGTCAAAATTTCACATTCCGTAATTTAGGCATCTATATAAGCCTAAGCACCGGACTTCGTATTGGTGAAGTTTGTGCTTTACGCTGGAGTGACATTGATGTGGATAGCGGAACTATCAGCGTTCAGCGTACCATAGAGCGTATTTATATTATCGAAGGTGAAATGAAACATACTGAGCTGGTTATCAATACGCCTAAAACAAAGAACTCCTGCCGTGAAATTCCTATGAGCAAGGAGTTGCTTGCATTGGTGAAACCGCTGAAAAAAGTGGTAAATGCGGATTACTACATACTCACCAATGAACCATTGCCCACAGAACCACGAACATATCGCAATTATTACAAACGGTTGATGGAGCACCTTGGTATCCCCAAATTGAAATTTCATGGGCTTAGGCATAGCTTTGCGACTCGCTGTATAGAAAGCAATTGTGACTATAAAACAGTCAGTGTATTGCTGGGACACTCAAATATCAGTACCACGCTCAATCTTTATGTCCATCCAAATATGGAACAAAAGAAACGTTGTATCGCCAAGATGTTCAAGTCGCTTGGCAAATAGCATTTTACTGGTATGTAACTTCTGTGCGATCATTTGGAGAAAAACGGTCTAAGTTAGCAAGTCCAAGTGAAAATGCACTAAGCTCAGTCATTGTTAAATAAAACGTAGAAGATGCCCGACATGTACCCGACAAGTTCAAAGAAAATAGCTATGTTGATTGAAGTATAGCTTGTATGCACTTTTAGTTCAAATGTCAAATCGCAGAACTATACAACAATTCCGTAACCACCGTAACAATTACGGCGGTTACAGGATTGTTATAGCCTATGATACGACCAAACAAATGCCAATGATAGTTGCTTTCTAAAGATTCGTAAACTTTCAATTACGTCCATTTATCCAAAATCTTCGGTACGATTATAGCCATGGCAATCCCCAAAATTGCAATAAGAATATAGATAACGACTGCTTTCCATATCAACGCTGAATGCAATATTTCTGCATTGGCCACTATCATGCTGACGAAAAAAGAAGATAGGGCTACCAGTATTATAATGGTGATATAAAATGTGGTAGCCGGAATATGGATGGCATTGTCGGCTTTCTTTATTCTCCGCTCGGCTTCCTTGCATTTGCTTTCAATCTGACTGAGAAAATCACATAGAAGCCTTGCGCCAAATTCTACTGCCATTTTCTGCATTTCTTCAGAAATGATAGGTTTACACTCTCGTATAGAGTCGGACAGATTTTTAACATCCGTTCTCAACTTGAACACGTTGTCATTCAGCTTGACAAGTTCTTGTGCATTGATATCGAGTAGGCGATTTTCTTCCTCCTGATATTCATTCTTAGGATTGGACTTTATGGATTCCGCTTCTGCCATTTCTGCGGAAAAATCAAATTTCTTCTTCATGCGCTTATCGTTTTAATCCTATTATCGTTTTCTTTCCTAACGAACGACTGGCAGCACGAGCGCATCTGCGAGCCCATTGCAAATCGTCTTCGTCTTTATCTCTCCATGGAAGCTCGCTTTGCGAACCTCCGCCACCTCCGCCGGTTGCTACATTCGGCGTATCAAGCAGTCCGACAAAAATAGCCACGGCCATATCAGCCAGTTCATGCGAGTTGGAAACGAACCTGTAATTAAATTCGTCGTTGAAACAGTCAAGCACTTTTTCCGGAATATAGAACTTGTGTTCCTTATCTTTATGGGTAAGGGTGTAGGGAATCATATCCGAATGGTCTGGGCGATATTGGGTGTAGTCAATAGGTGCAGCCTTATGTTCTGCTATTTGTTGAACCTCTAAGGGTGTATTGTTTCTAATGGCAATTGCTGGCTGATGGTACAGTTTCTCCCATGTCGCAGGAAGTTTCGAGACCATTAGGTTCCTGCCGACTCCCAATTCGGAAGCCTTGTATTTGGTATTCCCATGCACGAGTGCATATCCACGAAGAATACCCTTCTTGTCCTCTCTTTCATGGACGGTATAACCTTTCCGTATAAGAGCACTCTTGTATTCATCCCATGACCATGATGGCATTGCTTTCAACACCTCCATACAGTCCCAGTTCACTTGTGGAATGTTCCAATTTCGGATTTGCGCTGCAGTTGTCCAGCCTCGTTTCTTTGCCACTCGCTCGGCTGCACGTTGTGCACGAAGATGAATGTTATGGTCGTTGTTGATATTGCCATCTTCATCCAAACGGCAAATCGCAGCATGGAGGTGAGGGACTTCGCCTTTGGATTCCGTATGCAACCAAACTGAGTATTTGCTGCCCGCCAAATTGGTCGGACAGGAACGGACTTTTCCGTTCTTGCCGATAATCACTTGTTTGTCGAACTCCTCGGCGAATTCCTGCCAAAGTTTTTGCCAATCTTCGATGTCATAGAATTGGGTATGTTCGGGCGATGGGCTCAACTCGATTCTGATTACAGAATTCTTTATAGACCGATATTGGGATAGGGTCAACTGCATGGAGTTCAATATCCCCATAGCGTCCGGTTCTGAGGACAACAGATTGTCCAATACCCGATAGATTTTCTCCGGATGCTTCTTATGCTGTGATTCGCCGGTAATGTAACGGAGGTCGTTTATGCCGTGCGATATGGCTTTGGCTTTCGCAATCATTCTTCTTCGGATTTAGGGTTGGACGGAATTTTGTTCTTCTCTTTTACAGCATTCAGGAGCTGGCAGATATTTTCGGCCACATTGCCAAGTTCCTTAAGCCAGCCGACCATGAACGGAATCTAATTGAACATTACCATGCGTTGCTTTGTGGACATTCCGTGTAGGGCGGAGATGTATTTTACGAGGTCTGATCGACAATCGTCCAGATTCTGCAACAGTGCTGCTTCTTCTTTCGTGAGCCTTGCTTTTGGCTTGAAGTTATACGCACGTGATAATATGTAGTCACTTACAGTCATGCCGCATTGTCCGGCCAGTGATTTTATATGCTCCTTCTGAGTAGGAGTGACTTTTGCTCCGATGAAGACGTTTCTGGTTTCTTTCAAGGAATCCGATGTATTTTCAATATCTTCTTTCATTTGAATCGTTTTATAATGGTTGAATAGGTGCGAGCTTGCGAGTACCGCACCGGCGAGGGAACTGAGCAGGTGAGAGTGCCAATGTACAACCGTAACGCAGTGAGGTTATACCTTGGCATATCTCGCAACAGTTACCTGTTGATGTTTCCCGACACACTATATAGGATGCGTATAGTGAACTGGCACTCAGATAGGAAACATAGGATGATATGAGCCTCTAAAAGAGGGGAGAATATGAATATCTCACATGATGTCTTCCTGCCGACTTTGCTTTATTTTTATATATACGCCCCGACAATAAAGTAAAGTTGAACTCAATAATGGTATTCTGGATTGAAGGCATAATCTTTCCCTTCTTTTATAACCATTTGTTTGTCGCTTAGCAATGTTGCGACCTTTACTGCCTTGTTATAACTGAGTTTTATACCCTGCAATCCGTAACCCTCTTTCAAGCGTTCTATATAATCATCGTAATTGCTGATGTTGCCATTGGCAAAAACGGTATCCAATGCTGGACGATGTACATTCTTTGGAATCTCCTTGTCCGGATCGAACGGTCCTTTGGTTGGTCGTCCGGTCTTCTTCTCTTTGGGCAGATAGGACTCTACCGGTTCGGGCATGACTTCCTCGTTTATGCGGAAGGCGAAAGGCTCAAACTCACGGTCACGGATATGGACGGCTTCGACCACGCTTACAGTTTTGTCTTCTTTGTCCACTTCGACCTGCATGATGGTTTCCGCTTTATTGTTGAGTTCCGTGCCGATGTGACCACGGGCATGTTCATCATTCTTGTTCTGATGCAAGACGGTATGGATATGGATTTGCCTGTCATCCGTCCACTGCATGAATTTGGAGATGATGTCGGTGGATTCGCTGGAGGAGTTGGTGTCGTAAAGGAAATTACGAATGCCATCTATGATGACCAATCTCAAATCCGGTATTGTGCCAATGGCCTGTTCAACTATCGCTAGACGTAATTTAGGGGAAAACTTGTGCAGAGCCAGCATAATTAGATTATCCGGATTCTTGTATTCCGGCAAGTCGGCCAAACGTAAGGTGCGTTTCAATACCAACTGGCAATGATACCGCCTCTGCTCTGTGTCTATGTATAGAATCTTCCGCTTGTTTTCGGGAAATGTAGACCGATAATGAAGAACGGTGCTGCCACTCAATGCCGATGCGACAATGGCTGAAACGTTGAAAGTTTTCTTGCTTTGGGCTTTCCCGATGGAAGCACTGAAGTTTCCCAATGTTCCGATAACAGTATCGTCCACCATCAGAACCACCGGGGAGTGTTCGTATGTACTTGTTACGCTTATTGTTGACTCCGCCATATAAGCGGCCAATTCTTCCGGAGAAAGAATAATAGTGTTCGTCTTTTCCATCGCTACCAGTTTTTAGGGTTCGGTTTACGGCGATGGGAGGCGAGCAAGGATTCATTCTCGTCTTCGAAACTTTGCGGAGCCGGATTCTTCCGGGAAGATTCCAGCCATCTATCCAGTTCGTCACGATAGATGTAGAGATGCTTTCCTTGTTTTATAACCGGAATATCGTCCTTCTTGACCTTGTAATAAAAGGTCTACAACGGCATTTTAAGATAGTTGCAAGCCTCCTGTACGGTCATGGGAACGTGCGTGTTCTCTTTGGTTTCGTACTGCTTGGAAAGTTTCTCCGTAAGCAGGTTTTCCATACTTGCGATTCTGTCGCATAGTTCGCCTACCACAGTAGGCAGGTCGTTGAATGTCAGTTGGTCTTTTTCCATATTATAACTATTTTAATCGTTTAACATGCTGCGAACCAACTCAATGAAACTTTGCAGAACAATACAGACCGGATTAATTATTTCGTCTGCATACTTTTTTTATTACGAGTCATCATTATCTGCATCTAAATGGAAACGATAATCGCCTTTATCGGGCACATCAATGGGAATCTGGCTTGAGACATTATCCCGTAAATTGAGTTTAAGATATTCAAGGGTTGCGTTTGCAAGTTCGTATGGGAATGATTCCTTAATAAAAACAACTCTTTTCGCCAAGGGCACTCCCAATCGTTCACCGATATTCCATGCCAGATGGCGTAGTTCCGGCTACCTTAAAGGATTATCTATATTGGAACGGAGCGGTTTATATAAATCGGTTTGACCGCAAGCCATGCACTCGATATTTCCAATGAGAGTGGCAAGAACTTCTTTAGACTGAGTTTCTCATTTTTCTCTTTTGGATGACAAACGTCTCATTATATGTAGTTACATGCATACTTTTTGTGTCTGAATTCGCTAAATATATGAATTGGTGGATAAATTTCTATAAAAATTTCACCAATATTTGAGGAAAATGTTTGGGTGGACAAAATTAAAAGAGTAATTTTGCTATAAATTTAGGCTGAAATTCATAAAATAAACGAAGATGGCTACAAAAATGCAGCAAATATTAAAGTTTATCCCACGAGATTCAGTTTTGTTCGGTTCATGGCTTTCAAGTCAGGGATTGGATGCACGTGGTCAGTATGCTTATATGAAAAGTGGATGGCTTGACCGTATTTCGAAAGGGGTTTATAAGCTACATGGAACAGAACCAAGTCTATTGACTACTGTTTCATCATATAACACACAACTTGGTAAGAGTTGTGTTGTAGGTGCATATACAGCTTTGGAGCTCCGAGGGTACTCCCATTACCTATTTATAGGAAAACCTGTGGCTTTTCTCTTTACTGACAAAAGCAATAAGTTGCCTTCGTGGTTGCTAAAAGAGGAGTGGGATATGAATATAAAATACATGACTACCTCTTTTCTTGGCGATGAACTTTTGGGTGTAGAAACGATGACTATCAATCAGTGCAATTTTCTTGTGTCATCTCCAGAGCGAGCTATATTGGAGTGCTTGAACCTACCTGATTCTTCATCTTCTTTGCTCGACATTTATTATATCATTGAAAGTATGACAACCCTTCGTTCCAATTTGTTTCAGACATTGTTGGAGGCCTGCACGTCTCAGAAAGTGAAACGTCTTTTTCTTTATATGGCTGAAAAAGCAGGTCATTCCTGGTATAGGGCATTAAAACTGGATAATATTAATCTTGGTACATCTAGGTTTATGATCACGCCAACGGGAAAGTATATCAATAAGTATAATATGACAATTTCAAAGGAACTTGCAGAATATGAATAATAATCTAACATTATCAATAACTACTATAGGTGATTTGCTCCTTCGCAAAACCATTACTATTACTAATAGTGGAGAGCCAATTAATGATGTAAGTCTATGTGTGCCTATTTATCAGCGTCCATACAAGTGGACGGCTCGTAATGCCATACAATTGCTTGATGACATTATTGAAGCGAAGAATAGCAACAAAGAAAGATACAGGGTGGGTACACTTATCCTTCACAAAGCAAAGGATAAGGAACAATATGATATTGTTGATGGTCTGCAACGTACCATAACTTTCTCATTACTTTTGACTGCATTAGGCGAAGATGGCATTGAGTTCTTGCAGCAGAAAATATATAATAATGTGCACAATAACCATAATATTGCTAACAACTATAATGCACTTAACCGTAGGGTCGGATTAAAGTTGCAAGACAGCGACTCGGCTACTGAACACCAAAGAGAGATGGAGCGTCTTAGGGACTATATTGAGAATATGTGTGAATTGATTGTTGTAATAACTCCCGATGTGTCGGAAGCATTCCAGTTCTTTGATTCTCAAAATGCACGAGGTAAAGCTCTTTATCCTCATGATTTGTTGAAAGCATACCATCTTCGCGAAATGAATACCATTAGTGAGGATGAAACAGAAAAGATAGTAAAGGATTGGGAACAGGTTTCACAAAGTGGTTTAGCAGATTTCTTTGGTAATTACCTATATCGTATCAAAGAATGGGTAAGTGGCAATAAGGCAAATGTTTTAAATGAACACAACATCCATATGTTCAAAGGCATTACGCGTTTTTCAAGAACACCTTATGCCCAATTCTACAAGAGTGCCTATTGTTATGCAGATATGGTCAACTCTTCTGCTATGCCTTTTGTCTCTGGTACTCGAAATGTAAATGCGTTCCAATTAGATACTCCAATAATTGCTGGTAAACCGTTTTTTGAATATACAAAGCACTATTATAATATACTAAAGGATATTCAGAACAACAACAAATATGAGGGCTTCTATATTAATGACAACATTATAGTTAAAACATTGGATAGACATTTAAAAAAAGGAATAGGTAATGGTATAGCACGCCTTTTGTTTGATACTTCGGTTCTGCTTTACGTTGATAGATTCTGCCCAGAAACATATCCTACAAAAGAAGACATGGAACTATTTGAACAATTTGTTGTATACGCATTCATTTGGGCTTATTCATTAAGAGCCCAATACACTAATCTTGGTTGGCTTTCTGCACAGAATTATATTATGGGGTTGAGTGATAAAATCAATGCATTCAATATGTATAAATTGATTGCCAAGCAAGATACTTCATCTTCATTATTGAGTGCTTTGGCTGACAAAGTCAATCCTCTTTCGAATGATGATATTAAAGATGGTTGGGCGCAGGAATGCTATGAGTATAGTGGTAAAGGAGATACATTAAAGAATCTAAAGGATGAGATAGATGGCGTGTATGAAAACTATCTGTATTTTTTCCATATAAACGGTTTTTATAAAAATTGATTACAATGAAATATTTGAAAAATATTCTTGAAGAATGTTCGATTAATGACATATATTTCTCAAACAGCGGGGTATCTATATTATACAAGATACCTATCTATCAGCGTAATTATGCTTGGGGGTGTGAAGAGATATACGCCTTAATAAAGGATGTACATGATTCGTTGGAGAAGTCCGTTTACTATATTGGCACTCTTGTCACATACAAAAGAGATGAAAATATTTTTGAGGTTATCGATGGTCAGCAACGACTTACAACAATCTACATCATCTTGAAGGCTTTGGGCATAGGAACTATTGCAAATAGTCTTACTTATTCTGCAAGAAAGGTTTCAGCTATGACAATAGAAAAGATGCCTAAGTTTGGTGAAGAAAAAGATAAGGGTATTGTCGATGGATTCAATTATGCAAAGGAAGCAATTAAAGACATTGTTGGCGAAAAGAAGGCTGACATAGATGCATTCAAGGATTTTTTTTTGAACAAAGTGCATATTATCCATTATCGTGTGCCAAAAGATGTGGATTTAAATCACTATTTTGAGGTTATGAATTCTCGTGGTGAGCAGTTAGAAAAGCATGAGATAGTAAAAGCTAAACTCAGCGAACAGTTGATAGGTGATGAGGACGCTATGGAGAAGTTTAGTCGTATATGGGAGGCTTGTAGCGACATGAGTTTCTACATTCAGCAGAAACTTCCAGAGATGACAACTGTCTTTGGTAAGACTATGGAAGATTTTGTTAT
Source organism: Bacteroides fluxus YIT 12057 (assembly GCF_000195635.1). GTDB lineage: Bacteria > Bacteroidota > Bacteroidia > Bacteroidales > Bacteroidaceae > Bacteroides > Bacteroides fluxus. The sequence goes on along the minus strand of NZ_GL882646.1, from coordinate 24,553 downwards.
AGAGTCTTTCGACGAGTTTCCAAGTTCTAATGAAGGCTTATTTTCGTCATTAGGAATGAAAACTATTTCAGAACTTTTAAATTCGTCTATAAAAACGATAGATAAAGATGATGAAGTAGACAAGAATGATAATTTCCAGCCAATTATTGACTTTCCGAATTTCTTATTGATTGTACTGAAAATTACAAGGTTGCTGAGTAAAGATGATTTTAATCCTTTGAGTTTTACACTTGACGATAAAGAACTAATTAAGGAGTTCGAGAAGGTAAATCTTACTCCAAAGTTCGTTAAGGACTTCGCCTACAATCTCCTTTTGGCTAAATATTTTCTCGATAACTATGTTATACACCATGCAAATGGTGAAGATAGAGCCATTGAAAATCCATGGAAATTGCAATATTATTATAAGAAGGGTAATAAGGCTGCCTATCTTAAGGATTTGTATGATGGTAATAAAGTACAACAAAATGAAGCAATTCAATTACTGTCTATGTTTGAAGTTGCTTTCACGCCTAAGCAAAGAAAAAACTATCTGTTCTATTGTTTATATCACTTGTTTGAGGATTGTGATCTAAATGATTATGTGGATTTTTTAAGAAAACTAGCTGATAAGTATTTCTTTGATGTATATCTTGATACGGGTAAACTCAACGAAATAAATCAGCCTAAGCCTAATAGTTTTGACGAAACTATTCTTAATTGTTATGAATTGAACATCGAATTAGAAGGAGTGAATCGAGATTTCAATAGTGTTTATCCTACTGGATCATGCAATATACCTCTGTATGTTTTTAACTATACAGATTATAAGCTTTGGAAGAAATATGCGGAAGAACTTCGAGGTAACAAAGAAAAGAAAGGTTCTCGTAATAGAATAAAGTTTTTTAGAGCATTAGGTTGTAGTGACTTTGAGTTGGAACCTTTTAAAAATTTCTATTTCTCTCGAACACGAAAAAGTTTGGAGCATTATTATCCACAAGCCAAGGCTGGGGATAATATGCTAATTAACTTGCAAGATATAAATTACTTTGGTAATTTGGCTATGATAGGTTCTGATGCAAATAGTTCTGGCTCCAACTGGAATCCTATTGATAAAAAGAATCGCTATCTTGATACAAAGTCCAACCAAGTAAGCGTTGCTTCATTAAAATTCAGAATCATGTTACAAATATGCCAAGATAATTACGATGCTGGTATTAAAGACGATACCTTAAAACGTCCATTTGGATTAGAATGGAATGTTGATGATATGGTTCGACATCAGGCAAAAATGCTCGAAATCATTATGAACTTATAATCAGCCTACCGGAAAATACATCAATAAGTATAATATGAATGATATAAAATCGGGTGTTTACGCTCATAAAGTTGAGTCGTTGCTCCGTCTTATCCCGATTGTATTATTCACTGAAGTTGCGTGAGGAGGTAGAGTATTTAAGAGATGCTTTTTAGTGAATTTTATTATGTAGTAAATAATAACGAAATTATGAAACAAGGACATAAAAATATAGATTTGGGAGACATGGTTCCTTATAAGATTCCCTATGGTGAAAGAAAACATGTTGTCTTTCTTATTGGTTCCAGATTTTCTGTACCTTGTGGAATGCCAACAGGAAAGCAATTGAATGATTTTGTGCTCAATATTAATAATGAGCCTATTACTGTTGACTTTACAGGGAAACTTGCAATTTCAGTTGATGGGAAAAATATCAAACTGGCAGTCTATATGAGAGTTGTTTGATGTTCTGTTCAGAAGCAATGAAGGAGTATAATAAAAACCATGAGTTTGATTATGAACAGTTCTTTGATTTTATAAGTAATGAAGGAATATATGACTCCTCATATGAGAAACTCGCAAAACCATTTCTTTATATGTTCTCTGACTACCATCGGTTGGTTTCTAATATGAAAACTATTTATACTCAGATGATAGAACATGAACTAAGGAAAGGAAGAAAAACAGAAAAATTTGAGCGTGAGATTGCGTCTGATAAATTTTCGAGATACGAAAACTTAGTGAAGTATCTTGATAAACTTTCGATAGACTATGTCGTTGACATCTTTTCTTTGAATCACGATTTACTTATTGAAAATCTTCCAAGAACAAACTGGCTACAACATGAAGGTATATCAGATGGTTGTCATAGCTATAGGTCGCCCTATTATGGAGAACTGGAATGTAATGGCAATAAATATGATTGTAGACTTGAAGAATATAAAGCCTTTTATAATACGGCAATTAGGTTATATAAATTAGACGGTAGTCTGGATTATCTTATGTTCAAAAGGTGTGGCAGTAATGGATGTTTCAGGAATGACAAAATGATTAAGGTACCATATGGAATAAGTGTTGATAAAACGAAGAAACAGAACAAGAAACGTCTTGACTATATAATGGATTGGATTGAGTATAATTATGATTTCCACCAGGAATCGTAATCTAACGATAAGTGGCTGAATATCTTTGATGTAACTTTTAGCTAAAGAAGTAATCTCCCGCTATTGCTCCACCGGAGGCTTGCAATATTTTGCAGTGTCTTGCGGAGTCGATTTCCTATTACACGACAAAGGTAACGCTTTATTTTGAAATACAAGCAGATGCCTTGTGTTTTTCCTCCACCTAACAGGGAAATTTGAATTAAAGTGGAGAATATTGCAGAATATACCTACTAAATGATATTTCGATTTTTACAAATAATCACCAATCTTTAATGACTTAGAATAACTATCAACTTCTTTATCTGAAGATAATTTCTCTACATGCTCAATAGATATACCTTTCCACCCTCTTATATTTGAAAACATAGGCCATATTGTACATTCTCCTATTTCGGGCTCATATTCATAATCTATATCCTCAAGTTCCTGCATAGAGCATAAGTTCTTTACTTCATCGTCTGTTTTAGCTATTATAATTATATCTTCTGGCGATATTGAGGAAAAATCAAATTCATGTTTTATTCTCCATTCTCTCAACCAAGTGAAATCATGGGTCAGAACATTTAGTTTCTCAAATCTCCAATCCATATCTATTTTCTTAAGGTTTTCTTCGTCCTTTTTATCACCATAAATTACAGATTTGGCTCCAAAGTCTTTAATTAACAAATCTCTTCTAAAACCTATACCGTAAAAAGACAACATAGGTTTATAGAAACGATTCATATATAAAAGATTTTCTCTAAAGTGCGTTATCGGAGTCTCTGTAAAACAAATATAATCATGAGTGTTAGAAATCAATTTTAATTGATTCAAAATATTTACTAATTTATCATACGCATCTTCCCCTTTTGTGAAATGAAAGAGATAAGGTGAAAGATCATTCCTATTTTTTACTAAATTTTCAGATGGATTCATAATTATATATCTATATTATTTTTCTTCTTTGAAAAATAATTGATAATAGTACATTTTTTTTTCTTCATCATAACCTCTAACTATATATTGCTCTCCACCATGAATATTTATATCAAAGTTCTTGTCGAGTTTGATTGTTGTCATGGAAACGGTTGCTCTACGTTTTATTGCAGCTGATTCAGTTTCAAAAGTGTCATCAATTTCTATATCACGCTCTCTTTGATAGGTTTCTTTATATTGCTTAAATTCAGAAACTAACTTAGGAGTTTCAAAAACTTGTTCTGCAAAAGTATTTATATTAACAGACTCCTCCTTCAAGGCTTCAACGCTTCTATTCATATATGTTGCCTTTTCTACTTTGCCATTCTCGTTAGGCAATTTAGAAACAAAACTCTTGCATAGAGATAGCATATTTTGAGTTTGATTGAAACTATCTTTTCGAGGACGTACATGTAGAAAGTCATCTGTCCAATATTTTGCATCCGCTCCTTTATTAGTATTATCTACAACTGCAATGATATACCCACTTTCCTTGTTTGTATTAAAAATTAAGCATCCTTTGTCTAATTTGTTTATACTTGCACCAGTTTCACTTGATATTTCAAATCCAACATCTTTTTGGTGTAACATTAAGAAAGTATCTTTACTTTCTGATTTAAACAATCCTATAGCGTCAGTATATATTCCATCAATTATACAGTTTTTTATATATGCAATATATAACTCGCCTCCTTTTATTTTGGGATGGATACTATGCTCATAAAGAAATCTTGAAATATTAGATGAACTTTTACAGAAAGAATTATTGTCAGCAAATATCTCATTAATATAACTATATATTGTATTTAGCTCAAAATTCGTCTGATGATAGAATGAATAATAATCTTCTTTTGCTATAAATGCTTTGTAAAAATAATTACTAAGAGCTTGCCTTGTTGCCTCATTCAACATCAAAGGCTCCTTTGATAATCTTAATCCTTCATCATTGGTCTTATTACCTACCCAATGAACCATACATATTTGTATATGTGCATCATATAATTGTATCATTTTTTTCTTCAATTAAAATATTAGTTCTGTTTGGTATTTTATTCAATGAATCATTTATATTTATAATTTGTTCTTTGTTATTCTGAAACAGTGTTGTGGTCTTACATATGGATTGAAAATTATAACAAAAACATCCAATACCAATATATAAGAGTATTATAAAAATATAATACCAAAGTAACTGCTTAAATCTTTTATTAACTGTTTGTTCCTTGTACTCACTGTATTTATCTGCACTAATATAGGAACGTGTAATATTCCCCCAATAATCCAATTCTTTAAATGATCTATTGATATCAACACAATCAAAAATAGTTTGCAGTATTGCTGAGCACCAAAAATATACCCCAAAAGCTTTAAATACATAGCTAATTAAATTGTTGTCAAATAAGGCATTTACTTCTGTTACTTTAGAGAACAATGTTATACCTATCAAGATTAAAGCAGCAAGTACATCCCTCATCAAATTCCCTAATATACTTCGTATCTTATTAGAAAATAAGTCTGTAGTACTTTTTATATCTTTCAACATATCTTTCAGCTCCTTCTGATATGAATCTTTTCTATCATACATGATATAGGAATACTGTTCTTTTATTTGAGAATATATGTCCTTTAGAATAGGATATAATGAATCATATAGAGATAGGTTTTGATATAAATCTAAAGAAGCACGTTCTGCAAAAAGTCTCTTTTTGATAGACTGACTATCATCTGAAGTGTATATCCATTTATAAATATCAAATAATAAATTATAATAAATCAATGAATATTCATCCTTAAGTGTCTCTCCACCTATTTCCATAAGAATATATTTATATCCTTTAATTATGACTTTTTTATCCTTTGTTATTTCATCACATAAAGAAGCTAAAAAAAACAAAATAGCATTTCTATAAAAAAACCTAGATACGCTATTTACATCTCCCCAACTTATAATATGTTTATGAGGAGTAATTCTAAAATCAGAATTGCAATTAATTCTAATATAATGTTCCACATGAAGGTCAGGTACAGAATTTTCCACAGTAAGTTTGCATGAGGAGTCAGAACCATTAACAAGAAAATTTGGGCCACCAAAATCCTCACAGAAATCTTTTACATAAATATGGTAGCGGCCATTGTTTAGTGGATAATCATCTTCAAATGGATTTGATTCTTTGACCCATTTTATAAAGCTATCAATATAATAAAAAAAAGTATGACATACATGTGTGCTATCAAATTTACCAAGCCATGAAGCCTTATTAATATGTATTTTCCATTTGCTTCCTTCGTCAAGTTCTTCTATAAAATCAGAAACCAATATTCTTTCATTATCAATATAGAAGACAATTGCTTTACTTATCTCTTCTCTAACAAAAGCATCATATAAATCTGAAAAAAATGAGCTTGAATAACGATTACTATAAACACCCTCAAACGTTAAGTTCGACCAGCTCTCAGAATGGGATATTGAAATTCCATTTATGATATCTATATTTTTTACAATATTTTCAAATTTCATTATTGTATATCTTTTATGTCACTAGTTTTAATAACTATTTTATACAATCCCTGCCTGTCTTTTATATCAGAAATAGAAATATTGTTTTCCTCTAGTGAACCTTCCCATTCAATCTTTACTCCTTCCGCTGTTTGACGAATATTTTTGCACTCTTTTTTTGTCAAAACATCTTTTTTAGGAATAAAAATTTGCCCATATAATCCATCCTCCATCATGAAATTTCTTAAAGACTCTCTTAGATATTCTTGTTTTTCCTTATCACTGTCTTGAATTACAGCCTCAATATACTGTTCAGAATTAAATGTATCTACAAAAGTCAAATAACTTCGTGCTTTATTTTTATAGGCAGAAGGTTCATTAATACCTTCGAATTTATTCAGGGAAGCCCAACGTCTAGCACATGATTGTGCTTTTTTAGTCAAATCAGATTCTGTTTCTCGTGGAATAACAGATAGAAAATTACCAAAAAATTTTGTGATACCAGATGGGCAACTTCTGTCAAAGACTAGAACATCCCACACAACATTAGGATTGATATCTATTAACGCTACTTTTTGTATCGCAGTTTTATCTTCGCTGAAGGTATTCTTTACTTCTTCTAATAGAGCCTTGTTGTTTTTCAGTTTGTACTCATAAACTTTTTTATGATCAAGCTTTATCAAAAATAAAAGTTTTCTAGTACGAATTGAAGCAATGGAGATTATAAAAACCCCATCATTCATATTAGAGGTATGGGTAGTTCTGAATCTACTTGTAATATCTTTAGATATTCTTAGAAAATCCTCATCTGATGCGTTTACTATTTCTTCCGCAAGATCCTTTATAGGAGAATTGTTTTCAGTGAAAATAAACTGCCTACCTTGACTAGCATCAGCTAATCTATCCCTGAAAAATTTTTGTTGTTCATCTGTAATTTTAACTTCTTCAAGAAATATCGGATTTATATCATCTGTCAAAATAATGTGAAATATCAATTTCTCTATCTTTATTGCTTCCTTATCAGCAATAGATAAAACACTTTCTCTGGGCATAATAATAATTTTATATGTTATATAAAGTTATAAATAGGATCTTCTGTTTTTGAAACTATAATACTGTTTAGATAATTAGAACTTTTACTTTTGTCTGATTTACTATAATTTACATCATAAAAATGTTTTAAAGTAGTATTATCAGATTGCATTCTTCCAATAGTTTCATTTTTAATTACCCTATAGTTAATCATACCTTTTGAAATTATAGGTTCTTTATCAGGTAGTTTGATAATTCTAAAGTCATCACATAAAATGATTTCAAACTTGTATTTTTCAATGTTTGGTAATGGGGTTTTTAATTCAAAGTATAGTTTTGCACCATATTCTAGAAAGGGAATTATAACTATGGATTGAAATGCATGTAATGTATGCAAACATTCCTCTACCTCGTATCTATATTTAATAATGTCATAACTATCATGACTAGCTGGGTTAAGTATGAATTTACGAAAACCATCTAGTTCCTCAAAAATAGCAACATCTTTTAATCCACTTTCCTCTGCATATTTTTTGCAGTTTTGAATTAGACCATTCAGATCTAACCTACTATAATCTGTAGATAGTTGCCACTTTGTTGGCAAAAAGTTCTTACATAATAATTCCGCTGCTTTTCTTAGAAAGTTTCCGGCAATTTCATATTCGTGCTGCTTTATGAAATGTTCTGCTTGACCCAAATAATCCTCACTATTTCTAATATATGGAATCTTATTGTCATCCATATAAATTTCTTTACACACCCATTCACTTTGATGTTTTTGAGTTTTATGCTTGAAGTACTCAAAAAACATTTTGTCGTGAGTAAATAAATATATTTTATACATATTACATATCTTTAGCAAAAAATCTATGACTTTTGCTCTATTGCTCATATCAAGACTAATAAGCATATCATCAAGAGCTAAGAAAGAGCCAGGTGTTATTGCTGTAGTTGACATTGCCGCAAATCTAACAGCCAAAGCAATAGCAGTTAGTTTCGCTTCATTAAAATATGATTGTGGCTTATATATTAACAGTCCAGTCTCTTTTATTTCTATACCAATTTTAGGAGGATAGAATATATTTGCCCCATTCGTATTTTTCCCACAAAAGAGATAATATTGCTCTTTTAATACATTGTCTGGGTGATCTTTGCTGTAATAAATCAATTTGATATTAAGTTCTTTATCTCCTTCATTCTTGAAATTGTCATTATAGATAGAATTAATTCTTATATTAATCCTGTCAATGTACTTGTTTAACAAATCATTGAATTTGGTTATTTGATCTTGAAATGCTTTATTCTTTATATCAACACCTCCATTGTATTCTCTTTTTATATTGTCATATAAATCAGCCAAAAACTCAGATGTTCCTGCAGGTAAATGAAATGGAAGAATGTCTTTATAAAAGACATTCCATAAATTGATTTCTTCAGAGTTTCTTGCTGCATGAAAACGTGATATATAAGAATGGTTGATAAATGCAGAATCTTTATTTAACATTCTAATATCACTCTCACTTCCACCATTCTCAGATTGTAGTCCGCCATTATCCAGCCTCCAAACTTTTCCATCATCAAATGTAATACGTATATTGGGCGTATAAGTATTATCTTTTGCTTCATTAAACCTATTGATATTAATTAATTGTTCATTGTTAGGAATGAATTCACCCCCATTAGTATCTCCTGGCTTAAAATACTTAACGCCTTTGTCATCTTTAAATACACTTTGCATTAAAACATGTAAAGCATAATATAAAGAAGATTTTCCACTTCCATTTTCTCCATAAATCAGAAGGTTTTTACCATCTGGTAAATCTATAGAAAAATTATTAGGAAAAGCTTTGAATCCATCAATTTCAATTTTAGTTATAGTAGCCATATTTCAAGATAGTATTATAGTTCGTAATATTTCTGATTTTGATAATGCCAAAGAATCAACTGCTTCAATGATGCCAGTTGAATCAATATCCATATATAAATCCCAAATATTTTGAATATTGATATGCTTAAGTTTTTCTGCAAAATTTTTCAATACTGTTATTACTGAAATCGTTGGCATTTCTTCAGAAAGATATATTTCATAAATACACCCATTTATCAACTTTTCAAAATCAGAAGAAATATATGAGTTAAGAACAAGATTGCTTGCCCGTTTATCTGTACTATTCAACAGGATAATAGTATCAACCAAGTTTGCGATTATTGTTTGTACTTCAATTGATGGTACTGCTATAGGGATTTGTTGTAGAGGTTCTTTATCTAACTGATAATTTGCGCCCTGCATTTTACCTCTATTTTTAAGCCAAAACTCAATTAACTTAGAATTTAATAATCCTGTTAAGTACTTCATATTAACTCTATTGGTTTTTATTATATAGAAAGTTGCAGACATGTAATTTTCACCATTAGCATATGCAAAAATAGGCTTACCTGCACACTTTCGTAAGGCTACTATTTTTTCACCGACAAAGAATGATTCAACTCTTGCTCTATGAAGTCCATATGGTTTATTATCAGATGTAATAACATCTTTAAATTGATCTAAATGAGTTTTTAGATGAGGATAAGAATCCATACTATGTGGATTCTTAAACGCTGAGGTTGTATAAATTATACTTAAATCTGTTGTTCTAACTATATATCGACTTACGTTATCTGATGAATTATAATATGGCTTAATAAGTTTTAATTCTGACTCAGTGAGTTGTAAAGCATTAATTTCAGACATTGATAATCCAAATATGCCTTTGCCGATGGGAAAGCCGTATTTTTCTGATAATTTCTTATTGACAAAATCGAAATGTGGATGTATTCCATTTGTTAATTCATTTTCTGATAAAAATATGCCATCCTTTATACTGCAAATTTCATCTAATATTTCATCACTTTTACTGAACGTGATATTTTTACCATAAAAATTTACTCTTCTAATAATTGGTCTATAACACTCCCCATTATTAGAAACTTTACTTAAAATACCAATAGCCTCTTTTTCAGTTGCTTTATATGCTGTTAGTTTACGATAATCAAATGAATAATCATCTGAAATTCTATCTTTTTGGAACATCATAATCATTGTTTGAATACTTGCGCTTTCAAACATCATTACTGCTCCAAAATCAACAATATTACAAATTCTTGTTTCTTTGATAACTTTATCTCTTAATTTACTGGCACCATAACTGGTAACCCAGTTGTTGGTCGCAATAAAACATAAAATACCATTGTTATTCAGAAGGTCTAATCCGTTACAAGCAAAAAGATACCATATATCCATTTTTCCTTTATAATATGGAGAATCTTTATATGGTTCAAAGAATGTTTTTGACATACGTCCCTCTTTTATGTATGGAGGATTTGCAATAATTATATCAAATCCCATAAAATCTCCATCCTCATTTAATAATTGAGGATATTCAAAGCGCCACTCAAAAGAGTTTTCGTACTTCTTATTGTTCAAAATTTCCTTTTCTTTTTCTACCAGTTTTTTTAGTTCGCTCTTCGCTTTGGAGTAACCAATTGGATCTTCTTTTGCTAACGGTTCACCGAATAAAGGTATCGCTTCATAATCATATACCTTTTTCTCTGCCGATTGCCTTTTCTTTATATCCCCTTTTGCTAAGGTTGTTTTGAAACAGCTTTTTATTTCATTGATTTTAGCTTTTAAACTATTTTTATCATCATGTTCTTCTGTGTAACCAACAACAAGATTTTTATAATTTTCTAACGTAAAATCATTCCAAGTCTTATTCTCTTTTTTTGCCGTCTCTTTTCCTATTCTATTATATTCTACAAATACATCAGATATAGGAGTATTTAATGAATACCTACATATCTGTGAATTTCCACATGTAATCTTATAATCCAAATTAGGTAGTGGCTCTGGTTCATTGGCGTCGACCACCAATGCCAGCCAAAAGCGCAAGCGAGCGATATCAACTGCTCCCTGCTCTATATCAACCCCAAAAATGTTGTTCTGGATAATATTTCGTTTGGTTTTAGTAGAATCAAAATCACCATGAGGCTCTGCATATGATTGTAAATGGTGAATCGCATGGTATAACACATATAGAATACCCATAGGAAACGCACCGGAACCAATAGCAGGGTCGCATACTTTTACATTCTTGAGCAGTTGCATAAATCTAGACGCTATACTTTGTGCCTGGAGTATAGGCATAATAATCCCATTATTTATCAGTTCTTCTATTGGTTCTACATATTGCTCGTCAGGCTCGTGAGTTTTCAGATACTGGATGATACTTTGGCGGCACATATACTGTACAATTTCTTTCGGAGTGTAGAATGCGCCTTTATCTTTGTTGTCTTCCAAAAGATTCTCAAAGATATGTCCTAACATTTCAGGATCAATGCCCACCTCACTATCGTCTGGGTCGTTTTCGTCAATGGTAAAATTGTATATGGAGAAGAATTCCATAAGATCCTTGAAATAAGAATATGGAAAATCTATATCTAATTCATCAATTTTATCTTTGTCAAATAAGCCTCCGTTAAGATATGGAATACCATTAAATTCTTTCAAGAGTGATATATTCCATTGGTTTTTTAAAAAGAATGTTTCGCGTTCTTCAATTTTTGTATTTAAAATTCCAAAAAATAGTGGCTCTAATACATCACTTAATAATCTTTTATCATTCGAGTGGTTGTTAACAAGTTTGCTAAGAAAGTTTTTATCTCCACCTTTCCAATTAGAGTGTGAAGCAGAAGCCCCCATCCAGCCTTTTTTCTGAAGGAACTGTAGAAACACCAAACGCCCAAGCAGTTTCTTGACATAGTCACGATTCTGTTTGTTATCGGAAAGTTGTTGCAGAAATTTGTTATACTGAGCTTTGTATCCGGCAAAAAACTCTTTGTTTAATCGCTCAACAGAGAATGCATCAATTACATCTGCTAATTTAATAGAGGTGGTTTCCTTTTTTGAAATCAATTCAAACAAACGCTCTGTGGCAGTTCTACACGGTTCGTTTTCACCTAAAAGAAATGTGTATCTTTTAGGTGCAGTTTCTGTTTTTATTAGTTCACCATCTTCATTGAATGAAGTTTGTTTTGCGATAAAAGTCAGGCGATAATCCGATACATTTTTTGAATAGTAAAAAGCTAAAACACCATGAATGACAGACTGATCAATAGTCCTTGCGGTTATTTCACGCAATCCTTTACGATTACGATTAATTAGAACATTGTCATTTACTTCAAAAGTATATATAGCTAATGAACGCTTATCATCCAAACGAATTATACCTGTTTGCCCTCCGTCTTTAACCAAATCATGAGAAACAGGATTAACATGAGTGAAGAACTCGACCTTTGGAAACATCTCTGTCAATATGCCTTTCCACTCATCGAAATTAAATCTGGTAGATAACTTATTTTGTAATTCTTTTGATGTCATGCTTGTAATAATTAAAGATTAAAACTTTCGGAGATAATAATTTCCGGTACTAACTCCTTTGTCGCTTTTATAAGGTTTACACCTTGAATTTCATGAGTGTTTAACTCAACATGTTCAAGCGGATAAGAAGTTATTATTCTCATAAGTTGTTCTAAAAGGACTACTATTTTAACTGGAGTTTTTTTTGTGGCACTTTGCAATTTATTTATGTCACGCTGCAACTGTTGAAATTTTCCTGTAGAGATAGCACGTTTGGCCTTTTCTATCAGAGTCAACTCCTCATCTGTTACGTTAGGGACATGCAAAAATCCATCAAGATACGCCAGAGCTTTTTTCTCATTTGGCCCTTGTGTGGTAACAATTTTTTTAGTAACAGCTTTTGCATCTTCTTCTTTCTCTGAGAAAACTTCTATCGCTTTTGCTACTTGCTCATGATGTTTGTCATGCAAAGGAATAGCTTTTTCTTCTAACCTTGCCTCAAATTCTTTCACAGCTTCCAGAAAGGTAAGTTCTTCTATGCTTCCGTCTTCACGAATGAAAGTAAAGGCATCTCTTCTTTTATTTCGAATAAACGCAATAGTACTCATAGGAATAAGCTTGTTCTTTCTTCCTACACGGGCTCTTAAAGGCATCTTATTTATTCGTTTTATCAGGTCTGGGTCATCCTCCTTCAGCTGTCTAAGCCACATCAGATACCGTAATTTCTCGTCTCTTTCCTCATCTGCATTCTTATCAAATAGCCCGAAACTTTCCGGATTTTCATCTGTGGAATAAATCTGGCTGTCTTCCCCCAGCGCGGCATGGAAAGCAAAGAGTTTCATTTTGGCTTTTTTCTCCAACTCTATGTCGTTGTTTACTTTGGCCGTAGGGAAGAAGTTGAATATATGCACCTCTTTGGCTGTACTTCCGATACGGTTTACACGCCCAATTCGTTGCATCAGTCTAGTAGAGTTCCAAGGCGTATCGTAATTGACTATAACATTGGCACGATGCAAGTTTACACCTTCAGCCAGAACCTCGGTAGAAATGACTATGTTATAATCATTTTTTTTCTCTCCTTTATAATTGGCATCAAAATTAGCTTCAAGGACAGGCATCTTGTCGTTACGATTATCACTCTGAACGGTCAAAACACGGTTAAACCCGTTTGCTTTCAATGCATCTGACAAATACTTGGTAGTTTCCTTACTTTCAGAAAAAACAACAAGCTTATCTTCTTGATTGATGGACTTGTCAAACAGTTTACCTTTCAGATATTCATTAATAAAAATATCTAATTTCGGGTCATAGATTATTTTATTCCATGCTTCTACCAGTTCTTCCAAAATATGTCCGTCATCTTCCAAGCCTTCCTTAAACCCAGGCTCAAAGTCTTCAGGGCTACATATTTCGATCGTTGGATCGGTATATTGCGCCTCTTCTATCAATTGTATCAGTTCATCTTCCTTCCCTTCGCTTAATAATTCATTAACTTTCAGATTAGGTGCTATATATATTACGCCTTTTTCAAACATGCCTAACATAACTTTGTTGGCCAGATAGTATCTCTTTAAAGATTGTTTGAAAGCATAGAAACTACTGTCTATTCGCTTGACAAGCAATGTTTTCATAATACCTGCCAACTGGATAGATATCATATCTGCTTTTTTATACTTGGCTTTTTTCTTTGGAACCAAATATTTAATTGCCTGATAGCGATAGTATTTCAACACATTACCTTCTTTACCTCCTAAATAATGTATTGTTTTATCATACAATGCTTCTAATTCAGCATCCAACTGATAATAAATCTTATGGGGAGGCTTTACATCTGGAAAATGTACATTCTGTTTTTCCAAATCTTTCCGATATGCTTCATTTTCCATTAAATCCGTACGTGTACGACGAACGGTTAATGGTTCAACTACCTTTGTTCGAATCTTTTCGTAAATAGCTTTTATCTCTTTAGATATTTGCTCTATATCTTTTTGCTTTTTAACCTTCTTGTATTTATCGATTTGTTCACGAAAGAAACGCTGTAAATTTCCTTCTTCCAAAGTGCTGTCTTTGGAATCCTGAAACAGATAAACCAAGTTGGCTATATCTTCGGGCCTGTTGTTCAACGGAGTTGCAGAAACAAGTATCACTTTCTTATCGTGCAGGCTACCATCAGCATGCAGAGTTTTAGTCTTGCAAAGCTTCTGTAGCTCGTTGTACATGGATGCTGTATCACTTCTGAATTTATGGGCTTCATCAACGATAACCAAATCATAAAGTGACGGATCCTTTGTTTTATGCAAGCTTCCATTTGTGATAATCTTGTAATTGTCAAGTTTAAATTCTGTCATTGTTCTTTCCCAACCTTCTTTAAGAGCTGGCGGAACAATAATCAATGTATGAGAGCGATGCATTGGAAATCCATTAGCAAAGAAAAATTTCTTGGCAATGAGGGCAGCAACAATGGTCTTTCCCAATCCAACTACATCGGACAGGAAAAAACCGTTATGTTTCATCATTTTTGAGTAGCCATCATTTACGGCATCAACTTGATAAGATAATTTTTTATACCCTTTAGGCAAGTCTGACACTGAATTTGGATCGAAATCTATGCTGCGCCCAAAGTACTCCAAAAGAAACTTCAAGTAAACATCGTATGGCGTAAATTCAGTATTCAGATAAGATTCTTTTTTTATTTTCTCAATATGTGTGATATCAATCGCGACAGATTCAGCCCATAGCTTCTCAAAGGTATCCGTAGCAAACTGGATATCATCATCATATCTTAGTTCTACATTAAATTCAAAGTTTTTCTCAAGTCCGGCTTCTGTCAGATTGCTGGAGCCAGTAATGACAGAACCATAGCCATGAGGATGATATACTTCTTCACGAAAGATATAGATTTTGGCATGTATGTTTTGTTTGGGATGAATACGCATTTCTATTCTGCCGGAAACAATATCTTCGATAAACTGATACATTCCGTCTTCCACTTCCTTGTCGTACTTAGCCTCTTGGATATTCTTTTTTATGTCATTGAAGAATTCCTCTTGCGACTGCTCGTTGTTGGGATTAAAAAGCAGTCCCTGCTGATTGGCCTGATAAGTCAACTTGTCTACATTGATGCCTACTAAGATTCTAATGTGGGGGGTCTGTTGAATGAACTTTCGGATCCTAAAATATCCGGAAGCTCTGAAATACCCTACAAGCGCATCAAAGAAATGCACTTTCTTATACTTGAAAACTCCTTCTATCTTTTCAAGGAGGGTATTTTCTTTTTCGTTAGTAAAGAAATTTGTTCCCATAATTATTGCTTAGTAGTTACAATCAAGTTTCTTACATCAACATCCAATTTCTCAGCAATTTGCATCAACATCTCCAGAGACGGTTGCATTTTGTTTGAACACCATTTAGACACAGTAGATGGATCTTTTCCTAATTGCTCCGCAAGCCATTTACCTGTTTTCTTTTGCTCAACTAAAACGACTTTAATTCTATTTATATCTTTCATTGTACATCCTTTTATTGGCGTATAGGACAAATATACTGATAATATATGAAACAGTGATAATGATAAGTATTTTTTCTTTTAAGTTCCATGATTCTAACCTTACCCATCGATTCATTAATCTATAAACATTGTACTTTTTCCGACTTTGGAGGAGAAATTATTAGCAAGTAGTTTTGGGACGCCGAAAACATTTCGGGTGCACGAAAACACAACTTGCTATGTTCCTATGTTCCTATGTTCGCTTGAACATAAATTTTCGGTGCCGAAAATTATTCAAACTATGAACTTTTTAATGATAAACTCATATTGGGAAGTGTTGCTTATAATCAATACTGTTTGCTTGGTGATAAATAAGCAAACAAACACTCAGTCAATACTGATTGCACTCATTACTGATTGTGTGGCGGTTTGAAGTCATGCAAACAGTAATTCAGTCACTCAGTTGTTCAATTTGTATCATATGGAACGAAGCGACTTTACTAATGTTTTGTCTTTTCCTGATTTAGCTAGACGCTTTTTAATTTCATAAACTACTTCACTAGACGCTTTACGGAATAGCTTCCTGAAGTAGTAGTCACTTCTTTTTTGTTCATACTGATAAGGTAGACACCTTAAAGCAGTTGTTCTTCTTGCCGGACTTGCAGAGCCCGGGCTTGCTTGTTTGGTAAGACAAGGTGCCCCTCGATGTGGTACTTTGTCTTTGTCAGGTGCGCCGGCATGTGCCTTCGCCCGGGCTTGTTGTTTGGTTTTGCAAAGATACTGCATCCTTCTCATTGTTCTTGTCATTGGCATCGTGTTTTTTCATTTTCCACATTTTTGTCTGTACTCCTGTCTCCAGATGCGCCACGGCGGGTATCTTGTAGCCTATGCTCATGTGCGGTCTGCGGTAGTTGTAGAAATGTATGTAACGCTCGATTACCTTCCTTGCGTGTTCTATGCCATTGAAGTACCGTTGCCGGTAGACGCGTTCCACTTTGATAATGCCGTTTACACGTTCGGCAACCGCATTGTCCGTAGGTTTGTAATCCTCTGTCATGCTGACAGCAATGCCATGCGCTTGGAGAAGCGACACATACTGGTCGCAACAATATTGCACTCCACGATCGGAGTGGTGTATCAGTCCGGTGAGGCTTTCACTCCCTTTCATTTCAACAGCCTGCCTTATGGCCTGTCGCAATGCGTCAATGGTGGCCGATACCCGCAGGGTATGGGTAAGCACCCATCCCACAATCTTATGGGAATATGCATCGGTAATCAGGTGCAGGTAGCAGACATCCCCATTTGCCAATGGGGTATAAGTGATGTCACTGACCCACAGCTGGTTGGCTGATGTCAGGCAGAGCCCTCTGGTCAGGTTTTTCCATTTGTGGTAGCGATGGTTGGAGTTGGTGGTATGCCGGACTTTACGGGGTGGAAGCATCAGGCGGTGCTGGCGCAGAAGCGCATAAAAGCTGTCTCTGCCGGGAACGAAACCGGCGTCGAAAAGCACGGTGAGCATGATCCACAACTTGTAGCCGCCGATGCCCGGGTCCTCAACGCGTATTTCGCGGACGGCATCCAGTATCAGGCGTTCCCGCTTCAGGCGGGTCTCAATGTCAGCTCTTGACTGGTAGTAAGCTTGACGGCAATGGCCAAACAGACGGCAAGCCGGCGCTACTTTCATATTGCGCCGGCTGACCAGTTCCGTTACTATTTGGCCCCAGATTTTTTTCTGATGGGAATGTTAAAGTATTCTTCTGCGCGAGTAATCAAAAGGTCACGAGCTTCCGTCTCCAACTTGGAGAAAGAAAGGGCTTTCTCCAGTTCCTTGATGCGCTTTTTCAATTGCGCATTCTCCTCTTTGTACTCTTCTTTGCTACGATTGGGCATGGCTGTCGATGCTGGTTCTGAAGGCAAAGATAGCTGTTCGGACAGATAATCATACTTTTGCAGCCAACGATTTAACAAAGTTATACCACAAATACCATGATGGTGGCAGAAGGAACGTTTACTCATGCCCGACTGGTAATAAGAACGAAGAAGAGATAGTTTGTCTTCTTCACTGTAATGCTTACGAATTGGAATCATTTGTGTAACATATTTATAAGTTTGTAAATATGTCTACCTATGCCAGTATAAGACATTTCATTTCATTATGCAATATGTCGACAGTTGATGATACAGAATGTCAGAGTTGCGGCATGCATTGTTTTTTATCTTTACTTAGCACAAACATTTAGGTTTAACTCAAAATAATGAAGACAATGGAAATCATCAGCTTTGAAAAAAGAACTTTCGAGGAGATAGCCGCCAAGCTGGATCGCTTCGTGCAGCGGGTGGAAAGTCTGTGCCGTGAACACGGCGGAAAGGAAACAAGTGAATGGATGGACAACCACGAGGTCTGCCGCAGGTTGCGTATCAGTCCGAGAACCTTGCAGACCTTAAGGGATAACGGGACGCTTGCCTTTACAAAAATCGGGAACAGGACTTACTACCGTCCTGAGGATGTAGAGCGAGTGGTCGGGAATGTGGAGGAGAAACGTAAGGAAGCCCGCTGGAAAGGAAAGACTATTTGAACGAGTTTCAAGAATAATGTATAACCCAATATCAAGAGCATATGAGTAATGAAATCAGAGAAAAGGACCACGAGTGGGTAAAGACGTTCCATTCGAATTTCGACAGGCTGTTGGCCCTGCTCGAAAAGTTGTTGGAAAAACGGCAACCGTCTGCTTATGGCGATGAACTGCTGACGGACAAGGAAGTGGCATACCTGCTGAAAGTGAGCCGGAGAACCTTACAGGACTACCGCAACAACGGCATTCTGCCTTACACACAGGTAGGCGGCAAGATTCTCTACCGGGCTTCTGACATAGAAAAGACACTGATGAAAGGGTACAAGGAAGCGTACCGACTTAATGAATAAAATCGGTATCACTCTATTGGAATCTGTATCACTTATCAAACATGTGGGTGATGCAGATTCTATTTGTTTTATTGAAAAAAGTAGGGAGAAAAGCAAATAAAGTGGGGAGAAAAAGATTAAAAGTAGGGAGAAAGATTCTCGAAAAGCGGCTTGATGTTGATTCCAAGATAAACAATATGGCACAAAGAGACGTACACACTATAAGTGTTTTATGTAAACATAACCTTAAGAGTTGTTTTTATTTGGTATAACTATATTACAGGTGTATAATTATTGAATAAAAGCAACTATTATTGTGTGATAACTGGAAATTATGCTATCTTTGTAGTTGAATACAAGAGCTTATAATAAACTATGAGTGTAGAATTGGCTAATAAAATAGATCTTCTGCTACGAATGGGGACGAAAAACGGCCTTTACTTTTCAGAATGGCTGAAAAAAAACGGATATTCGGATCAGCTGATAAGCAAATATAGGCAATCAGGATGGTTGACTTCATTGGCAAAAGGCGTTGTATATCGAACTGGTGATAAGTTATCCGCGTATGCCGCTGTGTCATGTTATAATAACCAACTGAACAGGCAACTACGTGTGGCAGCCCATTCCGCATTGGAATTGTTTGGGTTCAACCACTATGTCCCGATGGGTAAACCAGTTCTGATGGTGGCACATTCAGGGATAAGTATTCCCAAATGGATGAATGCCGATTATTTTGACAGAACAATAAAACCGTTTGAAACGAATATGTTTACCACAATTCAGACTTCGACTGTTAAAGTGGAAGGAGTAAACCTACTTGTCTCTTCTCCGGAACAGGCTTTCATGGAATGCATGTTGCTTGCCCCCGACCGATATGGCTATATGGATTTATATTATATTATGGAACAGCTGACGTCACTTCGTGCAGATGTTGTTCAGACTCTGCTGGAAACAATAAAAAATCTACGAGTAAAGCGTATGTTCCTTTATATGGCTGAGAAAGCCGGTCACTATTGGTTCGAAATGCTGGACATGGTGAAAATAGACATAGGAACATCCAAATTGCAACTGGTGGAAAACGGTATATATATAAGTAAGTATAAAATAACTGTGCCTAAAGAATTGTTTGATTATGAATGAACTATATAAAAAACAGGTGGCACTGTTGATACGTATTATGCCCTCTGTTTATCGTATCAAGGATTTTGCCGTACATGGTGGTACGGCCATAAACCTCTTTCACAAGAATATGCCTCGCTATTCGGTTGACATTGACCTGACATATATTCCTGTGCAAGGAAGGGAGGAAAGTCTCAAAACTATAAAAAGCCATCTTGAAACACTGAAAGGATATATCGAGAAATCCATACCCGGAATCAAGGTTATTCCCAAATATGATGTATGGAAATTGCAGTGTACATTGAATGGTGCAACTGTAAAAATAGAAGTGAATGGTACTAAAAGGGGCATTATAGGAAGTACAGAGGAGAGAATGCTTTGCGAGAGATCCCAACAGGAATTCAGTATGGCATGTAAAGCCCGCAATGTGTCATATTCCCAATTATATGGAGGTAAGATTGCGGCTGCATTAAGTCGTCAGCATCCCAGAGATTTGTTTGACTGTAAATACATGGATTTGTCTTCTTTTGATGATGTCAAAGCCGGTTTTATTCTTTGTTTGCTCGGCAGTGATAAACCGATAATAGAGTCTTTGCAGCCGAACCCGATTGATCAAAGTGAAGTTCTTGAAAAACAGTTCAAAGGAATGTCTGATGTAGAGTTCAACTATTCAGATTATGAAGAAGCGCGGAAAAATCTGATCGCTTTAGTTAATGACGCTTTAACCGATACAGACATGGAGTTCTTACTATCCTTTGAGGAAGGTACACCTGACTGGAGTAAATGCTGTGCTGGAGATCTGAGCGGATATCCATCCGTAAAATGGAAACTTCAGAATATTGCAAAATTGAAAAAGGAGAATCTGGAGAAACACCGTCTTGGCATAGATAAGTTACGACAATTCTTTGAGAGTACAAAGTAACAATAACTTTTCTGGAGGGAGCGCAGTTTATCGCCTGCCCATTTTATTGCATTTCTAAAAAATATCCCTCTTTAAGTGATGAAAACGGCATATAGAATCGGACGTGATTTTAATTTCCATCTATATGCTGTTTTATTTTTTATTTTCTGACTTTTCCGTATTCTTATGATTTGAGCAAATTTTTCAGCCTAAAATAGGTTGATAAATGCGGTCATTTTTAATAACGGAGAACATTCTTGCTACAAGTTTGGCTCTGATTGCGTTTAATACGGTCATTTTGTTTTTACCTTCTTCTACTTTCCTCTGGAAATATTCTTTCAGCTCACCCCCTTTCCGATGTGCTATTGCCACCGCTGCCATATGCAATAGAGCTTTCATATACTTGGCTGCCCGTAAGGAAACCCTGTTCTGTGAGTGCTGACTACTGCCTGAGGTATATGCAAAAGGTGCAACACCGGCATAACAGCAAAATTGACGGGCATTTTCAAACTTTGTAAATCCTTCCGTTGCTATAATCATATTTAGTGCAATAACAGGGCCTATGCCATCAATAGATGTAAGTAATTGCATTTGGCGATTCAGCATCTTAGAACCTCTTATAATTTCATTCATTTTATCCGTTAGTGCATCTATCGTCTTTTGTAATGACATTATAAGGGATTTTAACCTTTTAGCTTTTGGGGCATAAATAGCACTTGGAATAAAATCTTTTTGGTCAGTAAGAATCGTCTTATATTTATCCAAATCAGTAACATACATCGTCCTTTCTGCCTCTAATTGGGTTAGCATTATAACCTCGTCTGTTGGGCGTTTATATCGTTTCATTTTGTCGAAAAAACGAAAAGCATAAGTTGCAATACGACGGGCATCAACCTTGTCATTCTTGCCTCTGGTCATTCCACATGAGTATTTGATTTGAGTGGGATTCTCCAGCCACAATTTAAATGAAAGAGAATTGGATGCACATATCAATGGATATGTATATTGTCCGGTGTGTTCTGCACAAATGACAAATTCATCGTTGTTAATTTCCAAATCATCCTTAATCCGACTTACAGCTTGTACGATTGCTTGTGTGTGGTTAACAATTTGTTCTTCAATAACCACCTTTGAGTTAAGCATAACGCAAATGTCCAATTTCTTTTTTGAGACATCAATGCCGATAAAATAAATCTTATCCATATATTTGTACTGGGATTTAAGCGAAAGGAAGGACCTAACCTTAACCTAACAACCTTAACAACTATGTGTTATATTCTTATACAGGTCTAGGGTTGGGAAAAGCAAAGAGTCCAAATACGGAAATGAATCTTATTCTCGGTCGCTCCTGGTTCACTCTTTGCACTCCTTTCTTTCAAAGTTTTTAATTCATCACAAAGTTAAATTTATTTTCGGCTACAAATCTAAGGTCAGTCGCTTGTTTCCGCTGCCGTCGGCGTTCATTGTACAGACGTGAAAGGGAAAAGGTTTTCGGGCTGAATACGCTCTGAAAGAGGAAGATTCTGCCCGAAACGGCATAGCCGCCAGACCTTTTCGCTTTCAAGAGAGTCTGTACTAACTTCTATGGACGGCGAGGAAATAGGCGACTGATGGGTATTTCTTTTGATTCGGAGATTTGTCTGGTATTCATGCGGATAATTAACCGCAGAATTTGCGGCTTATTATCCGTATGATAGAATGATTCAACATAATTTCTGAATTGTTTGAATGGGTTGCTATTAACGAGAAAGATTGCTTGAAAGCACACTCCTTACATTATTCATATCCTTCAGAATGGAACTGTCGAGTACCCTTGCATAGTGCTGCGTCATCTTGATATTGGAGTGACCAAGCATTTTGGTTACATTCTCAATGCTGACTCCATTGGCTAAACAGACAGATGTGGCATACGAGTGACGGGCGCGGTGTGTGGTCAGGTTCTTCTTTATCTGGCACAAGTTGGCAATCTCTTTCAGGTAGCTGTTCATCTTCTGATTGCAGGGAACAGGCAGCAATACTCCTTTCTTTTTAGAGGCAGGATAATCTGCATATTTCCTCAGTATTTCCAAAGGAATATCCAGCAACGGAATGTTACACATGTTCTTTGTTTTCTGACGCGGCTTTCTGATCCACAGATTTCCGTTGTTGTCTTTTACGATATGCTCAGGAGAAAGTTGTTGTACGTCAATGAAAGCCAAACCGGTAAAGGCGGCGAAAATAAAAACATCACGGACTACGGTGATTCGCTCCAGAGGAAACTCCTTGTGGTAGATGGTCAGCAGTTCGTCCATGGTAAGAAATTCACGGATTACTTCTTTTTCGTGGAACTTGATACCGATAAACGGATCCTTGGCTATCCATTCATTGGCCAGTGCCAGATTGGTAATCTTCTTCAGACACTTCATATAACGGATGACGGTATTCTGCTGACATTCCTTTTCCGTCTTCAGATAAAATTCGAAGGCACGTACCAGTTCACCGTTGACTTCCGCCAGCGGCAGATCATCCTTTTCGTATTTCTGTCTGATAAGTTCGGCAAGATAGCGCTTGCAGCTTTCATAACGGCGAACGGTAATCAGGGCATAGTCTTTCCCGACCAGGGCACGGCATTGGTCATTGTGCTCCTGCATGGTACCAATGAGAGTGCGTACCGCTTCCGGTTCTTTGTCCTGTCCGAAAAAAAATTCCTGTAACAGACGTGCCGTTATAGGCTGGTTCTGTTCTTCCAACTCACAAAAAATCTGATGGAGCTTGATTCTCGCATTCTCGATATAAGCATTCAGGTCGCATGATTTACGGCTTTTGCCTCTGGCGGATTCTTTTGCCTGACTCCAGAGAGACGGGTCAATGCTTTTGCGGATGTTGTTTTCAACTCGCGTACCATCTACAGTGATACGCATACACACGGATGTTTCTCCGTTTTTCAGCAGCTTGGTCTTCTTCAAGAAGAAAAGCACATTGAATGAACTTCTTTTCATTTTTCCTACAGTTTTTAGTTTGTACAAAAGTAGGAAACCGTATCCGTTTTCTTGCTATGCAAAATATTGACAATCAGTGAAAAAGGTCGTAATTCGGTGGAGATTTCTGCTCCACCTTTTATCTCCACCTTTTGCTCCACCTCGAACGGTAATATTTTGCCGTTTTTTGCGTACCTAGGGAAAATAAAAAATCCCGATTTCGCTTGGAAATCAGGATTTTACTGCTTTTTGCTTTTCTTCAAAGTGGTGCCAACAGTTACTCGTCCAATGTCAGGCTGGCCATTGAGGTGGCTACGGCTCTGTATAAGGCCGGGGCACCGCTGCTGATATACGATGCAAAAAAACTCCTAAGAATTCTGCTTGAAGAAGATTATGTGCGGCTGGTTCCCGACTCCTTTCACAACTATATGGGTTACCAGGAAGAGGGCGCTGTCTATGAACTGCTGTGGGAATATGAATGCTCGGACGATACTAATTCGGTTTTGACTAAGGAGCAATACCAAGCGATTGTCTCTCTTGCAGAATGGCAGGAAGTAGAGAAGATTAGGGCTACTTAACTCTTATTTTTCATCGGCTGACGTACATCGGCAATCTATTTGAAAATCGGTAGTATGCAAATTATCGACACTGATTCGAAATAGTGCTGATAATTTGCTTGATTCTGATATTTGATAATATGATTCTTGATAGCTTTCAACAGCCAGGCATTATCCTATTCGACAGAATTGTCCACAACCATATGGTTTATCAGGAGGAAGAAGCTGTTAATGGGCTATCATGTGAATATACATGTAGTGACAGACGGCAGACGTTTGTAAGCACTCACTGTGTGGCTATACTGCCCGT
>NZ_GL882645.1 GCF_000195635.1 Bacteroides fluxus YIT 12057 | reverse complement strand
CTTGCCGCTGGGCGCTCCCCGACCGATGATTTTTAAGTGGCTGATTTTGTGCTGTTTTGGGGGTGTATTAAGAACTATAAGAAACAACATAAGCTAAGTAATTGATAATCAATATAGGCTAGTTCACACTGTATGAACTGCCAGTTCAATCTAGCTTGAACTCAGAGTTCAATAAATCATGTTAAAAATCGAACTGTGTGTTTATTTTTGTTGGACTGATAGTCTATATTTGTAGGCGAAAAATCGAACTAATAGAATAATATACCATGGCAAAAAACGAACTAAAATTATCCGACTTCCAAAGGAATAAGGAAAATCCATTCATGAAGCAAGCAATAGAAGATATTGAAAATCATGTTGTTAAAAAATATAAGAGCAGTACAGGAAGTGACAAAAAAGCAGTTGTTGCCGTTGCTGATACAGATACAGGAGAAGTGTTCCGAACTTCCTTTATTCGACAGATAGAAGTAGATGAAGAACAATTTGCAAAACTCTATCTGAACAATTTTGCTGCATTTTTTGACCTTTCACAAGCCGCAATAAGGGTATTTGGCTATATCATGACTTGTATGAAACCCAAGAATGATATGATAATGTTTATCCTAGAAGATTGTCTTGAATATACGAAATATACAAGCAAAGGTACAGTTTATCGAGGGCTTGCAGAACTGGTTAAAGCGGAGATTATAGCCAGAGGTATAAACGAGAACTTATGGTTCATCAATCCCCTTATAGTTTTCAATGGGGATAGAGTTTCTTTTACCAAAACATACGTTCGGAAAAAATCTCTATCAACTAAAAAGAAAGCTGAAGAAGATGAACGCCAGCTATCTTTAGGTTTCAGTTCAGAGTAACACTCCATTGAGCGAAGCTGCCGTTTGGTCGCTTCCCCCCTTGGGGGACGGGAGGGGGATAGGATAAAGTTCCTCTATGTAAAGTTATAATGGGGG
>NZ_GL882644.1 GCF_000195635.1 Bacteroides fluxus YIT 12057 | reverse complement strand
TGGGGGGAGGCTGCCCGGAACCCCCTTCCCTTACTGCGCCTGGAATGAGAAATCAATATACATATATTCTTCTACTCACATAATTTTCTTATTTTTGTTTGAAGAAAAAGAAAACTTTATGGATAAGATTAAAATTGGATTGGCTGCTTATGGAATGTCGGGACAGATATTTCATGCTCCGTTTATTTCCTGTAATCCCCATTTTGACTTGGTGGCAATTACGGAACGCAGTAAGAACCTGTCTTGGGAGAGATATCCGGACGTCCGTATCACTCGTAGTTTTGATGAATTGATTGGTATGGATGAATTGGATATGGTAGTAGTCAATACACCAGATGTAACCCATTATGACTATGCCCGCCGTGCCCTTGAAGCTGGTAAACATGTAATTGTAGAAAAGCCTTTTACGATGACTGCGGCGGAGGGTGATGAACTTGTTTCTTTTGCTGCAAAGAAGGGGTTGGTGTTAAGTGTTTATCAGAACCGGCGTTGGGACTCTGATTTTTTGACTATAAAGGAAATTCTGGCCAAAGGACTGTTAGGGCGTTTGGTAGAGTTTGAATCCACTTTTTCTCGTTACCGTAATTTTATAAAGCCGAATACGTGGAAGGAAACAGGAGAAAGTGGTGGGGGACTGACCTATAACTTAGGTGCCCATATCATTGACCAGGCGGTTCAGTTATTTGGCATGCCTGAAGCTTTGTTCGCTGATATAGCTACTTTGCGTGACAATGGTAAGGTAGATGATTATTTTGTGATTCATTTCTTAAAACCGTCCGAATATCCGGGGGTGAAGGTTACATTAAAAGCAAGCTACTTGATGTGTGAGGCTGAACCGCGTTTTATTCTCCACGGAACAGAAGGCTCTTATGTGAAATTTGGCCTTGATCCTCAAGAAGCAGATTTGACGAAGGGATTATTGCCTAATACTCCACATTGGGGTGAGGAGGATCAGGACTTTTGGGGAATGATTCATACAGAAAAAGAGGGCAATGTCTTCCGAGGAAAATATCCTTCTCTTCCCGGCAATTATGGTGCGTTTTATGAAAATATTTATCAGCATCTCTATGGGGGAGCAGTTTTGCAAAGCCATGCGAAAGAAGTGGTGGGAGTAATACGTTTGATAGAAGCTGCCAAGAAAAGCAGTCGTATGCAGCGTGTTGTGTCACTTGCGTAAATATGCTTTTCCTTTTTATTGGGGCTGCATAAGTTTTACATACGTAAGCCGTGTATATTTATTGTTTCCTGCCATGTAGTTTCGTGCTACACGTGCAGAAGCTATGAGCACGGTTTCTCCTGTTCGGTATGCGTGTTCAGCGGAGGGAACTTGGCATGATTCCCTGCTTGCGGTACGGGCGGTTACACGAAAGGTTATCAGATTTCCCGATGCATCTTTTAGCTTCAGAATCTGGCGGACGTAAAAATAAGGGGTAGTTCCTTTGACATGTGTTTTATAGGGATCGTCTTCCAGGCGGACACTGATGACGGTTAAAGTCAGGTTTTCTATCTTATCCCCTTCTTTGCCTAAGAAACGGTTAGCCACATGTTGCCTGGCTTGGCGCTGCTGCATATCTATATAAACGGAATGATAGATTTTGGCAATCTGCATAAAACGTTCCTGCTTGGGGATACGCGGCATAAATTTGAAAGCTATCCATGTCAGATAGGCGGGATCGATTCTTAGGATTTCATGCAGGAAATGGCCGTGATATTTTCCGAATGAAATAAGGTCATCCCCATTGCTTTGCATACGCTTGGCATTGTAATCCACCACTAGCAGGCAGCGGGGAGAGTAATAGCATATAGTGCTTGCTATCCGCAGCGATTCATGAATATCCGTAGATAGGTCATGGATGTAAAAGATGGAATGGCGTTCCGACAGAGGTGAATATATCCATAATGAATATTGGGGGTGTCCGGGGCGCGGCAATGCCACAAGATAGGTACCTGCTTCCTTGAAAGAGGCTCTTCCCTGATTGTATGCATTTAGTTTACTATACAATAAGTCTTGTTCTGCCTGGGATATACCCGGAATAATCGGATTAGCCATGCATTTCCAGTTTCCTCAAATATAAGGAATTTATGGCAGATATGCAAGCTATGACGGAAGAAATCAGAGTTTGCCCTCTTTTAGAACCGGATCATCAGTTCCAATACAACCTTGTCCTGTTCCGATTCTTTGGCAATGCTGTTCTTGGCATAGAAATACTTCTCGTAGTTTAATCGTAAGTCTGTGCGGAATGCCTTGCTGAGACTGAAAGTGACACCGCCTGTCAGACGTTGCCGTTTATAATCGGTAATCACTAATTCACCCGTTTCCGAATCAGTGGTTTTGGCATCGCTTTGGTCGGTCATCATATCGTAACGTAGCAAGAAAGATATTTTGTTGAATACCTTGCGGAGTGGCAAGTCGTAATTGACAAAGGTATTTACGGCTTGAACATCTTCGAAAGCGTTGTCCGAATATTGCTTATATAGATATTCTCCTTCGATGTGGAAACGGTCGAATTCATAGTAAGCCCCTATGTCATAGGACTGCATGCGTATCTCTTCCGGTTGGATGCTCTGTACGCTTAAGGTAAGATTCATGCCTTTGGTGAGGAGGAACTGTGCCTTGGCGGAGTAGTTTATCTCTTTGTGCCACACTTTCTGGTTGGTGAGGCCGGAACCGTTGTAAAGTCCTCCTTCTATGGTGACAGGCATGTCGGTAGGCAATGTATATCCCAGCGTCAGACCTACGTCACGTACATTTCCCACCTGTTTGGCTATGAACGACCGGTTGGCAAAATATTGTTGATGGGGTGACCGGTGGGCATCAATGGTAAAAGGCACACGCATCTGACCGGCAGTTACAGTGAATCCTTGTATCGGGAAAAGCCGTGCATAAGCGTCCAGCATCTTGATTTGCCCTTCGTCCGAGAGGTCTATTTCGGCTTTGTAAGCGACGATGGGGAGAATATTCCCTGTAACACTGATACGTGCATTCCGCACTTCGAAACGTCCGGCTCCCATGGTTGTCTGGTACTCGTATTTGGAACGGATGGTTCCATGTATTTCCGGCAGATAATCCTTTCCTTCCAGCTTTTCTTTGTTTATCTTCTTACCATCTTCATTATTCGTAGAATCTTGAGCATTTGCTGTTAATGACAGCAAAGCGAAAAACAGCATCAGTGCCTTTTTTTTCATATTTTGTTGTTGTCGATTGATTTCCGGCTGCAAAGTTCGGACATACATGTTGTGTTTTCGTGTCATATCTATTGCATTCCTGTTACAAAAACAGAAAAAGAACGTTTGGCATCAATGATAATACCGGTGAATATCCTATTTTTCTGTATATGAAAGGTATTTTTATTATCTTTTTTCATAAAATATCCACGGAATCATGTATTTTTGCAAAATATCAACCCTAATTACTAACTTTTTATGAAGAAAATTCTTAGCGCATTGCTTTTTTGCAGTTTTATTCTGCCAGTTGGGGCAGAAAATGGTGACCTTCTGAAAGGCTATCAATATGCTGCCATTGAAGCTCCTGAAGGCAACGAATGGGAATCTCCCGAACGTATAGCCTTGAACAAAGAACAGCCTCATGCTGTTTTTTATCCTTTCGCCGACGTGACATCCGCACGGAAGGTACTGCCCGAAAACAGCACGTACTGGATGAGTCTGAACGGTGACTGGAAGTTCAACTGGGCACCCGATCCCGATAAACGTCCGAAGGACTTTTACCGGACAGACTATGATGTGACCGGTTGGGATATTATTCCCGTACCTTCCAGCTGGAATATTTACGGCGTTCAGAAAGACGGTACTCTGAAATATGGTACACCTATTTATGTCAATCAGCCTGTCATCTTCCAGCATAAAGTGGCGGTGGACGATTGGCGTGGAGGCGTGATGCGTACTCCGCCTTCCAATTGGACTACGTACAACTGCCGCAATGAAGTAGGTTCTTACCGTCGTGAGTTTACCTTGCCCGAGGATTGGGAAGGCCGTGAAGTATTCATCAATTTCGATGGAGTAGATTCCTTCTTTTACCTGTGGATCAACGGAAAGTATGTGGGCTTTTCCAAGAATTCCCGCAATGTCGCCAGCTTCAACATTTCTCCTTATCTGGTGAAAGGGAAAAATACGGTAGCCGCTGAAGTTTACCGTAGTTCCGACGGTTCGTTCCTTGAGGCTCAGGACATGTTCCGTTTGCCGGGTATCTTCCGTACGGTGGCGTTGACTTCCGTTCCGAAGGTGCATGTGCGCGATTGGGTAGTGACGCCTGATTTGAATACCTCTTTGGATGAAGGTACATTGTCCATTGAAGCCGATATCCGTAACCTTGACAAGAAAGAAGCCAAAGGTTATAGCATGGTTTATTCACTTTACGCCAATAAAATCTATTCGGATGAGAATACCTTGGTGGCTGCCGGTGCAGCTACTGCTGCTGTCACTCCTGTGGCTAAAGGTGAGATTGTTTCCTGCCGGGCCACTCTTACGCAGAAATCCCCTATGTTGTGGTCGGCCGAGAAGCCCTATCGCTATACGTTGGTGGGAGAGCTTAAAGACAAGAAAGGACGTACCGTAGAGATCATTTCCACTTATATCGGTTTCCGTAAAGTAGAGATAAAAGATACTCCGGCTTCCGAAGACGAATTCGGGCTGGCAGGCCGTTATTACTACATCAACGGAAAGACAGCCAAACTGAAAGGGGTCAATCGCCACGAGACGAATCCCGCGGTGGGCCATGCCATCACTCGCGAGCAGATGGAGAAAGAAGTCATGCTGATGAAGCGTGCCAACATCAACCATGTCCGCAACTCCCATTATCCGGATGACCCGTACTGGTATTACCTTTGCGACAAGTACGGCATCTATCTGGAAGATGAAGCGAACCTTGAATCTCATGAATATTATTACGGAAAGGCTTCGTTGTCCCATCCTATAGAATGGGAGAACGCACATGTGGCCCGTGTTATGGAAATGGTGCACAGCAACGTCAACCATCCGTCTATCGTAATCTGGTCCTTGGGTAATGAAGCAGGTCCGGGCAAGAACTTTGTGACCGCTTATAATGCATTGAAGGCATTCGACCTTTCCCGCCCTGTCCAGTATGAGCGTAATAATGATATCGTAGATATGGGTTCTAACCAGTACCCTTCCATCGCATGGACGCGCGAAGCTGTAAAAGGCAAGTATAACATCAAATATCCTTTCCACATCTCTGAATACGCCCACTCTATGGGTAATGCCTGCGGTAATCTGGTAGATTACTGGGATGCCATTGAGTCAACCAATTATTTCTGTGGCGGCGCCATCTGGGACTGGGTGGACCAGGCTATGTATAACTATACGTCGGACGGAAAACGCTACTTGGCCTATGGCGGTGACTTCGGTGATACGCCTAATGACGGGCAGTTTGTGATGAACGGTATTGTCTTTGCCGACCTTGAACCCAAGCCTCAATACTACGAGGTGAAGAAGGTGTACCAGCATATCGGTATCAAGGCTTTGGACGTACAGAAAGGCGATTTCGAGATATTCAATAAATATTATTTCAAAGATTTGTCGGAATACCAGGTACGTTGGTCGCTTTATGAAAACGGAAAGGAAGTGAAGGACGGTCAGCTATCCATCGGGCAGGTTGCTCCCCGCAGCCGGGTGACGGTTCATGTCCCCTATGACTATCAGGCATTGAAACCCGGAGCTGAGTATTTCGTAAAAATCCAGTTCCAGCTGAAAGAAGCTGCACCATGGGCTGCACAAGGCTATACAATGGCGGAAGAGCAGATAGCTTTGAAACAGGCAACCGGTTTGCCCGCACTCGGTGAGGCAACAGCGTCTGCCGGTAATTTGGCTGTAGATAAGACAGATGCCCGTCTGACTACGGTTAAGGGTGACGGTTTTGAGGCTCGTTTTGACATGCAGACCGGAACTGTCTATAGCCTGAAGTATGGCGACAAGACTATTATATCCGATGGCAACGGTCCCCAGCTGGATGCTTTCCGCGCCTTTACCAATAATGATAACTGGGTTTATACAAGCTGGTTTGAGAATGGATTGCATAATCTGAAGCATAAGGCTACGAGTGGCAAGGTGATGCAACGCCCGGACGGTGCCGTGATACTGGCGTTCACTGTTGAGTCACAAGCTCCGAACGCGGCCCGTATTCTTGGCGGAACTTCCAGCGGAAAGAATAAGATAGAAGAACTGACCGGACAGAAATTCGGTGAGAATGACTTTAAGTTCACTACCAACCAAATCTGGACCGTTTACCGTGACGGTTCCATCGAGTTGCAGGCAGGCATTGCTTCCAATCGCTCCAGCCTGGTGTTGCCCCGTTTGGGCTATGTGATGAAAGTACCCGGAAAATACGAGAACTTCACCTATTATGGCCGTGGTCCTGTTGAAAACTATCCGGATCGTAAGACTGGGCAGTTTATTGAATTGTACCGCACGAAGGTAGCCGATGAGTTTGTCAACTTCCCCAAACCGCAAGATATAGGCAATCATGAAGAGGTGCGTTGGTGTGCATTGACCGACAATGCCGGATGCGGCGCGCAGTTTATTGCTGACGGGCAGATGTCGGTGGCAGCTCTGCAACATTCGGCTGTCGATATGATTCTTGCCGGACATCCTTACCAGCTTCCGGCCGCTACCGATACTTACCTGCACCTGGATTGGGGAGTGACCGGTCTGGGTGGCAACAGTTGCGGCCAAGGTGGTCCGCTGGTGCACGACAGGGTGTTTGCCGGACAGCATTTCTTCGGATTCACCATCCGGCCGGCTTCCCAAGACCTGTCATCTGCGGCTTTGGTTTCGGCAGGTGGAGAGATTCCCTTGAATATCATCCGTGACAGAAAGGGTGAAGTGACGATTGTCGCTCCCCGGGAGGATGTTGAAATCTGCTATACGCTTGGAAAGAACAAGAAAGTGCAACAGTTCACCGCACCGATTCCAATGCGTGACGGAGGTACCATTACAGCTTGGTTCAAGTCTGCACCGGAGCTTAAGACAGTGATGACGTTCGACAAGATAGAGAACATACAGGTGGAAGTGGTGAATGCCAGCAGCCAAGAGTCGGGTGGTGGAGAGGCTTCCCATCTGGTAGATGGTGATTCGGGTTCTATCTGGCATACCATGTACTCGGTTACTGTTGCCAAATATCCGCACTGGGTCGATCTGGATGCCGGAGAGGTACGTACCATTAAGGGATTCACGTACTTGCCCCGCCAGGACAGCAGTAACGGTAATGTAAAGAATTACAATATCCAGGTCAGCATGGATGGACAGAATTGGAGTGAACCGGTTGCTCAAGGCAGTTTTGCCAACGACCGCAAAGAGAAAAGCGTTCATTTTGACAAACCTGTAAAAGCGCGTTTCGTCCGTTTTGTTGCTCTTAGCGAACAATCCGGTCAAGATTACGCATCGGGAGCCGAATTATCTATTTTGGCAGAATAAAATAAAAAAAAGGAAATAGTTCAGTGAAGGCATGCTAAAAAGGCATGCCTTTTCTGTTTCTTCTCCTTGAAAACCTCTATTTTTGCAAACTAATGAATAAACTTCTGGTATGAATAAGTCTGAAAAGCGGGTATTAGTAGGTATGAGTGGCGGTATAGACAGCACTGCCACTTGCCTGATGTTGAAAGAGCAGGGCTATGAAATAGTGGGGCTTACCATGTGGGTGTGGGGAGACAAACCTGTTGACGCATGCGAGCTTGCCGAAAGTATGGGGATTGGGCATTACATTGCTGATGAACGTGATGCTTTCCGCCGGATAATAGTACAGGATTTTATTGATGAATATCGCCAAGGCCGTACGCCCAACCCCTGTGTCATGTGCAATCCTATGTTCAAGTTCCGCATCCTTATGGAATGGGCGGACAAGTTGGGATGCAAGTATATCGCTACCGGGCATTATACGCGTCTGGAGGAGATAGACGGCAAAGTGTATATCATAGCCGGGGACGATGACAAGAAAGACCAGTCTTATTTCCTTTGGCGGTTGGGGCAGGATGTGTTGAAGCGTTGTATCTTCCCGTTGGGTACCTATACAAAACCGCAGGTGCGCGGATATTTGCGTGACAAAGGATACGCTGTCAAGGCAGAAGAAGGTGAAAGCATGGAAGTTTGCTTTATCAAAGGGGATTATCGGGACTTCTTGAAAGAACATTCTCCGGAGATAGACCGTGAAATAGGGCCGGGATGGTTTGTCAATTCCGAAGGTGTCAAGTTGGGTGAGCACAAAGGATATCCCTATTATACCATCGGACAACGTAAAGGACTTGAAATAGCTTTGGGAAAGCCCGCTTATGTGCTGAAAATCAATCCGCTGAAGAATACGGTTATGTTAGGTGATGCCGAACAGTTGAAGACGCGCCATATGCTGGTCGAACAGGAAAAGCTGACAGACGAGCGGGAGGTCTTTGAAAGTAAGGAACTCACGGTACGTATCCGGTATCGCAGCAAGCCTATTCCCTGTACTGTCAGACGTCTGGAAGACGGGCGCCTGCTGGTGTGCTTTCAAGTGGAGGCGTCGGCCATTGCTCCGGGACAGTCCGCCGTGTTCTATATCGGCCGCAGGGTGGTGGGAGGATCGTTTATCGCTTCCCAGAGAGGAATCGGAATGTATATCGCAGAAAATAATTAAAAAAGAATATATGAAGAAACAACTTTTTCTTTTAGCTCTTACACTGTTTGCGGCAGGTGCGCATGCGCAGCAGGACACGTTGAAATACCGTATCAGTCTTAAAGACAAGGCGGCCACCGTTTATTCATTGGATCATCCGGAGGCATTCTTGTCCGAAAAGGCCATTGCGCGCCGCCAGAAACAGCATTTGCCGATAGATTCGACGGATTTGCCGGTATGCCGTAAGTATGTGGATGAAATCCGCAGACAGGGCGTCCATATTGTAGTGACCGGGAAATGGGAGAATTTTGTCACAGTCTCCTGCAATGACTCTACATTGATAGACCGTATTGCGGCATTGCCTTTCGTACGTACTACGGAAAAAGTATGGATGGCTCCTCCGGCAGACAAGCCAAGCATGTCAACCGGCCGTGATTCCCTGGTCAACAATCCTGCGGTTCATCCGGACAGCATTTATGGTCTTGCCGTCAGTCAGATTCAGCTCAGCAAGGGTGACAAGTTACATGACGCCGGCTTTAAGGGGCAGGGCATGACAATCGCAGTGATTGATGCCGGTTTCCATAATGCCGACAAAATTACAGCCATGCGGAATATCCGTGTCTTGGGAACGAAAGACTTCGTCAATCCGCAGTCTGATATCTACGCGGAAAGCAGCCACGGCATGATGGTGTTGTCGTGCATCGGCATGAATCAGCCGGATATAATGACCGGTACAGCTCCCGAGGCTTCTTTTTGGTTGCTTCGCAGTGAAGACGAGTATTCGGAGCACCTGGTTGAACAGGACTATTGGGTTGCCGCCGTGGAGTTTGCCGATAGTGTGGGAGTGGACGTTCTTAACACTTCATTGGGATATTATACGTTCGACGATAAATCAAAAGATTATAAATACCGTGAGTTGGACGGACATCATGCATTAATGTCCCGCCAAGCGTCACGTATTGCGGACAAAGGGATGGTGCTGGTTTGCAGTGCGGGAAATTCGGGAATGGGCTCCTGGAAAAAGATCACCCCTCCGGGAGACGCGGAAAATGTGATAACAGTGGGGGCCATTGACAAAAAGTCTGTGCTGGCGCCTTTCTCTTCCATCGGAAACACTGCGGACAACCGGATAAAGCCCGATGTAGTGGCGGTAGGCTTGGGCGCGGACGTGATAGGGACGAGCGGCAACCAGAGCAAGGCGAACGGAACCTCTTTTTCTTCGCCAATCATGTGCGGTATGGTAACTTGCCTCTGGCAGGCCTGCCCGGATTTGACCGCAAAGGAAATTATCCGGATTGTGAGACAGGCGGGCGACCGCTCCGGCTTTCCGGACAATATCTACGGTTACGGTGTGCCCGACATGTGGAAAGCCTATCAGACTTATAAAGAAATGGGTAAATAAACCTGTTTCGGCCGACCCGCCCGTAATGGGAAATAGTTTCAGTCGTTATGGGAAATGGTTTCAGTCGTTATGGGAAATGATTTCAGTCGTTATGGGATTCGGGTTCCCATTACGGAGATTATGGTGGAACTTTGGTTCCCTACTTAACTATTAAGCCGCATTATTTATAAACAGATGATAATGGACGCTTTATCACTATATGACTTGAATGCTTTGGTACGCCGCAGCATAGAGCAGTGCCTGCCGGATGAATTTTGGGTGCAGGCCGAACTGAGCGACGTGCGTACCGGCAATACGGGGCATTGTTACTTGGAATTCGTACAAAAAGATCCCCGTGGCAACAATTTGATAGCTAAAGCCCGTGGAACCGTATGGGCCAATGTGTTCCGCCTGTTGAAACCTTATTTTGAGGAGGCTACCGGGCAGGCTTTTGTTGCGGGCATCAAGGTGCTGGTGCAGGTCACGGTCAGCTTCCATGAACTTTACGGATACAGCCTCACCGTACAGGACATTGACCCTACCTATACATTGGGTGATATGGCGCGCCGCCGCAGGGAAATCCTGAAACAGCTTGAGGAGGAAGGAGTGCTCACGCTCAATAAGGAGTTGGAAATGCCCCGTTTGCCGCAGCGCATAGCTGTCATATCTTCGCCTACAGCTGCCGGATACGGTGATTTCTGCCATCAGTTGCAGAACAATCCCCGCGGCTTCTGTTTCTATACCGAACTGTTCCCGGCCTTGATGCAGGGCGACCGTGTGGAAGAGTCGGTCTTGTCGGCTCTCGACAAGATAAACGCCCGCCTGCCGGAGTTCGATGCAGTGGTCATTATCCGTGGCGGAGGCGCCACCTCCGACCTTTCCGGCTTCGATACCTACTTGCTTGCTGCCGCCTGCGCACAGTTTCCTTTACCCATTATCACCGGAATCGGCCACGAACGGGACGATACGGTATTGGATTCGGTGGCGCATACCCGTGTGAAGACTCCTACGGCAGCCGCCGAGTTTCTGATAGATTCCATGAACAATGCTGCGGATGAGCTGGAAATGTTAGCTGCCCGTCTGCAGGAAAGCGTCCGGACCCGTTTGCTGCAGGAACAGCGGAAACTGGCTGCTTACCGAGACCGCATTCCTTCCGCCGCGTATCGTCGCATATCCGCCGCAAAACTGGCTTTGCTTACTGCCCGGAAAGATATGGCACAGGTCGTGACCTCTTCTTTGTCCCGCCATCGCCATCGTCTGGAACTATTGCAGCAGCGGTTGGCAGACGTCTCGCCCGAAAAGCAACTGGCCCGCGGCTACAGCATCACTTTAAAAGACGGGAAAGTAGTGAAAGATGCCGGTTTGCTGCGCGAAGGCGATGAAATCACCACCCGCCTCCACAAAGGAGAAGCAACCTCCATCATAAATCGAAAGGTGAAAGTGTAAATTCATAATTTAAAATTCCTCATGGTATCCAAGAAAAAAGAAACTTACTCCGAAGCCATGGCGCGTCTGGAGAAAATAGTCAGTCAGATCGACAATAATGAACTGGAGATAGATGCGCTTGCCGAAAAGATAAAGGAAGCGAATGAGATTATTGCGTTTTGTAGCGACAAATTGACCAAAGCCGACCGGGAAATTGAAAAATTACTGTCGGAGAAGCGGGAATGTGAAGAATAAAAGCTATTTTTGTTGCAAAATGTACATAATAAGGTAACTAATACTTTGAGATATGAAAGAATTGGATTGGGCTAATCTGCCGTTCGGATATATGAAGACAGATTACAATGTGAGAATTTACTATCGTAACGAACAGTGGGGCGAACTGGAAGTTTGCAGTGAGGAAACCATTCCCATGCACATGGCCGCTACTTGCCTGCACTACGGACAGGAAGCTTTTGAAGGCTTGAAGGCTTTCCGCGGCAAGGACGGAAAGGTCCGCGTTTTCCGTTTGGAAGAGAATGCTGCCCGTCTGCAATCCACTTGCCGGGGTATCTTGATGCCCGAACTTTCTACCGAACGTTTCAAGGAAGCCATTCTGAAGGTAGTAAAACTGAATGAGCGTTTCATTCCTCCTTACGAATCGGGTGCCTCTTTGTATATCCGCCCGCTGCTCATCGGAACCGGCGCGCAGGTGGGGGTACATCCTGCCCAGGAATACCTGTTTGTTGTTTTTGTAACACCGGTGGGACCCTACTTCAAAGGCGGATTCTCTACCAATCCGTATGTCATTATCCGCGAGTTCGACCGTGCCGCGCCTCTTGGAACAGGCATTTATAAGGTAGGCGGTAATTATGCCGCCAGTTTGCGTGCCAATAAGAAAGCGCACGATTTGGGTTACGCCTGTGAATTCTACTTGGATGCCAAAGAAAAGAAATACATGGATGAGTGCGGTGCCGCCAATTTCTTCGGTATCAAGGATAATACCTATATCACCCCGAAATCTACCTCCATTCTTCCGTCCATCACCAACAAGAGTCTGATGCAGCTGGCAGAGGATATGGGCATGAAGGTGGAACGTCGTCCGGTTCCCGAAGAAGAACTGCTGACTTTCGAAGAGGCGGGGGCTTGCGGTACTGCCGCTGTCATCAGCCCCATCGAACGTATTGATGATGTGGAAAACGGAAAGTCTTACGTCATTTCCAAGGACGGCAAACCGGGACCGGTATGCACGAAGCTGTACAATAAGTTGCGTGCCATCCAATACGGTGACGAACCCGATACTCATGGTTGGGTAACCATCGTGGAGTAGCATATGGGCTAAAGATTACAACCCTTGTTGAAAATACGGTTTACAGTAAGGGACTACAGGGAGAGCACGGGCTTTCCCTGCTTGTTGATACAGGGGAGCGGATCTCATCCGTGCGGTGCAGGAACTTGATGCCATCGCCCGTTTTTTTGAGACGCGTCTGTCCGGGAAGTTGGGCGTTTGCCATTGCACGGGCATTGATAACCATGCATGGTTTCAACAATATTTTAGTGACCGCGTATCCTATAATCATACCGGTCGGGTAGAAATACTTTAATACACGTAAATGGGAAAAAATAAATTAGAGAAGTTTGCCGATATGGCGGGTTATCCGCACGTTTTTGAGTATCCGTATTCCGTGGCAGATAACGTGCCGTTCGGGATGAGGGGAAACTGGCATGAACGGTTTTTTAAGAATGACCATCCTATCGTATTGGAATTGGGCTGTGGTCGTGGAGAATATACGGTAGGATTGGGACGGATGTTTCCCGGCAAGAACTTTATCGGAGTGGATATAAAGGGTGCCCGTATGTGGACAGGAGCTACGGAATCATTGGAGGCGGGCATGACGAATGTGGCTTTTCTGCGTACGAATATAGAAATCATCGACCGTTTCTTCGCGCCGGGTGAGGTCAGCGAGATTTGGCTTACCTTTTCTGACCCGCAGATGAAGAAGGCTACCAAACGCCTAACTTCCACTTACTTTATGGAGCGTTATCGCAAGTTCCTGGTGGACAACGGTATTGTCCATTTGAAGACTGACAGTAATTTCATGTTCACTTATACCAGATATATGATTGAAAAGAACGGGCTGCCGGTCCGGGTTATGACGGAAGACCTTTATCACTCCGGTATGGCCGACGATATTCTCAGTATCAAGACCTATTATGAACAACAATGGCTGGATCGTGGCTTGAACATAAAATACATCAAGTTCTGCCTTCCGCAGGCCAGCGAACTGCAAGAGCCGGACGTGGAAATAGAACTGGACGAATACCGCAGCTACAACCGCAGCAAGCGCAGCGGTCTCCAGACCAGCAAATAACAAACTTTAATCGAAAATAAAATGACTCTTTATCCTAAA
The DNA here is from genome assembly GCF_000195635.1 of Bacteroides fluxus YIT 12057. Taxonomy (GTDB): domain Bacteria; phylum Bacteroidota; class Bacteroidia; order Bacteroidales; family Bacteroidaceae; genus Bacteroides; species Bacteroides fluxus. The sequence goes on along the minus strand of NZ_GL882644.1, from coordinate 135,143 downwards.
CTGATTTTGGACGCACTGGCCACAGTGCGCTATCCCGGTACCGGCAAGAACCTCGTCGAGGCTGAAATGGTAGCCGACAATCTGCGTATCGACGGGATGAAAGTCAGCTTCTCGCTGATATTCGAGAAACCGACAGACCCGTTTATGAAATCCATGGTAAAAGCTGCCGAGACAGCCATACATACGTATGTCTCCCCTGAAGTAGAGGTGACTGTTGCTACGGAAAGCCGCCAGGCGGCACGTCCCGAGGTTGGTAAGCTGCTTCCTCAGGTGAAGAATGTGATAGGGGTTTCCTCCGGCAAAGGTGGTGTCGGCAAATCGACCGTCGCTGCCAACCTTGCTGTGTCTTTGGCAAAGTTGGGCTACAAGGTAGGCTTGTTGGATGCCGATATCTTCGGGCCGTCCGTGCCCAAGATGTTCCAGGTGGAAGATGCCCGTCCGGTGGCTGAACATATTGGCGGACGTGATTTGATTGTTCCCATTGAGAAGTATGGCATCAAGTTACTGTCCATCGGTTTCTTTGTTGATCCGGACCAGGCTACCCTGTGGCGTGGCGGTATGGCAAGCAATGCCTTGAAGCAGCTGATTGGTGATGCCAACTGGGGAGAACTTGATTATTTCCTGATAGACCTTCCTCCCGGAACCAGTGATATCCATTTGACGGTGGTACAGACGTTGGCCATGACAGGTGCCATTGTTGTCAGCACTCCGCAAGCGGTGGCGCTGGCAGATGCCCGCAAAGGAATCAATATGTTTACCAATGACAAAGTAAATGTACCGATTCTTGGTTTGGTGGAGAATATGGCTTGGTTCACGCCTGCTGAATTGCCCGAGAACAAATACTATATTTTCGGCAAGGAAGGGGCCAAGAAGCTGGCGGAAGAGATGAATGTACCGTTGCTCGGGCAAATACCTATCGTGCAAGGCATTTGCGAAAGCGGTGATAGCGGCACTCCGGTTGCCTTGGATGAGAATACGGTTACAGGACGTGCTTTCCTGCAGTTGGCGGCCGCTGTAGTCCGTCAGGTAGATCGCCGGAATGTAGAACTGGCACCTACCCAGATTGTAGATGTACATAAATAAATATGGAAAAGGAGCATTTGCCTCGTATGGCATCTGCTCCTTTTCTCATTGAATTTACCGGAAGAGAAAGCTTATTGCAACCTGAACATAATCGGCACTGAATATTTCACGTTGACAGGTTGCCCTTTTTGGGTTCCGGGCTTCCATTTAGGCATGGAGCCGATGACCCGGATGGCTTCAGCGTCGAGAAGCGGATGCACGGGTCTGGTAACCTTGGGTACGGTAATGTTTCCTTCCTTGTTGATGATCATTTCTACGATGATTTTTCCTTGCACCCCTGCTTTCTGGGCTTCTGTCGGATATTTGAGGTTTCTGGCGATGTATTGCATCATGCCTTGTACTCCACCCGGGAATTCCGGCATGTGTTCCACCACTTCAAATACGTCTCCTTCCACTTTAGCATTGGGTGTGGATGGCTTGTAAGCCACGGCGACGATTTCTTCCAGTTGGGTGTTGACCGGTGCGTAGGCCGGTTCCCCCTTGGCATCTTCCGGCAGCTTGAACATGACAGGTACTGTAAACCTTGCTTTTACGGCTTTTCCACGTTGGGTTCCGGGTTTCCATTTGGGCATGGCGCTTATCACCCGGATGGCTTCTTTGTCCAAAGCCGGATCAATTCCGCGAGCTATCTGGGGCTGGATGATACTGCCGTCTTTGTCCACTACAAATTTTACGACAACCCGTCCTTGGATACCTGCCTTTTGAGCTTCTACCGGATACTTGAGGTTCTTGCTCAAATATTTTATAAGCCCGTCCATGCCACCGTCTGTAAATTCCGGTGACACTTCTACCACTTCAAAAATGACGTCTTCGGGGATGGAGTCATTCGTATGGGTGATAGCCTTTGGGGTTGGTTCCATACTGGTATCTACCGCTTCTATGACTTCGGTAGCAAGCTGCTTTGTGGTACGTGCCACGGCCTCAATATTACTGATAATCATAAGTAAGACTGCTAAGGGAAGAAACATCAGGTACTTGGTTCTTCCTATTTCTTTCGTTCTTTTTTTGTTCATCATCTTGATGCGTTTTTTTAATGGTAAAACATTGAAACTATTATAGATAGTTGCTGCAGCCTTATGGTGTGACAGTCCTAGCAGATGATACTGGTAGGCTTTGGAATCATAACCGTTTTCCAATACGCGGGCATCGGCCATATATTCCAGATTGGTACGGATTTCCCGTTTCATGAGCCAGGCAAATGGATTGAACCAACATAGAATGCAAACCAGTTCGCTGATAATGACATCTATGGAATGCCATTGGCGGGCATGTGTCTGTTCATGAGTCAATATTTCATTGAATTCCTCTTCGGTGTGCGAAGACGGATAGATAAAAATCCAGTGAAAGAAAGAAAAAGGCCCTCCTTCCCGGGAAAGTAAATGTATGTTAGAGCCGCCTATCCGTACTGTACGGCAACGACAAGCCAAACGGATGATGCCTGCCAGTTGAATAAAGAAACGTATAATCAGAAATGCCACACCGCCCCAATAGGCAAAGGTTGCAGCTTTCCGGATCATGTTTTTCCAATCGATTGTCGTTTGGGGGCTTACGGTAAATTCCGGCAACACTACATTGGCATAAAGATCTACCATTGCCACCATCGGTTTTTGTTCCGTAATCCACGTTTGTATGTTCAGTAACGGGACTGCGGCTGAAATGGCGAAGAAGCAGAGCAATGCGGTCCGGCGCCAGCCAAAAAACGTGTCTTTGTAGAAAAACAGACGATAGAATGCATAGAACAATGCTATCGCTACGTTCACTTTCAGAAAATAGGCTAACATGTTTACTCCTTTCCTTTTTCTATCATATCTATGATGTCTTTCAGGTCATTGGTTGAGATTTTTTGTTCTTTGGCAAAAAAGGACACCATTTCCTTATAAGAGTTTTCAAAATAATTGCGTACAAAACCACTCATGAAAGTGCGTTTGTATTCGCTTTCACGAATCAGTGGAGTATATTGATAGGTATTGCCTACACGTGTAGCGCGGACATATTGTTTGCGTTCCAGATTCTTCACGATGGAGGCTACGGTTGTGTAAGGCGGCACCGGCTTTTTATATTTAGCCACAATGTCTTTCACGAAGCAACTGTCCAATTCCCAGATGTAGAGCATTGCTTCCTCTTCTTGTATCGTTAACTTTTCCATGGATAAAGTGTTTAAATGAATTCATTGCAAAGCTACGAATGTTTCGTAAATGTGCAAGCGCTAATGTGTTAAATGATATGAAAGGGCTTAAAAACAATGCGGTAACAAATTTAATATCTGATTCATATTATTTAATAATATATTTCTATAACTTTGTTCTAAAATATGCATAGTAAAGGTAATTTGTGACAAAGGAGTATTAATGCATTTTCGGAATCAGATAGGCACTATGGATGAACGTTCTTTTCAACGGTTTGTCGAATCATATTCAAATGATTTGCTTTATTATGCACAGTATCTCGTTCATTCCAAAGAGGCGGCCGAGGAGATTGTAAGCGATGTCTTCTTTGAGGTTTGGCAAAACAGGGATAAATTACCTGAAATTAAGCGGGAAAAAGTATGGTTACTGACCATTACCCACAATAAAGCTATTTCCTATTTACGTAAAAAAGAACATTTTATCTCTTCCGTCAATTGGGAGGAGGTGGGAGAACATAGTATACCTGCAGACGTGCAGACTCCGGACGAACGGTTGATTAGCAGGGAAGAAATGAAACGGATTAATAATATCATCAATAACTTGCCGCCCCGGTGCAAACAGGTCTTTGTGTTGGCTAAGATAGAAAAGCTGCTTTATAAAGATATTGCCGATATTTTAGGAATTTCGGTAAAAACAATTAATGTGCACGTATCCAAGGCTTTAGAACTGATATCAGAGGCTCTGAAAAAATAATTCAGAAAAAAAACGTATTTAAGATAGGAGATTTTTTTTAAAACTGCGTCATATTAATACACTGTCATTATACATGGAAGACAATAGAAAAGAAGAAAGTAATAGGTATGAAACGCTGGCATCTTTTTTGGATGACCGTTCTGTGATTCCCGGCGAAACTGATTCTCGGCTGGAAGAAGAAGCACGGAAGCTGACTTTTTTATGGGATGAATGCGAGCCGTCCCGATTGGATACCGGGGAGGTTTGGAATAAAACACTCGCAAAAATAAGGAGAGAGGAAGCGAAAAAGGCAATTCATGCCAAGAGACGTCCTGCCTTTATATTTATTGGTGGATGGGTAGCGGCATCTTTGGCCATTTTATTGGGGTTCGTCTACTTCCTTGACCAGAGACATGTAGAGGATGAAAAAGGAAGAATGGAGCAGTTTATGCTTGCCAATGCTGCTGACGATGATGTGGATGAAGTTACTTTGGTCGTTTCGGACAAGAAGAAAATAGAAATAGCCAATAATTCCAAAGTGGCTTATACTTCAGCAGGGCAGGTCCAGGTTAATTCTGCCCAATTGGATGAGGCTGTAGCAATGGATGAGACCGTGGCGGAAGAAAAAGAAGAGGAATATAACCGGATAATTGTACCGAAGGGACGTCGCTCTATGATTGTGCTTGCTGATAACAGTAAGATTTGGATTAATTCCGGCAGTAAAGTCATTTATCCACGTACGTTCAGTACTGGTAAAAGACAAATTTTTGTCGAAGGAGAGGTCTTTTTGAAAGTGGCCCGTAACGAGGCGAAACCTTTTGTTGTAAGTACCTCTGCTTTTGAGGTCGAGGTACTTGGAACCTCTTTCAATATCTCTGCACATAAAGGAAGCAGCCAGGCAGACGTAGTATTGGTTGAGGGTGCGGTAGATGTGAAAGATCATTTGGAACGGCATATTAAAATGCAGCCAAATGAACGGGTGGAGTTGAATGAAGCGGGTATTGCAAAGAAGGAGAGTGTAAATGCTCTTGACTATATACATTGGGTAGATGGTGTATGGGTGCTGGATGGGAAACCATTGAAAGAAGTTATCCGGTATCTGGTTGACTATTATGGGCGGCCAATCCATTGTGATCCTTCTGTTGAAAATGAACTCTGTTATGGAAAGTTATTCTTGAATGAAGAATTAGACAAAGTTTTGGAATCAATCAGGCAAACTTTACCCGAGGTTTTGTCTGCCCGGAAAGATGTTGTTTATATAAATAATAATGAATGAAAAGCATGGTGTTAACTTTTAAATTATTTGGAATGAAAAAATAAAAGGAAAGTAGAAACAATTTTGTTAAGAAACGGCCGGACAATACTCCCAATATCATCCGGCCTGGAGTGATTTTAATTAGAACTATTTTTAGTAACCAAAATCAGTACGAAAGTATGAAAAAGAAGACGACTTCTAGTCGGATGAAGGGGTATTTTATATCTCTTTATCTATTAATTAGTGTTTTTTTAGTTATGGAGGGTACATTGTTCCCTCTTTATGCCGTAAATAATCGCGGTGCTGAAAGCGGGCAGAAAGTGACAACTGCACAAACAGTGAAAGATGTGTTTAATTTTATTGAACGAAACAGTGATTTTGTCTTTTTGTATTCCAAAGGTGTTCTGTCAGAATTGGAGAAGAAGATTTCCATGAATATGAGTGGGAAAAAAGCAGAGGAAATCTTGAAAGAACTTTCTTCTGTAGCAGGGCTGGAATTTAAAATAAACGACCGGCAAGTTACTGTGGTAAAAGCCTCTACCCCACAACCTCAAGCGGTAAATCAAGAAATCAAAGTAACCGGACAGGTGTTTGACGAATTGGGTGAAACCATTCCGGGAGCTAATGTTACTGTAAAAGGCAATGCCGGTATTGGTACAGTGACCGACATGGATGGGAATTTCACATTGAATGTTTCTAAGGGGGCAACTTTAGTTGTATCATTTATTGGGTATGCGCCGTATGAGTATGTAGTAAAAGGAACGGAGAAAGTTATCGTGAAACTGGCTCCTGATGCGCAGGCATTGGATGAAGTCGTGGTAGTAGGCTATGGCATGCAGCGTAAAAGTTCTATTACAGGCTCCATCTCTTCTATTAAATCAGAAAAGCTGAAAGATGTTACTACTCCGAGTGTAGCTAATATGCTGCAAGGCAAAGTAGCAGGTGCTGTGGTTGCTCCTACATCGGGAAGGCCTGGTGATGGTGTTAGTATCCGTGTGCGTGGTATAGGCTCTATTCGTGGAAATGTAGAACCGCTGTGGGTCATTGACGGTGTGGTTGGTAGCTCTTCTTCAGAACTGAATCCCAATGATATTGAAACCATTTCTATTTTAAAAGATGGTTCGGCTACGGCGCTTTACGGTTCGCGTGGCGCTAATGGAGTCATTCAGGTAACTACTAAACGTGCTGCTACAGGGGTGTCTCAGATTGATCTTTCAGCTAAGTTTGGTGTATCTCAGCTGCAAAAAGGGAATCTGGAGATGATGTCAGGTGCTGAATATTATGATTATGTATCTACCGCTTATCAAAATGCGGGGACATTGGAGGCACAAACCTGGTTACAGCCTTACCTGAAAGAGCGTAATTTCGATTGGTGGGATTATGCAACACAGAGTGCTCCGACGCAGAATTATAACATTGGTTATCGATATGGAAACGATAGGATCAGATCGTATGTATCGGGTGACTATTATACAGAGGAGGGTACAATAAAAGGGTTTGATTATGACCGTTTTACTTTCCGCTCAAATACGGATTACATTGTAAACAAGCGTTTGACATTGAAAGCTAAAATAGCGGCTAGTTACCGTGAGACATTTAATCAGGAACACTCGTTGGCTTATACCAGTTATGTGCCGTGGGATACTCCTTGGGACTCTCAAGGTAATTTGAAAAAAGGTAGTGAAGGTACACCGACGGGCGATGCGGCTCTTACTGCCAATCCGGATGACTACTGGTATTCTGATGGTGGCTCAAATTATGCTTACGATCGTCATCTGAACTGGAGTAAAAGTCGTAGCAATGGAGTTGATCTAGGGGTAGGTTTTGATTATAAAATATTTGACTGGCTTACGTTTGAATCCAACAATAGAATAGGTTTCACCAATAATTATTCAAATTCATATGTGGATCCTAATAGCCGTTCGGGTTCAGGAACCAATGGTTCTTATTATGATGCAGAGAATAATAGCCGTTCTATTTACGCTAGCCAGTTGTTACGTTTTCTGAAAACGTTTGGTGATAAGCATGAAATCAATGCTTATTTGGGTTATGATTATGATGAATATCGCTATTGGGATCTTAGTGCTACTGCTTATAAAATTTTCCAAGGGGCTGAAATTATTAATGCGGGAGCTGATGATCCTGAAGCGGCCGGTACTAAATATGAAAAGAAAAATGCTGCCTTATATCTGAATGTCAATTACTCGTTTGATAGTAAATATTTGCTGCAAGGTATGATTCGCAGGGATGGCTCTTCCCTGTTTGGCCGTGATAAGCGTTGGGCTACATTCTGGTCAATCGGTGCCGGCTGGAATATGCATAAAGAGAGTTTTATCAGTGAATTGGGGTGGATTAACGAATTGAAGCCTCGCATCTCATATGGTATCAGTGGCAACCAGCCAGGCGGAGCTTATGAATGGGCTACAGTATTTGGATATACTTCACAATATGCAAATGAAATAGCCTTCTTGTCTAATTACCAAGGTAATCCGGACCTCTCATGGGAAGAGACTGCCAACTTGGATTTTGGTTTGGATATTCGTTTGTTTGATCGTTTGAACATTACTTTTGATGCTTATCTGAAAAAGGTGAAGAATCTGATTTATTTGCGGCATCTTTCGGCTGTGACGGGATTTAATCGTCAGACAGCCAATAATGGTAAAATGAAGAACTCCGGTATTGAATTGACTGTAACCCCTGAAATTATTAGGACAAAAGACTGGTATTGGGATATAAGTTTCAATATGGGGTATAATCATAATGAGGTAACCTATATGCCCGATGGCGATGACCTTACTATGCAAGCCGTTGCTGTAGGCTATCCTTATCTGAACTGGTATATGCAAGAATGGGCCGGGGTAGATGCTATGACCGGAAAGCCATTGTGGTTTAAGGTGGATGAGACAACCGGTGAGAAGACGGTTACAAGTAATTATAATGAGGCTACCCGTGTTTTGCTGGACGCTTCACCTACTCCTAAGGTCAATGGGGGTGTCAGCACAAATCTTTCTTGGAAGGGTTTGTCGTTAAATGCTAACTTTACTTTCAGTGCAGGTGCGAAGATATATAACGGCATGCGTGCGGGGTCTCTTGACCGAGACGCTGAACGTCCGTCTCAACCGGCAATGAAGCTGGCTGATGGCTGGAGTCGTTGGGAAAAGCCGGGGGATATTGCAACACATCCGCAGTTGATTGCCGGTGGTAATAACGATGCGGCAAATACTTCTACAAGATATTTGGAAAATGGAGACTATTTCAAATTGAAATCTCTTACACTTTCTTATAATCTACCTAAAAAATGGTTGGATCCATTGAAAGTGAAAGGAGCTAACGTCAGTGTCGGCGGTGAGAACCTGTTTACAATAACTAAATTCTCAGGACAAGATCCGGAAATCTTGTTGTCTTCAGAATATAATGGAAGTGCAAGTAGCTATGGATATCCTACAGTGAGACGCTTTACCGTAGGATTGAGCGTTAATTTTTAAGTATGATAAAAAATGAATGAAGCTATGAAAATAAAATATGGATTAGGTACTTTAATGGTACTTTCCGGCTTGGCAAGTTGCAGCTTGGATGTGAATATGTATGATGGCGTGACTGGAGAAGATGTGACTTCCCGGAATATTGTAGAGTTGTCGCAAGGTAGTTACAGTATGCTGAAGTATGATGGAGGTTTAATCGATTACGGATATTATTTTTGGGCATACGGTGCTGATGACTTGTCTTGGGGAGGAACATCTACTGACTCTAAATACAATCTTTATGACTATAGCCGTAATATTGCCAGTTCTACAACAGAATATGCTTGGGAATTAGGCTATCGCACGATTGGTAATTGCAATCGAGTAATCGAGATGGGGGTAGATTTGGGAGACAACATAACCAATGAAGAGAAAGTTTTAGTAGGTGAAAACTACTATCTGCGGGCTTTGTGTTATTTTCTGTTGGTGAATGAGTTTGCACAGCCCTATTCTAATAATCCGACACAAAATCCAGGCTTGCCTTTGAAGTTGACCAGTGATCCGAATGATTTGCCGGAAAGTCGTTCCACGGTAGCGGCTGTTTATGAGCAGATAGTGAAGGACTTGGAAGATGCTATCAGTTATATGACGTTGTCCCAGGGCATGTCTTCCAAGAACAGTTGTTATGCGACTAAAGAAGCCGCTGAAGCTCTATTGGCAAGAGTATATCTTTATATGGAAAATTGGGAGGGGGCTTGGAACATGGCTAATAATGTCATAGAATCCGGTAGATTCCAGTTACTGCAGGGTGATGATTATTCCATTTATTCCCAGTTTGTGCCAGAAGAAAATTCAGAAACTATTTTTGCGGTTCGCCGTACAAAGCTGAAAGATGATGGAGGATATGGAAGAATGGGAGGCTTGTATGTTCGTGTGAATAGCAGCGGCTGGGAGGAAATGTATGCTTCTTCTCGTTATCTGGAATTACTTGAACTTCATGTGGATAAAAGTGGATTTCCTGTAGATTTACGTAGTAACTTTATTACTAAAAGGTATGTGGAGGATGGTTCAAATACAGACTTGTATCCTGTAACAGGTAATCCTAACGGGAGTTATAAGGACTGGACATTTGCCTATGCCGTTAAGTCATCAGGAAACAATGCCAATTATGAATATCGCCAAATAACTGTTAGCAAACAAGCAGATGGCAGTTATAGGATGAGTGACACGGATGCGTCCTCCTTTCAGAGTGCTGTAGTTCAGACTGAATCCTATAACTTGGGAACACGTTATTACGTAGTAGCAAACGATGGTACCAAATACATCGGCCGTATTGAGCCGAGAGTCTATGATGCTAAGACGCTTCGGCAGAAAGAAACTCAGTTCTTGGTGTATGCTATTAATAAGTGTTCCTATCAAGAACAATATTACCATTTATGGTCTCCGGTCATTTCACGATTGGCTGAAATGTATCTCATACGTGCAGAAGCTAATTTCGAAAAAGGTGGTGATGATGAACAGACGTTGGCTGACGTGAATGTTCTTCGTCGCAGGGCCGGAATCCCGGAATGGACACTTGATAATATAAAGACAGCAGAAAACGGCCAGCCAAAAGATATTCATAAAATTATCGAAGAAGAACGTATGTTGGAGTTTGCATGGGAGGGATTGCGCCGATTTGACGTATTCCGTTGGCGTCAAACATTGGATCGGAGGTATCCGGGTGGCCATACTTTGAAGCAAGGTGACCGTTATTTGGAAATCCCTTACAATTCACCTTCTGTGTGTGAATTTATTCCACAGGCTCAGTATGATGCATACCCTTATAAGTTGGAACAGAACCCATGATAGAAGAATCAGTTTAGTAACTTTAAAATAGATATACAGATGAAAAATTTATCATATTTAGTATTGTTTTTTTTATCGGTAATCATGTTCGGATGTGCCGAAACAGAACAGCCCTATGTAGGCTATATTGTTGTTGAGCGTGTAGTGGTAGATGCGGCTGCAAATTCAACCGCTACTGTTACGGCAGATACAGATATTTCTTCTCCGATTCTTTTGGAAGTAGATGAGGATGGAGCGGAATGGTGTACTGTTTCTGCCAACGGTAAAGAGATAACTGTCACCGCTACTACAGCCAATACCGGAGAGACTTCTAGGACTGCGACGGTTTATGTAAAATGCGGATACCGTGAAACGGAGTTCACCGTTTTGCAAAAATATGAAGGTCAGACCACTGTTGCTTGTTTTAAAGCTTATGGTGAGATTTAAAGCCACAATTTAGGCTAACCTTATTTACTAAATCGTTTGTAGAGGTGTGTCAAAATAAAGATTTAGAACTGTGTTCTTTTATCAGTTTTGACACACCTCCTTTTTATTGGTAATGATACAAAGTATGGATTGATACTATAGGCAGATAACGATGTATGATTCATCCCAGGCCTGCGTACAGTAGCATCAGCAATGTAAAAGGATGATTCTGTTTCTGGGTGTCTGATGTTTTAATCTGATGGATGAAAGTTGTTTTGTTCTAAATATTGCTTAAAATGATGTTAATGTAATCTACCTTTTATTACCTTTGTGCCCAAACGATGGAAAACGTAGTCCGGTTGCGAATTGTAATCGGCGTTATATATCTAACCTCTAAATTTAAAGTCAAAAGAATGAACGACCTGTTTAGTAATCTGGGAAAGTGGAAAACGGTGCCATTTGCTTTTGCAATGCTTTTCCCGGCTCCCTATCTGGCAACGCAGGCTGTGGGTGGAGAAAAGGACGGCGTTGCAGTGGTGCAGCAAGTCCCCTCTGTCATCAGTGTTGTGAAAATTAATCCGACAACAGTCGAAGTCTTGTTCTCCAATCAACAGCGCATGACGCTTGATTTTTATGGAGACAACATTTTCCGTGTATTTCAAGACAACAACGGAGGCATACTTCGTGACCCCGAAGCAAAACCGGAAGCAAAAATCCTGGTGAGCCGGCCCCGTAAGGATTTGACGCAATTAGCCGTTAAGGATGATGCCGGTTCTATATCTGTCTCTACCGGTAAGGTGAAGGTGGAAATGGATAAGAAAACCGCTTTGATGAAAGTCACCAATCTGCAGACGGGAACCGTTGTGCTGGAAGAAGCTAAGCCTGCCATTTTTGATAAAGAAAGAGTCACTCTGCAGTGGAAGGAACATCCACAGGAATACTTCTATGGCGGGGGCGTGCAGAACGGACGGTTCTCGCACAAGGGGAAAGCCATCTCTATTGAAAACCAGAATAGCTGGACGGACGGTGGAGTAGCCTCTCCCAATCCGTATTATTGGTCAACAAACGGATACGGTATAATGTGGCACACTTTTAAAAGAGGTGTCTATGACTTCGGACGTGAGGAAAAAGGCATCGTGAAGTTGTCCCATCAGACCAATTATCTGGATATCTTCATTATGGTAAATGAGGGTGCCGTACCTTTGTTGAATGATTACTATCAACTGACAGGCCATCCTGTACTGATACCGAAGTTCGGTTTTTATCAGGGGCATTTGAATGCTTATAACCGTGACTATTGGAAAGAAGATGAAAATGGTATCTTGTTTGAGGACGGAAAGCGTTATAAGGAAAGCCAGAAAGACAATGGCGGTATCAAAGAATCGCTGAACGGGGAAAAGAATAATTATCAGTTCTCTGCACGCGCTGTGATAGACCGTTATAAAAATCATGATATGCCTTTGGGCTGGTTGTTGCCCAATGATGGTTATGGAGCCGGCTACGGCCAGACGGAGACCTTGGACGGTAATATCCGCAATTTGAAGGACCTGACGGACTATGCCCACAAAAACGGTGTGGAAATAGGTCTGTGGACACAGTCGGACCTGCATCCCAAAGAAGGTATCAGTGCCCTGTTGCAACGTGATATCGTCAAGGAAGTGCGTGACGCAGGTGTACGTGTGCTGAAAACCGATGTTGCCTGGGTAGGAGCCGGATATTCTTTCGGACTGAACGGCATTACGGACGTGGCGCAGATTATGACATATTATGGCAACGATGCCCGTCCTTTCATCATCTCCCTGGACGGTTGGGCCGGTACACAGCGCTATGCCGGTATCTGGTCGGGCGACCAGACCGGAGGGACATGGGAATATATCCGTTTCCATATCCCTACCTATATCGGTTCGGGGTTGTCGGGTAATCCCAATATATGCTCAGACATGGATGGTATTTTCGGAGGAAAGAATCCGGTGGTGAATACCCGTGATTTCCAATGGAAGACCTTTACTCCCATGCAGCTGAATATGGACGGGTGGGGAGCTAACGAGAAATATCCCCATGCCCTTGGCGAACCGGCTACTTCCATCAATCGTTGGTATCTGAAGTTGAAATCGGAAATCATGCCATACGCCTACAGTATCGCCAAGGAATCTGTGGATGGATTACCTATGATCCGTGCCATGTTCCTGGAATACCCCAATGCTTATACTTTGGGCAAAGCCACACAGTATCAGTTCCTCTATGGCCCGTACTTCCTGGTGGCTCCTGTTTATCAGGCAACCAAGGCCGATGAACAAGGCAATGATATCCGTAACGGCATCTATCTGCCTGAGGGTGAATGGGTAGATTACTTCTCCGGCGAGATGTATCAAGGTGGACGCATCATCAATAGCTATGCCGCACCGCTTTGGAAGTTGCCTGTATTCGTGAAGAACGGAGCTATTATTCCCATGACGTCCCCCAATAACAACGTCAGCGAAACAGCCAAGAATCTGCGTATATACGAACTCTATCCTTATGGACAGAGCTCATTTACCGAATATGATGATGACGGTACAACTGAAGAATATCGTTCGGGTAAGGGGGTAAGTACCTTGATTGAATCGGTTGCCGGTGAGAAAGGGGATGTGACGGTTACCGTTTATCCGGCCCGGGGGGACTTCAAGGGTTTTGTGAAAGAAAAAGCCACTGAATTCAGAGTCAATGTAACCGAGAAACCTAAAAAGGTTCTGGCAACTGTCGGAAAGAGCAAGGTCAAACTTGTGGAAGCAGGCAGCATGGATGAATTCCTTCAGAAAGAGAATGTCTATTTCTACGATGCCAAGCCTGACTTGAACAAGTTTGCCACCAAAGGCAGCGAGTTTGAGAAAGAGGTGATTACGAAAAATCCCCAGCTGCTTGTCAAGTTGGCCGCTACTGACATCACTGCCAACCGGACAACCTTGAAGATAAATGGTTTTGTATTTGCTCCGGCTGATAGCCACAAGGTGACTTCAGGTCCGCTGGTTGCCCCGAAAGCACAGGTTGCCGAAGAGAATACCGCAGCTTATACCTTGAAGCCCACTTGGAACAAGGTAGATAATGCCGACTATTATGAAATAGAGTTTGATGGCATGAACTATAGTACCATTAAGGATACGGAACTGCTGTTCGAAGGGTTGAGCGTAGAAACCGCTTACGACTTCAAGATACGTGCCGTGAACAAAGATGGATACTCTGACTGGGCAGCTTTCAGCGCCACTACCAAGAAAGATCCTCTGGAATTTGCCATACATGGAATCGTTGGTGAGACAACCGCCGCCAACCAGGGCCGTTCGCTCCGCCGTCTGTTCGACTTCGAAGAAGGAGAGTTGTGGCATACCAAGTATAATGAAAAGGCAGTGCCGTTTGATTTGATTATGGATTTGAAGTCTATCAATCAAGTTGAGAAGTTCCATTATCTCCCGCGTGAGAATGCTGGCAACGGAACAATCCTGAAAGGTACAGTCTATTACAGCACGGATAAGGAGAACTGGACCGAAGCCGGAGCGTTTGACTGGAAGCGTGACGGTGAAGTGAAGATATTTACGTTTGCGCAGGCACCGACCGCCCGTTATATCAAGATGAGCATAACTGAAGCTGTAGGCAACTATGGTTCGGGTCGGGAGATATATGTATTCAAAGTTCCGGGAACGGAAAGTTACCTGCCCGGTGATATCAACAATGACAAGCTGGTTGATGAGAATGACTTGACGTCTTACACCAACTATACCGGTCTGCGCCGTGGTGATGCTGATTTTGAAGGATACATCAGCAATGGAGACTTGAACCGTAACGGGCTGATAGATGCTTACGACATTTCAGTCGTAGCTACACAGCTTGATGGAGGTGCCGATGGTGCCAAAGGCGAAAAGGCCGAAGGAAACATCAGCATCAGCACCCCTAAGCGCGCTTATGCCAAAGACGAGGTGGTTGAGATATTGGTGAAAGGTTCCGGACTGCGTTATGTAAATGCACTCAGCTTTGCTTTGCCCTACAATCCTGCCGATTATGAATTTGTAGGGGTACAGCCTCTGGGCATGAAGGGAATGGAGAATCTGACCAATGACAGACTCCATACCAACGGTATCAAGTCTCTGTATCCTACGTTTGTGAACATCGGGGAGCGTGAAGCCCTCGAAGGAGACAGTGACCTGTTTGTCATCAAGCTTAAGGCAAGACGGAATGTGAAATTCGATCTGAAAGTGGCTGACGGCTTCTTGGTAGACAAACTGTTGGGTGTACATAAGTTCTAAAATAATGTTACTCATTTGCTCCGTATATATGGTTTGTGTACCTTTGCGGAGTGAATGAGTACACTCTATAATTAATCTTAATTTTAAATTAACAAAACCATGAAAAAAATTGGACTCTTGGTGTTGAGTTTATGTTTCGCTTTTGGCGCATGTTCAACACAGACTGCCACTACTGTGCAGACAACAGAAAAAGGCACACAGTGGGAATGGAAAAATGGAACAATTGTCGTGCAGACTCCGGAACGTCCTGCCGGACAAAAAAGTGTATTGGGGCTGACTGTTCCTAAGATGGAGGTCGTACGTGTAGGATTCGTCGGCTTGGGTATGCGCGGACCGGGTGCGGTAGCCCGCTTTACTTATATCCCCGGGACACAGATTGTAGCCCTCTGCGATTATGAGCAGGAACGTGCCGAAAGATGCCAGAAGTATCTTGAGAAGGCTTCTCTGCCTAAGGCTGCCGTTTATTCCGGTGCTACGGGGTATGAAGAGCTCTGCAAACGTGATGATATCGACTTGGTTTATATTGCCGCCGATTGGCTTCATCATTTCCCCGTAGCCAAATGCGCTTTGGAGAATGGCAAGCACGTGGCTATTGAGGTACCTTCTGCCATGAACCTGCAGGAGTGCTGGGATCTGATCAACTTGAGTGAGGCAAACCGCAAGCACTGTATGATTCTTGAAAATTGCTGCTATGACTGGTTTGAGATGAATACCTTGAATATGGCTCAGCAGGGAGTTTTCGGTGAGGTTATCCGTGCACAGGGTGCCTACATCCACAACTTGGAGCCTTTCTGGGATTATTATTGGAAGAACGGTGAGGGCGACAAACTGGGCTGGCGTCTGGATTACAACATGAAGCATCGTGGTGATGTGTATGCTACCCACGGCCTTGGCCCTGTGGCACAGGCTCTTGATATCCACCGTGGTGACCGCGTGACCACACTGGTTGCCATGGATACGAAGTCCGTAGTAGGTAAGGCATTGGTAGAAGACCGTACGGATTCAACCTGCAACAACTTCCGTAACGGTGACCACACTACCACTTTATTGCGTACAGCCAACGGTAAGGTGATCGAAATCCAGCATAATGTAATGACTCCGCAACCTTACAACCGTCTGTACCAGCTTACCGGTACCAAAGGTTTTGCCAACAAGTATCCTGTGGAAGGCTATGCATTGGATGCCAAGCAGCTCAGTGCTTCGGGCGTGCAGCCTAAGGTTGACGACTTGAGCTCACACGGTTTCCTTCCTGATGCCGAAATGAAAGCTCTTGTAGAGAAATACCAGCATCCTATCTTGAAGAAATATGGTGAGATGGCTAAGGAAGTCGGTGGCCATGGTGGTATGGACTTTATCATGGACAGCCGTCTGGTATATTGCTTGCAGAACGGTCTTCCTTTGGATATGGATGTTTATGACCTTGCCGAATGGTGCTGTCTGGCAGAGTTGGGTGAACTTTCTATGGATAACGGTTGCGCTGCCGTTGAATTCCCCGACTTTACCCGTGGCGAATGGAATGTGGTAAAGGGCTATAAGCATGCTTATGCTGCTCCTGAAGAGGAAGCTGCCACTGCCAAGAAGGCTGCTGAATTTACAGCTAAGCTGAAAGAGCAGGGAGCTAAGGAATGGGCTGCTGAAAAGAAATAATAACAGGCAGATTTATTTTTAGGGCACGGGTCACGTGAGGGTTACGGATGAATTTTGTTCTCCGTAAATTCCGCGTAACCCGTGCCTCTTTTTGTCTTGTTTTATAAACATCACTATAGAGAGCACAAAATGAAATACCTATTGCAACAATAACTAGTGTGTTATTCAATGTTACTTTATTTCTGACAAATAGGTGGCTAATGAAATTTTTGCTTCTTTGATATCAACTTTATAGCGTATAATATAATCAGAAAAATGATAGACGCTATAAAGGTTGTTGCAATAGTGGCAATGCTTAATCCTTCAGAGAAGAGTTTGAAACAAAGAAATGTTACAAAGAAAATAACAACTTCGACAAAAATATTCTTTTTAATACTCATAATTTTTAAGTTTGATTGATATTAGAAAAAGATTTGTCCAACGGCATTTGCCGCAGAACCTCCAACTCCACCTCCAACGGCTCCTGCCGCCCATCCAGGAACTGTAAGTGTACCCATGGAAACGCTCCCTCCGGCAATAGCCCCTCCAATTCCACCAGAAATAGTTCCTTCAACATCGCTTTGCCACATATTGCTCCAAGAAAATACTCTTGTTTGAATGTGGTCGGAACCTGATAGTTCTTCCCACTTGGAAAGATTCTCAGTCCAATATTCGTATGAACCGTATGCCACAGCGCTGGCAATGTATATAATTTGCCTTTCGTTGTAGTCCAAGTTTTCATCCTTTTCCATTTTCAAAATAATTTTTTCAATATTACTTTGAAATCCACATACGTCAATTTCAGGAGCACTTAATATCATATTTATATACTTCTTTTGTGTATCATTATATTGGCTTAATTTTTCTTCAAAAAGCTCTTGTGTATTTATTCTTGTTGAAGGGTTATGACATTGATAGTAAGACGATATTATAGGAAAACTCACTTGGTTTATTTCTTTAGAATATTGCTTGAAATTCATTGTCTCAGTTATATTTGCAAACTCGGAAATGGAACGGGCCAGGAAATCTTCTGTGATAATACTTCTCAAGTCGGTTTTGCTCCGGGTTTTAAGCTTTTCAGATTGCTCTTTTATAGCATCATAGATATAATCAAGATTCTCATTATGGTATATACCTATAATTTTGTAGGACGGGAAAGCTGTATTCTCTTCTATCCTATTATTCTCTTCATCGGAAGAACATGATGATATTATCAAAGAAAATGTCATTGTCAGCAGGGACAAAAATAAACTAAACTTTTTCATAATGACTATGTTTTAAATGTGTATTTATCAAAAATAATAATAGTTGGTATTCATGAACTTTCATTTACTTAACCATCGTTGATTGTTTGATAATTCAAGTTTCGAAAGTTGCCTTTGAGGCATCAAATCATGTTCCGATTCTATCAATGCTTAACGCAAGAAATATTGTTATTAACAGGTTGCTGTGTTCTCTGTATAAAGAAATATAATCTTCAGACTTGCCACTCTTATTTCTTTCAAAAGTGATATTTGATATCGCAAATATAGACAAGAATTTTTGTAGATTACGTTATCCTAATGTTAGTCTTATGTCAAATTTGCAATTTGTCTTTGTTCTGTTAGAGTTCTGTTTGTGTTACGTTAAACTTACGCTTTGATGTCTCGCTTTCTTCTTTAACAGAGTAGGGGCAGAAATCTAAGTGGTTTCTGTGGATACTTTGGTTTGTACAATGTCTTGCTGCTTCTCATAGTCTTTTTTTTGTTTGTGGGTGCAAAATTAAGAACTTCGTTTGAGGGTTAATGTTAGAGCTATGTTAGTTCTATGTTAAAGTTACGGTATTTAAGGTTCGTTGGTGTGATTAAATAATGAAACAAATACAGTGAAATTGCGCAAGTATCTGCAAGACGATCCCCAAATCGTCGTTAAGACCGTTAGGGGAGTGGGAGTGATGTTGGTGGCGGAGGAATGAGGGTACAGTTATATTGCCAAACTTTTTTTCCGCTTTCTATATTCCTCGATCACATGTTGCCTGCTTTTCAGTATCTGCCACCGATATACCAGACAGGTAGTGATGAAATAAACCCCTGTCTGTATCCATAAAGCCCGGTATTCAAAAGATACTTCATTGAGGGTGGCACCCATGCTGTTGATACGGACGTATCCGTTGATGCCGAATGTAGAGGGAAAAATGTAAGAGAAATATCTCCAGAATGCCGGCATGGCTGAGCCCGGCCAGGAAATTCCGGAAAGGAACAGCAAGGGGACAGAGGTGAACACAAACAGCAGCATGCAGGTCTCACGGTTGCGGATGGCGATGGAAGCTGTCATGGCAAAGAAAATGCAGGCGGCCAGATAGGGCAGGGTGAACAATGTCAATACTCCGGGGATAGCTATCCGGTTGAGGCTGAATAGATATGGAACTACGCATAGGATGTAGACGGCCACCAGGGAATACACCATAAAGTAACTCAGCCCCTTTCCCATGACAATACGTAATGTACCGTTGTAATGGCGGTTGATGGGTACTAAATCCTTGAAACGGTTTTGCTCGCGGGCGGTACCGACAGACAGTCCGATCCCTAACAACAAGGTCTGCTGGATGATCAGCATCAGTACGGCGGGTATCAGGAATGCGGCAAATCCGTTGGTAGGATTGAAGAGGGCGACGTCCTCATATTCTATAGGGTATGCGGTAATCTCATCCTGGCGGTTGGTGGTGTTGCCGGCACGTGCCATCTTGATTTCCGCGTTCATTTCCAATGAAACATTGGTATTGGCAGTCAGCAAGGCCTTGTAGTAAAGCAGGCCGCTCATGTCGCAGAAAAGACTGACTTGTGTCTGCTTGCCACGGGCTATGTCATCGCTGAAATGGGCGGGAACATAAATGATTCCGTATGCTTTCCGGTCTTTCAGCATC
Organism: Bacteroides fluxus YIT 12057; assembly: GCF_000195635.1. Classification (GTDB taxonomy): domain Bacteria; phylum Bacteroidota; class Bacteroidia; order Bacteroidales; family Bacteroidaceae; genus Bacteroides; species Bacteroides fluxus. Next base: position 115,431 of record NZ_GL882644.1, on the reverse strand, counting down.
AGTTTGGCTTCTTCCATGTCGGCGCAATGGGCTATGATACTTACTTCCGGACCGGCATCTACTTTCCGGAGATATTCACGGCTCAGTGAGGAACGGGAATTATCTACAACTACGGTAGGCACCTCGTGTATTGTTTCGTTGGTGTAGATAAAGGCATATATCAGCGGATAGACCAGCGGGACCAGTACGAAGAATATGAGTACACCCTGGTCACGGAAGGTTGTGCGGAACTCCCGTTTCCAGATATAGAACAAGTCATATATACCTTGTACGACTTTCTGTTTGAACGTCAAGCTTTTCATCACGGTATGTATTTATAGTAAACCAACGCTTCTTTCAACCTGCGGGCTATGAGGAACGGAAGCATCATGAATATAAGCAACGCCACGTAGTTGACCCAGGAATAAATCATGGGATATCCGTTGAGGGCCTGATCTACGTAAATCAGGAAATAGTGGCGCAGCGGAAATAAATTGGCCAATGCCTGCAATACGGGATGCATGCCCATGGCGGGAAATGACAATCCGCACATGGAGAACGAAAGTACGCCCCATAATGATGCAAAACTCAATCCCAGGCGCAGAGTAGGCAGGGTGCCTATCATCAATACGCCCATGCCTTGAGAGGCCAGTACCAGGCAAAGGGTAGCAAGCAACATAGGCAGAATGCCGCTGTTGCAGGGAAAATGCAGATAACCGTACAAATATACGTTATAGAGGATTCCCATCAGAAAGAAGACGGCGGTGTGGGGCAGCAGTTTGCCGCCAAGTGATATCCAGATGGAATTGTTTCCCGTGCGCAGCCATTCGCGGGCGGTCCGGTCCTTGATCTCCACACCGATGGAATAAACGGTGACCATGAAGATAAGCAGCATCAGTACACCGGGCGCAAAAGTGTTGCACAGATACACGGAATAGTTCAGCCAGGGATTGTTGAGCGGATGGGTGTCGATGACAATCGGCTGGAGGAATGCCATAGCCTGGTCTTCGGTAGCACCTTTGGCATACAGGGAAGTACGTGCGGCGGCTCCGGAAGCAAGTTCGCTCATCATCTTCATGTCCTTGAATAATAAGGAACCGGCGATTAGCAGGGTATTGTTGGTATAGAAAGACAGCTTGGGCTGCCGTCCGGCCTGGACCTTGGCGGAAGTGCCTTGGGGGATGTAGTAGAAACCGTAAATTTCTCCCCTCTGCATGGCAGTCCGTGCTTCGCTGATGGTAGGATAGCGGGCGATGACGGCAGTCTGTTCAAAAGCATCCAAGTTGCGGGCCAGTTGCCGGGAGGTGGCGCTCATGTCTTGATCTACTACACCTACGGGCATGTCGGTAGGCAGCCCGGAATCCATTAGCGTGGTGAAAAACAGGTAGCAGAACAACGGTGCCACCACCATGCAGAACAGATAGAGCGGACGGGAGACGAGACGGCGGAATTCACGTCTCATCACATCAAGCAGTAGGCGATATTTGGATTTCATGTCTTGCCGCTATTTCTTCAATATGACGCTCATTCCCGGTCTTAGTCCCTCTGCCTTTTCCAGGGGAGAAGCCTTTACTTCGAAGGTCTTTAAGTCGAACTGGCCGGTCGTTTTGGTAGCTTTCCATGCGGCGTAAGTTCCGAGATCTTTCATGTAATATACTTTGAGGCGGATATTTTTGTCGAGTGCCGGAATAAAAGCCTCGAATTCTGTATTCATACCCAATCCCTGCAGCAGATCTTCACGCACATTGAATGTAACCCACATGTCCTCCAGGATGGCAATGTTCATGATGGGGGCACCTGTTCCTACCAACTCTCCCACTTTCGGGAAAATTTCGGATACCTCACCGGGAGCCTGGGCTATCAGGCAGGTCTCCTTGATATATGATTCAACTTCGGCGACAGCACCTTTGGCGCGTTCCACCAATGCTGCGGCCGCGGCTTTGTCTTCCCGTTCCGCACCGTTCTTTGCCATGTCATACTGAGCCTTGGCTGCTTTTTCTGTGGCTTTGGCCGCATCCCGTTGAGCGGTTATCTCATCCAGTTTCTGCGCGGACATGACACCCTGGTCGTGCAGGTTCCTGATGCGTTTGTAGGACTTTTCCGTAATCTCAAGACCTGCCCGGGCTTTCTGCCACATTTCGTAGGCGGCTTGTATCTGTTCTTGGCGGGCGCCTTTCAGTGCTTTCTCGTTTTGCGCCTGGGCGGCGGCCTCGGCGGCGCGCGCCTGATCCAGCTTGGCCTGTACATCCGGTGCCTCCAGGATGGCCAGTGTGTCTCCTGCCTGTACGCTTTGCCCTTCTTTTACACGAAATTCCAGGATTCGTCCCGGCACTTTGCTGGATACGCGATATTCCGTTACTTCTGCCTGTCCTTGCACAATTTCCGGACCTTTACGCAACAGGAAGAAACCGACAAGGGCCACTACGGCAATGACCCCTGTCAGTGTGAGGAATGCCAGCAGCATGTTACTGTTCTGTGATTTTGCCATTTTACCTTTTTATTTACGATTAGACGATTTACAATTTGGGGTTTGACTGCTCTTTTTACGGTTGAAGATTCTCTTCATCCTCCAACCGTAAATTCCCGGTTGCTTTCTTCAGGTAGATTTCCGTCAGTTTCACATCAATCTGAGCATCTATCTTTTCCGATTGGGCAGATAGCCAGGCCGTATGTGCTTCGAGTACGTTGCTTGCGGGAATCACGCCTTCTTCAAAGCCGAGAGTGGCATATCTGAGATTTTCGTCCGCCTTTTCCAGGTTCTTTTCCGCCATAATCAATTTCTTGGCAGCTTCATTTACTTTGAATGCAGACTGGCTGACCTGTAATTCTATCTTTTCCTTGGCGTCATCCAGTTGGTATCGGGCAATGCGGGCCTCGGACTTGGCGGCCTTTACTTTGTAGATACCCTCGCCCCAATGCCAGATGGGAACAGATACCATTACGCCGACATTCCACATGCCTTTGAATTTCTTCTCAAAACTATTGAATACCGAAGGGTTGGTCGCCATGTAACTGCCCATCAAGGCTACGGACGGAAGATATTCCGCACGGACTACATTTACTTTCTGTTTGTAGATTTGTGCGGCAAGTTCCAGACTGCGTACTTCCGGACGGGTGGCATATACGGCATCGATGTCGATATTCTCCGCAGGAACTATGCCGGGGGACAGGTCTTTTTCCTGTTCGTCCTTTAAAGTGATAGGGGAACTGAGTTCCAGCCCGCATAGTTGGCATAACAGCATTTTGGCAAGGCTCAAACCGTCGTTCACTTTGGTCAAGGTCATTTCCGCCTCGTTTACTTTTACTTTGATGGATAGCCCGTCTGCCTTTGTGGCGACTCCTTCGGCGATCATCTTGCCGATGTCACTGTCCAACTTTTGCAGAAGTTCCAGATAGCCTTCCGCTAATTTCTTTTTGTTGGCAAGGGACACTACTTGCCAATACGCCTGGTCTGTACTCAAGATAACTTCCTGCATGCCGCTCTTATGTTGCTGGCGTGCCAGCTCTTCGGCGTATCCGGTGATTTTATTGTAGGCACGTATCTTGCCGCCCATATAGAGGGGCTGTGTCAATGTAAGGGCTCCTGCATACATGTTGCGGGTATCTGTGCGGAAAGCATCGGCCAATGACTGTCCTGCTCCGTTGAGCGCTCCTACCAGACTCTGTCCCAAGGCCGGGAGTTGTCCTGCTATCTCGGGATGCAGCTGGGCTATAACTTGGGCGGCTTGTTGCAACGGTGCGCTGAGACTGGTGCCAAGACCGGACAAGGCTCCTTTCTGTGCGTCGCTCAATATGGACAATTCCTTTTGGCTGCGCATATAGCCGCCGTTTGCCGAAATATTGGGAAGATAACTCGTGAACGCCGCTTTTTTCTGATAGCGGGCAGCGTTGATTTTTTCCTGGCTAATCAGCAGTTCTTTGTTGTTGGAAATAGCTAATGTACGGCAACTATCCAAACTCAATGCTTCCTGTGCGGCCATAGGGAGGGCCAGACAAGACAACCAGATGAAACAGAAGAACTTTCTCATTGGGTATATACATTAATTATAGTAACATATCACTTGTTTATAGAACAACAATAATTGCATAAACAACGATGCAAATGTATTGGCTTTCCACGATACCGCAAAATAATTTAACCTGTTTTTTGAATATAATAAATGCCAAACGCTATACCGGTACTTGACAAGCGGGTCCGGTATAGCGTTTGGTTATGAGGTTGGAATGTGTCGGGGCGGGAATCTTTCCGGCGATTTAGTTCAGCGTGAATGACTGCGACCCGATCAGTGTGCCGTCTGCGAAGATATCTACACGGTAAGTGCCTGCATAGAGATACTCTTCTACATCCCAATACACGGTAACGGCCTGTTCTTCTCCGTTATATTCTATATATTTCTTGATGGAATATGCCAGGTCACGGTTTTCGTATGAGAAGGTATTGGAAGGACTCTTGGTCAGGACGTCGTTGTCCGGTTTGGTGATGCGGACGTAAAGGGTACGTTCACCGGTTTCGGCCGTGATGTTCTTGACGATGGTGAAATTGATCTTGAATTTCACTACGTCCTTCACCTTCTTGGCAACTTTACCACGTTTGTTGGCAGGCTGTATGGAGATGTTGGTAGCGTCCAGTTGTGCGGCGAGCGTTACGGTCTTGGTCAGGTTTTTCTTCTCCTCGGCGAGGTTGCTGATTTGCCGGGAAGCGGCATTGTATTTTTGGGTTACGTCGGCAATAACCTCTTTCTGGTAAGCGGTAAGGCGGTTCAGGGAATCAATCTGGTTGATGTAGCCTATCATGACTTTACGCAGCGATGCCAGTTCCTTCTTCAAACGGCGTATCTCGGTAGCATTGCTGGATTTTACGGTACGCAACTCTTCCAGCAGGCGCTGAGTCTTCAACTGTTCCTGTTCCAGCAATACGGACAGGGAATCATTGGAAACGGTCAGCTTCAATTCGTCATATTGTTTTGCGAAATCGGTGTACTGGTTTTCAAGGTCCTCCTTTTCCAGCTGGAATTCCTGGACAAGCTCATTGTTTGTCCTCTTCTCTGAAATCAGCAGGACGGTGACCCCTATCAACAATAAAATCAGCAGGGTGCCTGCTGCAATGAGAAGTGTATTTTTTTTAGTTGCCATCTTTTTGATTTTTAGAATTATGATTTTTGAAAGATTAAATGCCGACAGTCAATTCATTAAGTCTATTCTGCCGCAAAAATAAGCATTAATCGTTAATTGGACCTCTTCGTTTACATTAATTTTTGTAATTAAGTGCGGAGTTGCGTCTTTTGCAATATTGAGTTGTTCTCTTATTTAACTAAAATTATTATGGAAATATTTCTTTAATAACGAAGTTCGCTGTACTTTTGCATCATCTTTAAAGAACACTTATAAACAAAAAACTTTAAGAATTATGTCAAAAGTAACCGTAGTAGGTGCAGGTAACGTAGGTGCTACATGCGCTAATGTGTTGGCCTTTAATGAGGTGGCTGACGAAGTGGTAATGCTGGACGTGAAAGAAGGCGTTTCAGAAGGTAAGGCAATGGATATGATGCAGACTGCTCAGTTGCTGGGCTTCGACACCACTGTTGTTGGTTGTACTAACGATTATGAAAAGACTGCAAACTCCGACGTTGTGGTTATCACTTCCGGTATTCCCCGTAAGCCGGGTATGACTCGTGAAGAGTTGATCGGTGTAAATGCAGGTATCGTCAAGTCGGTTGCACAGAACATCTTGAAATACTCTCCGAATGCCATCCTTGTGGTTATCTCCAACCCGATGGATACCATGACTTATCTGTCATTGAAGTCTTTGGGCTTGCCGAAGAACCGTATCATCGGTATGGGCGGCGCTCTGGACAGCTCTCGTTTCAAATATTTCCTGTCTCAGGCTTTGGGTTGCAACGCCAATGAAGTGGAAGGCATGGTTATCGGCGGTCACGGTGATACTACCATGATTCCTTTGGCTCGTCTGGCTACTTACAAAGGACAGCCGGTAAGCACATTGCTGAGCGAAGAAAAACTGAATGAAGTGGTGGCTTCCACTATGGTAGGCGGTGCTACACTGACTAAGTTGCTGGGCACTTCCGCATGGTATGCTCCGGGTGCGGCAGGCGCCTACGTGGTTGAGTCCATCATCCACAACCAGAAGAAGATGATTCCTTGCTCGGTATATCTGGAAGGAGAATACGGTGAATCAGATATCTGCATCGGCGTTCCCGTAATCCTTGGCAAGAACGGTATCGAGAAAATCGTTGAACTGGAGCTGACTGAAGACGAAAAGGCTAAGTTCGCCGCCAGCGCTGCTGCTGTGCACAAGACTAACGCTGCTTTGAAGGAAGTAGGTGCTCTCTGATTGAGGGTGGCTTAATTAAGAATAAGTAAACCTCACGGTCCTCACAGGAGAAGGCCGTGAGGTTTTTCTTTATGAAGGCCCTGGCTATTAGGTATAATCCTTAAATTTTAAATAACAGATTTATTATGAAAAAACTACTATCCGCTATTGCCGTGCTATGTGTGTCCGGCATTGCGTCCGCGCAAGACGCGCCGCTCTGGTTGCGCCACAGTGCCATTTCTCCGGACGGTACTGCAATTGCTTTTACTTATAAGGGAGATATTTATACGGTACCGGTTGCCGGAGGACGTGCTACACAGGTTACTACGAATCCGGCGTACGATACGGCTCCTGTATGGAGCCCCGATGGCAAACAGATAGCTTTTGCATCAGACCGCCTGGGAAGCATGGATGTTTATCTGGTTGCTAAGGAAGGGGGCGAGCCGCGCCGTCTGACTACACATTCGGGAAGCGAGACACCCGTTGCCTTCAGTGATGCGGGGCATATTCTGTTCTCGGCAGACATCATGCCTTCCGCAGAGGCTGTGACCTTTCCCTCCAACGGGCAGTTCCGCCAAGTCTATCAGGTACCTGTAGAAGGGGGCCGTCCGGTCATGTTCTCTTCCATGCCGATGGAATGTATATCGGTCAATAAGGAGGGAGTGATGCTGTACCAGGATAAGAAAGGGTATGAGGATTACTGGCGGAAACACCAGGTTTCGCCCATTGCCCGCGATGTATGGATGTACACACCGGGCAAGGAGCCTGCCTATCAGCGGCAGACAACTTTCGGAGGCGAAGACCGTGAACCGGTATGGGCACCGGACGGAACGTCTTTCTATTATCTGAGTGAGGAGAATGGTACTTTCAATGTATATCGGCGCACTCCCGGTGCAGCTTCGGCTACGCAGATTACGCATCATACCAAGCATCCGGTACGTTTCTTGAGCGTGGCTGCGGACGGCAAGCTTTGTTATAGCTTTGACGGTGAACTGTATACGCTGGTCCCCGGCGGGCAACCGGCCAAGGTAGCCGTCAGCATCGTTTCCGATAAGAATGATAAGGACCTGGTCCGCAGCATCAGGAACAGTGGAGCTACTGAGATGGCTGTGTCTCCCGGAGGCAAGGAAGTGGCTTTTGTCCTGCGCGGCGATGTTTACGTGACTTCTGTTGAGTACAAGACTACGAAACAGATAACGAATACCCCTTACCAGGAACGTGACATAAACTTTGCTCCCGACGGGCGCTCTTTGGTGTATGCCTCCGAACGCGGCGGACTTTGGCAACTTTATACATCCTCCATTGTACGCAAAGACGAGAAGTTGTTCACTTATGCTACGGAGTTGAAGGAAGAAAGGTTGACACATTCGGATGTCGCCTCTTTCCAGCCGCAGTACAGCCCCGACGGAAAGGAAGTCGCTTTCCTTGAAAACCGTGCGGCCATTCGGGTGATAAACTTGAAAACGAAAGCGGTGCGTACAGTGATGGACGCCAAATATCAGTATTCCTATGCCGATGGTGACCAATGGTTCCAATGGAGTCCGGACAGCCGGTGGATTCTTTCTGATTTTATCGGTACCGGCGGTTGGAACAACAAGGATGTTGTGTTGCTGAATGCCGACGGCAAGGGTGAAATGGTGAACCTCACCGAGAGCGGGTATTCCGACGGCAATGCCAAGTGGGTGTTGGGCGGAAAAGCCATGATCTGGACAAGTGACCGTGCCGGATACCGCAGTCACGGCAGCTGGGGATCGGAGGATGATACCTATATCATGTTCTTTGATGCCGAAGCATACGACCGTTTTCTGATGAGCAAGGAAGAAATTGCATTGGTGGAAGAGGCTGAGAAGGCCGCCAAAGAGGAAAAAGAAAAGGCTGCCAAGAAGAAAGACGGCAAGAAAGCCAAGAAGGCGGAGGATGCGGAAGACGGGGAAAAAGAGAAAAAGGCGGAACCGCTGAAGTTTGACCTCGAGAACCGTTTTGACCGGATTGTACGTCTCACCGTGAATTCATCGCACATGGCCGATGCCATGCTTACTTCAAAGGGAGACAAGCTGTATTATCTTTCTACTTTCGAAGGGGGCTATGACCTTTGGGAACATAATCTGAAGGAGAATTCCACCAAGATTCTGTTGAAGAAGGTAGGAGCGGGTGCTTTGCAGCCCGATAAGGAGGGCAAGAATATATTCCTTTGTACCGGAAACGGAATGAAGAAAATAGAAATCGAGGGAAGCAAGGTGACTCCGGTAGAGTTTGAGGCCTTCTTTGATTACCGTCCTTATGGGGAGCGTGAATATATTTTTGACCATGTCTGGCAGCAGGTGGACGATAAATTCTATGTGGCCGACTTGCAGGGGACTGATTGGACCGGATACAGGGAAACGTATAGACGTTTCTTGCCTCACATCAACAACAATTATGATTTCGCGGAAATGCTGAGCGAGCTGTTGGGCGAACTGAACGGCTCTCATACAGGCGCGCGTTATGGAGGTTCCGGCGCTGCCTTGCCTACCGCCGCTTTAGGCGTATTCTATGATGATACTTATGCCGGCGACGGATTGAAGATAAAGGAGATCATAGCCCAAAGTCCTCTGACCAAGAAGAAAACGGATGTAAAGCCGGGCTGTATCATTGAAAAGGTGGATGGCATTGCCATCCGGGCGGGTGCCGATTATTTCCCGTTGTTTGAGGGCAAGGCCGGGCGTAAGGTGGTTCTTGCAGTCTATGATCCGTCTACAGGAAAGCGTTTTGAAGAGACTGTGAAACCGATAACATACGGCGCGCAGAATGAGCTGCTTTACAAGCGTTGGGTGGAAAATTGCCGTAAGAAAGTGGATGAATATTCCGGAGGACGCCTTGCTTATGTCCATATTAAAGGTATGGACAGTCAGAGTTTCCGTAAAATGTATTCTGACTTGCTGAGTGACCGTAACCGTAAGAAGGAGGCAGTGGTAGTGGATGTCCGTCATAATGGAGGCGGATGGTTGCACGACGATGTCGTGACATTGCTGAGCGGAAAGGAGTATGAGCGTTTTGTGCCGCGCGGACAATACATCGGCAGTGACCCGTTCAACAAATGGCTGAAGCCGTCTTGCATGCTGGTATGTGAAGACAACTACAGTAATGCCCACGGTACTCCGTTTGTCTATAAGACTTTGGGCATCGGCAAGCTGGTAGGTACACCGGTCGCCGGAACGATGACTGCCGTATGGTGGGAACGTCAGATTGACCCGAGCATTGTGTTCGGTATTCCTCAGGTAGGATGTATGGATATGCAGGGAAATTATCTTGAGAATCATACATTGCAACCGGATATATTGATTTATAACGAGCCGGAAGCTACTTTGAAAGGTGATGACGCACAATTGAAAGCAGCGGTAGATTGTTTGCTGAAACAGTTGCCGGCAAAGAAATGAATGAATTTACATGAAGCTAAAAGTCTGTTTTTCTATACATATATCTATCCATCGGGACAATACCGTGATGGATCATGGCGAGAAGTCTGCTAAACCGATGAATGTATCATCACTTAGTTTTTCTGATTACGCTCATGAAGAGATAGAGCAAACTCGTAAGCGACATCAGCATAGCACAGCGAGTAATTATAGGACAGCAGTCCGTTCATTTATAAAGTTTAACAAGGGGGAGGATATCCCCCTTGTTGATATAAATTCAACGTTGATGGACTCTTATGGTGAATGGCTTCTGCAAAATAATGTTTCCAAAGACACCCTTTCCTGTTATATGCGTTCTTTGCGTGCACTTTATAATAAAGCGGTGAAAAAAGGGTATGTACAGCAATGCAATCCCTTCAGTAATGTCTTTACGGGAATCTCCCGCACTCGTAAGAGAGCGATTGAAAAAGAAGATATTCGCAAATTGCAGCAAGCGGTTCTTCCTCCCGGTTCTTTTATGCGTCTGGTACGTGACGTCTTTCTGTTTTGTTTTTATGCTTGCGGCATGCCGTTTATTGATGTCGCTTTTCTGAAAAAGTCACAATTGGAAGGTGGATTTATGACTTATAATCGCCACAAGACCGACCAACCGGTTAGAATCAAATTGGAACCTTGCATGCAGGAAATTATAAACCGTTACATATCCAATGATCGTGAATACGTATTTCCTTTTCTTTCTTCTTCAGATGAAGATATTGCCTATAAAGAATATCAACAAAAAATGTCCTATTACAATAGGACACTGAAAATACTTGGCAAGAAGGTGGGTATTTGCAGGAGCCTTTCTTCTTATGTTCCCCGCCATACTTGGGCTACTTTAGCCTTTCGCTCTGCTGCTGACCTTTTGGTCATATCACAGGCACTTGGGCATACCGATACAAAGACTACTCGGATTTATGTGAAAGATATTGGTAGTAATAAGCAAGATACTGTAAATAAAGAACTGCTGAATGGAATTGCTGGAATTCTACCTCTGTACAAGAGCTTGAACTCACGGAAATAGGAATAGAGTACTATAACGGAGGCAAAGGTATTGAAAACCATTTAAACAACCAAGAGAAAAAATATTATTTTTCTACAATGCGTCACAAGCTATCGGCTGTAAATGATAACTTTTCTGATTGCATGCAAGTTACAGCATTTTTTCATTTCTCATTACACATGGGCTCTCTTTTTTTCCTTCTGTTAATATCCTTTTTTACAGGATATTTTTTTTCTATTCAACATTGAACTCTCATTCAGCATCTTATGTAGTAGAATAATCTTTCCTCTTGTACAGAGGTGGTATAAAAGGCTATATCCTTATTACATTTTTATTCTCTCCGATATTTATTCGCAATATCAGGGATGGGGAGATTTTGCTTTAAGGGTATATATGCCAACCACATCCACCTTTTATTTATTACATTTAAACTTTTGGACAAACAAAGCAAATTTGTAACTTGGTATGCTCTGCGTACTTATAACTGTCAAGAGATAAAAATTAGTGATTTCTTGACGGATAGGCAGATGGTGCATTTCATTCCGATGACCTATGTTGAAAGAAAGAATCGGGAGGGAAAAGTGAAGAGAGTTCTTGTTCCTGTAGTCCACAATCTAATCTTTCTGCGTAAGGATAAATCTCAAAAAGAAATACTCAGTATTCTTGGCGAGTGCATGACTCCCATAAGCGTGCTCCGTAAGGAGGGCAGTGGCGATTGTTATGAGATACCGGATAGTCAAATGGTTGAATTTCGTGCTTTATGCGATCCTGATTTTGAAGACAAACAATTCATTACTCATGATGAGGCCGATGCCAAACCGGGAAAGGAAGTTCGTATCGTTCACGGACAATTCGCGGGAATGACGGGTAAACTTCACCGCGTCAATAACAATTATTTTTTCATTAAGACACTGGCGGGTGTCGGTGTAATGATTCGCATTTCACGTTGGTACTGTAAAGTCATAGATAGTAAACTGTAATATATCTTCGAATCTTAAAAATAACGACATGCATTTTTCTGAACAAATTGACGCTTTACTGCGTCTTTCTCATAACCTTCTCTATTTAGGGATGGATGGAAGTCCTATTTATAGTGATGAACTGGCGCGTATGAGTGGGGAAACCTTTCGATTGTGTAATGAACTGTATGATGGGGGACTTCATGGCGCCAGTCCGGAGGAAGAAGCATCATTATGTCTTGCTCTTCTTTTAGGGTACAATGCCACCCTTTGCGATCATGGTGACAAGCAACAACGCATCCAGCAGGTATTGGAACATAGCTGGAAAGTACTGCCTCATATGAGTGATCCGTTATTGAAAGTGCGTTTGCTGACCTATTGTTATAGCGAATGCTATGAAGAAGAACTTGCTGACCAAGCCCATGCGATCATTGCCACCTGGAATGCGGATCAGTTAACTTCTGATCAGAAAGAAATTATTGAAGAACTTCAGAATATAGAAGACAATCCTTATCCATGGGAATATATTGATTGAATAAATTTTATCGGGATTCGTGGAATCCACCCTTTCAGATTACTGCCGGTTGTAGTAAACCGGCTGAAATATAGATATGGAGAAAGTATTGGCACGTCCGGCTTGGGAGAGGACTTGCGGAAGGGTTGAAAAAAATAAAATGTAATAATGACATGTGTAATTCATTTTTAGAGCAATTATTTATTTCAGATAGTTGGCTATTGTTGATTGCAGCGTTTTTTATTGCCACTTTTGCCGTTTGGGTGATACATCCGCGATTGGTGAAATTAGCCTTAATGAAAGACATTGTTGATAATCCGAATTCCCGTAAACTACAGCGGACTCCTGTACCGGTATTGGGAGGAGTTGCCGTGTTCTTCGGAATTTCTTTAGGTTTAGGTCTTGTTAGTCCCTTTTATGATAGTGCCTCTTTGTGTGTTATTCTTGGCGTAATGATTGTCATGCTCTATGTGGGTACAATTGATGACATCATGGGACTTTCTACTTCTATACGTTTTGTTATTGAAATAATTTCCGTGCTACTGCTCATCTTTGTATGTCAAAACTCTATTAATGATTTTCATGGGCTTTGGGGAATTGCGGAACTTTCCATCTGGATAGCGATACCGCTTACTGTTTTTATATCAGTAGGCATCATTAATTCCATTAATCTGATAGATGGAGTCAACGGATTATCTTCCGGATTTTGTATGATGGCTTCCATCATTTTCGGTTACTTTTTCTATTATGTGGGTGACTACTCCATGGCGATCTTAGCTGCCACTTGTGTCGGAGCCTTGATTCCTTTCTTTCTGCACAACGTTTTTGGCAAGACTTCGCGTATGTTTATCGGTGATGGCGGCACACTCTTGATGGGGATAATAATGTCCGTTTTTGTAATTCATGTACTTGATAGTAAATCGCAGATGACCGATTTATCGGAGCGGGGTATCGGGCTCATTCCCTTTACGATGGCGGTACTTGTTATTCCGGTATTTGATACGGTGAGAGTGATGTCCAATCGTGTTTTCCGGGGGAGGTCACCTTTTATGCCTGACAGGACTCATTTACATCATCTGTTTATCTATTTAGGCTTTTCACATGCCGGAACAGCACTCTGTGTTCTTGTTTTGAATGCTTTGGTAGTATTGATTTGGTTGTTGTTGTGGAAATTTGGCGTATCGGTAGAAGGACAGCTGTATGCGGTTATATTAATGGGCTTGCTGTTTACGTTCGGCTTGTACCCTTACGTGAAATCATTATCCAAAACGAGTTCTCTGTTGCGTGTATTGCGCATTTTGGGCGTTTTGTCTCACATCGAACGCAAAGGAGGATACTTGTGGATACAACAAAAATTGGATAGAATGTGAGTTCATGCAAATAATCCGATTATGAATTTATAGTTCCTGATATTCCCCTTTTGCATCAAAGCACGGACAAGCCTTATGTACCGAACAGCTGAGTTGATAATGTCCTAAGATTCGAGCATCCGGATAATCCGTTTTCAGTTGTCGTAAGAGGTCGAGAAGTGAACACTTCTGTGCATAGGTACGCGTATCAGCGGGTTGCCCCTCTTCATTGAGGCCGCCCTCGTAGCAGATCCCCAAACTTTTATCATTCCATCCGGCGGCATGGGCGCCGATCTGATTCGCAGGACGGCATACATGTACTTCGCCGTCACGAGTGATGTAGAAATGATAACCGATACCGGCAAAACCCCGCTGAAGATGACAGCGCCGGAGTGCCTCCACTGAAAAATCACGATCACAGCGCGTTGCGCTGCAATGAACTACCAGGAGGCGTACCTCCCGATAGTTCTGATAGAAACTGCCTGTTCTCATAAAGGTTGGTGCATACAAGAGTTCAGGCCAAACACACTTGCCAAAGCGGTAGATAATGCAATAATCACTTTGAGGACTATGCCCCATACCGAAGAAGATTTTTCTTTCATGATAATTTTAGATTAGTAATTAGCCTTTATCCCAGCGGATTCTCGTTTTCATTTCCGTCGTTGCCTTCGCCTTCGCCTTCACCTTCGCCGGGTTTGTTACCGCCGCCCGTAGTTGGCTTTTTGGAAATATCCACGGAGGTTTCTCCCGCTTTTTGCGCTTTGAGCAGAGCACGTGTGGCGGCACGGGTAGGTACCGGCAAGAATTCCAGTCCGGTGAACACATCTTTCAAATCCTCACCGGGAATGAACTGAATATTTACTCCGGTGATATTGGCCGATGTGAATTTCTCGGCGGATAGGGCTCCGCTGCTGCAAATTTGCAAACGGAACTTGCCGAGCTCTCCGAAGTCCACTTGCAAGCCTTCGTGCAGCCCGTCAATCATATTCTCCACGGTGGAGATGAGTACGGCGGACACATCTGCCCTGCTTACGGTGGTTTGTTTGGCCACTCGTTGGCTCAATTCTTTCAGGGTGAGTTCACCCGCAATTTGTGACTTGGCATAAGCCTTCGGCTCTTCATTCGGCTTAACCGGATTTTTGAGCATTGCGATACTGTAGTTCAACATAATAGATAAATTAAAGCGTGAATAATTAAAGAATGAAATAAGAGGAGGGCACCGGTGCTTCCCTTATTCCGATGAAACAAAGATACAACAGCGGAAAGCGATGAAAATGAGTGACATTGAGGTATGATAAAACTCTCTCGGATTGGAGGAATATTGATGACTTTTTCGTAACTTTATAGCCTATAAAAGAACTAAAAAGTGATCAGGAAATGAAGAATTCAAATTGTGAAACGATGGGGGATGAGGCAGAAGAATTGCCTGTCCATCCTTATTCTAAGAGTGAGCTGGCACGGGCATACGCTCCTGAAATCGGCGATCGTTCGGCTCTAAACCGTCTTTCGCGCTGGATGCGCCGGAACGAAGAGCTTTATTCGGCTTTGTTACAGACGGGCTATCGCCCTACCCAGCAGATTTTCACTTGCAAACAAGTGGGACTGATTTTCGAGTATCTGGGCAGGCCTTGATTTTACGCTTGTACGATCGTAGGCTTACGCTTGTACAAGCGTCGGCCTACACTAGTAGTAGTGTAGCCTCTCGCTTGTACAAGTGTTTATTCACCAATCAATGATACCCAGGGAAGCTGATCTTTGGCAAGTATTTTACCTTGCATTTCGGTCATGACTTGCTCTTCGGACTCGCGTTCGTCGTAGCGTCCGCAAGGTTGGCGTACATAAAGTACACTTCCGGTTTGACACAATTCCTGGTCGCGAACTTTCAGCATGTCTAGTCTGGTGTAGGCACGGTCTTGTTCGTTGATGCGTGTCAGTGAGAAGATGAAGTCTGCGAGATTCGCCCAGTTGGCACTGCCGGCAATGGTGTACATATCAATGTCTTCCAGTTCGTTTTTCCCGTTCAGCTTTTGAAGTTTGCGCGGGTGGGCTACAATGATGACCCATATTTTATTACTGCGTCCCCAAGACTGTAATTGGGTCAACATATTTTTAATGGCTTGGGTTTCGGTGCTATTTTGTCCCGTTTCTACTTCCATGAAGAGATAGGGATCTATGATAAGATATTTTAGCGGAGAAGTGCGGCGCACTATATCGGCACGATCAAGGATGTGCTCCGGTGTAGGAGATACCTCATGCAGGTCTAAGTGCACCATGTGCGTGTTCAGATAGTCAATGATGGATTGTAGTTGGATTTGGGTATAAGCGGTAGTGTTGACCTTGCCCAACATTAAGTGGATGAGCTGGGCGATATGCTTGTTCTTGTCCGGCACCTCAAATGAGAGATAGCAGACGTACCGTCCTGTTTTTGCCATGAGGCGGCAAGTCAGGTCATTGAGGAAGTCCGTTTTTCCACTGTTAGGCTGTCCGGTCTCAATGATCAGTCCACCTTGGTCGTCGGGGTGGAAGATGTGGTCGGTCAAGGGACCATGTCCTACACTATAGCCATGGTCATATTCTCCACGCAGCACACTCAGAACTTCGTCAGTACGTTCGTTTACGGTGATGATGTCCGCTGTGTGTCGGGGTTTGGCCGATTCAATAATTTCGTGCACTATTTCTACGCCATATTTGGTCAGTACATCTGAAATGTCTTTGCAGTCTCCGGGTAGGGTGGTGAGCAGGCATCGGTTGCCGAAGTAGTCGGTGAGATGTTTGGTTAAGGTTCGTCCTGGCAGGTCGGTGTCTCCACAGATCACAATGTCTTGTACTTGCTCCAGCCAAGGCTCAAAGGCTTCGAAGCTTTTGGATAGGTCGCTTGCAGCGCCATTGGGCACGCTGATAACGAAAGGATATCCTGCCTGACTGATGGTGAGTACATCTTTTCCGCCTTCGGTGATTATCAGTTTTCGGATGTTTTCTTCGGCTACTAGTAGCGGATTTAAGCAATCGATGTTGAAAGGGGCGCACGGCGTGGTAGGAGAGTCCTGATACCAGAATTTGGTGTATTCTACTGATTGTACGTCGTTTGAGTCGGCCTTGGCGGTTGAAGTGGGATCACAAGAACGATATTTCACATTGACGGGTTGCCCGTTAACGTAGTTTACGTATGCGATGCAATGATAGAGATTTCCCATAGACTTTTTGTCTTCTTCGCCTTTACCGAAACATCGGTGTGTGAGACATCCTACATGCATCTTAATAGCACTCTCCAAGGAAATGCTTTGGTCTGAGAGATATCGGCGGGCAGCCAGCTGATCAGGATCAGTAGTGTCGGGATCGGTGGTGAGAGGCTTGATTTTACTGAAAATTTCCGGTGCCAGATTTTTGTAATCCTCCGGAATCATTAGTACTTCGGACTGACTGCCTTTTGTGATACTTGTGCTACTAACGCATGCTTTCGCAATGTATCTTTTGCTAGGGCTAGGATAGTATGATTCGATGTAGGGTTTGTTCTCCCAGAAATCCCTCAGCTTACCGCTGAATCCGCATCCGGAGGTAAAACAGTGCATAAGTCCTGTAGACTTGGCTATGGAAAGATGTTTTTTTCCGCATTGCGGACATTGAGCCAAATAATTCTTTCCCGCATTCTTGCGATCGGGAAAATCTGATAGATAATAAAATGGTTTCATTTCTGTAATTTGTAATATATAATTCGTAATTAATTAAATCCATGTTTGGCTTAAGACATTCCATACGGCTTCTGCCGATGGACGTGGTAGAGCGTCCTTAGGAATATTTACGACTCCTTCAATGTCGTCGTCGTAAAAGCGCATTCCTGATTCAGGATCTGTCCATTCAAATTCGCAGAGTGGACGGTTATTACGTTGATTGGTTTGATTATCGAGTCTGGACTGTGCGCGTTTCTCGCGTCCGCTTTTGACCGCCTGGTTTATCAGATGTTTGCCATGGGCAGATTTCAGCAGATTCTTGAGCCAGGCGATACGACCTGCATGGTTGGATTCTGAAAATTTAGACTGAGAGACGAAGTAGGGAATCAGCAATTCATCGACCAAGATAATGAGATTTTCGCAAGCATGCTTGCGATTCAGTCCTTCCTCCTTCTCGAATTGGTCTATTAACGGAGTGAAGATTTGCGCTTTTTGCACAGCATCTTGATTGATGAGATGAAAAAACTCTTTGGCGATGGCTTGAACTTCTTCGGAAGAAAGGCTCTCTTTAGATATAGTATTATATATATTAGTATCGGTCGGGCATTTGCCCGGCAAAGTGCCCGGTAAATTGTCAGTTGGATCAGGTTTTTTCCAGAGTGGAGAATAGAAAGCCGAAAGTGTGTAAGTATTCTCGGCCGGACGGATGCAGAATGAATTACATTGCTTGATGCTGTTTAGCATAGCCGATGTATGTCTGAATCTTAAAGATTGACAAAGGTCGTAAAAATTTTCAATAGGATATTCTCCTTCCGCATTCATATAGGCGGATTGTCCGAGATACAATTCCAGTAGTTTAGGAATGTTTGAATCTGTTATATTGCGGCTTCTCCACATTCTGATGATTTTTTGAAGTTCTGTGATAGATACGGTTGTTTTAAGTGCTTTCATTTTTTTTGTTATTTAAAAAACGCAACGAAGTTACTCTGAATATTTCACATGCTTCGTACCCATATAGTGGGTACGGATCTTTATAATTTTAACTATTAATAACTGTTTTAAATCATGCAAAGAGCTAGAAAATCTTCTAATCATCCGGAGTTTGGTGAATTCATTATGAAAGAACTAGTAACTCTGAATTTGAGCAGAGAGAGTTTTCGTGACATTTGCCACATGAAACAAGCTTATCTTGAAGATATAAAAAAGGGGTAGGCAATTATGAAATTGATTTCTATGAGCACATTCTAAGTGCTTTTAGAGAGTTTACAACCCCTGAAGAGGCAGATCGCATTTACCGCGAGGGTGTTAATCTTCTTTTTCCTGGTCTGAAGGAATGAGACATTATATATGTCTTTGGTTCTTTTCTAGACGGGAACATGGACCGCCTTTCGTTAAATGCTTATTACTATAATAAATAATGGCAACTACTACTGTTAATAATAAGCGAATAGCAAAAAATACATTATTACTCTACTTCCGTATGATTCTTATCATGGGAGTGTCTCTGTATACTAGCCGGATTGTACTGAATACTTTGGGAGTGGAGGATTATGGAATATATAATGTGGTTGGTGGTATTGTTATTGTACTTTCTTTCTTGAATGGTGCGATGGCAGGTGCTACACAACGTTATTTAAATATAGAGTTAGGACGTAAAGATTATGAAAAGCTTAAGAAGGTATTTACTACCAGCCTACTGATTCATTTTGGAGTTGCATTAGTTATTGTATTATTGGCTGAGACTGTTGGAGTGTGGTTTCTTAGTACTCAAATGAATATTACACCTGATCGTATGTATGCAGCTCATTGGGTATATCAGTTTTCTATTGCGGCTTTTATTGTTTCTGTGATCAGTGTGCCTTATAATGCGACAATCATTGCTCACGAAAAAATGTCTGCTTTTGCTTATATCAGCATTTTGGAAGCTGTACTAAAATTGGTAATCGTTTATGTTTTGATATTGTCTCCATTTGATAAACTTATATTATATGCTTTTCTGATTTTTATAGTAGGTGTAATAATTCGTATTATTTATGGAATCTATTGTAAACGAAACTTCCAAGAATGTAGAATAGAATCTTGGCAAGTAGATAAGCCTTTGTTGAAAAGTATGCTTTCATTCTCCTCGTGGACAATTCTTGGAAATTTGAGCTACATTTTTCATACACAGGGTATTGCTATTGTTATGAATATGTTTTTCGGTGTTACAGTAAATGCAGCGCAAGGTATAGCTACTCAGGTAAGTGTTGTGGTGAAGGGAGTCGTTACTAACTTTTTGCAGGCACTTAATCCTCAAGTTGTGAAGACTTATGCTGAAAATGATATGGAGAGCATGCATAAACTAGTTTTAGTTGGTTCTAAAATATCTTATTTTCTTGTGGCTTTTTTTACAATTCCTTTGATTTTAGAAGCTCCGAGCGTATTACGAATATGGTTGAAAATAGTACCAGAATATGCTATAATATTTGTTCGTTTAACATTGTTATTGTCTTTATGTGAGTCTTTCGCTAGTTTGTTGGCAACAGCACAGGGAGCAACGGGTAAAATTAAGAATTATCAAATTATACTTACCTCTATTGGCTTGCTTCATTTACCAATTAGCTATTTATTTTATAATTTAGGATATGAACCTCAAGCGGCAATGTATGTTTATTTGGTTATTATTTGTGTTATACAAATTGTTCGTATAAATTATGTTTGCATTTCTATAAAATTATCTTGTTGGACTTTTTATAGTAATGTCATAATTCGTTGTTTTGGGGCTACGTTTATCGGTTTATTATTGCCATTATTATTTCATTCCTGCATGAAACCATCTTTGATGACTACAATTTTCATCTTTTTTGTAAGTTTCATAACGTTTTTTTTATCTGCTTTCTTATTAGGAGCTACCCGAAAAGAAAAAATGCTTCTTTCATCTAATATAAAAGATAGAATTAGTAAAATAAAAATAATTAATTAATATGTTTTCAGATAACAAAATGGTACTTCAACTACTTTCGTTGTTGAAGCAATATGGTATAAGTAGAATTGTAGTCTCTCCTGGTAGTCGTCATTTTGCTTTTGTGCATTCTTTGGAGGCGGATGATTATTTTAAACTTTATTCAGTAGTTGATGAACGTAGTGCCGCATTCTTTGCGCTTGGCTTGATTCAGCAGACAGGGGAAATTGTTGCAGTGACTTGTTCTTCGGGAACAGCTTGTATGAATTATGGTAGTGGCATAGTAGAAGCCTTCTATCAACGTTTGCCTTTATTAGTTTTATCAAGTGATCGTTTGCCTCAATTTTTAAATCAATTAGAGGATCAAATGTATGATCAGTTAGATACATTTACCCATTGTACAAAATATCAAGGACAGCTTCCTGTTATTAGCAACTCTATTGATGAATGGTATTGTAATCGTATCATAAATGAGGCTATGTTGGAGTTAACTCATCATGGGAACGGTCCAGTACATTTGAATATTCCTTTTGAGGCTCATAACTCAGATAAATTTGAAACGAAAGAAATACCTTTGGTTAGAAAAATAAATCTTTCGACATCTGAACTTACATCTGAACAATGGCAAGTTTATAGTGGAAAACTGAAGGGTAAAAAAGTAATGATTGTGTGGGGGCAGTCAGTTACTATGACTAAGGAAATGGAAGAGGCTGTTACAAAATTCTGTAATAATTTTGATGCGATAATTTTGACTGATAAGATGTCTAATTGTCATCACCCATATGCTATAAATAATACGACTGTTGTACTGGGTATTCTTCGTCCAATGGAACGTTTGAACTTGATGCCTGATATAGTAATAACAATTGGCGGTAATTATATCTTTAATAATGAGCTAAAAGCTTATTTGCGTGGTTCTAATGTAAAACATTGGCAAGTAGGTAAAGAAGATAAAGTCTGTGATCCTTTCAGAAAACTTACAGAAATTTTTGAAATGGATGAGAGTTTCTTTTTTAGAGTTATTACCAATAATTGTTCATTTAGTCATAGGGGAGAGTATGCGAAAAGTTGGATTGATATTTCTCAATTACCGGCACTTCCTACTCCTACATATAATGAATTATATGCTATAGGAGCATTAATGAATAACCTTCCTAAAAATGTTGATTTACAACTAGCGAATAGTTGTACTATTCGCATGGCTCATTTCTTTCCTATTGATGCTTCGATTCGTGTGAATTGTAACCGTGGAGTGAATGGTATTGATGGTAGTATGTCTACGGCAGTTGGTTTTGCCGCTGATAATTTGCGGACTACTTTTTATGTTACGGGTGATTTATCTTTTTTTTATGATATGAATTCTTTGTGGGTTAGACATCTTTCAAAAAAGATGAGAATTATGCTCGTAAATAATGGAGGAGGAGCCATTATGTATGCTCCTCTTAGTGATGAAACAAGGAAAACTTTACCTGCCCATATTGGTGCTGGGCATGCAATGTCTGCTCGTGGTTGGGTTGAATCTGTTGGTTTTAAGTATTTGTCTGCCCACAATAAGAATGAAGTGGATGAAACCATAAAAGTGTTTTGCGATGTGACTATTGAACAACCTATCTTTTTGGAGGTTTTCACCACTATCAATACTGATGTAAATTCTATAAAAGAGTATTATGCAACTATAAACCGAAAAACCTATGCAGAAAAGATATTAATTGAAGTTAGAAACATCGCAAAACGAATCTTGAATAAATAATGAATAATAGAATAAAACTCTCCAATGGCGTTTCTATACCTGTTGTAATGGTAGGTACGAATGGAATGGATTATTTAATATTAAAAAGCGTCGTTACAGCGGCTATATCTCGTGGCTTTTTTGCTTTTGATACAGCTCCTAATTATATATCAGAAAGATACTTGGGAAGAGTTATTAAAGAGTTAATGTCAGAATATGGATATGTGAGAGAAGATTTTTTTGTACAAACAAAGCTTGATTGGAAAGATCAAATAAATAATAATGTAGAAGGAGCTTTTAAATTATCTCTTGAAAGGTTAGGATTAGAATATGTTGATAGTTATTTGATGCATTGGCCATATCCTGATTATTATATAAAGAATTGGAGGCAAATGGAAGAATTTTATATTTCAGGTGAAGCTAAAAGCATAGGAGTTTGTAATTTTAGGGAACGGCATTGGAGTTCTTTCTTCTCTTCTGATATAAAAGTTATACCACATATAAGTCAAATAGAAATTCACCCTTTAAGAACTTGTACTACTCTTTTGGAGTTTTGTAAAAGTAGGGGTATTGTAACACAAGCATATTCTCCGATTTGTAAGATGATTCCACAGATAAGAGATAATGAAGTTCTTGCAGGATTGGCATCAAAGTATACTTGTTCTATACCTCAACTGATCCTAAAATGGCATATACAAAGGGAGTGTGTTCCAATATCGAAATCGACAAATCCACTTAGAATTATTTCTAATTTAGACTGTATTTCATTAGAAATAAGTGAACAGGATATGATCAACATAAACACATTAAACCAAGATTATAAATTTATGATTGAGTCATGGGGCTGTCCTGGCTTTTAAATAATATGAAGAAAAAAATATTGGAGTTATTATTGTTAGTTGTAATTGTTATATCTGTTTGTATATGCTATTATTTAATATTATTTTATTTGCTGTTAGGTGTATATTTATATCTTGCCTATAAGAAGATTACTCAATTACGTTCTAATTACCCATCGTGGGAAATTTTTAATCAAAATCTTAAAAGGAACTATGACTTTGCTATAATTGGGGGTAGTAGTGCTTATATGACAGTTAGGAAACATTCTATAAATAAGAATTTTATGAATTGGACATTGCCTGAACAGCATTTTTTAATGTGCTTTCAGTGTATAAAGCATTATTTTGGAATTCTTAAAAAGCACGGGAAAGTTTATATTCTTATTAGTGAAAAAGAGTTATTACTACAAGATAAAAGAATTTGTTTGCCTTTTCACCGCACTATATTTCATCCATGGCTATATGAAAGAATTGCTTTATGGAGAATTTGTATATTTTCGCCTCTTTGGATATTAAAGTGCTATGGTGTTAGAACTTTTTCAATGTATGTAAAGCATAAATGCAATGCTGATAACAACATGAAAATTATTGAGGATATAGCACTTTTTTTAAAAGAAAGAGATTTGGACTTAATTTTAGTTCCATTGAAAACTTCTGAAAGTTTGATGAATTTTGCGAAAAAGTATAAAAATATTCAAGTTAAATGCCTTAATGATTTTTTGAAGCAATGCGGTTGCTGATTTGCTATGTGAATGATATGGCTGTGTAAATTTTGAAAGGTTCGTAAACTACCAATCGGCATTATGGCAACGGACCTTTGCAAATTAATATACTAGTAGAAGAGTATAATGATAAATGAATTTGTACTAAAATTTGTCGTTCTACTCTTGGAGATAAATTGCGAAATAAAGTAGGTAAATTAAAGCAGAAGATATTTAATGTTTTGTACCTGAATAGGTTTCTTATGCAATTCTTAAGATGTAGAATTTCAAGTTGAAATGTGAAAATAATTATGCAAAATATATGATATAAAACGGTACTATTACTGGAACGCTCTGGTTTACTTATACTTGAATGAAATTTTAATAATACTAGAATATGTATACAAATGTAAAAACATGAATGATCAGATATTTAGAATGAAATCTATTTGATAATGAGAATAGCTATAATTACCCTTCCTTTACATGCCAATTATGGTGGAATTTTGCAGGCTTATGCTTTGCAAAATGTACTTAAACAAATGGGTCATACGGTTGAAACTATACAAACCCCTTCCTTTAAAAGGATACCATTATGGAGAAAACCATTGACTTATATAAAGCGCTTTATATTAAAGTATATATTTGGTAGAAATGTTCGAGTGTTTTTTGAGCAGTGGTATAATATAACAGATCCTTCTTTGGTAAAGCATATGAAATGCTTTATTGAGGAATACATCTCTATTAGATTAGTTAGTAGATATACAGATATCAAAGAAGATGAATATGAAGCTTTCATTGTAGGGAGTGATCAAATTTGGCGACCTATATATTTTGAGCAATCAATAGACATAGCTTATCTTTCTTTTACTAGAGATTGGGGTAATGTTAAACGAATTGCCTATGCTGCTTCTTTTGGTACTGATAAGTGGGAGTATACACGAAAGCAAATAATATGTTGTAGTAAATTAATTAAAAGTTTTGATGCGATATCTGTACGTGAGTATTCTGCTGTAGAACTTTGTAGGCAACATTTGAATTGCAATGTTCTGCATGTATTGGATCCTACTATGCTACTTGATGTTAATGACTATTGTAAGTTATTTATGGATAAACAATTACCACCAACTAAAGGAGAATTGTTGACTTACATTCTTGATGAAAATATTGAAACTGAAGATTTTGTATATCAATTAGCTAATAATCTTGATTATCGACCTTTTCGTGCTAATTCGCATTATGAGGATTTTGATGCTCCTCTCTCAGAAAGAGTGCAACCACCAGTAGAGCAATGGTTAAAAGGGTTTTATGATGCAAAATTCATTGTTACGGATTCGTTTCATGCTACTGTCTTTTCTATTTTATTTAAGAAACCTTTTATTGTGATATGTAATGAGGAAAGGGGGGGGGCCCGTTTGAAATCCCTTCTTGGAATGTTTGGATTAGAGAGACATTTAATTGTACTTGGTGAGGAGATTAATTTTGATTTTAATTTTAATTTAGATAATGGTGAAATCGATATAAATCTAAATAGATTACGTACAGAGTCAATTAATTTTCTTACTTCTTCTTTAAGATAGAACTAATGGAGCAGCCTAAAATATCAATTATAGTTCCTGTATATAATGTTGAACAGTACTTATGCCAATGCATTGAAAGTATATTATCCCAAAACTATAGTGATTTCGAATTATTATTAATAAATGATGGTAGCAAGGATAACTCGGGAAAAATATGTGATAAGTATGCTAGTATTGATTGTCGCATTAAAGTTTTTCATAAAAAGAATGGTGGGGTAAGTTCCGCAAGAAATATAGGATTGCAATATGCGTGTGGGGATTATGTGACTTTTGTTGACGGAGATGATATGCTCATGGAAGATGATATGTTATTTCAATTATATCACTTATATTTAAGTGATATAAAATATGAAATAATTGAGTTTCCGGGTTTATATTTCGCAGGCAACAAAGAAAAAGAATATCTTAATAGGATTCAGTGTAATCTTGAATTATCAAAGCCTGTTTCCATATTTAATTATTGGTTTACTAATCCACGATTTGAAGTTTGGGGACATTTATTTAAACGTTCTTTATTACAAGGAATTTGTTTTGATGAGATGCTTACGGTAGGAGAAGATGTTGTCTTTCTTATGGAAGCATTGCAAAGATGTAAATCTTATCTTGTTGTAAAAGAAGGTTGTTATTATTATAGATATAGAGACACTTCAGTAATGCATAAAAAAATGGCAGTGGATTATAACTTGTTTATACTGCAAATAATAATTAGAAAAAACAAAATAGAAGATCATACTATTTTTTTTAATCTATTTTATAGAATAATTATGCCTCAAATTCTAGTAGAAAAACTTAGTAAGAAAACATATTTGGGTTATGCTGCCGTGCTTGATGAGGTTTCGCTATATGATATATTATATAGTGATTCTCCATTTAAGGTAAAATGCGTCCTGTTTTTATTGAAATTTGTGGGTTTTAAGATGATGGATTCAATTCTTAATTTGATAAAAAAATGAAAGTTGCTTATAATCAACTGTCTATATCTATAATAACAATCGTAGTTATTTTATCTCTGTTTTGGTGTCCGACTTCATTTTCTTTCAACTATAATTTTTTTCTATTTATAAGTTTCTTATTTTCCTCTATTATCTATTTTAGAAACAAGAAAATAAAAAACTTCCTTGATTTTGAACCGTTTTTTGTTTTTATAACATTTTTAATGGTTTATATTTTCCCACTTTTTGTTTTTGATGATCAAACAGCTTTTTTATTCTCATTTAATCAGTATTATGATTTAACCACTATAAATAAAGGTGTAGCTTTATCTACTATAGCTATTCTTTGTTTTTTTATTGGAAACTTAGTTGAAAAAAAACAGCCACATATTCGTAATTCATTGCAGAGAGTGAGGGTGAGCAACGGTATTGTTATTACTGCTAGTTTAGTTTTGTATATCGTTTTCTATTTACTCGGAGGATTTGATAATTTTTTGAAAGTGTACAAAGGAGAAAGTGGGGGGAGCTCTGTTGCAAATTATGTGTTAGTTTTACTTCAGGTACTTTGTCCTATTATGTGTTTTAATGAATTTTGGAATAAGAGTAATGTAGCTGGATATCATTATAATTGGATTGCCTTTCTATTGGTACTTTGGATATCTTTACATTTCGCTATAGTTGGCTCTCGTACAAATGCATCTATAATTCTTTTATCTTCTATTGTAGCTTATTCTGTGTTGATAAAGAATCAATCAATTTGCAGATTTCTAGTATTTATGATAGTAGGAATTATGCTAATGTGGATTCTTCAATCTTTTCGAGCAGGTTATGATACTAATTGGAATTTAGAATGGTATTATATGATTTCTGACTTGTTTATACCTAATACTAATACTTATTTGTCGATTGAAATAGTTAATAAGCAGGGAATTACGTATGGAGTGTCGAGTTTGGCTTCTATCTTGTCTGTTATACCTTTTTTGCAGGGATATGTGGAAAGTGTGTTCTCTATAGGTCCTCATCAAACAAATTCTGCAACTTTGTTTACTGATTATTTAGGCTCTTCGGCAGGAATGGGAACTAATTTTATTGCTGATCTTTATTTATCTTTTGGTATACTTGGGGTGATTATATTCCCTTTTTTATTTGGTTATATTTTGTGTATTATAAAATCACATTTAAAAGTTTCATATTATTCATCTTTATTATATATAATAATAGCAGGTTTTTCTGTGTATATTGTGCGAAGTTCATTGTTTTTCCTTTTGAAATTTCTTTTGTTTGGTTTTCTGTTGGCTTATTTCTTTAACTATTTATCTACAAAAAAAAGAAAATTATGTTAGTTTCAATAATTATACCAGTATATAATTCGGAAAAATATTTGTATGCTTGTTTAGAAAGCTGTGAAAGGCAAAGCTACGTTAATTTGGATATAGTTATAGTAAATGATGGTAGTACGGATTCTTCATGTTTAATCGTTGAAGAGTTTATGAAGAAAGATGATAGATTTCGGATTATAAATAAAAAAAATGAAGGTTTAGTTGAGGCTAGGAAAACTGGAGTAAGAGAAGCAAATGCTGATTTCATTTTCTTTTTGGACTCAGATGATATTATAACCAATGATGCTATTTTACTATTGGTAAATGAACAAAAAAAAGAAAACTCTGATATGGTTATTGCTAATTTCTGGATTGAGACAGAAAGAGGAGGAGTTATTGGTAAAACGCACAATTCTTTTAAATATGGGAAAAATCGTGAGGGTATGTATTATAATTTATTATATAAAACGTTTGGTCCCACAATTTGGGGGAAATTGATACGTAAAAATATTTTCGAAGAAACAAATACTCCATCCAGCATAACAATTGGTGAAGATGTTGTCACAAATGTTCAGATAATTGACAAAGGTAATGTTAAATATTCTTCTATTGATGAATGTATTTATCATTATATACAAAGAGACTCATCAATGGTTAATGCTCATAGTGTTAAAACTGCCACAGCGAGATTATTATATTTACAATGGATTAATAATTTCCTTTCTTCTCGTCAGATACTCTGTGGTGATTATGAGAAAGCTTACAATTGTTTTATATTAGGAGAATATTTTTCATTCTTGAAAGATGGAGGAGTACCTGCTATGTGTGCAGATCTATCCAATTTAATTTATAATAAATATATGAAGCAATCTGTATCATTAAGTCAATTAGGATTTTTTAGATTTTATTTTATTTATGTGTTTGGAATATCGGAAAATTTAGGCTCGTTGTACCGAGCAATTTATCTTTTAAGTCGTAAGTTTTATTATAGGTTATTGAGATGAAACATATTCTTCTAATTACTCCATTTGTACCAAGTAAAATCGGGGCCGGCGTGAACTATACAAGACTCTTTATAGAGGATATATCACATGAGAATATTGTGGATGTTGTATTGTTCAAAATGCAAGGTGAGGACTCTTATACGCCATGTAATTCTCATATAAGAATAATAAAGGAGTTTAAAACAAGCGTCTTTTCTAAGCTCTTTAACTGTGCCTTTTTATTTTTTCTATTTCCTCTATTTACAGCAAAATTCAATTTATTTGTATATGTTTTCTTGAAAAAACTGCTAAAGCAGAAAGATTATGACATTGTTTATTTTGATTTTAGTCAGATGTTTCTCTATGCAAAGTTGCTAAGGCATAAGAATAAAGTACTAATGTCTCATGATGTTATAACCCAGCGCTATTCGAGAAAGGGAAATCCACTATTATCGAGATTTTGTTTTAGAACAGAGAAATGGATACTTTCAGTTAGTAATGGAAATATATTTACATTTTCGCAAAAAGATTCGGATCTCATAGATACTTATTTCGGTATTTCTTCAAGGGTCACTACATTTTATTTATCTGAAGATATTGTAGACACATTTCCTGAATATTTAGGAGACTATTACGTGTTTTTTGCAATGTGGAAACGTGATGATAATTATGAAGGATTGGAATGGTTTATTAAGAATGTATTGCCTCAATGTGATAATAGTATCAGTTTTAAAATTATTGGCGCAGGATTACATGAAAAGCTTAAGGAGATAATATCTCAGTTTGATAATATAGAATATTTAGGTTTTGTAGAGAATCCTTATCCAATTATAGCTAATTCAAAGGCTTTAATATCTCCTCTTTTTACGGGCGCAGGAGTAAAAGTGAAAGTCATCG
The DNA here is from genome assembly GCF_000195635.1 of Bacteroides fluxus YIT 12057. GTDB lineage: Bacteria > Bacteroidota > Bacteroidia > Bacteroidales > Bacteroidaceae > Bacteroides > Bacteroides fluxus. The sequence continues at coordinate 86,276 of NZ_GL882644.1, read as the reverse complement.
AAGCATTGGCGTGTGGAACACCCATAATAGGAACGCAATTATCATTTGAAGGTATTGCAGAAGATTTTGGTGAATTTATGATTCAAGCTGAAACTCCAAATGACTTTTTATGTGTCATGAGAACACTTAATCTATCTTTAGATAAAAGAATCGAATTTAAAAAGAGTTTTCTTCTTAGCTATTCTAATAAGCAGATAAAGCAGTATATATATTCCCATTAAGCTATTATTATGTTGGTTGATGTTGTATCTCTTATTCTTTTTGAATCTTAATTTGGATAATCATTTAATTCCAATAATATAAAAATAATGTCCATATTTAAAGACAAAGTCTTATTAATTACCGGTGGAACAGGTTCCTTCGGTAATGCCGTATTGCGTCGTTTTCTTGATTCCGATATCAAGGAAATCCGCATATTTTCTCGTGATGAAAAGAAGCAGGATGACATGCGCCATGCATTACAAAATCCTAAAGTAAAGTTTTATATTGGGAATGTACGAGATAAAGGCTCGGTAGATGTTGCTATGAAAGGAGTGAATTATGTATTCAGTGCTGCTGCATTGAAACAGGTTCCTTCTTGTGAGTTCTTCCCTATTGAAGCGGTGAATACGAATGTAATGGGTACAGAAAACGTGCTAAATTCTGCCATAGAGCACGGTGTGGAAAGTGTTGTTGTGCTCTCTACTGACAAAGCAGCTTATCCAATCAATGCAATGGGGATGAGTAAAGCTTTGATGGAAAAAGTGGCGGTAGCAAAAGGGCGTGAACTGGGCGAAGGAGCAAAGACCACAATTTGCTGTACACGTTACGGGAATGTTATGGCTAGTCGTGGTTCGGTAATTCCTTTGTGGGTAGAACAGATGATGGAAGGTAAACATATTACAATTACCGATCCCAATATGACTCGTTTTATGATGACGCTTGACGATGCTGTTGATTTGGTGATTTATGCTTTTACTCATGCGCATAATGGTGATTTGTTTGTACAGAAGGCGCCTGCTGCTACCTTGGAGACTCTTGCAACAGCTTTGAAAGAAATCTATAAAACAGATACGGAAGTTAAAATCATAGGAACTCGTCACGGTGAGAAACTGTACGAAACCCTTGTAACACGCGAAGAAATGGTGCGTGCTGTTGATATGGGAGATTATTACCGCATTCCTTGTGATACGCGTGATTTGAATTATGACAAGTTTTTCACTAAAGGAAATGAAGAAGTATCTAAGATAGAAGATTACCATAGTCATAATACGCGTCGACTTGATGTAGAAGGTATGAAAGAACTATTGATGAAGTTACGCTTTATCCGTGAAGATATGGGCTTGGAAGCAAGAGCTAAAGCCAGAGAAATTCGCAGTGAATAACGTTAATACAAATACTATGTTGAAAGTAATGACTATTGTCGGTACCCGTCCGGAGATTATAAAATTGAGCCGGGTCATGGCAGAACTTGATAAATATACTGAGCACATAATAGTGCATACAGGTCAGAATTTTGATTATGAATTGAATGAAATATTCTTTCAGGAACTTCGTATTCGTAAGCCGGATTATTTTTTGGAAGCAGCAGGAAAGAACGCTGCTGAAACGATTGCTAATGTCATTCGTAAGTCGGATGATCTGATGGAAGAAGTGAAGCCGGATGCCATATTGCTGTATGGAGATACGAATAGCTGTATATCGGTTATCTCGGCCAAACGTAAGAAAATTCCTATTTTCCACATGGAGGCTGGTAACAGATGTTTTGACCAACGTGTACCTGAGGAGATTAACCGAAAAATTGTAGATCACCTCAGTGATATCAATATGCCCCTTTCTGAACATGCCCGTAAATATTTGCTTGCCGAAGGATTAAAGCCTGAGACAGTAATCAAGACCGGTTCACCAATGACAGAGGTTTTACTTTACCATAAAGAGGATATTGAGAAGTGTGATGTCTTGAAAAATGAGGGACTTAAAAAGGGAGGGTATTTCATTGTCAGCACTCATCGTGAAGAGAATGTAGATTCGGAAAAGAATTTTACTGATCTGCTGGACTCTTTGAATGCAATAGTCGATAAATATCATAAGAAAGTAATTGTTTCTACACATCCACGTACACGCAAAAAACTGGAGGCTATGGGTTTTGTTAATTCGAATCCGATGATTGAGTTCATGAAACCTTTTGGCTTTTTAGAGTATATCAAGTTGCAGCAAAATGCCTTTTGTGTTATCTCGGACAGTGGAACGATTACAGAGGAATCGTCTATTCTCCACTTTCCTGCCATTACTATACGTCAAGCTCACGAACGTCCCGAGGGTATGGATGAAGGTACGCTGATAATGACCGGGCTGAATAGCGATCGTATATTAGATTCCATTGATGTGGTGACTTCACAATATGCCGAGGGGAGAGATGTTATACATTCAATTCCTGACTATGAGGCAGATAATGTATCAAAAAAAGTAGTGCGTATTATTCTTTCCTATACGGATTATGTCAACCGTACGGTATGGCATAAGAACATCTGATAATTTTGGGTAATTCATGAGAAAAATTTTGTTGTTCGGCGCCACTGGTATGGCCGGACACATCGTCTATTCCTATCTGCGAAGTACCGGGAAATATAACATTGCTAATGTTGTGTTTCGTACCCCGCTGAATGAAAATAGCATAGTTGTTGATGTGACAAATAGAGATGCAGTGGCCGAAATTGTGCATAAAGAACAGCCGGAAGTCATTATCAACTGTATTGGAGTACTGATAAAAGGTTCTAAAGAGCATCCTGATAATGCGATTTTAATCAATGCTTATTTCCCGCATTTATTGAAGAAATTAGCTGATGAAGTTGATGCGAAATTGGTTCATATCAGTACAGATTGCGTTTTCTCCGGTAAAAAGGGGGGCTATACGGAAGAGGATTTCAGAGATGCGGATGATGTGTACGGACGTAGTAAAGCTCTTGGCGAAGTCATAAATGACAAGGACTTGACGATTCGTACTTCCATTATCGGTCCGGAACTGAAAAGAAATGGTGAAGGATTGTTTCATTGGTTTATGAATCAGCATGGACAGGTAAATGGTTTTAAAACAGCTATATGGGGTGGTGTGACAACTTTAGAATTGGCAAAAGCTATTGATGCTGCTTTGTTACAAAATAAAACAGGGCTGTTACAGTTGAGTAACGGAGTAGGAATTTCTAAGTACGATTTGTTAGGCTTGTTCAAAGAAATATGGAACAGGCAGGATATTGATATAATGCCTTATGATGGGAATGGGATTGACAAATCTATTGCTAAATCGGAACGGTTTGACTATGATGTGCCAAGTTATAAACAGATGTTGATAGAACAAGCTGCATGGATGGAGAGTCATAAGTCTTTGTATATGCAATATTTTTAGAAATGGAGAAAAGAAAAAAGGTATTGGTTTTGGGGGAGGCTTTCTATCCTGAAGATTTTCTTATTAATGATTTAGTGAGGGAATGGGAAAAGGATGGATATCAATTTGAGGTATTAACTCGTGCACCTTCATATCCTTTTGGAAAGGTTTATGAAGGGTATAAGAACAAAATTTATCAAACTACTTGTTTTAATACGATAAAGATTCATCGTTTCCCCGTGCTGCAAGGATATGAGAAAAGCACTATAATAAAAGTATTGAATTATTTTTCTTTCGTTTTTTGGAGCTGCTTGATTGTTTTGTTCATTGGGAAACGCTTTGATAGAGTGTTTATCTATCAAACAGGACCTTTGACTTTGGCTACGGCAGGTATCTTTCTGAAAAAGCTTTTTAACGCAAAGGTTACTATCTGGACACAGGACTTATGGCCGGAAACTGTATATGCTTATGGTTTCAAGAAAACCAAATTACTTAGTTTTTGTTTGGATCGATTTGTAAAATGGATTTATAAAAACTGTGATTCAATATTAGTGTCTTGTGAGGGCTTTATAGAAAGAATTCATCATTATACTCCTGAAAAGGATATACTTTTTGCTCCGAATTGGTCGCTTATGGAGTATAAGCCGACTAAAAAAATAGAGTTGCCAGGAACTTATAATTTCGTTTTTGCAGGTAATGTTGGTAAGGTACAAAACCTGGAGAACGTTTTACGTGGGTTTGGGCAGTTTGTAAAGGACTGTCCGAACGCTTGCTTAAATATAATAGGAGATGGTTCATTCTTGACTGAATTGATGGATATAGCGAAGAATGAATGTATTCCAAATGTGAATTTTACGGGGCGTAAACCTTTATCGGAAATGTCTGATTATTATGAAGCGGGGGATGCTTTGATTATATCATTAAAGGATGTCCCGCTTTATGAGACCATGATGCCATCTAAATTTCAAACTTATTTAGCGACAGGAAAGCCTATTTATGCGATATTCAATGGTGAGGTAAGGAATATTGTAGAGAAGTATCAAATAGGTTTCGGGGCTTCGCCTACTGATTTAGGCGATATTGCAGCTGGTTTTAATCATTTTGTGAAGTTAACGGATGAAGAGAAGAAGGCTATTGCTAATAATGCGGCTTGTTTGTGCGAAACTGTGTTTAATAGGAAGATGATTATAAAGCTTATTGATGGAGTGGTTTGGAAATGAAAAGAAATGGTTTTATGCCGTGAAAGGTTCATTTGCTACTGCATTTGTGAAAATTGATATAACTTTTCTTTAGAACTGAAGCCGGAAATCTTTCAACTTTCTGCTGTAAAGAGTACCGTATTACATGTACCAAAGGGGTATGCGAATGGTATAAAAGCGTATGAACCGGACTCTATTTTATGGGTATATTCAAATAATAAAACGATTGATTTTATGGATGTAAATTATAAAATTCTTGATACTCAGCGTATCATCACCTACATATCTGCTTCATCCAATGAAGTATCTGTAGAAGACATTATCCTCTATTCCGGTGCCGACAAGTTCCGTGTATATCCTGCTCTTTTTGAGCTGGAGCAGAGTGGATGGCTGGAAGTAGTAAAACGTGAGGAACTTGGAGCACCATCTATTGTTCGAAAGAAGAGAAATGAAGATTAACGACAGGTAACAGCGGTTACTTTGTTTTTAGGCGCAGTCGAAACTAATCCTTTAGGAATGGTTTCGGCTGTTTTTTTTAACTATTGAATGAAGAGGCTATGAACGATTGTATTTTGCTGTAAGCCTAGTTGGCATGAACTTATGCATCAACTTTCCTAAGAAAGAACATCCTTATTTTGTTTTGTGCTCAAATAAGAGTTACTTTGTATGCAAGAAGCAAAAATGGAGGAACCATATGGAAGTGCAACAGAAACTTTATCCAATAGGGATACAGACCTTTTCGGAGCTGATAAGAAAGAACTATTTTATAAATGGAATTCTTTTCTAGGAAAGTGCGGAAGTATGACAATCAGATACGGATATCCGCTCCCCACATCAATTTATTCCGTAATGTATCGAAGAAGATATGGTTGTATCGTTTCACCACCTTGATGGAATAGTCTGCCCGTGAGAGGGTAAGCCGGGTGGATTCTTTGCATGATTCGCTGCGGCCGTCGATGGCGACCAGGAAATTATGGCTTCGGCTTTCTACATCAAGTGTTATTTCCCAATCATCACAGATGACGATGGGACGGACATTGAGGCTATGTGGAGCTACAGGGGTAATGGCAATCGTTTTACTGTGGGGTACGATGACCGGACCTCCCACACTGAGCGAATAGGCTGTAGAGCCTGTGGGAGTGGAGACGACCAATCCGTCGGCTTGATAGGTGGTCAGCGGGGCGCCGTTGATGGCCGCATGGATACTGATCATGGAGGAACTGTCTCTTTTCAGTACGGCAATCTCATTGAGCGCGTAAGGGGATTTCATTAACTGTTCGTCGTCGCACTTCAGTTGCAGCACACTGCGCTCTTCTACTTTATAGCGGTTGTTGTAAATCTCTTCAAAAGTATTCTCCATCTCTTCGGGAGAGATATCCGCCAGAAATCCTAAACGGCCGGTGTTGATGCCTAAAATGGGAATGTCCTTTTTTCCCACGCGGCTGGCTGCCTTCAGAAATGTACCGTCACCGCCGATGCTGATGACCATGTCGGCATAAAAATCATCTCCGTCAAACAATTCTGCGGACGGTATGTTAAGGTGTAAGTCGGCAGTCAGAAAATGATAGAACTCCCGGCAGATACAGAGTTGTGCACCGTGCCGTTCCAATATGCGGAAAAGGTTCTCTGCATGCGAAGATTTTTTTGCTTGATAGGTATTTCCAAATAGGGCAAATTTCATAGTCAATTCTGTTGTTATGCTGCGCAAAGATGCTATTTTTTTCTCAGAATGCTGCCAACATATCGCTATTATTTGTACTTTTGCCCCAAACTATAAATCAAATTATGACGAGATTAAGCGTAAACATAAATAAGGTTGCAACGTTGCGTAATGCCCGTGGAGGCGATGCACCTAATGTAGTTAAAGTGGCATTGGATTGTGAGAACTTTGGTGCTGACGGTATTACCGTGCATCCTCGTCCGGATGAAAGGCATATCCGCCGGAGCGATGTTTATGATTTGCGTCCGTTGCTGCGTACCGAATTTAACATAGAGGGATATCCTGCTCCGGATTTCATAGACTTGGTTTTGAAGGTGAAGCCGCATCAGGTGACTCTGGTGCCTGACAGCCCTACACAACTGACTTCGAATGCCGGTTGGGATACCAAGACTAATCTTGATTTTTTGAGTGAGGTGCTCGATGAGTTCAATAATGCCGGTATCCGTACGTCTGTCTTTGTTTCAACTGACGCGGAAATGATAGAATATGCGGCAAAGGCAGGTGCCGACCGTGTAGAACTATATACGGAACCATACGCGACGGCTTATCCTAAAGGGAAAGAAGCGGCGATAGCCCCCTTTGTGGAAGCGGCGAAGGTGGTTCGTAGTTTAGGGTTGGGACTGAATGCCGGACATGACTTGAGTTTAGTGAATTTGAATTATTTTTATCAAAACATTCCATGGTTGGATGAGGTTTCTATCGGGCATGCACTGATTTGTGATGCATTGTATCTGGGACTGGAACGTACCATTCAGGAATATAAAAACTGTCTTCGCTGATGAATGCAATGTTGTTATTGGCCCAAGTGGCTCCGGCACTCACTGATTCTATTGCAGGTGCCAATCCCGTATTGACTCCGATATCCGCTCCCGATGAGATGAATTTGTGGAGCATGGCTGTCAAGGGAGGTTGGATTATGATCGTGTTAGGTCTGATGTCCATACTTTGCTTTTATATCCTGTTTGAACGCAATTATGTAATCCGGAAGGCGGGAAAGGAGGACCCTCTGTTCATGGACAAAATCAAGGATTATATTCTGGGTGGAGAACTGAAGGCTGCCATCGCTTATTGCCGGAGTGTGGACACGCCTTCGGCCCGTATGATTGAGAAAGGTATCAGCCGTCTGGGACGACCGGTGAATGATGTGCAGGCAGCCATTGAAAATGTCGGTAACATTGAGGTGGCGAAATTGGAAAAGGGGATGACGATCATGGCTACTATTTCCGGCGGTGCGCCGATGCTGGGCTTTCTGGGCACGGTAACGGGTATGGTACGGGCTTTCTGGGAGATGGCAAATGCCGGGAACAACATTGATATAACAATGCTTTCCGGTGGTATCTACGAAGCGATGATTACTACGGTAGGTGGCCTGATTGTCGGTATCATTGCCATGTTTGCCTATAACTATCTGGTGACGTTGATTGATGGTGTGGTCAATAAGATGGAAGCCAAGACAATGGCATTTATGGATTTGCTGAATGAACCGGCTAAGTAGTAATTTATAATAGGTAATTTATAAAGTGTTAAAACGTAGAATTAAAATATCACCTAATTTCAGCATGGCGTCCATGACGGACTTGATATTCCTGCTGTTGATTTTCTTTATGATAACATCTACCATGGTATCGCCGAATGCTATCAAGGTCTTGTTGCCGCAAGGAAAACAGCAGACCTCTGCCAAGCCTTTGACGAGGGTCATTATTGATAAGGACTTGAATTATTATGCCGCTTTCGGCAATGATAAGGAAAAGATGCTGTCTTTGGAAGAGCTGACTCCGTTCCTGCAGGAATGTGCGGTAAAGGAACCCGAAATGTATGTTGCCTTGTATGCTGACGAGACAGTGCCTTATCGGGAGATTGTCAAGATACTGAATATTGCGAATGAAAACAAGTTCAAGATGGTGCTGGCTACACGCCCGCCGGAAGGGAACAAATAAATGAAAGGAAAGTGTGCCATTTGCAATGTGCGGTTTAACTTTTCAGCACGATGGCGCGGTCGAATTGTACATTGTAAATGGCAAATGATATCATGGTAGATCAGAAAAAAAGAGGTAAATATGTAGGGGCTATAGGTGCGGTGCTGGTGCATGTCGCGTTTATTGCCTTTCTGATACTGGTAGGATTTACAGTGCCCAAACCTTCGGAAGAAGACGGTATGCCTGTGATGTTGGGTGAAATTCCCGATGCGTCGGGTATGGCCGATCCTTCTTTGGTGAAAGTAGATGTGATTCCGGAAGAGGTCGCTCCTCAAGTGGAGGAGGCTGCCGAACAAGATATCATTACGCAGGAAACTGAAGAGACCGTTGTGCTGAAGCCTAAGGCTGAACCTAAGAAGAAAGAGGTGAAGAAACCGGAAAAGACAGCCGCTGAAAAAGCGGAGGAGGCCCGTAAACTGGCAGAGGCGAAAGCGGAGAAGGAGCGCAGGGAAGCTGAAGAAGCAGCGCGCAAACGGGTTTCCGGTGCCTTTGGCAAGGGGGCGCAGATGGGTAGCAAAGGGAATACGGAAGGACAAGGGATACAGGGAAGTCCTAAGGGGAATGCACCGGCCGGGGCCACTAGCGGTACGGGCGGTTATGGCTCTTTCAACCTTGGAGGGCGCTCTTTAGGGGAAGGGGGGCTGCCACGCCCTATATATAATGTACAGGATGAAGGTAGGGTAGTAGTGACGATTACGGTAAATCCGGCAGGTCACGTCATTGCGACCAGTATCAATCGCCAGACGAATACCGTGAACCCTGCTTTGCGCAAAGCTGCGGAAGATGCCGCTAAAAAAGCCCGCTTCAATGCAGTGGGCGGCTTGAATAATCAAACGGGAACTATAACGTATTATTTTAATCTAAAATAAGAGGAGGATCAATTATGGGTACAGTTTATGTCTTTTTTGCTGACGGATTTGAGGAGATTGAAGCTTTCACTGCTGTGGATGTAATAAGACGTGCGGGGTTGAATGTGGAAATGGTGACAGTAACTCCTGATGAGATAGTAACGGGTGCGCATGGCGTACCGGTTTTGTGCGACAAGAATATCGTGAATTGTGACTTTTTTGATGCGGACTTGATTTTGTTGCCGGGGGGGATGCCGGGTGCCGCTACATTGGAGAAGTGCGATGATTTGCGTAAGCTGGTGTTGCGTTTTGCAGAACAGGAGAAGCCGATGGCGGCTATCTGTGCCGCACCTATGGTATTGGGTAAGTTGGGCTTGCTGAAAGGTAGGAAGGCTACTTGCTATCCGGGTTTCGAACAATATCTGGAGGGGGCTGAATATACCGGTGCAATCGTTGAAAAGGACGGTAATATCATAACCGGCAAGGGACCGGGTGCCGCCATGGAGTTCGCATTGGCGGTTGTGGAACTTTTGCTAGGCAAAGAGAAAGTGAAGGAACTGAAAGAGGCAATGTGTGTTTGTTAATTCATAATTCATGAAGTCAGCTCTTATAGTTGCGGGTGGCAAAGGGTTACGTATGGGAACGGAACTTCCCAAACAGTTTCTTCCTGTTGGGGGGAAACCTGTGTTGATGCGTACTTTGGAAGCCTTCTATACTTACGATCCGGAGATGCGAATTATATTGGTACTCCCGCGCAGCCAACAAGAATACTGGAAGCGATTATGCCGGGAGTATCGTTTTTCTGTTTGTCATACCATAGCGGATGGAGGGGATACCCGATTCCATTCGGTAAAGAATGGTCTGGCTCTGGTCGAGGCTCCCGGTCTGGTGGGGGTGCATGACGGTGTCCGTCCATTTGTGTCGCAGGAGGTGATTTCCCGTTGTTATGCTTTGGCGGTGGAAAAGAGAGCTGTCATCCCCGTGGTGGATGTAGTGGAGACTGTCCGTCATCTGGAAGGAGAGCGGAGTACGACCGTCAACCGTGACAACTATAAATTGGTACAGACCCCGCAGGTCTTTGATGCCGCCCTTTTAAAGGAAGCATACGAGCAGCCTTATACATCTCATTTTACTGATGACGCCTCCGTTGTAGAGGCTTTGGGTATCCCTGTCTTTCTGACAGCGGGGAACCGGGAAAACATTAAAATAACGACTCCTTTTGATTTAAGAATTGCTACAGCACTTATAGATTCATGTTCGATTTAGCTACGCGTGACATAAAATATTTGTCGGGCGTCGGGCCGCAGCGCGCTTCGGTGCTTAATAAAGAGCTGGGCATTTATTCCCTTCACGATTTATTATATTACTTTCCTTATAAATACGTTGACCGTAGCCGTATCTACTCCATCCGGGAGATTGACGGTACTATGCCCTATATTCAGCTGAAAGGAGAAATATTGGGTTTTGAAACTGCCGGTGAAGGGCGCCAGCGACGGTTGATAGCCCATTTCTCGGATGGTACGGGTATTGTCGACCTGGTTTGGTTCCAGGGGATTAAATACTTAGTGGGCAAGTATAAGGTGCATCAGGAATACATCGTTTTCGGTAAGCCTACGGCGTTTAACGGACGGATTAACATTGCCCATCCGGATATTGACCTGGCATCAGAGCTGAAGCTGTCTTCTATGGGGATGCAGCCTTATTACAGTACGACGGATAAAATGAAGCGCAGCTCGCTGAATTCGCATGCCATTGAAAAGATGATGAGCACTGTGATCCAGCAATTGAGTGAACCTTTGTCGGAAACTCTTTCCGCCGCCATCCTGAATGAGCATCACCTGATGCCTTTGACAGAGGCGTTGACCCATATTCATTTTCCCGTCAATTCGGACTTGTTGCGTAAGGCGCAGTATCGCCTAAAGTTTGAAGAACTTTTTTATGTCCAATTGAACATCTTGCGTTATGCGAAAGACCGTCAGCGGAAATATCGTGGCTATATCTTTGAAAAGGTGGGGGAGATTTTTAATACTTTCTACTCCCGCAATCTTCCCTTTGAGTTGACGAATGCACAGAAGCGCGTTCTGAAGGAAATACGTCGGGACGTAGGTTCGGGAAAGCAAATGAATCGTCTGCTGCAGGGGGATGTAGGCAGCGGAAAGACTTTAGTGGCTTTGATGAGTATGTTGATGGCGCTTGATAACGGGTTTCAGGCATGTATGATGGCGCCGACTGAGATTTTGGCGAACCAGCATTATGAAACCATTCGTGAGTTGCTGTACGGTATGGACGTGCGGGTCGAACTGCTGACAGGCTCCATCAAGGGTAAACGTCGCGAAGCGATTCTTGCCGGCTTATTGACGGGGGATATACATATTCTTATCGGGACTCATGCCGTGATAGAGGATACGGTTAATTTTGCCTCGCTGGGTTTGGTGGTAATTGATGAACAACATCGTTTCGGGGTGGCGCAGCGGGCCCGTTTATGGACGAAAAATGTGCAGCCGCCCCATGTGCTTGTCATGACTGCCACTCCTATACCGAGGACATTGGCTATGACTTTGTATGGCGACCTTGACGTCTCTGTCATTGATGAACTTCCTCCCGGACGCAAGCCTATTGCTACCATTCATCAGTTTGATAACCGGCGGGAGAGTTTGTACCGGTCTGTACGTAAGCAAATTTCGGAAGGACGGCAGGTTTATATCGTTTATCCGTTGATAAAGGAGAGTGAGAAGATTGATTTAAAGAATCTGGAAGAAGGGTATCTGCATGTTTGTGAGGAGTTTCCCGAATGCAAAGTCTGCAAAGTGCATGGCAAAATGAAGCCGGCCGAGAAGGATGCGCAGATGCAGCAGTTTGTGGCCGGTGAGGCGCAGATAATGGTGGCTACCACTGTCATTGAAGTGGGGGTGAATGTCCCGAACGCATCAGTAATGATTATAGAGAATGCCGAACGTTTTGGCTTGTCACAGTTGCATCAGCTCCGCGGCAGGGTGGGGCGTGGCGCAGACCAGTCTTATTGCATTCTTGTCACAGGTTATAAATTGGCGGAAGATACCCGGAAGCGTCTGGAAATAATGGTCCGTACCAACGATGGCTTTGAGATTGCTGAAGCGGACCTTAAATTGCGCGGTCCCGGTGACTTGGAAGGAACTCAGCAGAGCGGCATTGCTTTTGATCTGAAAATAGCGGATGTTGTCCGTGACGGGCAACTGCTGCAATATGTCCGTGAAGTGGCACAGAAAGTGATCGATGTTGATCCTAATGGCATACTTCCCGAGAATGAAATCCTGTGGAGGCAGTTGAAGGCATTGAGAAAAACGAACGTTAATTGGGCTGCCATTAGCTAAAAAACGGTTAAACATACGCTTTATTTACACTTTATGTTGTAAAACATGTTTGTTCGTATTCTTCCTATTTATAGGGGATTAAGATAGGACGTACGACCGGATAAAACCTTCCACTTCGAAAAAATAGTTAATGACTGACGCTGTTTTTCAGAGAGAAACGTTACCTTTGGGAGAATTTTTTAAAAAATCAATCTGGATATTCGCGTAGAACAGGTGGTGATGATTACCGGCAATGCTTGCAACGGATATCAAAATGAATGACGAAACGGAATGAATTTTAATTGGATTAAAACAGTTTTATTGGCTGCGACGGCAACAGTTAGCTTGAATTCTTTCTCGCAGGATTTGATCGCACGTCAGGCTCCCATTGATAGAAAACTTAAAAGTGTAGATTCACTGGCTTTACAAAAACAGATACGTGCTGAACAGTCTTTGTATCCGGGGCTGGATTTATATCCGAACTGGAACAATGAGTTTGTGCAGGCCTATGGTGATGCCATTGTACCGGAAAGTTACACGTTTGATTTGACAGGTTTCTGCATGCCCACTCCCAATACACGCATTACGGATGTGTTCGGTTACCGTCCCCGCAGAAGAAGGGCGCACTATGGACTGGACGTCAAAGTATATGTCGGAGATACGATCCGTGCAGCTTTCGACGGTAAGGTACGTGTCGTGAAAAATCAAGGACGCCGTGGCTATGGGAAATATGTCGTTATTCGTCATGACAACGGGTTGGAGACCGTTTACGGACACTTGTCCAAGCAACTGGTGGAAATAAACCAGTTGGTAAAGGCGGGAGAACCCATTGCGTTGGGAGGCAATACCGGACGTTCTACGGGTTCGCACCTTCATTTTGAGACTCGCTTCTTGGGAATTCCCATCAACCCCGCACTTCTGTTTGATTTTGAAAAGCAAGATATCGTTGCTGACTCCTATACTTTCCGCAAGACTAAAGGCTCTTCCGGTACGGCCCGCAGCATGGCGTCCGGTGAAGGGTTATTCTATAAAGTCAAGAAGGGTGATACATTGGGCAGGATTGCCGCCCGTCAGGGAACAAGTATAGACAAGCTTTGCAAACTGAACCGGATTACGCGCAAAACCATTCTGCGTCCGGGACAGGTATTGCGTTGTTCATGAAAACGTAAACAATCTCGATAGGAGAGAGGGTACTTTAATAGATTTTAGAGTGCCCTCTTTTTCTTTTTCTTTAATTATTCCTATCTTTGCAGCGCACAGCGAAAATAGGCTGCATGTAAGGAAATGAAAGATACCAAGCAACAATTTGAACATGTCATTGCAATTTGTCGTGACTTGTTCTCCAAGAAACTTCATGATTACGGTCCGGCGTGGCGTATTCTTCGTCCGGCTTCCGTGACAGACCAGATATTTATTAAAGCCAATCGCATTAGAAGTATCGAGACCAAAGGGGTGACTCTGGTGGATGAAGGGATTCGTTCCGAGTTCATCGCTATTGTCAATTATGGAATAATCGGGCTGATACAGCTGGAATTGGGATATGCCGAATCTGCTGATATCACGAATGAAGAAGCAATGGTGCTTTATGACAAGTATGCCAAGGTGTCTTTGGAGTTGATGCTTGCCAAGAATCATGATTATGATGAGGCGTGGCGCAGCATGCGTGTCAGTTCTTATACGGATCTGATACTGATGAAGATTTACCGGACCAAGCAGATTGAAAGTCTGGCGGGACAGACATTGGTCTCAGAAGGCATTGATGCCAATTACATGGATATGATTAATTATTCCGTATTCGGTTTGATTAAGATTGAATTTGGAGACTGAGAAGAAACATATTATTGAGAAAGTGTGGGTGAATGCCTGCCGCTTTTTGTTGGGAGGTGTCTTTATATTTTCCGGTTTTGTAAAAGCGGTTGACCCGTTGGGTTCATTCTATAAGATTCAGGATTATCTGACGGCATTTGGCATGGCTTCCTGGTTTCCTTCTTACTTGCCTTTATTCTTCGGCATAGTTTTGTCTGCTGTAGAATTCAGTGCAGGTATCTTCTTGTTTCTGGGCATACGCAAGAGTCTGGCATCGACGTTGGCTTTGTTGTTGATGGGAGTGATGACTCCGTTGACTTTGTATCTGGCTTTAGCCGATCCGGTATCCGACTGCGGATGCTTCGGCGATGCTTGGGTATTGACCAACTGGCAGACTTTCGGTAAGAATATAGTGTTATTGGTGGCTGCCATATCCGTTTTTAAGTGGAAGGACCGGATCATACGTTTTATCACGGCTAAGATGGAGTGGATGGTTTCCATGTACACTTTACTTTTTGTCTTTGCGCTTTCATTCTATTGTTTGGGGAAGTTGCCGATTCTGGATTTTCGCCCTTACAGGATTGGAACGGACATAAAAGCAGGTATGGAGATTCCGGAGGGTGCCAAACCCAGCGTGTTCGAGAGCCGCTTTGTGCTGGAAAAGGAAGGGGAGCGCCGGGAGTTTACATTGGAGAACTATCCGGACAGTACCTGGAAGTTCATTGAAACACGTACGGTGCTGAAAGAAAAAGGATATGAACCTCCTATTCATGATTTTTCCATGATGAATCTGGAAACGGGGGAAGATATAACAGACAGTGTACTGTCGGATAAGGGATATACCTTTTTGCTGATCGCTCATCGCATAGAGAATGCGGATGACAGCAATATTGATCTTATCAATGAGATTTATGATTATAGTGTGGAGCATGGTTATGCTTTTTATGCAATGACCTCCTCTCCGGAAGATGAGATAGAATTGTGGCGTGACAAGACCGGAGCGGAATACCCGTTCTGCCAGATGGATGACATCACGCTGAAAACCATCATCCGTTCCAACCCCGGACTCCTGTTGATAAAGGGGGGGACTATTCTGAATAAATGGAGTGACGGGGACTTGCCTGACGAATATGTGCTGAATGACAGTTTGGAGAACATAGAATTGGGTAAGCTGAAACAGGTGAATGACTGGCGCACCATCGGTTATGTGTTGCTTTGGTTCATCATTCCGTTGATGATGGTTATCGGGGTGGATATCCTGGTTATAAAACGGAGAGAGAAGAAACGGCAGGCGGCCCGAATACTGAATAATAAATTGTAAACGGTAATTTGTAAATACATTAACCCTTTTAATAATAAAAACAAAATGAGAAAAAACATTGTTGCAGGAAACTGGAAAATGAACAAAACCCTCCAGGAGGGTATTGCTCTTGCAAAAGAATTGAATGAGACATTGGCTAATGAAAAGCCTAACTGTGATGTAATCATCTGTACTCCGTTTATCCACCTGGCATCCGTTACTCCGTTGGTAGATGCCGCTAAGATCGGTGTAGGTGCAGAGAACTGTGCAGATAAAGAATCCGGCGCTTATACCGGTGAGGTTTCTGCCGCTATGGTTGCTTCTACAGGTGCCAAGTATGTAATTCTGGGTCACTCGGAACGCCGTGCTTACTATGGTGAGACAGTGGCTATCCTGGAAGAAAAAGTAAAATTGGCTTTGGCTAACGGCTTGACTCCGATTTTCTGTATCGGTGAAGTTTTGGAAGAACGTGAAGCAAACAAGCAGAATGAAGTTGTTGCCGCCCAGTTGGCATCTGTATTCTCTTTGTCTGCAGAAGACTTCTCCAAGATTATTCTGGCATACGAACCGGTTTGGGCTATCGGTACAGGCAAGACTGCTACCGCTGAACAGGCACAGGAAATCCATGCTTTCATCCGTTCATTGATCAATGAAAAATATGGAAAAGAAGTTGCTGATAACTGCTCTATCCTTTACGGTGGCAGCTGTAAGCCTTCCAATGCGAAGGAATTGTTTGCCAACCCCGATGTTGACGGCGGTTTGATTGGTGGTGCCGCTTTGAAGGTTGCTGACTTCAAGGGCATTATCGACGCTTTCAATTAAATGGAAAGTTGAAATTGGGAAGTTGAAAATGAGTTGCGCTATTACACTGCATAGCCATTTTCAACTTTCTGTTTCCCATTTTATAAAAACATTAACTCATGAAGAAGCTTGGTTTATTTTTAGTAGTGTGCTTTGCTTTCGCAACTCTTTCTGTTGCACAGAATAATATTGTGAAGAGCCTGGAACGCAACGTACCCGGACAAGGCAAGGTCACTATACGGCAAGATGCCCGTATTGCGGCACTGATAGGTACGGAGTATGTTCCTGCCGGTACCGATGACCGGAAGGTGATTAAAAGTTCGGGTTATCGTATACAAGTGTATGCCGGTAATAATACCCGCGAATCTAAAAACGAAGCTTATTCGGTAGCTTCACGGGTCAAGGAGCGTTTTCCGGAACTCACTGTCTATACTTCGTTTAATCTTCCCCGCTGGTTGTGCCGTGCCGGAGATTTCCGCAGTATTGAAGAGGCGGACGCCATGATGCGCCAGTTGCGTGCTACCGGCGTGTTTAAGGAAGTTTCCATAGTAAAGGATCAAATCAACATCCCTCTATAATTGTCGAGGGATAAATTATAAATCATAAATCATAAATCCTCTCATGTTAGGAAAAGAAGAAATTGTATCTCCTTCATTGGATGAACTGAAAGAACATTACCAGCGTATTCTTACTTTGTTGGGTGAAGATCCGGGTCGTGAAGGCTTGTTGAAAACTCCGGAACGAGTGGCAAAGGCCATGCTTTCGTTGACAAAAGGTTATTATATGGATCCTCATGAAGTACTCCGTTCCGCCAAATTTCAAGAAGAGTACAGTCAGATGGTAATTGTGAAGGACATTGATTTCTTTTCACTCTGTGAACACCACATGCTTCCGTTCTACGGCAAGGCGCATGTAGCCTATATTCCTAACGGCTATATAACGGGGTTGAGTAAGATAGCCCGTGTCGTAGATATATTTTCCCATCGCTTGCAGGTGCAGGAACGCATGACACTACAAATCAAAGAGTGTATTCAAGAAACGTTGAATCCTTTGGGTGTCATGGTTGTAGTAGAGGCTAAGCACATGTGTATGCAGATGCGTGGGGTGGAGAAACAGAATTCGGTTACGACTACTTCCGATTTCACGGGCGCTTTCAATCAGGCAAAGACTCGTGAAGAATTTATGAACTTGATTCGCCATAATTCATAAATTCTTCTTATTACCTAAGGTTATCGAGTGATTTCTTTGTACGCAGTGCGAGCCACTTCTATCACATCCCCTTCGGGGTGTGAAGGATAATCATTTGTCTGCAACGTCCACGGTTCTTCGATAGCATAGAAGTCAAATCCCTGTGCCGGCGCACCGTTTAGCTGGGCCGTCTGGGCATCTATCCATAACTTCCAACGGTGGTAGTAGAAGTCGCGCAACATTCCGTTCCATTCCTTGTGGGCATAGTCGCGTAATCCGCCTTCATCGGCAGCAGTACGGTTGCCCCAGGTCGCGATTTGTACACGGGCGTTCCATTCATACAGCTTCTTCTCTTCTTGAGTAGTCCCTAAATTACGTGCTTTCTCTATCCAAGTGCCCACTTTGAATTCCGGACGAGTGGCGAGCAAACGATCCTGTAACAGAATTAAGTTGAGGAAGCGCTGAGAAGCTGCTGCAAACAGTTCCTTTTCACCGGCTTTGAGGGCATCTATCATGATAGGATAGACCAACCGGCCTTTCTCGGCCACTGCCTGACGGACGATGTCCACTAAATCATACTCGAAATTATTGTTCCCTTTGAACCGGTCGGCAGCCGAAAGCAAGATGCCTGCTGCACGAATCACCTCTTCGGGTTCGTAATATTTCACCATTTCCGACCAACTGGATACCTGGTAAACATCCATTCCCGGACGGGCGCAGAATACCGACTCGTGCGTACCTTGCTGAGTGTTTGCATCCGGACAGTTGTAGATGCTGTTGCTCAACAGCAGCCAAGCCTGCTGAACGGTGGCATCGGCTTTGCCGTAACGGGCGGCAGTGTAATTCTTCAACCATTCGTCTTTCTCAAACTGAGCCGGACGCCAAGGCAGTTCGCACAGCAATTCAAACATTACCGAGTTATTTTCCGAGCCTTCCATCGTCATGCCTACACCTTTCAGCGTTTTTCCGAAGGGAGACGTTTTGGCTTTATAGAACTCGTCGATTACATGTCTCATTTTTCCATGCAGCCCTACGTTGCCGCCATAGTTCAGCAGCATACAGTACAGCCAGTCGTGTTTGCCGAATCCCTCTTTGCGATACCAGGTTGATGCCGGATCGCCCCATTGAGGACGGCTTTCGGAGAAGAGGTCAAGAACTATCAAGTCACCTTGGGGTATGTTTTCAATCATCTTCTGCCGTGGGTTTGCCTGCCATGCCTGGGCTACCCATACGGCTTTGGGATTTACTTTTTTCATGGCACCCCAAATGGCTTGTCCGGCGGCGTTCAAGTCAACACCGGCTATGCTTCCGCCTTCGTGGAAAGGGTCCATGCTGTAGAAATCGGCTTTGCCGTAGAGGCGGGTCATTTCTTTATAGTATAAGTCGGCTATTTCACCGAAACGAGGGTCCGTAGGTTGCAGAAACGCGGGGCGGGGATAGCCGCACCACAAGCCCGGGTCGGACACGTTCAGTCCTAAACGTTCCTTGGCATTATGAGGTACCATACCCGAATAGCCGGGCAGTACGGGCTGGATGCCATACTCACGCATGCGTTTCAATATCTGCTTTTGCAAAGCCTCGCGCTGTGTGTACCAACTATCGGGATTGGGACCTCCCCATCCTTCGAGGTTATTCATCAGCCACCATCCCTGGAAGGCGGGACCGGCAATGAATTGGTTGACTTCATCTTGGGTATAACCCAGTTTCATCAATACATTGCGCCAGACTACGTCCGTCCCTATGATGGCCAGCGGCAGATTGATTCCGTGCAAGGCCATCCAGTCTATTTCCTGCTCCCAACGTTTCCAATCCCAGAAAGCCATGGTGTAGGAGTAGGTGCAGTAATTAAGATCATAGCGATATTTCAAGTCCGTTTCATGACGTTCTTTCTGTGTTACTGCGGGCAGGACATCGGGTAATTTTGCTTTCATCCCGTTCCATGACAACTGTATGCCGGCATGATATTTCAGATACCAGTTCAATCCGGTAGCAATGCTCACGTAGTTGTTTCCACGAATCACTACTTTATCCCCTTTCTGATCCAATTCAAAAAAGTCAGCGGGACTCTTTACCTGCTCAACGATGAATTTACGGGAAGCGCCTTTGTCGATACGCTCCAACAAGCCTTGTATAGGCGATGCGGCATGCACAATCGCGGCTATACAAAAGAAACAAATCAATAGTGTCTTTCTCATATTACTTCATTAGTGGTTGTGAATATAACCCGTTTCCTCCGAAAACCCATCCCAGATAATCCTTTTTCAGTGGTTGGGACTTTCCTTTGAAGGATACGGTGAAGGGATGCTTCAGGTTGCAATGCAGATTCACGATCTGTTTCTCGCTTGCCGTCACCTTCAACTCATTTCCTTGGCGGGTAATCCGGCAGTTATAGCCTTTCAGTTCGCCATTGGGTTGCTCCACTACAAAGGCGTTGGTCAGCATGGCTTCGCCCATACATTTAAAGACTTCGTGTACATCGTTGTCTTGGGTATTCACGGTTTGCCAGTCGCTTATCATGTTCACGTACTGCTCGCCTATAACGAACTCCCGAGTATCATACAGTTCCGGGTGCGGATTGCCGAAACTCAATGAGTCGGCTGTTACGTGTGTGTCGGCACTGCATGCTTGTTTCACTTTCAGATAAGGATCGACCACGAAAGCCCAGCGCAAATCGCCCGAACGGAAGTCGATCAGATTGGCGAAGGCGCCCATGGCGTTATACGTTTCCTGCAACCAACGCTCTTCGCCCGTTAGCAGATAGGCGTAATAGGTGGCATACGCACGCCATCCGCTCCATCCGTGAGGAGAGTTGAACATGTTGGGGAGCATCTGCACGTCATATTGTGCTTCCCAATAGCGCATGGTGCCTCCACGGCGTCGGGCGTCGGGCACACGCAACTGGGTGAGGCAGTCGTGACTGTTCAATATCTTCAGCATGGCATCGGTATAGTGTCTGCGCTCTTTTTCATCTGTTTGCATCAAGGCAAGCATGCCGATTTGAAGTGCGGAGCAAGAAATCATTCCGTCCTCAAAGGTCAGTTCTCCTTCGGTTTCAAAGTCTCCTTGCGAAGCTACCAACTGGTCGATGGCACGTTTTGCCGAGGCGTAATGACGGTCGGCGATTTCTTTCCAACGACTGTCCTTCATGCCTAATTCACGTTCCACCAGTACGAGTTCCAGTATATTCTTGGCAACATATATCACGCTGGTATATACGGTACCATGATTGACGTATGCTCCGTCTTTGCGTTGCCAGGTATTTATCAGCCAATCTGCCAGTCGTGACGCTTTTGTAAGGTCTTCCACATTACCGTAGGCTTCATACTTGTCAACCAACAGGCTGATGGTTCCGGAAGTATTCTGGATGCGCGAGGCGTGATATAACGGTTCCATCTTGATGGGGTCGTGCAGCAGTCCGAACAGATAGTCGAAGCGTTGGCGCAACGCTTCATCCGTCGTCTTCTCGGGGAAATGCTTGGCCGCAATAAAGGCGGAGTAGAAACCGTACCAGCTTTCGATGTGCGAAGTGGCTTTCTGATGATATTTCAAGGCGCCTTTCCTTGCTTGTTCCAGCGTCCATTGCCAGGAGGTGTGTGCCGAGAGCACTCCTTCGGCTTGTTTTTCTCCATCGGTCACCTTTACGGAATATAATCCGGCAGCTGGCAACTGGCACGAAACTTCTTTCACGCCATCCCGCTTGGGCTTTACTGATACGGACAGCGATTGTCCTTTATCATCCGTTACCTGGATAACCGGTGCGGTGGCCAGCACTTCGAATACGGCCGTTTCTTTGGGTTGATAAACTGTCTGTCCGATACGGAGCATCGGAATACCGGCTACCTTATGAATGGTTTCTTCAAATTCGTCGGGCGTATTTATATCCACAAAAGCGATAGTCCATGTCTTTGCCTCACCCTGCTTCAGTTGCCATAAATCCTGCGGATTATGTGCCGGCAACGGTAAAGCGTTCATTAAGTCGAGATTCAGCGATTCTATGCGATGCCCCATAAACCAGTGAGGGGCAGGATCTTGATAACCTAAGTTATAATCGACACTCCACGAGGCAATGGGTTGTGGAGATACTACTCCCAATGTATGTCCTGAAGGAGTCTGAAGATAACCGTAGAAATGCGTTTTCTCATTCTTCATCAAGGTAGGAAAATACTTGCCGAACCAGTCGGGGTATTTATCCATATAAGTATCGATGCCCAGTTTCAATCCTGCCTTTACCGGCTGGAAGGGTACGTTTCCTTTATTTACGAGTGTGATTTCGACGGCAGGTTGTCCGTTCCATGCTTTATAGGTCAGGCGGCACTCCACTTGATCGATGGTAGCCCGGTAAGAGCGATACCCGTCGGGAATCCATTCGGCAATTCGATTCTCCTTTCCCAGGTTGGCATAGAAGCGAGGGCCGGCATTACTCTCTTTATGGAAGAAGGGAACCGTATCATTCTGCTGATTTGATTTAAAGATAATCTGTTCCAGTGTACCTTTATCTGATATCTTACATTCCCAGGCTTTATTTTTCCACAGGGTAGATTGTGCGGCTACGTTCATTGAAAGCAATAAGCCGCCTAAAATAATCCATTTCTTATTCATACTTAAATCTTTATATATATTTTCTTTTTATAGAGTAATACTCCGATTAACCACACGGAACACAGAAGTGAGAAGGCATAAAGAAAGGAGGTCCATTCATTATCGCCAAAGCAGTTGCTTAGAAAGCCACTATAGAACCGTTCGTGCAAAGTAGCCGAATGCAAAGGCAGGTAGTCGACTAAAATAGCCAATACTTCGCTGAGAACATAGCAGAACAAAGGATTTACTCCGAATACTTCGAAAGTCCACGTCTGCTTATATACTTTCCGCAGGTCGATGTACCATATCAGTATGCCCAATAAAAGACAGGCAAAGCCACAAGTGACCAGAACAAAACTGGGGGTCCAGACCCTTTTGTTCAGCGGACAACCATAACTGAACAGCCAGCCCACAATCAGCATCAAAGAGCCGTACAGAAAGATTTTGTTCAGTTTCTCTCTCATATCCGGCGTCTCTATACAGATTTTGCCTATACAGAAGCCGATAAGTACTTGTGCTATCGACGGCAGCGTGCTCAATGCTCCTTCTGGATCTATTCCTCCGTCGTTAATCATATTGTCTCCGAACAAAGTCCGGTCAACCACAGAAAGAATGTTCTCGGGACTGTGTACAAATCCGTTTCCAAAGAGCAGTATCAGGAAATATCCCGCTAATATGCCTCCGGCCAGATGAGGAATATAGCGATGCCGGCAGGTAAGCACTATAATGGAACCGATTCCGTAGCAGACTCCAAGACGTTGCAGTACTCCCGGAATGCGGGTGCCGGGTAAGGAGGCAAACGCCTCTTTCCACGGATTGCCTTCAAAACCGGGTTGCCGGCAGGCGTCGCGCAGCGTACCCAAAAAGGTAGCCAGTGCATAGATCGCTGTACCGATGAGAAACAGTATCAGCGAGCGGCGAATAATTTTCATCAGGAGATGAGAACTCAAATGAAACGAACATTTCTTCAGAGAGATATACATGGACACTCCCATCATAAACAGGAAGAAAGGAAAAATGACATCGGTAGGAGTCAGTCCGTTCCACCGGGCATGTTGTAGCGGGGCATATACATAGCTCCAGGTTTCGGGTGTATTCACCAGAATCATTCCGGCAATGGTGAGCCCTCTCATTACATCAAGTGCGACGAGGCGTTGATTGTTTTTCATGAGGTTGGTGTAAAAAAAGGCTGCCCAAGGTAAATCCTCAAGCAGCCTTTACTTATTGATTAGTATCCGGGATTTTGAGCGATCTTGCCTTTACTTTCATTGATTACGGCCTGCGGCAACGGCATCACATTCATGTAATCCTGTGCTGTAACCGAGTTCTTGTATTTGCGGGCATACTCGATGTATTTTCCGTAGCGAATCAAGTCGGTCCGGCGGGTACCTTCGAACCACAACTCATGTCCGCGTTCCATCAATACGGCGTCGAGGAAAGCGGCCGGGCTGGCAAAGTCGGCAGTGGCATAAGCGGTCAGTCCTGCGCGGGTGTGTACCTTGTTCAATAAATCAACGGCTTCCTGAGTCACTGCGTTTCCTTGACGGACGATGGCTTCTGATAACAGAGTCAGCACATCGGCATAGCGATATACAATCCAGTCTATCTGGCTTTCTTCACCGGTGGCATCGGGGTCTTCACCATATTTCACGGGCATTGCTCCTTCAATGAGTACCGAACCCGGATTCTGTTCGTTATAGTGTACGCCGTCTTCACCGATAAAGTCACCTATCAGCACTTCAAGGCGCTTGTCTTTCGCGTCAAAGGTGTGATAGAAGTTCCACATTACACGATAGCCGCCCCACTTCTGGATAGCAGGATTCTTGGTAGGATACTCGCTTGAAAGCACATGGGCCAGCCACATCTGCTGATTGACGCTGCGGCTGCATATACAGGACCAGATAGCTTCGGAGTTGCCTTCATTTTCCAGTGTAAAGATATCCTTGTAGTTATCCATCAGTTCATATCCATATTCCGGTTTCATCAGTTCGCGACCGCATTCTACTGCTTTTGCCCAGTTCTGTTCGTGCATATACAGCTTCATAAGTACGGTATAAGCCAATCCCCTGGTGAAACGTCCGTAATTGGTGTCGGACGTTTTATAGGTAGCGGGCAGGGCAGTGGCGGCCGTTAAATCATCCTCGATGAATTTCACCATTTCCTCTTTCGAAACGCGTGGAGCCACTTCATCCGATGTGGGATTTTTCAGCATTTCCAAAGATGCAATCTGGATGGGACCATACATGTCATACAATATATAAGCCAGCCAACCGCGTCCGCAACGCAGTTCGGCGTTCAGACGGTCTTTAGTTTCCTGTTTCATCTGGATGCCGGCAATGCGGTCCATTGTTAAGGTCATCTTGCTGATATCGCGGATGTAGTTTTTATAAGTATCCGTGACTCCAAAGGATTTGGCCGTGAAGTTGACTTGCAGCATATCCGGCCATACGACATCGTTCCATTGGCAGTAG
Source organism: Bacteroides fluxus YIT 12057 (assembly GCF_000195635.1). GTDB lineage: Bacteria > Bacteroidota > Bacteroidia > Bacteroidales > Bacteroidaceae > Bacteroides > Bacteroides fluxus. Next base: position 61,699 of record NZ_GL882644.1, on the reverse strand, counting down.
CCGATATCTGTAGTCATGTCACTGATTACATGGATTCCTCCCTGCGAGGAAGCATATAAACCCGAATACCAGTTGGACCGGAAAGGAGCGTAGGCCGCAGAGGTCACCAAAGAGTTTGCATCATCTTCTGTGGTAGGGAAGATACCCGGATTAATCACATCATACATTTCTGACTCCAGATTTGTGCACGAGATGCAGCAGGCAGCCGTCGTTAACGCTATCGAAAATATAGAAAATATCTTTTTCATTGCATTGTTTCTTTAATAGGTTTTTAAAATGTAATATCCAATCCCAAGCTAAAACTTCTCACGTTGGGGTAAGCCCAAACCGAGTTGTCTGTTTCAAGGTCGAGTCCCTTGTATGGAGTGATGGTGAAGGGATTGTTGATGTCGGCATATACGCGGATGTTCGAAACCAACTTCTTTGCCGGGATGGTATAGCCCAGCGTTATGTTGCGGCAACGTACAAACCAGCTTTTTTGCAGATAATAGTCACCGACGCCGTATGTGCTTTTGTCCTGGAAATATCCCGGGCGTGAAGCCGTTGTATTGTCGTGGGTCCATACATCCTTGGCGCTGACCGGCATATTGTAGCCACGATACATGTTGACGATACCCGTCATTCCGTCGGAGCCTGTCAACCAAAGGTCTTTGTAGGAACCGCTGCTCAATACATCAAACTGTCCGTAGAAGTAGATGTTGAAATCGAAATTCTTGTAACGCAAAGTATTGTTCAAGCCCATCAGGTAGCCCGGGTCGGAACTGCCGTAAATCACCTGGTCGGCCTCGTTCAGCTTGCCGTCGGGCTTGCCCGATTTCAAAGGAATACCGTGCTCGTCCACCTTGTAAGAGCCGTCTTCGTTATATACATATCCGTCGATGTCTTTAATCTTCACTTGTCCGGGAAGTGCGCCCTTCATCCAGGGTACTTCTTCGCCTGCCTGGATCAGTCCGTCCGACAGATAGCCATATTTATAGCGTATGGGTGAGTTATATTGTGAATAAGCCGCAGGTTTCCAACTGTCGTCACGTGTGTTCCAACGGTCGCGATACAAAGAGAAAGTGAAGTCCGTGTTCCAGCTGAAGTCCTTGGTCTTGAAGTTGGTAGTGTTGATTGTCAGTTCAAATCCCTGGCTTTGCGTCTTGCCGATGTTGGCGTAGATCTTATCTACCTCATTGAAGGTAAGCAGTGTGCGTTCGCTCAATAAGTCGGAAACGATTTTATTGAAGTATTCAGCCGTTACATTGACACGGTTGTTGAAGAAGCCCAGGTCGATACCGATGTTCCATTCGGTGGTGGTTTCCCACTTCAAGTTGGGATTGCCCAGCTGGCTCAGATAAACACCTACGGTTTCTGTTCCTCCGAATTCATTGTTGTTACCGGTTTCGTAATAACTGATGGCGCGGTTGCCGATGTTCGAGTTACCTGTCTGGCCATAGCTGACGCGCAATTTACCGTTGGAAAGTACGGATTCCAGTGGTTTCATAAATTCTTCCTCGGTAAATCTCCATCCCAAGGCCACTGAGGGGAAGTAACCCCAACGATTGTTTTTCGCAAAGTTCGATGCACCGTCGGCACGCAGCGTGGCTGTCAACAAGTAGCGGTCTTTGAATGAGTAGTTCACACGACCGAAGAAAGAGGCCATTTCGTCCTTGGAAGCCGAAGAGCTTACTGAGGGTTTCGGATAAGCACCTGCACCCAAGTTGTTGAACAGGAAACCGTCAATGAGGAACTGGCTGTTGCCGGCTCCCAGTGATTCGTCAGTGAAACGCTGGAAAGAGTAACCTGCCAATGCGCTGAAGTTATGTTCGCCCCATCTCTTGGTATAGTTGGCGGTAAGTTCCATCAGATAATCCGATTTGTCATATTGGGCGACATCTGCCTGTCCGCCCTTCTTCTGGCCATACAAGGTGGTTTTGGGCATATATACACTACGCTTCTGGTAGTTGCGGTCGATACCGAAATTAGCTTTCAAAGTCAGGTCGTTGATGGGCTTCACCTCCACAAAAGCCGTGGCGAGCAGTCTTTCTTTGGTAGTCTTGTCGGTAATTTCGAGCAATGAAACGGGATTGGGCAGGAAGGCTGCCTGGGAGTTCAATGTATAGTCGCCGTTTTCATCTTTGATAGGCAATATAGGGCTGAACTGGGCTGCCGCTACCATGATGCTGGCATCCTGGTTCTGTCCTGCGCCCAATGGCACATTGTTGGTCTGATTGCGTGAGATGGTCATGTTTACGCCCATTTTTACATACTTGCTTACTTTCTGTTCCAAGTTGATGCGTCCTGTATAGCGTTCCATGTCGTTATTCTTCACTACCCCATTCTGTTTGAAGAAGTTTCCAGAAACCAGGTATTTGGTGGATTCCGTGCCGCCGTTTACAGAAATATTGTGCTGTGTCTGGAAACCGGTACGGGTTATTGCGTCGAACCAATCCGTGTCGTATGCCGGTGCATTGATTTGGGCGTCGGTATAATAAGGTGCGTATGGCTTGGAAGCGTCAGCTTCTGTCTTGCCGCCATAGATACCTATCTTCTGCGAGCGCATCCATTCTTCTTTGGCATAACGGTTGGATTGCAGCATGAAGTCGCGTGCATTCAACATGTCATATTCACCTGCCAGCGTCTGGACGGAAGCGGTTCCCGAATAGGTTACTTTCGGAGCGCCGGTAGCGCCTTTCTTGGTGGTGATGATGATGACACCGTTACCGGCACGGGCACCATAAATGGCAGTAGAGCTGGCATCTTTCAGCACCTCGATGGATTCGATGTCATTGGGGTTGATAGAAGCGAGGATATTGTCCGAACTGCCGGTTTCATATTTTCCGGTCTTGATCTTATTTTCATCAGTGGGGCTGATGGGAAAACCGTCGATAATGATCAGCGGGTCATTGCCTGCCTTGACTGATGCGGCGCCGCGGATGCGGAAACTGGAACCGCCACCCGGTTGGGCGCTTACGGCACTTACTTGTAGTCCGGCTGCCTTACCTGCCAACACATTGCTGATGGTAGATACCGTACCTACCGGAGCATCTTCCATTTTGATGGAAGCAACGGCGCCGGTCAAATCCTTCTTCTTCATGGTGCCATAACCTACTACTACCACTTCGTCCAGCAGTTCGGCATTTTCGTTCATGGTAATTGCCATCATTTTTCCTGCCTGTGGTTTCAGGGTCTGGGTCTTATATCCGATATACGAAATGACGAGTTCTGATTCGACCGAATTCACGGTCAGTGTGAATTTTCCGTCAATATCGGTCATGATGCCGTTGGTGGTACCTTTTTCTATGACCGATGCTCCGATTATGGGCTCGCCGGTGGCGTCCACTACTTTACCGCTGACCTTGACGGTCACATTTTGTTGTATGCCGTCTGCTTCGTCGATGGTAAGGATAATCTTCTTGTCCAGCACCGAATACTTTACATTGGTTCCGGCAAAGACTTTCGACAACACGTCGAATACATTGCCTTCGTTGACAGAAACCGACACGCGGCGGTTCAAGTCCACATGCTTGTTGTTGAAAAAGAAGTCAAATCCGGTCTTGGTTTTGATTTGTTTCAGCACACTCTCAACAGTTTGACGGTTGGCATCAATGCTGATTCTTGTTTTCTGTGCATACGTGTCCGCTGCATGAGCCAGGCTCAAAGAGCAGAAAAGGAATAAAATACATAGTCTCATAAACAATGGAGTTCTGTTAAACGATAGCCATGATGAGTTTATCATCCGGATTAGTTGGATGCTAAATGATTTTTGCATAATTTTGTAAAGACTAAGATAAATAAAAAGGTTAACTTGGCTTGTCGGGAAACAAGCCTTAAGAGTACGTTTTTCCATGCAGAAGATACGCCCATATCTTCCGCATGGTTTTTTTAGATTTAAGGTGCACGTTTCTGTTTCATCAAATTTAGTATTAAGGGTTAACAATATGGTATTTAATAGATTTCTATCCGTTGTTGTTTATCCGTCTCTTCATCGCTGTCCAGATAGCGCCAGTGTATTCGCGACGACCGTTTGAAGAATTCCAGAATCCGTTCCAGACGTTGCGTGGTGAACGAACTTGTGAAAGAGTATTCCTCCAAATGCTTGTTCCTGACTACGAACTCCACGTTAAACCGCTTGCTCAGAATATTGAGCACTTCGTTCATCGGTGTGTTGTTGAAGATGATGGTTCCTTCTTTCCAGGCGGTTTCCGATTCACAGTTCGTCTGGTATATCTGTGTTTCGCCGGACAGGGGCTTATAGACCAATTTGTGCATGGGACTCAGGACTATCTTTTGCGAGCCGCCGTTTTTCTCCTTGAACAGGAACCCTACTTTTCCTTCCACCAAGGTTGTGGAAATATGGTTGTCGGTGCCATAGGCTTCTACATTGAAGCTGGTTCCATAGACTTCTATCTGTGACTGGTGGGGCGTGTTCACTACAAAACGTTTCTCTTTATCAGACGTTACATCAAAATAGGCTTCTCCCGCCAGTTCCACTTCCCGGCTGTCCTTGCCGAAAACCGAAGGATAGCGCAATACGGATTCCGAATTCAGATAAACCACCGTACTGTCGGGCAAAACCAGTGAGGTAGTCATGCCCGGATTGGTTTTTACCTCAAGTATTTGAGCTATTCCGGGCTGTTTTTCGTTACCGAGGCCGATAAGCAAAGTAGTAACCAGAAGCGGGAGGAACAATATGGCAGCCACTCGTTGCGACCATTGCCACCAGAAGATTCTCTTCTTTACAATCTTGGTTTTCACCTTTTGAAATGCCTTGTCGCTATCTACACATTGCATCACATGCAGTGTGTCGGCCGCCATGTTCAGCATTTGTATCTGCTTTACCATTTTACGGTTGGCTTCGTCCAGCTCCATCCATTCTTCCACCCGGCGGGCTTCTTCGGCAGTTGCCAGCCCTTCACAATAGGTGGGTAATAACTCTTCTATATTTATATATGTATCGGTCATATCTTTCGGTTCATCTATTATTGAGACAATTTTCGAGAAAGGGTTACTAAACAAATTATAGTTTTTTTTAGAAAAAGATTGTGTTTTATTAAAATAAGTGATAAAAGAATTATCTTTGCCGATGAAGAACATGCAAGAGAAAGAAATGGAAATAGGTAAGAACCAAGAAGATAAAGTACTGCTCAAAGCCCTTCGGGAGGGGGAGTTGCAAGCGTACGAACGCCTGTTTAAGAAATACTATCCCATGTTGTGTGCATACGCCCATCGGTTTGTCGAGTTGGAGGATGCTGAAGAAATCGTACAGGAAGTGATGCTTTGGATGTGGGAGAAACGGGAGGAAATCATCATTGAATCTTCTTTGAACCAGTATCTTTTTAAAATGACTTACCATCGGTCTCTGAACTTGATAACCAAGAAAGAAATCATCAGCCGTGCCGAAACCTACTTTTTCTCCAGAAAGCAGGAAGAAATGCTGGAAGACATCCATTACTATCAGATGGAAGAACTCACCAAGAGGATAGAAAAGGCTATCAGTGCATTGCCGGAGTCGTATCGGATAGCGTTTGTCATGCACCGCTTCAAGCAGATGACTTATAAAGAGATAGCCGAAGCATTGAACGTTTCGCCCAAGACGGTGGCCTATCGCATTCAGCAGTCGTTGTATTTGTTAAGGGAGAATCTGAAAGATTACTTGCCTGTGGTTACAGTACTGCTGTTGGGCGAATTGGGTAATGCCGGGAATATTTCCATCTTGCATTGAAATCTCATTTGTAGCATTTATAGTTTCAGTTCAGTTTTCCCTCTCCTGTTCCGAATTTAGGCGGGATTTGAAATAACTCTGATTATCAGTGTGTTCTGTTTACATATCGGTTACATACTGATGTAAATGGCTTTACTTGAGTATGTAACGGTCGTTTCTTCATAGTGTAACGGTCTTTACCTCATAGTGTAAATGCCTTTATGCCTTCATGTAAAGGAGGTGATGTAATGGAGTATGTCTTTTCTTGATTTAGCTTAGCTTAGTAGCTTATTACCACTCTGTCGCCCAAGCGCTTTGCCATGATGCTTTTAATCTCACGCAGCTCATTATAGCGTTTCATGATGCTGTTGCATTGCGTTTCGTCGTTGATCACAGCGGGGTCTTGCAGGGCAAACATGATATGCTTCAACTCCTCGCTGACAATGGCATATTTGAAGTTTATCATCAACCGGGGGATTAGCTCATAAAGGCGTTCTTCATCCGTCACCATTTGTTCTATCTGTGATTTCCTCAACTGATAGCGGTTGCTGATCAGTTCCACGCTCAGTTTGCTGATGACGGGGTCGGGGTGTGCCACGAAATAACGTTCGGCTATAAAGCCTTCGTTATGTATGCGTTCGGCAGCCTCCGACAGGATTTGCCGGTGAAGCGGATTGTGGAAGGCAAGTTCGTCTTCCTTCAAATCATTTATGATGTATTCGGTAACGGTGACGGGTATTTCCTGCCCTTCGCCATTGGGGACTTTGCACATCACCCTCTCTCCATAGCGGACTAGCATTTGCAGAATCAGCCGCTCGTATTTATAAAATTCCTGCCCTTCCTTGCCATCTTGCGGAATGAAAGACACGTAATCGTCCGACGGCGGGAAAGGAACCGCTTCTTCGGGTGGAAAACCGGAAGGGGGAAAGGCTTCGGGGGGATAAGTGCCGGACGGTTGCGAATCACCGGCAGGAACCTGTGCAGGGGCATTGCCGCCGTCAGTGATGCCTGCTTCCGCATTCGCCCGTGCGGCATTGGCGGAACGGCGTTCCCGTTCGGCACGCTCTGCCTGTTTTTCGGCCTGCATTTCCCGGCGTTTGGCAACTTCGGACACCAGTAGTTTATCTTCTACACGCAGCAGTTGGGCGCATTCCTTGATATACACATCACGTACAATGGCTTCCGGAATAATCGAAATGCTTTGCACCAGGTTACTTATCAGTTCTGCACGTTTTATCGGATCCTTGCCTGCATCCTCCAGCAGCAGGTTGGCTTTGAAACGGATAAAGTCTGTTTCATTTTTCTGTATGAATTCCTGAAATTCAGTAGCGTTGTGCTTGCGTGCGAAGGAGTCCGGGTCGTCACCGTCGGGGAGCAGGCAGACTTTGATGTTCATGCCCTCTTCCAGCAGCATGTCTATCCCTCGGATGGACGCTTTGATACCGGCGGCATCACCGTCGTAAAGTACGGTCATGTTGTTGGTGAAACGGTGGATCATGCGTATCTGTCCGGGAGTCAGCGCCGTGCCCGAAGAAGCGACTACATTCTCGATGCCCGATTGATGCATGGAGATAACATCCGTATAGCCTTCCACCAGGAAGCAACGGTCTTGCTTCACAATGGCTTGCTTGGCAAAGTAAATGCCGTATAGTTCGTTGCTCTTATGATAGATTTCCGATTCGGGAGAGTTGACATACTTTACTTTCACCCCTTTGGTGGCACCGGCAAGTACACGCCCTCCGAAAGCTACTACTTTTCCGGACAAAGTATGTACCGGGAAGATGACGCGTCCCCAGAAACGGTCGCGCAGGCGATGGTCGTCCGTCTCATAACAGAGTCCGGTTTTTAGAAGGAAATCCTTCTTATAGCCCTTTTGCAAAGCTTCCTGTGCGAGGGCGTCATGGCTTTCCGTGCAATAACCCAGCTGGAACTTCTCGATGATGTCATCCCGGAAACCACGGTTGCGGAAGTATGCCATGCCGATGCTGCGTCCATCTACATGGTTGCGGAGGATATTCCGGAAATAGTCGCGTGCAAAGCTGTTGACGATGAACAGGCTTTCCCGTTCGCTTTGCGCTATTTTTTCCTCGTTGGAGAGTTCCCTTTCTTTGATTTCTATGCCGTATTTCTTGGCAAGGTATTTCAGTGCTTCGGGATAGGACATCTGCTCATGCTCCATGATGAAGTGCACGGCATTTCCACCTTTTCCGCACGCAAAACACTTGCACAACCCTTTGGAGGGCGATACATAAAAGGAAGGGGTTTTATCGTCATGGAAAGGACACAAGCCCACATAGTTGACGCCGCGCTTGCGCAGGGTGACGAAGTCCGATACTACATCGGTGATTTGTGCGGCGTCGAGTATGCGGTCTATGGTGGCTTGGTCTATCATTGCTGTTTTTATGTTTGCGCAAAAGTACATGATATTTCTTGAATAATCAAGTGCTTCGGCTACGAACGAGGTTTAGAGTGAATCTGAGGGGACAGATTCTCTATTTGATTTTTTCCCGTATTTTGGTCAGATACTTCTTCATCCCTTCCGCGTCTTTCTTTTCGATGATTTCAAGCAGATTCTTCAACTCGGTACGAATGTTGGTTACTTGTGACGGGGTACGCGGGTTGAAAAGTATCTCTTGCAGCAGATAATCATCTTCACTCAGCAATCCCTTGGCAATGGCCATGTGCTTCTTGAAAGTCGTACCCGGCGCCTCCTGGTGCTTCATCACTGCGGCGAACACGAAGGTGGAAACAAACGGGATGGACAGGGAGTATGCCACTGTTTCGTCGTGCTCGTCGAAGGTATATTCAAAGATGTTCAGTTTCAGGGTCTGGTACAGATCCTTGAAGAATATTTTTCCCAGATGGTCGCCTTCGCTGATGATGATGGCATTCTCGCTGCCCAGATTGCTCAGGCTGGCAAAAGTAGGCCCGAACATGGGATGAGTCGATACATAGCGGAAACCACTTTCCTCATAGAATTTCTTCAGTCCTGTTTTTACCGAAGCGATGTCGCTGATGATGCAGTCTTTGGGAAGCACCGGCAACACGTGCCGGAAAGCGTCCAGTGTGTATTTCACCGTGGCGGCATTGATGACCAGCTCCGGCTCGAATTCCTTGATTTCCTCCAGGGTGGTGAAACGGTAGGTGTTATAGACAAAACGCAATTGGTGCGGGTTGACGTCGAACACGGCCGTCTCGTGCTGAAAACTCAGCATGTCTGTAAAGAAGGAACCCATTTTGCCGGCTCCAAGTATTAGTATTCTCATATATTTCACTTATTTATGATTTCCATTTGCTGCCTCACGCTCTCTTCGTGTATCGCTTCGAACACTTTCTTGATGAAATCTGAGTCCATGCCGCAAAGAGCACCTTGCGAACCGCGCTTTTCAAGAATCTCGTTATAGCGTCCGGTTTGCAGGATGGTCATGTCATGCTCCTTCTTGTATGTGCCGATTTCACGTGCCACACGCATCCGCTTGGCCAGTTCCTGGATAAGGTTGTTGTCGCATTCGTCAATCTGTTTGCGCAATTCGCTGAGGTTCTCCGTGCTTTGCGTTTCCTTGCGGATGACGAGCAGGTTGAGGATATAGTCCAATACATCCGGAGTGACTTGCTGGGCGGCGTCGCTCCAGGCACAGTCCGGATTGCAGTGGCTCTCTATGATCAAGCCGTTGAAACCTAAGTCCATGGCCTGTTGGCAGAGGGGAGCGACCAGTTCACGCTTTCCGCCGATGTGGCTCGGGTCGCAGAGGATGGGCAGGTTCGGAATGCGTCGGCGCAGCTCGATGGGGATATGCCATTGAGGCAGGTTGCGGTAGAGCTTCTTGTCGTAGCTGCTGAATCCGCGGTGGATGGCGCCCAGGCGCTTCAGACCCGCGTTGTTGATGCGTTCCAAGGCTCCAATCCATAATTCAAGGTCCGGATTTACCGGGTTCTTTACGAACACAGGGATATCGACCCCTTTAAGTGCGTCGGCTATTTCCTGTACGGCAAAGGGGTTTGCAGTGGTGCGTGCGCCTATCCATAGAATGTCGACTCCGGCTTTTAAGCATTCATACACGTGCTTGGCGGTGGCTACTTCCGTAGAAACATACATGCCGGTTTCTTTTTTCACCTCTTTCAGCCAAGCCAGACCGTCCACGCCGATGCCTTCGAATCCGCCCGGTTTGGTGCGTGGTTTCCAAATGCCTGCACGATATATCTTGAGGCCTTTGTCGGCCAATTGTTTGGCGGTGCTCATCACTTGTTCTTCGGTTTCAGCACTGCAAGGACCGGCGATGACCAGGGGACGTTTGTCTTCAATACCTTCCAGCTTGATGGGTTCTAATTCGAGTTCCATATTCTTTATTTGTTTAATTATCTTATACGTATATATATTTTTCTTATAACTTTTCTTCCTCTCGGAAAGTCCTTCGGGAAGCGGTTTTTAAGATTTACTAAAACAGGGAGGAAGATTTAGTAAATCTCTACCGATGTTTCAGTAAATCTCCGGAGAGGATTTAGTAAACAGAGATTCCCGTTTCATTGGGAAAATCCTCTTTTGTAAATATTTATATTATTCTTCTGATACGTTCCAAGGCTTCCGCCAATTTGTCTTCCTTGCAGCACAAGGAGATACGGATGTATCTTTTCCCGTTGCTTCCGAAGATAAATCCCGGAGTAATGAACACCCTTGCCTCATGCAGCACCCGTTCCGTCAGTTCTTCAACGTCGGTGCAAGTGTCGGGTATCTTGCCCCAAAGGAACATGCCTACCTGGTTTTCATCGTAGGTGCATCCCAGTGCGTGCATGATTTCACCTGCCAGTCGGCGGCGGTTGCGGTAATTCTTGTTGTTGCCTTCATACCAGTCTTTTTCTGCTTCCAGGGCTTTGGCGGCGGCCAGTTGCATGGCACGGAACATGCCGCTGTCGATGTTGCTCTTCACCTTCAGTATCCATTGCACGAAGTCGGCATTCGAGGCGAGCATGCCGATACGCCATCCCGGCATATTATGGCTCTTGCTCATGGAATTGAATTCAATGCAACGATCCTTGGCTCCGGGCACGCTGAGGATGCTGACGGGGTGCTCGTTCAGAATGAAGCTGTACGGATTGTCGTTGACGATGACGATGTCTTTCCGGCGGGCAAAGTCAACCAGCTTCCGGTAGAGTTCCGGAGTGGCGTTGGCTCCGGTAGGCATGTTGGGGTAGTTGGTCCACATCAACTTTACGCGGCTCATGTCCATCTTCTCCAGTTCATCGAAGTCGGGCATCCAGCCGTTTTCCTCTTTCAGGTTGTAATTCACCACTTCGGCGCCGAGTATCTTGCTCAGTGAAGTGTAGGTGGGATATCCGGGATTGGGAACCAGCACCTGCTCTCCGGGATTGACGAACGCCAGGGTTACGTGCAGGATACCTTCCTTGGAACCGATGAGCGGCTGTATTTCCGTGTTCGGGTTCAGCTCTACACCGTACCATTTCCGGTACCAGCCGGCAAAGCTGCAACGTAGTTCAGGAATTCCGATATAGGGCATATAACCGTGGCCGCCGGGGTTGTGCGCTGCCTCACAAAGAGTTTCGACGGTGCTTTCCGAAGGTGGCATATCCGGGCTTCCGATACCCAGGCTGATTACGTCTTTTCCTTCGGCGTTCATTTGCGCCACTTCTTTCAGCTTCTTCGAGAAGTAGTATTCACTTACGCTTGCCAGGCGGTCGGCAGGCCGGATTTTAGATGCTTGATTTTCCATCTTCGTATTCTCCTAATATTTTAAGTTCTTTAGTCAGCGGGGCGATGGCTGCAATAGCTTGTTTATATCTCAGTACATTGTCAAAAACAACATCCACATAAAATTGATATTCCCATTCGCGTCCGATGATGGGCAGGGATTGTATCTTTGTCAAGTTTATGCTGTAGAAGGACAGGATGGACAGTACCTGCGAAAGGCTCCCTTCGGTATGCGGAAGAGTGAATACCATGCTTGCCTTGTTGACTTCTTTGTGGCGGTGGCGGTTCAGTTCATCCACTTGCCAGGGGTCGGCCACAACCAGGAAACGGGTGAAGTTGTGTTTGTTGGTTTCAATCCCTTCCTGCAGGACTTTCATGCCGTAACGTTCGGCGGCTGCCTTGGAGCAGATGGCGGCATGCCCTTTCAGGTTTTCTGTTTTGATGATTTCGGCGCTGCGGGCTGTATCTTCACCTTCCACCACTTTGATCTTGGGGTGGCGGGCAAGGAACTCACGGCATTGCATCAGGGCGATAGGGTGTGAATTGACTTCCGTAATGTCGTCCCAATCTTCTTCGGGCAGGCAGACGAAGCTGTGGGATATGCGTAGTTTGTATTCTCCTACGATTTGTGTCCCGCTTTGGCGCAGCAACTCATTGTTGTGCAGCAAACTGCCTGCGATGGTGTTTTCTATGGCCAACATTCCTATCGTCTGGCTGTCTTTCTTTACGGCAGCAAACACGTCTTCAAAGTCGGCGCAACAGATTAATTCTATTTCCTCTCCTGCAAAGTACTTGTGGGCGGCGATGTCGTGATACGAGCCTAATGTTCCTTGAATGGCTACCTTTTTCATTATCGGATATTTGTTTTCTTAAATGTATTCTACAAAAAAAATCCCGCTTCCATGCGATGGAGCGGGATCAGTATATTTACTTGGTTCTCTATTCAGTTCTTAAGCATCACTGTCACTTGATACATACAAACTCCCGCTCTACTTTCTGGCTAAAGTAAAAGTAAAAAAAGAAGTAATATGCATAAGTAAATGAGTTCATACTTGTATTCTCTGTTTTTGAATTATGCGACAAAAGTAATGCTTTTCTTTTATATACAAACAAAAAACTATCTTTTTTTTGAGGAGAGTAACATATTTACTTATTTCCTGTTTACAGTCCTAATATATTTCCGGTAGTTCCTCCCGGCTGGTTGCCGTATTGTCCGTTGAAGCTTTGTACATCCTTCGGATTTAACTCCAGCCCTTTTTTCATGTCTTCTATGGAGCCTTCCTTGTCTCCGTTCAGCAGTTTGGCGTGGCCGCGTTCGTGGTAGGCTTCCGCAAAGTTCGGGTTCAATTCGATGGCTTCGTCAAAGAGCGCAATGGCTTCGGCCAATTTTTTTTGTGTAATGTAAAGCTGGCCCAAGTAGAGGAAGGCCTGTTCGTTGAATGGGTTTAGTTCCGTAACGTTCCGGTAGTCGTTTTCGGCTTCTTCACCGGCGCCGGTCGCTTCCTTTATCTTGCCGCGGAGCAGGAGGGCGTTTTCGTCTTCCGGATCTTGTGCCAGAATGGCATGGATGTCTTCCATGGCTTCTTTGTATTGCTGCATCTTTGCCAAGGCTTCTGCGCGGAGCAACCGGGCTTCGACAAAGTCATCCTTCAGCACGATGGCTTTGGTGAGGTGGGCGATGCACATGATACCGTCTCCCTGTCCGTTGTCTGCTTTGCCAAGCAGGTAGTGTGCCATGGCATTGCCCTCTTCCATCTCGATGACTTTCTTGGCAGCCTTGGCCATGGCAGGGTAATCTTCCTGCATATAGCATAGGTTGGCGAGCGTGAGGTAGGTGGAAGCATGTTCCGGTTCCAGTTCAATCATGCGCTCCAGGAGTTTGCGGCCTTCGTCAAGGCTGCCGGTCTGTATATATACCTGTGACAGATAGCCCATGGTCTCGAAGTCTTCTTGCAGGGCAAGGGCCTCCGTAAAGCATTTGATGGCGTAGTCTGTACGTCCCATGCGTTGGGCGCGCATACCGTCATACTTGAATATTTCAAAGTTTTTCTGAGTGTTTTTTTGTTTTTCATCTGCCGGGTTTTCTGATTTGCCGGAGAAAAAAGATTTAAAGAATCCCATATATGACAAATTAAAGATTAAGAATTAAAAAGAAAAGGCGGACAACGGCTGATAAGGTATTTCTCTTCAGCGGCAAGGCATTCTTTTCCAACGGCAAAAGTAATGAATTATTTTTTGATTTGCAGCATTCCGTTGGCAGCAATTATTTTACCTTCCTCCAGCAATAGATGCAATGCTTCGGTGAGGGCTTCTTTCCCGCCGGGCATCTTTTCCGCCAGGGCGGCAGGTGTCATCTCTTGTTCGGACAAGATTTGGAGTATCTCTCCAAAGAGTTCTTTGGCAGGCCGTTTGTCGGCGCTCTGCCTGTTCCTAAGGCTGATGCAGGTGTCACACTGTCCGCAGTCATGCCCGTTGGATTCTCCGAAATAGCGCAACAGCATACGGCTGCGGCATACGGTATCATTGGTCACATAGTCCAGCATGGCTTCGATGCGTTTCTCGTAACGCTTTTTGCGTTCTTCATATACACCGGGGGGAATTTGCAGGTGGCGCGTTTCTATCCGTTCGCGTGTATATATAATATAAGGTGTCTTTTTGCGTGGGATATAGCTTACTATCCTCAGCTTGGCAAGGCGGACAAGCTGTTCGTATATTTGCTTGCGGGTCAGTCCGGCACGTGCGGCGAGTAATTCTTCACTGATGAAGGCATGGTCGGTGAACAAGCCGGTGTAAGAACGGAGTATGATTTGGATTAGCCTGTCCGTCTCCTCGCCCATTCCCCTCAGTCTGTAGAGCTCGTCCCTTTGTATGGAGAATTTTAGCCTGGAGGCATTGTCCTGCTCGTCGGTGTATTCCAGATAACCGGCTTGGGTCAATATCTTCAAGGCGCTATCTACCGGGACGGGGAAGTACTTGAATTTCCGGCAGAAGTCTTCGATGTTGAATTCGCGTATGCAGCCCTGGCCGTCTCCCATTGCCATCTGGTAATAGTATTGCAGGTGCTCATAGACTTGCCTGATGTAGTCTTTCTCCGGAAAAGTATCGGGGATGCGTTTGTGGAGTGTCGTCTTGTCTGACCTGGAATAGAGGATAACCGCGTAAGCCTTTTCTCCGTCACGCCCGGCACGTCCGGCTTCCTGAAAGTAGGCCTCTATGGAATCCGGTAAGTCCAGGTGGATGACGATGCGTACATCCGGTTTGTCGATTCCCATACCGAATGCGTTGGTTGCCACTATGACACGGCTTTCACCTGTCTGCCAGCGTTGTTGGCGGATATCCTTGGTCGCGTCGTCCAGCCCGGCGTGATAGAAGTCGGCGGTGATATGTTCGTTGTGCAGCAACTCGGCTATTTCCTTGGTGCGGCGGCGATTGCGTACGTATATGATGGCGCTGCCGGGCATCCGGCGCAGAATGTGCAGCAGCTCTCCCGTCTTGTTGTCCGTATTGCGGACGATATAGGCGAGGTTCCTGCGCTCGAAGCTCATCCGGAATACATTCTCTTTCCGGAAGCGGAGGCGCGCTTGTATGTCTTTCACCACTTCCGGCGTGGCGGTGGCTGTCAGGGCAAGTACGGGTACGTCTGGCAGTATATCCCGTATCTCGGCTATCTTGAGATAGGCGGGGCGGAAGTCATACCCCCACTGCGAGATGCAATGGCTTTCGTCAACGGTGATCATGCTGATTTTCATCTTCTGCAATTTGGTGCGGAAGATTTCCGTATCAAGCCGTTCGGGGGAGATGTAGAGGAATTTGTAGTTGCCGAAGATGCAGTTTTCCAGGGTTGTGAGGATTTCCTGCCGGCTCATGCCGGAATAGATTGCCAGTGCCTTGATTCCCCGCTTCTTGAGATTCTGCACTTGGTCTTTCATCAATGCGATCAGGGGGGTGACGACGAGGCATAGGCCTTCTTTGGCGAGTGCCGGCACCTGGAATGTGATGGACTTGCCTCCACCGGTAGGCATGAGTCCCAAGGTGTCTTTGTCTTCGCCTATGCTATTGATGATATCTTCCTGGATACCCCGGAAGTTGTCATATCCCCAGTATTGTTTCAAAAGCCTCACCCCCGGCCCCTCTCCGGAAGAGAGGGGAGGGGAGGAAATGGGGTCAGGAATTATTGTAAGGTCTTCTGCGCCCTTTTGAGGCGGAGTGGAATTCTCATTATGAATTTGCTTCTCCATAAATCTTGCCTTCTGGGATAGCCCGGCTACCTCTTCTCCCCTCTCTTCCGGAGAGGGGACGGGGGAGGCTTCTTTTAGTTTGGCTTAATATCTTCAATCTGTAACTGTACTTCCCCCCGTTTGTGGGTGTTTTCCTCAATGGTATAGCAGATATCGAATGAACGCTTGGTCTTGATGAAGCGTACGTGGGAACTCTGGCCGAAGGCAATACCGTTCATGACGTTGTTCGACTTGTTATCTACCAGTTCCAGTTTGATATGTTCCTGGTCGCGTCCCACAACTTTGCTGGTACCGTAGTCGTAAACATTATGTGTACAGAATATCGGTTTTACATTGTCCGGGCCGAACGGGTTGAATTTCTTCAGGTCACTGCAGAACTTCGGAGTAATGTCCCTGAAGTCGATTTCAGCGTTGATGTCGATTAACGCGCTGGTTTGTTCGGGAAGTATATGCTCGGAGACGAAGTTCTCGAAACGCTCCGTGAAAGCGGGCACGTTCTCCACTTTCATGGAGAGTCCGGCGGCATATGTATGCCCTCCGAAGTTTTCCAGCAGGTCGCGGCAATGTTCTATGGCCTTGTAGACATCAAAGCCGGAAACAGAGCGGGCGGAACCGGTCGCCATATCGTCCGTACGTGTCAATACCACCGCAGGACGATAGTATATTTCCGTCAGGCGGGAGGCTACGATGCCGATGACACCTTTGTGCCAGTCTTCGTTGTACAGGACGATGGAACGTCGTTCGGCAAGTCCCTCCAGGTCGGCGACAATCTGGTTCGCTTCTTCCGTCATGCTTTTGTCCAGGTCCTTGCGCGTCTCGTTGTATTGGTTGATTTGGCTTGCTTTTTCCAAAGCGAGCGAGAAATCCTTTTCCGTCAGCAAATCCACGGCCTCTTTACCGTTCTGGATGCGTCCGGAGGCGTTGATGCGCGGTCCTATCTTGAAAACGATGTCGCTTACGGTGATTTCCTTTTCTGTCAGCCCGCATACATCGATAATTGCTTTCAGACCTACACTGGGGTTGCTGTTCAGCTGTTTCAGCCCATGATAGGCAAGAATGCGGTTTTCCCCCATGATGGGTACTATATCCGAAGCGATGCTTACGGCGACCAAGTCCAGCAAGGGGATCAGATGGTGAAACTCGATTCCGTTGCTGATGGCGAATGCCTGCATGAATTTGAATCCTACGCCACAGCCGGAAAGGTGCTCGTACGGGTAAGTGTTGTCTTCCCGTTTGGCATTCAGGATAGCTGCCGCAGGAGGCAATGTGTCATCGGGAACATGGTGGTCGCAGATGATGAAGTCAATGCCTTTCTCTTTGGCGTATGTGATTTCATCTACAGCCTTGATGCCGCAATCCAACACGATAATCAGTCCTACACCGGTTTCCGCGGCATAATCCACACCTTTGGTCGAAACTCCGTACCCCTCGTTGTAGCGGTCGGGAATGTAGTAATCAATGTTCGAATAGAACTGTTGAATGAACTTGTAAACGAGAGCCACAGCCGTGGTTCCGTCCACATCATAATCTCCATAAATCAGAATGCGCTCTTTCTTTCCCATTGCCTTGTTCAGGCGCTCTACGGCCACATCCATATCCTTCATGAGGAAAGGGTCGTATAAATCCGGTAGTTGCGGGCGGAAAAACTTCCGGGCATCTGCTGCCGTATGTATTCCCCGCTCCACCAGCAGTCTCCCAAGTATCGGGCTAATTCCCAAATCTAGGGCCAGTTGTTGGCTTATTTCTGCCTGTTCGGATGTAATGGGTTGATAATTCCATTTGTGAGTCATTTTATATATTATTTTTTCTTTCTTCTGTCTCAAGGTGTCGGAGGCTAAAACCCCAACAAGCTGTAAAGGTATGAAAAACTCTTGAAATGGAAGTGAATTCTATAGAAAATCTTCTTTATGTGTCGTTTTCTCTACTGAAATTCCTTTATTTTTGCAGCAGCTAAAAAAAAGACGTTTATGCTTACTTTTATCTCTTGTGCAAAGACAATGGCGTCACGCTGTTCTGTGGTTGTGCCCGGAATGACCGTTCCGCAGTTTGAAACCGAAGCGGTGCGGAATGCGCTGGATATGTCACGATATTCTTCGGCTGAGTTGGAAAAGCTTCTCCGCGTGAATGCGAAGCTTGCAGCCGAGAACCGTTTGCGCTATCATGATTTCTGTTCGGAGGACAATCATCCGATGCCGGCCATTTGTGCCTATACAGGAGCTGTCTATAAACGTATTCTTCCCAAGGACTTTTCCGCTGATGACTTTAACTACGCTCAGGAACATCTGCGTATCACTTCTTTTCTTTACGGGTTGCTTCGTCCTTTGGATGGAATCAAGCCTTATCGCCTTGAAGGTGATGTACGTTTGCCCGAGAAAGGTGGCGCCTCTATGTTTGACTATTGGAAGCCCCTGCTGACGGATTGCTTTATCGCCGAGATCAAGCGCCAAGGGGGCGTGCTTGTCAACCTGGCAAGCGGGGAAATGAAAGATTTGTTTGACTGGAAAAGAGTAGAGGAGGAAGTACGTGTCATTACTCCGGAATTTCATGTATATAAAGGTGGACAGCTCAAAACGGTTGTTGTTTATGCTAAGATGTGCAGAGGAGAGATGGTGCGTTTCATCGTCAAGAACCGCATAGAATGCCCCGAAGATTTAAGGGCTTTTACCTGGGAGGGCTTTGCTTTGGATGAGAGCCGTAGTGCGGATGATCATTTGCAGTTTGTGTTGTAGTTTGCGCAAAATGAAGAATTAAATGCGTGATTGAGGATAATAAAAGAAAACAAGCTTTCTACATTTGCATACGTCAAACTTAGGAGTCGTATGTTATGAAACAGAACAGGATGCAGATTGTTTGTCTTTTGGTTTTAGTCATGTCTGTGTGGAACTTTCCGGTCCATGCCGGGAATACCGGTCTTCAGGATGTCAGTGCAAAAATGTGTGGGGATGGTGAATCTGCGTTACGACCGGAGTGGATGAAGTCTCTCCATGATTCACTTCCAGTATGTAAGATATCTATTCCCGGTACGCATGACAGTGGCGCTGTTAGAGGAGGGCAAATGCTGAAAACGCAATCTACGGATATTTCCGCCCAGTTGCAGCAAGGTATTCGTGCTTTTGATATTCGCTTAAAGAAGAAAAACGGTAAATTGGGGGTTTTTCATAGTCGTGCTTTTCAAAGTATATATTGGGAAGATGATGTATTGTCTGCTTTCATTGACTTTCTGCAGGCGCATCCTTCCGAAATCCTGATCGTTTCACTGAAAAGGGAGGGAGGCGAGCCACTGGATTATGCTTCTCTACTGTCTGCTTCTTTGAGTGTCCCTGCACATCAGTGTTATTTTGTGGTGGATTTTCGTCCGGAACTGACATTGGGGGACTGCCGGGGGAAGATTCTTTTTCTGCACAGAGACTATGCAATGGATAACTATCCGGGAGCTGCATGTATAGGTTGGGAGGATAATGAAACTTGTTTGCTCACCCTTCGCGACAAAGGTGGTAAGGGAGGAATGGCCTTACTTGAAGATGAATACCAATATGGGTCGGACGAGGAGGCCGGAAAGAAGATAGATGTTTGTATTCGCAATATTGACAAGATATCTGCCGAGCCGTTTTTCTCATATCGGTGGGGGATTACTTTTGTAAGTGCGACAGGCTTTCCCTTAGTGACTCCTAAAGTATTTGCTGATAAGGTAAACAAGCCTATTGCTGATTATCTGATGAAAGAGAATAAACGGAATTGCGGTATTGTGTTCATTGATTTTGTCGGAGAACTAAGCGGAAAAGATTTAGTGGAATATTTGATTGATAGCAACGTTTGCGCAAAATGAAGATTTATATGCGCAATTGGGAATATCTGTGAAAAAGTATTTATCTAGTTTTGCACATGTTGAAAACCTTAATGTTATATACTATGAAACTGTCAATTGATTTAGGAGGAACCAATATCCGAGTAGCACAAGTGGAAGAAGGACGGTGCTTGAGTAAAGTGTCAGTACCCTGTTTGGCTCAGCAAGATGCCCCCATTGTGCTGGACCAGCTTTTTCAACTCGTCCGCAGTATGATGAATGAGCAGGTAGATGGTATCGGTATCGGTGTCCCTTCCATTGTTGATTCAGAGAAAGGAATTGTATATAATGTGGCAAACATTTCTTCTTGGAAAGAAATACGCTTAAAGGAAATTTTGGAGAATGAATTCAACGTTGCGGTTGCCATTAATAATGATTCCAACTGTTTTGCTTTGGGAGAGAGTTTGTACGGTGAAGGAAAGCCTTATGACAACATGGTAGGCGTTACTATCGGGACGGGTATTGGGGCTGGTGTCATCATTGGTCGCCGTTTGTATGGCGGGCAATTCATGGGAGCCGGTGAAATAGGTTCATTCCCTTATTTAGACGCTGATTTTGAGCGTTATTGCAGTAGTTTCTTTTTTAAACGCCATGATACTACCGGTGCGGCGGCAGCTGAAAATGCTCGGCAAGGAGAACAGGCTGCATTGGATATTTGGAAAGAGTTTGGGATGCATCTGGGTAATCTTGTGAAGGTGATTCTTTTTGCCTATGCTCCTCAGGCTATTGTTCTGGGGGGAGGTATAGTAGCTGCTTACCCTTTCTTTAAAGATGCCATGGAATATACAATGCAAAGTTTTCCTTATAGAGTCATGTTGGATAATGTGAGGGTGATAGCTTCGCATCAAAATGATTCCAGCCTGCTAGGTGCTTCTGCTCTTCTTGAGTAAAAATTCTGATATTATCTGATTAGAAAATATTAAACTGTTTATTGTTGTATTATTTTACATTATAAAAGAGTATCAGAGACTTATTCCCTTTGTAATAACTATGTAATTCCGCTTTCTGACCTTTGTGGCGGAATTATAATTTTCTATATTATAAACTTTAAATTTTGAATGCATGAGACAGGTAAATCTTAGAATCTATCGAACGATTCTGACTCTATTGTTGGGACTGTTTTTTTTCACAGGTGCTTATGCACAGCAGATTTCTGTGAAAGGAACAGTAAAGGATCAGGCTGGCGAACCTATAATTGGTGCCAATGTATTAGTAAAAGGGACGACCAATGGAGTGATTACAGACATTGACGGTAAGTTTCTGTTGTCGGCTGCCAAGGGTAATATATTAGTGATTAGCTTTGTGGGCTATACTTCTCAAGAAATACCGGTGACAGGAAAAGAACTGGCTGTAATTTTGAAGGAAGATACTGAACTCTTGGATGAGGTGGTGGTCTTGGGTTATGGAGCCAGTGCGCGTAAACAAGACCTGTCCGCTTCGGTAGGCGTAGTGAGCAATGCTGAGGAACTGGCTGCGCGTCCGGTAACTTCTACAGAGGGGATGTTGCAAGGACAGTTGCCGGGTGTTACCATTCAGGCTGACGGCGGTGACCCCACTTCCTCTCCTTCTATTGTCATTCGTGGTCAAGGCTCACAAGATGGTGATAATGTGCTTTGGGTTGTGGACGGAGTACCGGGTGCCCCCATCGCTTCCATGAATGATATTGAGAGCATTGTGGTGTTGAAGGATGCCGCTTCGGCCGCTATTTATGGAGCGCAGTCTGGTGCGGGTGGTGTGGTGCTGGTCACTACCAAAAAAGCTAAAGAAGGTGCGCCGTCACTGACATACGACGGTACTTTTGGTATTCGTCAGGCTACCAATCTGATAGAGCCGCTGAACGCTGAACAGCAATTGGAAATGCGCAAGATGTCTTATGCGAATGCGGGGCTTACATTGCCTGATGGCTGGGATGTAAACAAGAATCCTTGGATAGGAACTACCCGGACCAATTGGATGGACGAGATTTTCCGCACGGCTTTCTATCAGCGTCACAATGTGGCTTTAAATGTAGGTACGGAGAATTTTACACACCGTCTGTCTTTTGCTTATGACAATGATGAAGGTGTGCTGATTAATACTTTCAAAAAGAACTTGTCATTACGTTACAATAGTAAATTTAAACTGAACAAGTGGGTGAGCATCAGTGAAGACTTTACTTGGCAGAATACGAGCAGCCGTTCCAAGAACACGGACAACGACGCTTTTACAGGCCCTATTATATCGGCAATCTACATGCCTGCCAGCGCTACTGTTTACAATCCGTTGGATGGAAGCTATGGTGGTACTACAACAGAAGATCCTGAATACATCAAGAAGTATGGAAGTAACTTTGCGGATGCCCATGGTGATGCGGTGAACCCGGTTCGTTTGCTCGAAGCAGAAAACGTTTATGACAAGACGAGTGATGTGTGGAGTACTACCAGCTTGAATATCGACAACGTGGTTCCGGGCTTGAAGTTTGTCAGCCGCTTTACTTATAACTTGCGTACAAATCACTTTAAGAAGTTCAATCCTATTCGTGATGAAGTGGGTAAACCGGTTCTCAGCAACAACCTGCAGGAAACCACTTATCGTGCCGACGCTTGGAAGACAGAAAATACGCTGACTTACGACAATACTTTCGGCGACCATACAATAGGTGTATTATTGGCCACCACTGCCGATCATAGTGAGACGCGCGGTTTGGAGGTGACGGGTACTGACCTTGCTGACGAATCCGCCTATCTACAGTATCTGGCTTATGCCAAATCGTTGAAGGCTACCGACTACCTGACCGGTCCTGATGCCAATGTGTCTTTGATTAGCCGTTTGGCTTATTCGTATGCTGACCGTTATTTCTTTACGGCTTCTTTCCGTCGTGACTATGCCGGTCGTTTGCCCAAGGAGAATAACTATGGCGACTTCCCTGCTTTCACTTTAGGATGGAAAATCTCAAATGAATCGTTCTTTAAGAAAAGCGATTTCATCAGTCTGCTGAAGGTGCGTGCCTCTTGGGGACGTATCGGTAACCTCGCTTCTGTGCCTATGGCTTATAAGTCACCGGTGCTTGACAAGACCAGCTGGAACGAACAAGCCCAGTATGGCCCTGCTTCAAATTCCGTATGGGGCAACATCGTTTTTATTCCGACGGATGCCTTGAATGTTGATTTGACTTGGGAAACTTCGGAGCAGACAGACTTGGGGTTGGATTTAGAGATGTTCAATAACCGTCTGTCATTGTCGATGGATTATTTTGATAAGCGCACATTCAATCTTATTCAGGGGCGTACCATGGACTGGCCGCAGACTATCGGTGTGAAACGCCAGTTTGTAAATCTGGGCGAGGTACGTAACCGTGGTTTTGAATTATCTGCTAACTGGAGTGATAAAATCAATAAAAATCTTTCATATTTTGTATCAGGTAATTTCTCTTATTTGAAGAACTGGGTTTCGGACATCGGCGTGAAAAATGCTGACGGTAGTTCGGGAGTATGGACCAGTGAAAAGACTTTCCGCAATCTGCCTTACATGATTCAGTCTGCCGAAGGAAAACCGGTGAACTCTTTCTACTTGATTAAGACTGACGGCATTTTCCAAAGCGACGAGGAGGCTGCCAACTATAAAAATGCTAAAGGAGAGCGCATTCAGCCGGAAGCCCAAGCCGGTGACTTGAAATTCGTGGATTACAACGGTGATGGAAAAATCAGCGATGATGACCGTCAGTATATGGGTAATGCCATGCCTAAGACAACCTTTGCCTTTACGCTGGGTTTGACATGGAAAAAACTTTCTGTCAGTGCCATGTTCCAAGGTGTAGGCGGTGCACAAGCGCTTTATGTAGGTAAGTCTATGATATTGAGTGATGTGGAAGGAAGTTTCAATCGTTCGGCTGAAATCTTGAATGCTTGGAGTCCTACAAATACGGGATCGAGTATTCCTCGTCTTTCCAAGTTGGATAACAATAAAAATTTTACCCGTCCATCAGACTATTTCTTGGAGAACTCATCTTACTTACGGTTCAAGAACTTTACTGTATCTTATGATTTGAGCGACGTATTCCGCAAGTGGGCTCATTTGAACGAACGCAACAGCCGCCTTTCTGTTTACTTCAGCGGTGAGAATCTGGCTACATTTACCGGATACTCGGGCGTAGATCCCGAATGTGGCGGATGGGATGCTCTGAAATACCCGGTGTCGCGTGTGTTGTCGGTAGGTGTGAAACTGACTTATTAATAACATGAAGATAGAAATGATTATGAAAAAAAATATATTATTTTTAGCTGTGTCGGCTGCACTGTTGACAAGCTCTTGCAGTGATTTCCTGGATGTGCAGCCAGAAGGGAACGCCACTATCAATGCTTATTTCTTAAACGACCAACAAGCCATTGATGCAGTTGACGGATTGTACGAACGATTCCATCAGGAGGCTCTTTATGGGCGTGAGCTTTTTTGGGAGCAGGGAGCTGCTTGCGATGTGGTATGGGGACGTACCCGTAGTTATATGGATTTGGCTCTTTTTACAAATGACGCTTCCAGTTCCACTCCGTTGAATGGTATTTTTGAAACGCTCTATAAGGTGATGGCTCGTTCCAATTGGGTCATAAAAAGTTTGTTGAATAAGGAAAAGAAAACAACCCTTACGCCCGTAGAGACACGAAGCTTGGGTGAGGCTTATTTTACTCGTGGATGGGCACACTTTTTGATAGCCTATCGTTATGGATTGCCCGAACAAGGAGTACCTTTTGTTCGCTATGAAGATTTTGAAGGTGACTATGATTACTCTATTCCACCACAGCAGAAATCCGTGCAGGACAACTATCGGATGATTATTGAAGACATGGATTGGGCTATAGAACGTCTGCCCCGTCTGGAAGACTATGATGCGGAGAACGTCGGGCGTGCGCACGATGCCGCTGCTGTGGCTTTCAAAGCCAAAGTTTATGCTTATTGGGCTACTTGGGAACCTGAAAAATGGAAAGACGTGATTACTATGGTCAACGATTTGGAATCTACTTACCACCGTAATCTGGCAGGCTCTTTGGACGAAGTGTTCTCTTCGGATTTTGCCGATTTCTATAATGAAGAATATATTTGGGCCATTCCCGGTAATGGAGGCTCCAACGGTGGCGGCTCCGAATTTCCCGGTGTTATTCTGGAGAACAAGGGATGGGGTAAGTATAATGGCTGGGGACAGAACAAGCCTTCCTATGACATCTATGAGGAGATGCGCAAAGATGGTGAAGGCAATGCCCGCTTGGTTCGTTCCATTTTGGAGTACAATCAGGAATTCCAATTCTTCGGAGAGACTCGCCGTTTCTATTCTTCTTCTGATATTGAAGCAGGATTCATGATTAACAAATATATGGATCCGTTCAAGCATAAGGATCCCACTACCGGTTACATTAATAGTAACGGCGACTGGCCGACGGTACGTATTAATTTCCCGGTCATCCGTTTTGCGGAAATGCTGTTGTTCCGTGCGGAAGCTTATCTGATGACCAATCAGGCTGATAAGGCATGGACTGACTTGAACCGTATTCACAAACGTGCTTGCGGACGGGATTTGGATTCTCCGGCACCGGCCACTATGACACAGTTGTATCATGAACGCCGTTGTGAATTGGCTTTCGAATTTACCGACCACTTGTTTGATTTGAAACGTTGGCATCGTTCTTCCAACGCCGAAATCAAGGCGTTGGCTAAGAAGGAGTTGAATGCAACTCCGCGTGTGCGTATTTACGAAGAACGTTCTAACCCGGAATCGAATTATCGGATTGGCACTTATGCCATGTTTAACGAAGTGTCTAAAGCAACTTATGAGGATTACCGTATGGTGTTCCCTTATCCATACCAACAGGTCGTGAACTCTAACGGTCAGTTGAAACAGAATCCGGGTTATAATTAATTTCCTTTATTGGAACTTGGAAATATAAAACAGACCTCATTGCCATTGGTCTGATCTGCAAGAGTTGGTATGTATGGCATATCGGCTCTTGCAGAATCTCTTTATTCAATTCTGCATGAATTTGAATTGAAAAAGATTTGAATGATAATCTGTATTTTTACTGTCCGTTTCGTAAGCTGTTATGAAATTTGTCAGTGTTTTTTACGTTCTTAAAAAGGCTACTTGAATTAAAGAATAATTTGAAATATCTGTATTGATGAAACTGAAACATTTTTTGGGGTATATAGCTTGTGTATCTGTGTTATGCGGTGCTTGCACATCCGTTAATCAGTCACCTGTAGATTACATAGATCCTTTTATAGGTACCGGCTTTCACGGGCATACCTATCCGGGGGCAACTGTCCCTTTGGGAACCGTGCAGCTAAGCCCTGACACACGTGCCGGAAATTGGGATGCCTGTTCGGGGTATCATTATGATGACACAACCTTGAATGGCTTTTCGCATACGCATCTGAGCGGAACCGGGTGCATCGATTTGGGAGATATACTATTTCGTCCAACCACTCAGCGGCCGGACTTGACTGCGGAAGGAAGTATCTGCCAACCCGCAGCCTTTTCCCATAAAGACGAGAAGGCGTCAGCAGGATATTATTCGGTACTGCTGAAAGATGAAGGAATAAAAGCCGAACTGACGGCAACAACACATGCCGGCGTACACCGTTATACATTCCCTTCCGGTAAGGAGGCTGCTCTTGTCGTAGATTTGGCCCATTTGCTCGATAGTGAATATATCTATGAAGCTACACTGGAGCGGACTGCCGCCAATGAAATAGCAGGCATGCGCAGAACCAGAGGATGGACAGACAATCAGTATGTCTATTTTGTAGCCCAATTCTCGAAACCTTTCAAGACAGTTGACTTTATACGGGATAAAAAGCCGGTTTCTGCGGAAGTCAAGTTGGCGGGCACTGACTTGCAAGCTTACTTGTCTTTCGATAATAGTGATGGAGAGCCGGTTATAACCAAAGTCGGATTATCCATTGTCAGTGAAAAGAATGCGCGTGAGAATCTGGAAGCCGAGGTGACGGGTTTCGATTTTGATGCCGTGCGTAGTGCCGCCCGTTCCGCTTGGGAACAAGCGCTCTCTGTCATTACAGTAGAAGGCGGTGATACGGACAATTTGAAGAACTTTTATACTGCAATGTATCATTCCATGGTTGTACCCAATGTGGCAAGTGATGTCAACGGTGAATACCGCCGTCATGACATGAAGACAGGGCAGTTGCCGGAAGGTAAAGTGCAGTACTCTACTTTCTCCCTTTGGGACACCTTCCGTGCATGGAATCCTTTGATGACTCTGATTGATACAACTTTGGTCAATAATATGGTGAATTCTTATCTGGATATTTACGAAGCTTCGGGTGAACTTCCCATCTGGCCGCTTTCTGCCGGAGAGACGGGAACAATGATTGGTTATCATGCGGTCTCTGTCATTGCGGATGCCTATATGAAGGGAATCAGAGGGTTTGATTCGGATAAAGCCCTGGAAGCCATGGTCGTTTCTTCTGAAAAGAACAAGAAAGGAGCCGATTATTATATTCAGAACGGTTTTATCCCTTCCAACATAAAGAAAGAATCCATCTCTTGCCTGCTGGAATTTGCTTACGATGACTGGTGCATAGCACGTATGGCTCAGGAAATGGGCAGGAATGATATTTATGAGGAGTATATTCAGCGTTCCCGGAATTATATCAATGTATTTGATGGTTCTACGAAATTCTTCCGCCCTAAGCGGATGGATGGAAATTGGGAAACGCCTTTCAATCCTATTGAGGTGGGACGTGCCTATACGGAAGCTACTGCCTGGCAGTATCGTTTCTTTGTTCCTCATGATGTAAGCGGCATGACGCAATTGTTTGGTGGCAGGGAAGAATTTATAGCTGCACTTGATTCTATCTTTACGGTAGAACCGAATATACATGGTGACCTTGTGGATATAACCGGGCTGATCGGCCAGTATGTTCATGGAAATGAACCAAGCCATCACATTGCCTATTTGTACGATTATGTGGGACAACCCTGGAAGACGCAGGAGATGACGCGCCGCTTGCTCCATGAAATGTACAAGCCTACGCCCGAAGGTATCATTGGCAACGAAGACTGCGGGCAGATGTCCGCCTGGTATATACTATCCAGTCTGGGTATCTATTCCGTATGTCCCGGAAGCAATGAGTTTGCGCTGACTACTCCTCTGTTTGAGAGAGCGGTTGTCCGTCTGGCCAATGGAAAAACATTGACCATCCTTGCCAATGATCCGAAGAAGAATATCTATATCACGAAGGTGGAATTGAACGGGCAGCCGATAGATGCGAATTTCATCACTTATGCACAATTGATGGAAGGTGGGGAACTTCGTTTTACCTTATCAGAAAAGCCGGATATGGAGAGAGGTGCTTCAGAGGAAGCTTTTCCTTACTCTTATACCAAAGAGAAAGTAGTTTCCATTCCTTATGTGGACAGAGACTTGAATCTGTTTATGGATAAGGTGACCGTTGCGCTGGCTACGACCACTAAGGATGCCGAAATCAGATATACATTGGATGGAAGTGCTCCCACGGAACAGTCGGTGTTGTATGAAAAACCTTTCGAGTTGGATAAGACGACTTTGATAAAGGCTAAAGGATTCAAGAAGGGTTTCCGTTCAAGCGAAACGTTGTCTATATCGGCGACAAAAGCCGAGCTGAAAGCCGCGCTTTCTGTAAGCCCTGCCCAGAACGGCACGTCCTATAAATACTTTGAAGGTGCCTGTCAGAAAGTGGCTGATATAGAAAAATCTCCATTGTTGAAGTCGGGTATCCTGCCCGAGCCATCCATAAAGGATGCCGGGCAGGAGGACCATTTCGGATACATTTTTTCCGGGCTGATCAATGTACCCGAGGATGGAGTCTATACTTTCCAGACCCGTTCGGATGATGGCAGTGTCTTGTACATCAATGACGAACCGGTGGTCAATAATGATGGTTCTCACGCAGCGATTCCTGCTACCGGAATGGTTGCTTTGAAGAAAGGCTTCCATCCCTATAAGCTTTATTATTTTGAGGATTACGAAGGTGAACATTTGAGTTGGGCTTGGAAACTGCCTTCCGCTGATAAGTTGGCTCCTATTCCTGCATCGGTTTTATTTGTGAAATAAATAGTTTAATATATATGCTATGAGAAAGTTGTTTTTATTATTTTTGCCTTTGTTCGCAGCATCGTGCGGGCAAGTGAAACAACAGGTATCCGCACCGGAGCCCGTCAATGTAATGAGTTTTAATATCCGCTATGACAATCCGGAAGACAGTCTGGATAATTGGAAGTATCGCAAGGATCGTGCGGCAAATGCCATCCGTTTTTATGATGTGGACATATTGGGCACGCAAGAAGTGCTTCATAATCAGTTGGAGGACCTTAAACAGCGTTTACCGGAATATGGAGTGATTGGCGTAGGTCGTGAAGATGGGAAGGAGAAAGGTGAATATAGCGCACTCTGGTATAAGAAAGAGCGCTTCAATCTGTTGGATTCCGGTTATTTCTGGTTGAGTGAGACTCCTGAAGTTGCCGGTTCTAAAGGTTGGGATGGGGCTTGCGAGCGTATCGCCTCGTGGGCTAAACTGCAGGACAAAGCGAGTGGCAAAGAGTTTTTCGCATTGAACACCCACTTGGACCATGTAGGTGTTGTGGCACGCCGTGAGGGGATAAGCCTCATACTGGATAGAATAAATGCGTTAAGTGACGGCTTGCCGGTAATAGTTACGGGAGATTTTAACTCCGAGCCGGAATCAGATGTTATCAAGCATGTGACAGACCCTTCCAATCCGGAACATTTGACGGATGCACGTCAGGCATCTCCCATTGTCTATGGTCCGGCATGGAGCTTCCATGATTTCGGGAAGATTCCCTATGACAAACGTCCGTTGATTGATTATGTGTTTGTACGTAATAGACTGAAAGTTTTGAGATATGGTGTGTTGGCTGAAACAGAGGAGAATGCTTTTCTATCCGACCACGCCCCTATCTTGGTGACAGTTGAATAATAAAATGGCTATTATGAATAAGATATCAAGAATATGTATCGTTATGCTCTTGGCAGTCTTGTTGCTGCCGGTAGAGTCGTCGGCACAAAGCCGTCGTGATAAAGAACAGACCTATGTCTTGGAACAACCCTATGAGGTAACGAAGATTACCCCGCCTCAAGGCAAGAAGATAAAGAATGTCATACTGATGATTGGTGATGGCATGAGCCTTATGCATGTATATTCCGCATGGACAGCCAATCGAGGTAAACTGTTTCTGGATAATTGCCAGGCAGTAGGCTTGTCCAAAACCTATTGTGCCGACAAGTTGATTACTGACTCGGGAGCGGGTGGCACAGCCATAGCTACGGGACGGAAGACAAACTATCATTCTGTGGGCGTGGATACTCAAGGACGTCCGTTGAAATCATTGGTCGATCTGGCTGCCGCAAAAGGTAAATCTACCGGTATAGCGGTGACTTGCCGTTTGTGGGATGCCACTCCTGCGGATTTTTGTTGCCATAACAAGGATAGGGATGCCGAAGCGGAGATTGTGGCGGATTATGTAAATTGCAGCGTCGACTATGTGTTCGGTGGCGGTGCCAAGCTTTTCGAGAACCGTGAAGACGGACGCGATTTGTTTAAAGAACTGCGTGACAAAGGTTTTCAGACTCCTCGCAGTTGGGATGAACTGGCAGGTATAAAGAGTGGTAAGGTCTTTGCCGTACCCTATCCCGTAGATACTCCTCTTCCTGCTGAACGCGGCGACCTTTTGGCGCGTGCTTCATTGAAAGGCATTGAACTGCTCGACCGGAACAAGAACGGTTTCTTTATGATGATAGAAGGTTCGCAGTTGGATGATTATGGACATTTCAATGACCTTGACTTGTTGATGCAGGAAACGCACGACTTTGACCGTACCATCGGTGCTATTTATGAATGGGCGGCCAAAGATGGAGAAACATTGGTAGTAGTGACCGCAGACCATGAAACCGGCGGACTTACATTGATAGACGGAGATTTGGCAGAGGGCAGAATCGTATGTAAGTTCTCCACGGGCGGTCATAGCGGCGTGATGGTGCCGGTGTATGCTTTCGGTCCCGGTGCGGAGGAGTTTACCGGAATTTTTGAGAATACTGCTATCTTTGACAAGATAAAGAAACTGCTCGATTTATAAATTAAAAAAAGAACTATTTCCTATGTTGAAACACATTTTATTGGTAGGCTTGCTTTCTTTTTCCACCCTTCCTTTGCTGAAAGCTCAAAGCTGCGGCAATGATGAAAAGTATCATCTGCCTTATAAGAATACGTATGTAAAGGAACCGTTGGTTACTGAAAACGAGTATCGCGTGGCCAAACCTGAGACGATTGTGCCGAAAAGCTTCAAGGAAGCCCGGCAGATTCTTCCCAATCCCATTTGGAACGGACATGACAAGGAGCTTGAAATGTACTGGAAGGCATGGGAAATAGCTATCGGTAATATTCGCGCTCCCCAGGCAGGTTCGGGTTTTGTCTCAAGCTATTTGGATACAGCCTATAATGGCAATATCTTTATGTGGGATTCTTCTTTCATTCTGATGTTTGCCCGTTATGGTACCCGTTTCTTTCCTTTCCAGAATACGCTGAATAACTTTTATGCCAAGCAGCATCCCGACGGTTTTATTTGCCGCGAGATAAAGGCGGATGGCGCTGACTGTTTCGAACGTTATGACCCGGTGAGTACCGGACCGAATCTGATGCCTTGGTGTGAGATGGTCTATTTCCATCAGTTTGGAGATACGGAACGTCTGCACAAGATATTTCCGGTACTTTGCGCTTACTATAAGTGGTTGAAGTTGAACCACACCTGGCGGAACGGAACCTACTGGTCGAGCGGATGGGGGACCGGCATGGATAATATGCCCCGTGTGCCGTCGGAATACAGTCCTATCTACAGTCACGGACACATGATTTGGTTGGATACAAACCTGCAGCAACTGTTTACTGCCAATTTACTGCTTGAGATGGGCTTTTATCTGGAACGCTGGCAGGAAATCGAAGAGTTTGAAGACGAAGCCAAACTGTTGGGAAAATATATCCATGATAATCTTTGGGATGAGAAGACCGGTTTCCTTTATGACCAGTACGCTGACGGCACACTCTGCAAGGCCAAAGGTATAGGTGCCTACTGGGCTTTGTTTACTGATGTCTTGGACTCTGTACAACTGGACCGTATGGTGAAGGAGCTGGACAATCCTGCCACATTTAACCGGAAACACCGTATCCCTTCTTTGTCAGCCGATAATCCCAAGTATAAGGAGAATGGCCGCTATTGGCAAGGCGGTGTATGGCCGGGAACCAATTACATGGTGATGCAGGGTCTTTTGCGGAAAGGTTATGGCAAGCTGGCGCGGGAGATTTGCCTGAATCATTATGCCCAGGTATTCGAAGTCTATAAAAAGACAGGTACTTTCTGGGAATATTACGCTCCTGAAAGTGCTGATCCGGGATTTATGGCAAGGGACAATTTTGTGGGCTGGGCAGGACTTCCTCCTATTGCCGAGCTGATAGAGTTTATTATCGGTATTCGGGGAGATTATGCCCAAAAGCAGATTGTCTGGGATATGAATCTGACGGAGGCAAACGGAATAGAACGTTATCCTTTCGGTCCCGAAGGGCTTGTCAGCCTGAAAGCCGAGGCACGCCGTTCGGCAAGTGATGAACCCCGTATCACGGTAGATTCCAATATGGACTTTGAACTGTGTATATTCTATGGTGGAAAAGAGAAAAAAATACATGTGACATCCGGTAAGCATACCTATTAAAGAAGACATCAACCATGAAAAACAATATGTCAAGACGTCAATTCCTGAAGACTGGAGGGCTTGCTTTGGCTGCTATGACCTTTCGACCCGCTTCCGTATTTTCTTCATCCGGTACTTTGAACCAAAGATATGTTTCTTTGCGTCCTGTTACGGGCAAAAGGAACTTTGTCTCGAAAGCGGTGGATGCTGCCATTGAAGAAGCAAAGCCTAAAATAAAGGACGAGAAGTTGCGTTGGATGTTCGAGAACTGTTTCCCCAATACGCTTGATACTACTGTCAGATATGGGTTGAAGGGTGGCAGACCCGATACATTCGTCATTACAGGTGATATAGATGCCATGTGGCTGCGTGACTCTTCAGCGCAAGTATGGCCCTATCTGCCGTTGATGAAGAAAGATCAGGATTTGCAACTGATGGTGGCAGGGCTTGTCAACAGACAGACGGAATGTATCTTGATAGACCCGTATGCCAACGCTTTCAACAATGGGCCGTTAGGCAGCTATTGGGAAACCGACCATACCCAACATATGGTCAAAGAACTGCATGAACGCAAATGGGAGATAGACTCCTTGTGCTATCCCATTCGTTTGGCTTACCATTACTGGCTGCACACGGAAGACACTTCTGTGTTCGATGAAAATTGGCACAAAGCGATGATGCTGGTGGTCAAGACCTTTAAGGAACAGCAGAGGAAACAAAGCTTGGGACCTTATAGCTTTACGCGCGACTGTGACCGTCCTACGGATTCGCAGATTAACGGCGGATGGGGGGCACCGGTCAAGCCGGTAGGTTTGATTGTCTCTTCGTTCCGTCCTTCAGATGATGCCACACAATATGGCTTCCTTATTCCCTCCAATATGTTTGCGGTTGTTTCATTGCGCCAATTGGCGGAAATAGAGGACAAGGTATGTGGAAATACAGCCTTTTCCGGAGAATGTACAGCACTGGCAAATGAAGTGGATGCCGCTATTCGCAGGTATGGCATTTTCAATCATCCGGTTTGCGGGCGGGTGTATGCCTTTGAGGTCGATGGCTTTGGCAACGCACTTTGTATGGATGATGCCAATGTGCCCAGTTTGCTGGCTGCGCCTTATCTCGGTTATTGCTCTTTTAAGGATGCGATTTATCAGAATACCCGTAAAATGGTATGGAGCGACAATAACCCTTATTTCTTTAAAGGGAAAGCCGGCGAAGGAGTAGGAGGCCCTCATGTAGGACTGAATTATATTTGGCCGATGAGTATCATTATGAAGGCATTTACAACGGATGATTCCGGAGAAATACGTGCTTGTCTGAAACAACTGCGTGATACGGACGGAGGAACGGGCTTCATGCACGAATCTTTCCACGCGGAGGACGCTTCGGACTTTACCCGTTCCTGGTTTGCGTGGACAAACACTTTGTTCGGCGAACTTATACTTAAGACAATCAGGGAATATCCCGACCTATTATCCCGAACATTATGAAGATAACGTATTGCTTGCTTGCTGTGTCATTTGTCCTTTTCTCTTGCGGGAGAGGTTCTGACGATGCGGCAACAGAGTATGGCATTATACCCATGCCGAATGAAGTAGCTCCAATGCAGGGAATGTATATCTTGCAAGGAGAGAAAACGGTGGCTGTTCCTTCCGGGGAAGCCGCGATGAAAGTTTTCCATTATTTGGAAGATGCACTGAAAAACACTTCTGTCACGCTGAAAAGTATCCCGGAAACCGGGCAGGCGGATATTTGTTTGTCTATAGACAGCTCCTTGCCCGATGAGGCTTATACATTGGAAGTCTCTTCCGATAAGATAAATATCTCTTCTAATGAAACTGCTGCCGGACTGTTCTACGGTGTACAGTCTTTATTGCAGCTTATGCCGGCAGCCATTTATGATGGCAACCGGAAATATGAAGAAGAGATTAGGATTCCTGCTGCCGGCATTACAGATGCTCCTCGTTTCCCTCATCGTGGGGCGATGATGGATGTAGGGCGTAATTTCCTGCCAAAGGAAGAGGTGCTGAAGTTCCTGGATTTGATGGCATTCTATAAACTGAATAAGTTCCATTTTCATCTGACGGACGACCAGGGGTGGAGAATCGAAATCAAGAAATATCCGAAACTGACCGAAATAGGCTCTTACCGTAAGCGGACTCAGATAGGGCACTCTGACTATTATTTCCCTCGGCGTTACGATGGAAAAGAAAAGAGAGGCTACTATACGCAAGAGGAGATAAAGGAGATTGTGAAATATGCCTCCGACCGTTTTATCACGGTCATTCCCGAAATAGAGATGCCGGGACATGTCTCCGCGGCACTGGCTTCCTATCCGGAACTGTCCTGCGGACTGGGAAAGACATACGTAGTGCGTGATTATTTTGATGTTTTTGATGAAGTCTATTGTCCCAAAGAGCATACTTTTGAATTCTTGGAAGATGTGCTGACAGAGGTTATGGAACTCTTTCCCAGCCGTTACATCCACATTGGTGGAGATGAGTGTCCCAAGAAAGCTTGGAAGAAGTGCGCCCACTGCCAGAGTCTGATGAAGCGGAAAGGCTTGCCTGATGAGGAAGCTCTGCAGAGTTGGTTTATCCATCGGATAGAACAATTTGTGAACAGTAAGGGGCGTGACATCATCGGATGGGATGAGATATTGGAAGGAGGGCTTGCCCCCAATGCTACGGTCATGTCGTGGCGTGGCGAGAAGGGAGGCATTGAAGCCGCCCGTCAAAAGCATAAGGTTATTATGACACCCGGTAAGAAATGTTATTTTGACTACTATCAGGAAAGCCCGGAATTTGCTCCGTTGGCCATCGGCGGTTTCCTCCCGTTGGATACGGTGTACAATTACAACCCGCTTCCTGCCGAACTGACTCCGGAAGAACAGGCTTATATCATAGGCGTACAGGCCAATATCTGGGGAGAGTACATACAGACTCCCGAATATTTTGAATACATGGCTTTCCCCCGTTTGCTGGCTATGTCAGAGGTGCAATGGACAGAACCGGAACACAAGGACTTTGATTCATTTGTCCGTAGGCTGGATAAAGAGTTCAAACGGCTGGACTATTGCGGGGTAAACGCTTGTCGCAATTTCTATGAAGTGAATCTGGCAGGTGCGTGGAACGACTCCCGGCAGACATACGAGGTGACATTGAAGACTTTCTGTCCGGATGCTGAGATTCATTATGCGGTGAATGACTCGACGGTCACGGCTTCGTCTTCCCTCTATAAGAATCCGATACCGCTGAACGAGGATGCCACCATTTATTCGGCGGTTTACAAAGACGGCAAGCCGCTGGGGAAAGTGACCCGCAAAAGTTTTGCAGTAAACAAGGCGACCGGATGTGACTATACTTGCCATCCTGAAGCGGGATGGGAACATCTGAATAAAGGCTTCGGTCTGACTGACGGGCGATGCGGCTATGCCCGTGACATGCGTCGTTGGATTAGCTTTTATCAGGATAGCGTGCAGATTGTAGTCGAACTGAAGAAGCCGCAAAAAGTCAGGGAGGTTGCCTTCTCTTCTTTGTGGAGACCGGTAAACGCTATATGGCCGGCGAGAGAGCTAAGTGTTTCCGTTTCAACGGATGGTAAGACGTTTGTTCCGGTGGGTACTAAACAGTTGACATACGATTTCACTTTGACGGAAGGTACTCGTTTCCCGGCATCTCTTTCGTTTGCCGAAACGGAAGCTGTATTTGTGCGCTTAGAATTGCTGAGTGGCGGCTTATGTCCGAAAGGATATTACCATGAAGGACAGCAGAGTGAGTTGGCGATGGATGAAATAGAAATATATTAATTTTAAAGGATTATGAGGAAAACAGTTATTCTTTTAGTGGTGCTGCTGGGCTGCATTCCGGTGACGGCTTTTGCGCAGAAGCAATTCTTTTTCAAGGATGGAAGGTTTGTGGTAGCTCAGTTCACTGACTTGCATTGGACGCCCCAATCTGCGAAATGTGCCGAAACAGCGGCAACTATTCGTGCGGTGCTGAAAGCGGAGCAACCCGACATTGCCGTACTGAGCGGTGATGTGGTGACCGAAGACCCTGCCATGGAAGGTTGGAAAGCGGTAGTTGCCATCTTCAACGAAGCCAAAGTCCCTTTTGTCGTCACTATGGGAAACCATGATGCAGAATACATGACGAAAGACGATATTTATGATTTTCTTCTGAAATCCCCTTACTATGTAGGGGCCAAAGGACCGGAGGAAATTATGGGCTGCGGCAACTGCGTGATACCTGTTTACGATTCCCCAAATAAAGGGAAGGTAGAAGCGTTGCTTTATTGCATGGATTCCAATGACTATCAGCCGAACAAGCTTTATGGGGCTTACGATTGGATTCACTTCGACCAGATAGAATGGTATCGTAAGCAGAGTGCCCGTTTCACTGCCGAGAACGGTGGAGTCCCGGTGCCAGCGTTGGCTTTCTTCCATATTCCGTTGCTTGAATACAACGAACTGGCAGATGATGGCAAGACCTTCGGCAATGCTTTGGAAGGTGTTGCTTCTTCAAGAATCAATTCCGGTATGTTCTCCTCGTTCATCGAGATGAAGGATGTGATGGGAGTCTTCGTCGGGCATGACCATGACAATGATTATATAGGAATAGATAAAGGAATTGCGCTTGGCTTCGGCCGGGTGACCGGTACGGATGCCTACGGTTCATTGACAAGAGGAGCCCGCATTATCGAACTGTTTGAAGGCAAATCCAAGTTTGATACCTGGATCGCGACACCTGCAGGACGTGAAGCGGAGTACTACTATCCTTCGGGGCTGAACTCAGAGGAGGCGCAGACGATGGATTACCTGCCTGCAATGAAAGCGGTTCCCGGCAAACATGGCGTGGCCTATACTTATTATGAAGGGAAATGCAAGCGTGTGGAAGACATTGCTTCTTGCCAAGTGGTGAAGAAAGGAACAATGGAAAACATTTCCATTGAAGAAGCCACCGTTACAGATCATTTTGCATATGACTTCCGTACTTTGATACAGATTCCCGAGAAAGGTGTATATCGTTTCTATACTTTCTCGGACGACGGCTCGGTGCTTTATATCGACGGTAAATTGGTGGTTGATAATGACGGCGGACACAGCGCCCGCCGCAGTGAAGGGAAGATTGCTCTTGAGAAGGGGCTTCATGAGTTGCGTGTGTTGTATTTTGAAGATTACATGGGGCAGGAACTGGAAGTGGGATATTCGGGACGGAATATCCTTGAAACTCCTTTGCCGGACAGTATGTTGTACTTGCCGGAATAAAGGCGATAACTCCCTTTATCTCCTGATAACTCCTTTAAAAGAACCGGTTTGTCTGTGGACTACAGCCGGTTCTTCATTTTATGCTCTTTCCGGTATTCGTTGGGAGAGACTTGCTTCAAGGCTTTGAACTGGCGGGACAGGTTCTTCAAATTAGTTATTCCCACTTGCTCTGCCACATCTGCAATCGGGTCGTCACTGGCCAGCAGTAGTTGGGCGAAACGTTCCATTCTGAGATTAAAGATGTATTTGTGGATGGACTGTTTGGTGACCTCTTTAAAGCGTATTTCCAACAAACGTCGTGACAAAGGTACTTCTTTGACAATATCCGATACCGTGATGTCGTTGGATAAATTCTGATGGATATATTTCAGGACTTTATGAATACGCGTGTCTGTCGTAGAATAAAAATCCGTAGAGAGCCGGTTTATTATATTCACAGGTTGGAGTACCACATCCTGATAAGTGGCTTCTTCATTATTCAGTAGATGTTCTATGAGGGCGGCTGCCTCGAATCCGCCTCTTACGATGTTATGGTTGATGCTGGACAAAGGAGGGTCGGACAGGTTACAGATAATTTCATCGTTATCTACTCCCAGTATGGCAATTTTGTCGGGCACTCTGATATTGTTGACCTTACAAATCTCCGTAATGCGGTTGCCTTGATTGTCGTCGCAAGCCATAAGTGCTGTAGGCTGCGGCAACGATTTTAGCCAATTAAGCAGGGGAGGGGCTTCATAAAACCATAAATCATCAAGGGACTGTTCCTGGTAAGAAGAGAAATTATTACCGAAGCCATGCGCAGCTATGCATTCGTAGAAGCCCTCGCAGCGTTCCTGCGACCAGACGGTGTCGCGATAACCATAGAATGCAAAGTTCTGGAATCCTTTACTCAGAAAAAACTCTGCCGCCATCTTGCCGGTATTGCGGTAATCGCCCGTGATGTTGGGGATATTGCTGAACCTCGACTTGTAGTCTTGGGCAATTGCAATGATTCCATTCTGACGGAATAGTTCTACATTGTCATCATTGTCGAACTGACCGATAATCGCGTCTGCCTGCCAAGTTTTTGCCCATTTCAGAACTCCTTCTATGCCGTAAGTTTTTTTATAAGAGGGTGGCATTCGGCATACTACCCATGGCTCATGACTTTTTGAGTACGCCAACACTCCTTTCAGCAGGTTGTACGAAAAAGATTCTGTAAAGTCGGTCAGTAATATTAATCGAATCATGTGCAGTTGGTAAAATGAAGAATTGTATGATAGGCAAATATACTTTCTTTTTTGGAAAAACACGAAAATGGAGGGATTTTCTTCTGTCTGCAAATTATTAATTTCGTGTCAGCCGGAAGTTAATTTCTTGCTGACACAAAATTAATTATTTGTATTACAGTAAGTTAATTCTTTGAAAAACATGGAGTTCATCTTATGTCTTTCTTCTTTTCTTTGGCGAGTATAGAGATGATATATCCTCCTTTACTGTTTACCTTGTTCCAGTTTGTGTCATGGACAATTTTCCAGAAAGTTCCCCCTAACCTGCCATAATCGGACAAGCGCAGGATCTTTTGCACTTCGTCTGCATCTGTGATGTGCAGTTGCTTTAGCTCCAGCATCAGGCATTCCAAGTTATGCGTCTTTTTGTTGTAGGCATATCCCGGAATGTCGAAAGACGAAAAAAACTCCTTCCCTCCGCCTTCCCCTTTCGGGGGAATTGAAGGGGGAAGTGCTTTACTTTCGTTTGCTTTACTCTGCTCTACTTTGCTTTGTCCGGAATTGCATGCATTTTCGGGTAAATTGTCAGCAGGCTGTATGCAATTTCCTTCATTTTGCGTGCAATTGCTGTTTTCATTGTGAGCGTCTTCGCCTTTGTCCTCCTTCTTTTCTTCCGTTTTCACCAACATGTAGGGTAGTGCAGCCGGGTCTCTCTTTCTTCTTTTGGTGGCTTCCAACCATACTTTTTGTATTTCAAGGGAGGTCAGTATCTGTTTATCTTGATAAGTTGCGAGATCAAAGAATCCTTTCTCAGTTAGAATCCTAACTATCCCCTGCATTTCTTCTTCGCTGATGTCCTTTCCGGCCTTGTTGGCAAAGAGCGTACATTGTTCTTCGTCCCATTTCAGGTAGTAGCCGTTCTCTTTATATATTTTGCACAAGAGTTTCATCACCGCCGTTGTACCTTTCAAGCCGAATTTGGCTTCTACCAATTCTATTGCTATTTCCTCAAAGATATTCACTTTGAGGGGGAAATATAGCATTCCCCCGTATGTCATCGCCATTTCTTCAGTGATTGTTTTTTTATTTTCCACTTTCCATTTTCCATTTTTCACTTTCAGCAGATGGGTCTCCATTCCAAAAAGTTTGCCAGTTGGAAGCTTCTCCAGGCCTGCTGTTCCACATCCCAAAATACGAGGGTGCTTGTTACTCTTGCAATCTCATATTTCCTGCGGAACCCGGCCTCGTATGGTATTAGGGTTGCCTTTACCAGTTTGAAAGTCCCGTCTTGTTTGTAATAAGCAACGAGTGCATAGCCGTACTGCATGTGGTCAATGAGACTTTCGATACGCTGCGCCATCCAGGAGGCACATGATTCGGTGTACCCTTTTTTAAGTATGATTTGTACTTTCCATAGTTCTCTCAGAGCTTCGTGAAGTGAAACGGGTTTTGTTAACTTTTTCATTTTGTAGTTGTTTAAATTGATAAATAGATTCTGTTTAGTAGGTGTTTCAGTCATGCTAAAAAAAGAAAGATGCCGGTTCTCGGAGGAAGCGGCATCTTTCCAGGTGTGTGGCTTGATCTTTGCTAAAGCGTGACAAAGTTATGCACAATTGTCATTAGGGTGTTCATCTTTAATTGTTGTACGGATATTTCTTGTTTTTATACTCTCCCTTTACTTCCTTTATTTTCTTTTTTAAGTAGTTGCAAGTCTCGCCAAACTTCCCCGAATTCTTGCTTTATTGTGTTGTAGGATAGAGGCTTTCCTGTAACAGATAGGAACAGGAATCTTTCCGCAGCCCAGTCTGACAAGGTTTTGATACTGGCAGTACCTTCTGTCACCCAATATCCATTTTCCCACCACCTGATGATGTCTGCCATCACTTCATGTCTGTGGCGGAAATCTATGCCTTTCATTTTACCGCTTTCAGGTCTTCCGGCTTTAGACTTACGGTTTGTTTTACTGGATGTTACTTCTTGTTCACATCCGTTTTTTTTGAGTTTGATTCCTTGCCTTCCGGCATGTTTTTGTTAGCCATAATTTGCATAATTTAAGCGTAAATTTAAAATATGATAAATTGTAAATTTGCAAAAATAGATGATCCTTAGTTTGTTGCAAAAGAAGTGCCGGATAAGTTATAGATATTATTGCTTTGAAAATAAAGAAAATTTAGTGCAATGTGTTGATATATAGGCGAAAATGCGAATGGTGAAAAGCGTTTTTTAAACGTTCGTTTAATAGACGCAAAGATAAAGGGGATTTTTGAAACCACCAAAATGTTTAATAAAAATATTTCGAAAAGTCTTTTTGTTTTGCACTTAAATATTTGTGTGTAAGCGAATAAAGACCAATAAAGAATATTTTAAATATATTTTCCTTTTGATGCTTTTTAATATTTATGGGAATGAAATATTTTGACGTTTTTAAAACGAACGTCTATTGAACGCTTT
Organism: Bacteroides fluxus YIT 12057; assembly: GCF_000195635.1. Classification (GTDB taxonomy): domain Bacteria; phylum Bacteroidota; class Bacteroidia; order Bacteroidales; family Bacteroidaceae; genus Bacteroides; species Bacteroides fluxus. The sequence goes on along the minus strand of NZ_GL882644.1, from coordinate 20,583 downwards.
TTGCCTTTAATTCATTCGTTTATAGCTTTTTACCTGTACGGTAATGAACGACTACAGAGAATCAGTTGGCAAGAGGGGCATAAAGCTTGCCGTATTCTACATAAAATGCTCGCAAATGATTGAAAACCAAGTGTATGCAAGGCGTTCAAAGCCCCGAAGGAACACCCTTTTCTGAAAATATTATAGCATGGAAACGGAGAGAGAGACCGAAATATGGTATGCTATGCGTGCCACTTACCGTAGAGAGCCTGATGCCATGCGGCTGCTCGAAAAGGAGCATCTGGGCTGTTTCGTCCCCATGCAATACAAGATCAGTATCAAGAAAGGCAAGAAAGTCCGTGCTCTGGTTCCTGTTATCCACAACCTGCTTTTTGTACATGCTCGTCCTTCCGATTTAAAGCGTGTCAAATCCCAGGTTGCCTATTTGCAATACATCACCGACACCCGTAGCGGTGAGAAGATTATCATCCCCGACAACGAGATGCAGCGCTTCATTGCCGTTGCCGGTACTTATAACGATCATCTCCTGTACTTTCAGCCTGAAGAACTTAACTTGTCGAAGGGCACCAAAGTGCGTGTTACAGGTGGTGATTTCGAAGGGCAGGAGGGTGTTTTCCTGAAAGTGAAAGGTGCCCGTGACCGTCGTGTAATCGTTGCGATACAGGGTGTCATTGCCGTTGCCATGGCTACCATCCATCCGGATCTTATAGAAGTTATCCAATAGCTAACATATACAATTTGTCATGCAGAGCGTAGCGAAGCATCCGCTCTCTTTTTAAATCTGAAATCATAAATTATAAATCATAAATGAACACCTCTCTTTCCGAAGAAGCAATCACTCTTCAGCGTGCGGCGCACGATTTGATGTATTTGGGTATGGACGGTAGTCCTGTCTATAGTGATGACCTGTCCCGTCGTAACGGTGAAGTTTACTGTCTGACTACTGCTTTGTACAATTCCGGTGCCAAAGGGGATACAGTTGAAGAACAGGCAAATGTTTGCCTCGCTCTTCTGATGGGTTACAGTGCATCATTCATTGACCACGGTGAGAGGCAGGATCATGTCCAGAATGTTTTGGATCGTTGTTGGGATATTCTTGATATCCTTCCTGCCTCGTTGCTGAAACTCCGTCTGCTTACCGCTTGCTATGGTGAAGTGTTCGACGAGCCTTTAGCAGACGAAGCCCGTACCATTATCGCTTCTTGGGATTTTGTCTCACTCACTTCCCAACAGCAGGAGGCTGTCGAAGAGTTTCAGAATGTGGTTGATAATCCCTATCCGTGGGAATATGTTGACGAATAAAAAATTTCATTATAATGCTTAATAACAAATCCGTATTGATTACCGGAGGAACAGGTTCCTTTGGCAAGAAGTTTGTGGAAACCATCCTTCGTGATTATCCGCAGGTAAAGAAAATCATTATCTACTCCCGCGATGAGCTGAAGCAGTTCGAATTGAAGCAGAAGTATCCGGAGAGGACATATCCGCAGATGCGTTACTTTATCGGTGACGTCCGCGACCTCGAACGTCTGACCCGTGCCTGCGAGGGGGTGGACGTGATTATCCATGCCGCCGCCATCAAGCAGGTGGATACCGCTGAGTACAACCCGGAGGAATGCATCAAAACGAATGTGCACGGTGCGCAGAATGTGATAAAGGCAGCGTTGGTTACAGGGGTCAAGCATGTGGTTGCCCTTTCCACCGACAAGGCCTGCGCACCCATCAACCTTTACGGTGCCACCAAACTGACCTCTGACAAGCTGTTCACTGCGGCCAATAATATCAGTGGTTCAAAAGATATCAAGTTCTCTGTGGTACGTTATGGCAATGTGATGGGTTCCCGCGGTTCCGTGATACCATTCTTCATCAATAAGCGTGACAACGGTGCAAAGGAACTTCCCATTACCGATATGCGCATGACCCGTTTCAATATTTCTCTTGAAGCCGGTGTTGCTCTCGTTATGTACGCCATCGGCCATCATCTGGGCGGAGAGATTTTTATCCCGAAGATTCCTTCCTATCACATTAAGGATGTGGCTACTGCCATTGCTCCCAATCTGCCGCAGGTGGAAATTGGTATTCGTCCGGGAGAGAAATTGCATGAAGAGATGATTACCGTAACCGATGCTCTCGACACTATTGACTTGGGTAGATATTATGTGATTCTTCCTTCCGTATCTGATAAACATAATAAGGAAGAATATATCCAACACCATCATGCAGTGCCTGTTCCGGAAGGTTTTCATTATAGTTCAGACAACAATACGGAATGGGAAACCGTCGAGTCCATGCGTGAGAACATACGTAAATACGTAGATCCGAATTTTGAAGTAAAATGAAGGTTGTAGCTATCATACAGGCACGTTGCGGTTCAACTCGTTTTCCTAATAAAGTGTTTGCTGATTTGTGTGGCAAACCCTTTATTTGGCATGTGGTCAATCGTTTGAAACATGCCTGTTCGCTAAATCATATCGTTCTGGCAACAACAGAGAGTCCGTTGGATGATAAACTGTACAATTGGGCTAAAGAAAATGGAGTGGATGTTTTTCGCGGGAGCGAAAGTAACGTGCTGAACCGTTACTATGAGGCTGCCAATTATTCAAAGGCGGATGTGATTGTTAGAATAACTGCGGATGATCCTTTTAAAGAACCTCTTCTTATTGATGAGGCTGTAAATAAACTGCAAGAAAAAAAATATGATTTCGTTTGCAACAATTGTCCCCCTTCTTATCCTGAAGGACTGGATATAGAAGTGTTTACCAAAGAAACTTTGGATAGGGAGGAAAGATTTTCTACGAGTGACTTTGAAAGGGAGCACGTGACCCAATACATTTATCGTAATCCAGAACAATTTAAGATGTTTAATCTCTCCAACAACAAGAATTTGTCTTATTTGCGTTGGACAGTTGACACGGAGAAAGACTTTCAGATGGTAACCCGTATATATTTATCCTTGTATAAGAATGATTCAGAGATATTTCACATGGATGATATTCTTCAGCTACTTAAAGAACATCCCGAAATAGAAAATATAAACTCTGATGTAGCTCGAAGTGAAATGTATAAATCAGTATAATTATGGAAAGAATCAGTCAATTGGAACGTGATTATGTGAATCAGGTTCTGGATAACGCTTTTGCAACTTCTTTGAATTCTGTATTCAACAACAGATTGGAAGCTGCTTTTGCAAAGAAGTTTAATCAGGTTTATGCTATCGGGCATTGTAACGGTACAGCCACCTTGCATACGGCTGTGGCAGCTTTGGGTATCAAGCCCGGCGATGAAGTGATTGTACCCGCTTTGACCATGAGCAGTACTTCATTTGGAGTGTTGCATAACGGATCAATACCTGTGTTTGCTGACAGTGATTTGGATACGTTTGAGATTTCTGGCGAAAGTATAGAGAAAGTAATCACCCCCAAGACCAAGGCTATCATGACAGTTTCTCTTTTCGGTCTGGCTCCGGATTATGACAAGATCCTGGATATTTGTAAGCGCCATAATTTATATCTTATTGAAGATAATGCGGAATGTTATCTTGGAAAGTATAAGGGTAAATATGTCGGTGAATTTGGTGATTTTTCCAGCTTTAGTTTTCAGGCAAGCAAACATTTGACTGCTGGTGAAGGGGGGATGCTCCTCTGTAACAAGGAAGAATGGGCAGATAACGCTCGTCGCTTTAATTGTTTGGGTTATGCCGGTGTAAGCGCCAAGCAAGGGAAGATTACCAGAAATGATATTCAAGATCCTCAGTATAGCCGTCATATCTCATTAGGATTCAATTACCGTATGTCAGAGTTGCAGGCCGCCTGTGCCTTGGGGCAGCTAGAACGTGTCGATGAATTGATAAACAATCGTATAGAAGTAGCAAAGATATTTGATGAAGCCATTAAAAACCAGAAGCTATTGAAAAGGCAGGCAGAGCCGGAAGGCTATGTTAATTCATACTGGTCATACAGTATGGTGCTGGATACAGATTGCCCCGAAAAGGACTGGTACGCTTTTCGTGACCTGTTCCAGTCGAACGGAGGTGACGGGTATTATGCAGCTTGGAAACTCTCGTATAACGAACCTTTGTTTCAGAACCAAATACAGCATATGCCCGGAGTATGGCAGAAGTATGATGCCAACCTTTGTCCGAATGCGGAATATTTACAGAAGCGTATGGTGCAGTTGAAGACTAACTATTGGAATTTGGATGAAGCCAGGAAACAGGCGGAAGTCCTTCATAAAACGATCGAACAATTTACAAGATAATACATTATGGGATTCTTTAATAGAGAAATAAGGATTGGCGATAAGATGATAGGTGATACCTATCCCACTTATTTCATCGCAGAAATAGGAGCTAATTTTGACGGCAACATTGAAAAAGCCAAACGACTGATTGATGCCGCGAAGGAGGCGGGAGCAGACTGTGCGAAGTTCCAAACATTTTCTACTTCACGCATTGTGTCGGAGGGAGGATTCTCCCACATGCAATTGAAAGGCGTACATGGTTCTTGGGGGCGTACCGTAAGCGATGTGTTTAAAGATGCTGAATTTCCTATTGCGTGGCATAAGGAAATTGCGGATTATTGTAAAGCTGTGAGTATTGATTTTTCCACTTCTCCCTATTTCAAGGAAGCTGTAGATTTATGTGCTGACTTGGATGTTCCTTTTATTAAAATTGGTTCGGGTGATCTCACTTGGCTTGAAATGCTGGACTATATTGCCCGTAAGGGAAAACCGGTGATGCTGGCTACGGGTGACGCTACCATGGCCGAAATAGATGAAGCTGTCCGTACCATAGAGGCAGCGGGAAATAGGGATTTGGTGCTGATGCAATGCATAACCAATTATCCGTCTAAAATAGAAAGTGCCAATGTTAATGTCTTGAAGACTTATCAGTCCGCTTTTGATGTCTTGACGGGCTATTCCGATCATGCGCCCGGGCATGTGGTCGCTTTGGCATCCGTAGTTGTCGGCGGACGTGTCATTGAGAAGCACTTTACATTGAATAGGAATGACAAGGGACCCGATCATCCGCATTCGATGGAACCTCAGAATTTTAAATTTATGGTTGATTCCATTCGTGAAGTAGAACGCGCTATGGGCAGTACCCGTAAAGAGGTGGTTGCTGAAGAAGGAGAGACGGTCTATGTACAACGCCGTTGTCTGTATGCTAAACAGGATATTAAAAAGGGGCATATAATGACTGCTGAAGATATAGATGTGCTTCGTCCCGCTTTGGGCATACCTCCTAAATTCAAGCCGGTAATTATCGGTAAAGAATGTAAAGAAGATATAGCGAAAGGGCAGCCGTTGTTTTGGAATAACTTCTGATGATGACCGAGCGTGAAAAATTTATAGCGGTGGTCGATAATGATATCTTGAAATCCTCCGATGTAATCATTTTGTTGGAAGGGGATGGTTTGAATCGTTATCAGAAGGCTGTGGAACTTTATGATCAAGGTATTGCCGCCAAAATAGTATTTAGTGGCAATATTACTGATTATGAATACGGAAGTTTCCCCTTTTCGGATGTACTGCCTTATATATTAAAGGAAGGTGTTCCTGCAGACGCTATTGTACATGAAGACAAGTCATTGAATACAAGGGAACAGGCTGTCGAAGTAGTGAAAATGGCAATGGAAAACGGCTGGAAACGGTTGGTATTGGTCGCCAGTCATGAACATCAATACCGTGCCTATCTGACTTTTTTGCGTGAGACGTTGGATAAGAAGAGTAGTATAATCCTTTACAATGCTCCTGTAAGAAATTTGGGGTGGTTTAAAGAATCAGAATGGGGTGTCCGATTTGGACGCTTGGAGCAGGAATTTATTCGCATTGAGAAATATTCTCAATTAGGACATTTGGCTACATATACTGAAGCAATAGATTATCAAAAATGGAAAGAACTACAATAGAACAGGCTAAATTACTGTTTGGCTCGAATTTTATCGGTTCGGATGAATTGAAGCCTCTTTTTGAAAGAATGGGATTTCTCTTCTCTTCCATTCAAATGCCGGAGATACAATATTCATTAGACGATTTAAAAAAATACTCAAAGGATTATATTCTGATATTGGGTATTTCCGAATTGGAGGGAACAAAACTTTCTATAGCTAATTTTCGCGAATGTTTCGGGATGAATTCAGCTATCTCTGAACCTTGCTTTTATAACCAGGACTGGTATATGAATGAAGAGTTTATTCATGATTCCTTGCAACTTCGTTGGTATCTGTTAAGGAAAAATGTAATAGAAAGTTCTCGTGCAGTTCAGCCTACAGAATTACTGAAAGAACATATAAACTTCCCCACTGCAATCTTATGTGTCTATACCTTTTTTGCTTATTATTATGCAAAAAAAGAGATATTGTGGCATCATGATTTTATTTGGTGTAATGATACCGACCATAATGGAGACAGGATATATGTAGGCAAATATCATGATGTAGACGGGGTGAATAAAAATGGTTTTAGTATTCATCGGCATCTTGCTTTAAGGAAGTGCTATGCAGCAATAAAGCAAATTTGATAGTATGCATCCTTGAATTAGGCGTGAAATGTTAGCGTCCAAAAATGACGTATAGGATAACCGATATAAAAGCCAGAACTTTGCTTTCGTTAAATCAAAAGCCAGGTTTATGTATAGTTACAATGATTTTGAGCGTCTATTTTTGCGCTATAAATTGGAAGGTATCCCTGCGAGTGTTTCTATTGAGAAATTTTGTATGTTCACCAAGTTCCTTATAACCTATTTCCCAAATGGTACAAGGATACCCGGAAGAAGATAATTCTTGTTCAGGTTTTGGGTGCTCTCTCAACGGAATCAGAAATGCCGGAAAGTCCTTCACCAATCCCGGAACAAAAGTCCGAATCGGCTCCTCGGCTTTCTTGTCATACTGAACTTCGAATCCTGGTGGATATCCGCATGAGCAATGGTGTTCATATCAGTCAGAAAAATTTGAGCTACGAAGGTTTGAAAAGCTTAGTGGAGAAACTGGAGGGCTTATGTTGGATATTGCAGGACTAAACTGCGGCTTAAAGTCCGTAATAAGAACCTTTATGTTGGTAAGAGCCAAAAAGGAATCCATAAAAAGAAGCGGTCGGTCGAAGAAGACCATACACGTGACAAGGATGATTTCGATGGCACTCCCCACTCCCTCGATTCCTCCTTGCCGCAGCCAGGTGAGGCTCATGCACGGGAAGAGAACGTGGAAGCCAAATCAAAAGAAGCCCGTCTTTATCGGCAGGGACTTTCTTACCGTACCATGAGTGCCGACAATACGGTTTGTCATGACAGTGATATCCGGCAACTGCCCGCAGGTGCAAAAATCATCAAACGTTTCCGTAAATATGCCTATGAGCAGATAAGCGGGCTTGTCGAACGTGATTACGAGGTCATCCGCTATAAGACATCGGACGGGAAAATCCATGAAGGCTATTTCCCTTTCAGTGGGCATCCTGCAATCATTGACGTTGTTCCGGGAACGCACGCTTCCGGTTCTTTTCCGGCTTATCTTGCTTTCAACAAATATGTTCTGGACACTCCGCTTTATCGTGAAATGTACAGATTATCCGGTGAGTCGATGCATTTGAGCCGTATGAGCCTGACCAACTGGTTGGAGAAAGGCTCTACCTATTTCTGCGGTTTGATTGCTTATCTTATGAATACTTTTTGGACCCAGTTGTTCGCCTACTTGAACGACGGCTCTTACTCAACCGACAATTCCATTGCCGAACGTTTTATTCGTCCATTGGCGGGTGAGCGTAAGAACTCGTTATTCTTTGGAAGTGACAAGATGGCCTGCGTCTCAGCGGTATATCATACCAGCATCTCCACTTGCAGGATGCAGGCTGTGTCTGTGCTTGATTATTTCAAGAGATTTTTCAGTGAAATTGTTAAAGGACGTAGGGATTATGAACATTTATTACCCTTGACAATCGGACTAGAGCAATAACAAATGTTAAAATTAGACGCTAACGGACGATGCAAGGCTGAGTGCCTACGAGTCATTATTCTTTTACTTCTTGGAAGGTTTGGAAGAATGGCTGAGAGTGAGAAGAGACAAAAAAGTTTAATCAAAAACAATGTATATTAGCAAGCTCTCTGTTCGATGCTGAAAAAATTATTTACAAATACTCTCTTTTTCGGTTTGGCTCCTTATGCTTCTAAGATAATATCTGTTTTTTTATTGCCTGTGATGACACAATATCTGACAGCAACAGACTATGGAATAGCAGGTACGATAGATGCTTATACACAGGGATTGACGGCTCTGTCAACATTGGGATTTACGACCGTCTTATCGGTGATTTTTTTTCGGAGCAAATTCCAATATAAAATATTGTGGCGCGAAATCTATGGGTTTTTACAATATTGGATGGTTTTGTTTGCTTTGTTGCAAGGAATTATCCTCTATTTTATTATTCCGGAAGAAGCTGCCGACAATAAGTGGTGGATTATCTTATTAACTAACTTCTCGAACGTCTTTTTCGGTGCCACAGCCATTATAGGTAATTCTTATTATGTTTTGAACATGAAAGCATTGCCGGTAGTTATAAGGACTATGATAGCTGGCATTGTCACTGTTTTTGCTAATTATTTATTGGTCGTTCATTTCCGATTGGGATATTTGGGGTGGTATGTAGGATCGTTTATCGGTACTTTTATTATGAATGCATCTTATTGGTACACAGTGAATATTCAATTGAAATTGACTCCTATCATGAATTTCAAACGGAGGACCATCTTTAAATATCTGAAAGTTTCTTTGCCTACTGTGCCTCATTATTATACAAGTTTTTTAATGAACGCTTCGAGTAAAGTGGTGATGAATGCTTATTCATGTCCGATAAATACTCTTGGACAAGCCAACATTGTGTTGCAAATAGGAGGGCTGCTTGATTCATGGATTGCTGCTATTAATCAAGCCATAAATCCTATGACACTCACGGAGATTCGCGAAAGGAATGAATTGAAAGCCCGTTCCCTGATTTATATTTATTTGGGATTGACTTATGTGTGTACATTCCTTTTTGCAGTGTGGAGTAAGGAGATTTTTTCTTTGTTAATTTCGAATGCAGAATTGGCCGCTACTTATCCGTATATCATTTTGTTTGTGATGGCTTTGAATTATAGACCTATGTATGTGGCAGTAACCAATATTTTTTTCTATTATGAGAATACAACTACCTTGTTGAAGGTGACTTTTATCTCCGGACTGATAGCATTAGGATTATATTGTCTTTTGATTCCGTTTTATTCTATATGGGGTGTTATGGTAGGTTATTACATCGCCGCTATTTATATGGGATATTCGGGATTTTTCACAAGATTTTTTCGAAGTAAATCCAAGGTTGAATACCCTTTTAAGGTGATTTTATTACTACATGTTACTCTTACTATAGTTGCGTATGTAATAGTGGAATGCCCTGTACCGGTAAAACTTTTAGTTTCTTTATTATTTGCAGTTAGTGTATTATGGATAATTAAAAAGCAGAAGAAATAGTCTTGCCCAACACTTATTTTTATGGAAAATATCAAATTTATGCTGTTGAATATCTTGAGAAAGATTTATTGTAAAGTGTCTTCTTTGTGTCATGAATTCTGTCGTAGAAAATATACTTCAAGTGCCCGGAGGGGTGCGGTTTCATGCGGCAAAGGACTGAAAATTAATTATAAATGTGTATTTGGTGGTAAAATCTACTTTGGAGATAACTGTAACTTTAATGGGATGGATGTTGTAGGTAGAGGTACAGTAAAATTTGGAAATAATTTTCATTCGGGTACTGAATGCATGATTATTACTCAAAACCATAATTATGAGGGGGATATGATACCTTATGATGAAAGCTATGTGTATAAAACAGTTGTTATTGGCGATAATGTCTGGCTGGGAAATAGAGTGACCATTGTTGGTGATGTAACGATTGGCGAGGGAGTTATTGTGGCTGCGGGTTCTGTGGTTTGTAAAGATGTTCCGGATTATGCTATTGTGGGGGGCAATCCTGCCAAAGTTATAAAATATCGTGATATAGAACATTATAATCGTTTGAAATCCGAATGTAAATTTCATTGATAGAAATATGAAATACACTCATGTAGATATAATGAAGCTGAATGCTATCAAATTTTCTGCTTGCCGTGATTTGGTGCATTCACCTCGTAGTTTGGCAAGTTGCTACGTGTCTTTTTTTATTCATTTCTTGTATAAGATGGTGTCTTTTAGGTGGAAACTTCCAGATTTCAAAGAGTTACTTTTTGTAGCGCCTACTTTAAACAACAAAAAGGCATTAGGACCTATATGTGATAACTTCTCAAATGATAGTTATACCATGCTTGACGATTTTGGCAAGCAGCTTCCTTATAGTAAAATCTACTTTCACTCTATGCTTCATTTGATTGATTTTCATAAGGAATATCAGAAAGTGCACCAACAAGACAGACCATTGGTAAGGTATTTTTTCTATGATTTTATTTTGGCTTATGGCATTTACATCACCATTGACCAACTGTTGAAAAAAAATAGCCGGCTGAAAGTGATTGTATTTGCAAACGATCATATTTTGGTGAACCGTTGTCTGATAGAATTGGCCGCATCCTATCACATAAAAACTTTATATACGCAGCATGCTTCAGTTAATGGGAATTTTCCCAGCTTGCTTTTTTCTTATTCTTTTCTGGACGGATTAGACTCTTTTGAAAAATATAGGTTGATCGGTCATATAATGGGTAAGGTATTTCTTTCAGGAAACCCACGTTTTGATATTATAAACAACTTGAAAAAAGGAGATGAAAAAGCGATAGGTATTGCTGTTAACGAGTTGGATAATATTGATATTCTGAAGAACTTGTGTGCGTATTTATCAGACAATTTGAATGAGAGAATTATAATTCGCCCTCATCCCTCCATGGAGCAGATGCCGGTTTGGAATGATTTGGCCAAAGCGGGCTATGTTATATCTTATCCTACTAAAGAAAACTCATTCGAGTTTGTGGCAAAATTGCGTCTACTGGTAGCCAATGAATCGGGCATCCATCTGGATGCAAATTTAATGAAAACGCCGTCTGTACTTTATAATTTCTCAACGAATCCTGTAATGGATTGGTATTCGTATATCAAGAATGAATTAATGCCCGTTTGCTCTACCAAAGAAGATTTATTGAAATGCATACAAATTGGTGGAAAAATAAATGCGGAGAAAATACGCTATTACAATGCTGCATTTGATACTTCTTATGAAGGAAAAGTGAGTACGGTTATTTCCGGTTTTATAAAAGGTATGTTGCAAGATAACGAGATGGAATGTATAACCGGCATCTTTATGAATCATGAAGATGGATATTATAGTTATATGTAAGCATATATCATCTACAAAATAGAGGGCTTCAATATTTATAGTTATCAATAACTATTATTCAATATAGAAAATAATCACTAAACAATGGATTCAATAAAAATTTGCGTAATCGGTCTCGGTTATGTAGGGCTTCCTTTAGCCCGTCTTTTCTCTACGAAGTATCAGACTGTTGGTTTTGATATGAATCAAGTGCGTGTAAATGATTTAATGTCAGGTCATGACGCTACTCTGGAAGTTTCTGATGAGTTGCTTCGGGATGCTATTTATAATCATGGGTTTGTGTGTACCACAGATCTGAATGAAATAAAGGAGTGTAATTTCTATGTAGTTGCTGTGCCTACACCTGTAGATTCAAATAACCGCCCTGATTTAAGACCATTGTGGGGTGCAAGTGAGATTGTTGGAAAAGTTATTTCAAAAGGTGATATTGTAGTGTATGAGTCTACGGTTTATCCAGGTGTAACAGAAGAGGAGTGTATACCGGTGGTTGAACGTGTATCGGGTTTGAAATTCAATGTAGATTTCTTTGCAGGATATTCTCCCGAACGTATCAATCCGGGAGATAAAGAGCATACGGTTGAAAAGATAAAGAAGGTGACTTCTGGTTCTAATCTTGAGACTGCTGATATTGTGGATAGCATCTATAATTCTGTTTTGGTAAACGGTACGCATAAAGCTCCTTCCATAAAGGTGGCCGAGGCGTCGAAAATCATTGAAAACTCACAACGTGATGTAAACATTGCTTTCATGAATGAACTGGCGAAGATCTTCAACGCAATGGGTATTGATACGAATGATGTAATCGAAGCAGCTGCGTCAAAATGGAATTTTATCAAGTTGAAACCCGGGCTTGTGGGTGGACACTGTATCAGCGTGGATCCTTATTATTTGATTCAAAAAGCCCAGGTTTATGGTGTACTTCCGCGCGTGATGTTTGCAGCTCGTCGATTAAATGATGGTATGGGTGACTATGTAGGTAGTCAAGTTATAAAACTAATGAACAAGAAAGGTGTATTGGTGAAAGATAGCAGAATTTTGCTTCTTGGCTTCACTTTTAAGGAGAACTGTCCTGACGTGCGTAATACAAAAGTTATTGATATTTATCATACCTTAAAAGAATATACCCCCAATATTACCATATATGACCCTTGGGCAAATGCTGAAAAAGTACAATATGAATATGGCTTAACTCTCACTAATGGTTCTATGGATGAACTGAAAGGTCAATATGATGTCGTAGTGATGGCGGTAGCCCACAAGGAATTTGTATCTTTTGATGTGAGGTCATTTTTGAAGGGTGAGAACGGTGTAGTGTATGATGTGAAGAGTATTTTGAATAGGGATATGGTTGATGGAAGACTGTAAACTTTTAGGAGGGATGGATATATATACTTATTCTATAATTATCCCACATAAAAATAGCCCTAATCTGTTACGTCGTTGTTTGGATTCAATTCCTCATAGGGATGATGTACAAATTATTGTCGTAGATGACAACAGTGACTTGTCTAAAGTTGATTTCTCTTGTTTTCCGGGTATAGGGGAAAACAATACTGAAGTATTTTTTACAAAAGAAGGCAAAGGTGCCGGATATGCCCGTAATGTGGGTTTAAAACATGCGAAAGGTAAATGGTTACTCTTTGCAGATGCAGATGATTATTTTACGGAAGGTTTTATTTTTCATTTGGATAAATATAAAGAATCTGCTTATGATATAGTGTTTTTTGGAACTACAAGTGTTTATACAGAGACTGAAATGGTAGCTATGCGTCATTTATTCGACAAAAAATGTATGAATGCAGCTATATCTGAAAATAATTTTCGTTTGTATAGATACATTCGCACTTCTCCGGTTTCCAAGATAATACGTCGTTCTTTGGTAGAAAATAAACTGATTTTCTTCGATGAAGTCATTGCGGCAAATGATGCCTTGTTTTCAATAAAAACAGGTTACTATGCAAAATCTGTTGCTGCTGACCCTTTTGTAATGTATGTGATAACAGTGCAATCTGGTTCACTTGAATATACTTATTCAAAAAGAGTGTTGCTGTGTCGTATTATGGTTGATATGAATATAAATAGATTTTATAAAGAGCATAATGTGAAAGAACATGTATGTGCATTGAGATACATTATTCAACTTCGTAAAATCTCATTTATATTATATTTAAGATATGTATTAAAATACTTTCTTCTTCATCCGATAAATGGAATATATGATTTCTTGTATCTGTTTAGATGTAAAATAAAATCTGCAAGAACTAATAGCCGAGACGAAATTAGAAAGAATAATACATATATCAAAGTTGAAAAAATATAGTGTGAATAGATTACTGTTCTTATTTTTGTTATTTCATGTTTTATGTGTAAGGTTAGTGTTTTAGTCCCAATATATAATGTTTCAAAATATATTGAGAGATGTGCCCATACTCTCTTTAATCAGACATTTGCAGATATTGAATTTGTTTTTGTAAATGATTGCACGCCAGATGATAGTGTGGAAATTCTTGAGTACGTATTATCTCAATATCCTAATAGGAAAAATGTGAAAATTATTGCCCATGTACAGAATAAAGGGTTAGCAGAAGCACGCAATACTGCTATTAAAAATTCGTCAGGTGAATACATTCTTCATGTGGATAGTGATGATTATTTAGAATTAAATGCGATTCAATTGCTTTACGAGAAGGCCGTCTGTTCTGATGCTGATTTAGTTCTTTCTGATTATCAAATAGTTTATTCTGATTATAATAAGATACTTAGAACGAATTATGTTTCAAATCCTAAAGAGTATGCAAAATTATTGCTTAAACGTAGAACTATTCCCAATATTATTGGAAAATTAATAAAAAGATGTGTAGTTGTTGATAACGGGATTTTTGCAGTAACAGGATTAAATCAAGGTGAGGACTATTTAATAACACCAAAAGTGGCGTATTGCTCTCGTAAAGTAGAATATGTGCCTCTTCCGCTTTATAATTATGTAAAAGATATTCCGACCTCATATACTTCTAATGTGAATTTGGGTGCTGTGAAATGTATAGAGAAAGTGGAGGATAATTTGGTTGATTACTTTTTACGAATTGTTGATTCTGAAGATTTCGCTTCTACTGTGATGCTTTCAAAGCTTTATAATAAAGTATCTCTTCTATATGCATCTGACATATCTTGCTACGAATATATAGCAGGACTCTATAAGGATCTTAAGTATTGGAATGCGGATTTGGAATTGCATCATAAATTCTTGTTGCAGTTTATTGATTGGCATTGTTACCGATCAGTCTATTTTGTTTTGAAATTAGTGAGAAAAATTAGGAAAGAATGATTACTAAGTTATTTTTTTCTTCTTATTGCATTGTCTCATTGTTGTTGTTATGGTATTCGCCTCAGGTTTATTCTCATAGTTATTGTTGGTGGAACATTGCAGCTTTTTGTCTATATGTTATTCCGTATTTGATATATAAGATAAAGAAAAACGGTTTTTTCAATTTTGATACACTATTCTTGTTCTCTTTCTTTTGTGTCAATTATCTGCATGCAGCTTTTATCTATCCAAATGACGCTTTTTTGCCTGCTTTTAGTTTTCAATATAATCCAAAAGTAATTAGTTACGCAATCTCACTAGCTTCTGTTGGAGTATCTTTTTACTTATTAGGAAATGTAGTCTTCCCCTCGAAACAGACTGAATATTATAAAGCAACTACTTTAAAAAATAATTTGGTACAGCTAACAAAAAAAGTGTCTTTTACTTGTTCCATATTAGTGTTTTTGTATGTAATACTTTTTGTAACTGGTGGATTAGTACACCTTTATCCACGTTTAATGGTGCTGGTACTCTCTCTCTTGGTATTGTCTTTTCATTATAGTGCCTCTTATTATAATGCACAAGGAGGCATTAAAAATTTGAAATCTTCTATTTATACTAATAAATTAAACTTTGTATCATTATTATTATTTGTCTGTGCGCAACTTGCGATAGGTAGTAGAAGTGAGGTGATATACCTACTTTTTTCAGTGCTTTACATTATTAACGTTTATTATAGTAGCTTAAAAGTAAAATATCTTTTACCGGCTTCAGTTGTGGGTGTTGCTTTGATGTGTATTCTAATGCTTACAAGAACAACTAAAATTAATTTGAATAATTCGTCGTTTTTTGATGTTGTTGCAAATGGACTTGACATATTGGCTCAAAATGATAAAGTGTTATGGATTTTATTTCTTGATTTAATAGTTTGTGCTCGAACATTATATGAATCCATAGATTATGTGTCAATGAATAGCCTCTTGTTTGGCGTTTCATATATTCCTTATATTTTCGGATTTATTCCTGGAGGTGGAATTTTTGCAACAAGTTTATTATTAGGAAAACAAACGAAAGATGTTAATTCTGGATATATCCTTACCGATTTTGCAAATGCTCCTTATGGTCTTGGCACTAATATGATAGCGGATATGTATATTAATTTTTCCTACGTAGGGGTAGCATTTGGAATGTTTCTGTTTGGGGTGTTGGTTAGTCGAATGGAAAGCTGTGATACTAAATATAGAATGTTTGTTTATTATTCTCTCATTGCAAACAGTATTTATATACCTCGTGCGTCCATTTTTGCTTTTACAGATATGTTTATAATGTTAGTATTCTTGGATCTGTTCATGCGTTTTTTATCGAAGAAAAAAATAGTTTTTAATAGAGGTTGGTATTTGAAAATAATATTTTAATACAATGAAAATATTACATGTTGTAGAAAGCCTTTTTAAATTTGGCGGAGCTAATGTTGCCTGTGTGGATTTTTTAATTAGACAACATGAAAAAGGTAATCAAGTCGCTTTGTTTTCGACGAAGTCTACAAATGAAGATGATAATATAAAAATTCCAGATTATGTTAAACTTTATATAGCTCCACGCAATAAGCTGTGCTTTAGAATGAGTTATGTTGAAAATTTGGACATGCTTATGGCTGAAGCTATTCAATCTTTTAATCCTGATATTGTTCACGTTCATGCTTTATGGGATCCCCTTGTTCATAAAGCTATTAATCTTGCTCATAAAAAGGGTGTGAAAATTATACATTCTCCTCATGGAATGTTGACTCCATGGGCATTGAATAATAAAAAAAATAAAAAGAAATTAGCATGGCATTTATATCAAAAAAGAGATTTGTATAAAGTAAGTGCTTTTCACGTTACATGTGATGATGAAAAGGAGGATATTAAGCGCTTAGGCTTTAAACAGGATATAGTGGTAATCCCATTGGGAATTGATTTGCCACATATTGATTTGTCACATAAAATTTATTCAAAATCAATCCTGTTCATGTCTCGGATTCACCCTAAAAAAGGTTTACTGAATTTAGTATATGCATGGGACAAAATAAGAAAGGAAGGATGGAAAATTATAATTTGTGGTCCTGATGATGATAATCATCTTAGTATTGTAAAGAAAGAAATATCGCATTTAGGACTAAATGATTTTTTTGTTTTTAAAGGTTCTGTTGAAGGTGAAGAAAAGGATAATTTGTTGCGCTCATGCGATTTGTTCGTTTTGCCTACATATAGCGAAAATTTCGGAATTGTGATTCTTGAAGCTTTGTCTTATGGTCTTCCTGTTATAACGACTGTTGGAGCACCGTGGAAAGATGTTGTAGCTTATAATGCAGGATGGTGGATTGAAATAGGTGTTGAGCCTTTGATTGAAGCTTTAAATGAATTTTTCACTCTAAGTGAAAAGGCACATATTGAGATGGGACATAATGCCATTGTTTTGGCTGAAAAAGAATATTCATGGGGTGTAACGATAGACAAATTATTATCATTTTATAATAAATAAAATTATGTGTAAAATATTAGTAACAGGAGGAAGTGGGTTTATTGGTACCAATGTCATTCTTTCGTTGCTTAAAGGTGGGCATGATGTACTTAATTTGGATTTTCATAAGCCTAAACTTAGCAAATTAGAGTCTGTAACAACCTCTTGTGACATAGACGCTTTTTCTGAATTGAATTCTAAAATTATAGAATTTTCCCCAGATTATATCATTCATTTAGCTGCTCGTACAGATCTTGACGGAAAATCTTTGAATGATTATTCAGCAAATATTCTTGGTGTAGAAAATTTGATGAAAATATTGCCCTTACTATCAAATTTGAAAAAGGTAATAATAACTTCTTCTATGTTGGTTTGTCATACTGGATATTGTCCTAAAAATCAATTTGATTATGCTCCTTCAACTTTATACGGTGAAAGTAAAGTGAAAACGGAAGAAATAGTTTGGAATAATAAACCTCAATGTGATTGGGCTATTATACGTCCGACATCCATTTGGGGACCTTGGTTTGGAGTTCCTTATCGGAATTTTTTTGATATGATGATGGCGCATCGATATTTTCATATTGGTAACAAGGGGTGTACTAAAACTTATGGATATGTAGGGAATGCTGTTTACCAAATAGAGCAAATTCTGTTTAATGATACACGAGATGAAAGCCAAAAAGTGTTTTATATAGGAGATGATCCTCCTATCAATATTGAAGATTGGGCTAATGAAATAGCTGGTGAATTAGGTTATGAAGTAAGAAGAATGCCTTGGTGGTTTTTACGTTTAGCCGCATGGGGTGGAGATTTGTTGAAACTTGCAGGTATTGCTTTTCCGATGACTTCGTTCAGGCTGAAGAACATGACAACTGATAATGTGATAGACTTATCTGATACATATAAAATAGCCCCTAATCCTCCTTATTCACGAAAAAAAGGTATAAAAGAAACTTTGAATTGGCTTGTTTTAACAAAGCATTGATATGAACATCTCTCTTATAACTGTCACCTTTAATAGTGCTGCAAGCCTCAGATATACCATTCAGTCCGTTTTGTCTCAATCTTATCCAAACATTGAATATATAATTATTGATGGCGCTTCAAAGGATGATACAGTAAGTATTATCAAAGAATATGAACCAAAGTTTTATGGTCGTATGCGTTGGATAAGTGAACCGGACAAAGGACTTTACGATGCTATGAACAAAGGCATACGTATGGCTACCGGGGATATAGTTGGAATCATAAATTCAGACGATTTCTATCATCGTACGGATGTTATGGCAAAAGTCGTGAATGTTTTTCAAGACGAAGCAGTACAGACAGTTTATGGGGATGTGCGTTTCGTAAATTCGGATAATTTGGATAAAACGGTTCGTTATTATTCTTCTAAAAATTTTTTTCCAAAACTTTTTCGTTATGGCTTTATGCCTGCTCATCCCACCTTTTTCACTTACCGGAGATATTTTGAGGAATTTGGATATTACAAGACGGATTACAAGATAGCCGCCGATTACGAGCTATTGATTCGCTTCTTATATACCCATAAATTGAAGTCGAAATACTTGCCTTTGGATTTCATGAAGATGAGGACTGGAGGCACGAGTACGGCTTCCATTAAAAGCAACATACTTTTGAATAAGGAAATAGTAAGGGCGTGTAGGGAAAATGGCATATGGACTTGCATGCCGTTGCTGTTTTTGAAGTATTTTATAAAGATATTTGAGCTGATATTTACGAGAGAATAGTTTTATGAAAAAGATAGCATTAATTACCGGTATCACCGGCCAGGACGGTTCTTTCCTTGCCGAGTTCTTAATTGAAAAAGGCTATGAGGTCCACGGCATTCTTCGCCGCTCTTCCTCATTCAATACAGGACGTATCGAGCATCTTTATTTGGATGAATGGGTGCGTGACATGAAGAAAGATCGTCTGATCAATCTTCATTATGGAGATATGACGGACAGCAGTTCGCTGATTCGAATCATTCAGTTGGTTCAGCCGGACGAAATCTATAACCTTGCTGCACAGAGTCATGTAAAGGTTAGTTTTGACGTGCCGGAATATACGGCGGAGTCGGATGCTGTAGGTACGCTCCGTATGCTGGAAGCTGTCCGAATTCTTGGTTTGGAGAAGAAGACAAGGATTTATCAGGCTTCTACTTCGGAGTTGTTTGGTAAGGTGCAAGAGGTTCCTCAAAAAGAAACTACACCTTTTTATCCTCGTAGTCCATACGGTGTAGCGAAGCAGTATGGCTTTTGGATAACCAAGAATTACCGTGAAAGCTACGGTATGTTTGCCGTGAATGGTATTTTGTTCAATCATGAAAGTGAACGACGGGGGGAGACATTCGTAACCCGTAAGATTACTTTGGCTGCTGCCCGTATTGCCCAAGGTTTTCAAGATAAATTGTATTTGGGTAATCTGGATTCGCTTCGTGACTGGGGGTATGCCAGGGATTATGTGGAATGTATGTGGTTGATTCTTCAGCATGATGTTCCGGAAGATTTTGTGATAGCTACAGGTGAGATGCATACGGTTCGTGAGTTTGCTACTTTGTCTTTCAAGGAGGTTGGTATTGAACTTCGTTGGGAAGGTGAAGGTGTAAGTGAGAAGGGTATTGATGTGAAGACTGGCAAAGTACTGGTTGAAGTTGATGCTAAGTATTTCCGTCCTTGCGAGGTTGAACAGTTGTTGGGTGATCCGACGAAAGCCAGGACTTTGCTTGGCTGGAATCCCACAAAGACAAGTTTCCCGGAATTAGTGAAGATAATGGTAACTCATGATATGCGGTTTGTGAAGAAACTATATCTAAAAACACAAATTAGTGAGTGATAATTAGGACATCTCCGAATCTTCAAGTATCTTTGTAGAAAGATTAGATCGATGAGCAAAATTAAGCCGTATAAAGAAAGTGTGGAGAAATCACAAACGGTCAGTGAACCTATGGTTGCCTATGGGGCTGTAGAACGTAATGCGGAAGACTATTTGAAGGATATTCCACAGGATACAATGCAGTCTTTAGTTGACTTGGCTATTGAAGACTATGAAATGGGACGTTGTACTCCCCACTCGCAAATGGATTCTTAGATTAAGGAACGCATGGGATGGAAGTAATCTGGTCCCGCCTTGCAAAGGAAACATTAGCTTCTATAGTGGAATACGTGGAAGATAGCTTTAATAGTACAGTTGCTTTGAAGGTTTATGATAAAATCAATAATCATATTGATTCGTTGGCTTTTTCCCACGGATTGGAATGAAGGATTATACTCTCTCTACTGCTAAAATAGAAATTCGTTATATTGTTAATACTCCTAATATAATTCATTACGGAATTATTGAGAATACGATAATTATTATTTCTGTATGTGATACTCGCCGTTCGCCTGTAAGCACTCATTGTATGGCTCTTGCCCCATCTT
>NZ_GL882643.1 GCF_000195635.1 Bacteroides fluxus YIT 12057 | reverse complement strand
TATCAACTTAAATTAATTCCGCCAACGGGTTAATATAATGAAAAAAGACTTAAAAACCAGGGTGAAATATCTGTGGATAGTATTAAGTGTATGTACACTAACAGCTTGCATGAATGGAGGTTGTGATTTAGCTGGAAAATGGCAGTTACGCCAATACCTATATGCTGACGGTACAGCCCAAAAAGAGGATAGTGTATTCTATAATTTCCAGAAAGGAAGCTTTTCTGTGATGTGTTTGTTGAAAGATGGTGGCTTAATGACGTTTTTTGGGAATTATTCTTTGAAAGGTGATGAAATTTCTATTAATTTGCTGCCTGAAAGTATAAATGATAAAAATTACGGTACTTACGTCGGATGGCCGGAAGGAAAGCGTGCTTTTAAAGTAGAGGAATTATCCTATTCTGTATTGCGCTTGGAATGTGAGGGTACAAAATCGGTTTTCCGAAAATATTGATTGTATAAAAGTAAGGAATAGATATAGAATTTATTAACGAAAAAAATAAGAAAAATGAAAAAGTTAGCAGTGTTGGGAATGGGAGTGTGTATCGCTTTGTCATTCTCTTCTTGTAAATCAAGTGAAAGTGCTTATAAAAAAGCATACGAAAAGGCTAAACAACAAGAACTGGCTGAACCGCAGACTACTGCTCCTGTAGAGGAGGTGGCTCCCGTAGTGACGGCTCCTGTAGAGGCTAAAGTTGTGGAAAGCGCTCCTGCCGGTGTACGTCAAGAGAAAGTGACTGTGGTATCCGGTACAAATGGTCTGAAAGACTATAGTGTCGTGTGCGGTAGTTTTGGTGTGAAAGCAAATGCAGAAAACTTGAAAAATTTTCTGGATAAGGAAGGATACGATGCTCTTGTGGTATTTAATGCGGATGCTGCCATGTATCGTGTAATTGTAAGTACGTTTGCGGACAGAGCCTCGGCTGCGGATGCGCGTGATGCATTCAAGGCTAAATACCCCAATCGCAAGGATTTCCAAGGTGCGTGGTTGTTGTATCGCATTAATTAATAAAATTCTTTTTGGTAATTCATAAGAAAGGAGCGTTTCTTTCCTTTCAAGACAGGGCAGTAACTGTGAAGTTACTGCCTTTTTCGTTTGATTGTGAAAAGTACTTATAAATATATCCCTTTCGTTTAAAAGAAGTTATAAAACAAGAAGCGGAAACTTTTTAAGATGAAAAAGTTTTTAATTTTGCAACTTATATTTGAGAGAATATAATTATGGAACGACAATATATATTAAATGCAATTGACGCAGCCTTGAAAGCTGGCGAGAAAATACTTTCCATTTACAATGATCCGGCGTCAGATTTCCAGATAGAACGTAAGGCGGATAATTCACCGTTGACCATTGCGGACCGTAGAGCGCATGAAGCAATCAGTGATTTTTTATGTAGTACTCCATTTCCTTTACTGAGCGAGGAGGGGAAACATTTGCCTTATGCTGAACGAAAGAATTGGGACACCTTGTGGATTGTAGATCCTTTGGACGGTACAAAGGAGTTTATCAAACGTAATGGAGAATTTACTGTAAATATAGCTTTGGTTCATAAATCTGTTCCTGTAATGGGAGTCATTTATTTGCCGGTAAAGAAAGAACTTTATTTTGCAGAAGAAAATTTGGGAGCATATAAGCTGACAGGTATGGTTGCGCGTAAAGAGACTTCATTGGACGACTTAATGGCTTCTGCTGTTCGTTTGCCGGAAAAAAGCTTGCATGATTCATTTGTAATTGTAGCGTCCCGTTCCCATCTTACACCGGAAACAGAGGCTTACATTGAAGAAATGAAGAGGTGTCATCCGGAAGTAGAACTGATATCAAGTGGCAGTTCCATTAAAATATGCCTGGTCGCAGAAGGTAAGGCGGATGTATATCCTCGTTTTGCTCCAACTATGGAGTGGGATACGGCAGCAGGACATGCCATAGCCCGTGCGGCGGGAATAGAGATATACCAGGCGGGAAAAGAAGAACCTCTGTTGTATAATAAAGAAGATTTGTTGAATCCTTGGTTTATAGTGGAAACCAAACATTCCAAATAAAATAACGACTCGTATGACGTTTGAAATCCTGTTTGTATTGTTGGCGCTGTTGGGCATGGTAATTGCTTTGGTTCTGGACAAGATGCGTCCGGGCATGGTACTGTTCTCAGTTGTTGTATTGTTCCTTTGTGCAGGTATTCTGACTCCGAAAGAAATGTTGGAAGGGTTTAGCAATAAGGGTATGATAACGGTTGCAATGCTGTTTCTGGTCAGTGAAGGAATCCGCCAGTCGGGGGCACTGGGGCAAGTCATAAAGAAATTGCTTCCGCAAGGCAAGACTACCGTCTTTAAGGCGCAGCTTCGTATGCTGCCAACCATTTCCTTTATTTCTGCTTTTCTTAACAACACTCCGGTGGTCGTTATTTTTGCCCCTATTATCAAGCGGTGGGCGGAATCGGTAAAGCTTCCTGCCACCAAGTTCCTCATTCCTCTTTCCTATGTTACGATTCTTGGTGGTATATGTACGCTGATTGGAACTTCCACTAATTTGGTAGTACATGGTATGATATTGGAAGCAGGTTATGAAGGATTCACGATGTTCGAATTAGGCAAAGTCGGTATCTTCATTGCGGTTGCAGGTATGATTTATCTGTTTGCGTTTTCTTCTAAGCTGCTACCGGATATACGTACTGATGGCGTCAAACTGGATGAAGAACCTGACGAACCAGGAGATTTACATCGTGTAGAGGCTGTGTTGGGTCCCCGTTTTCCAGGTATCAATAAGAAATTGGGAGATTTTAACTTTCAGCGTCATTATGGAGCTGAGGTAAAGGAAATAAAACGGGGAGGACAAAGTATATCCCGGAATCTGCAAAATGAATATTTCCGTGAAGGTGATACGCTGGTCATTGCGGCAGATGATTCTTTTGTCCAGACTTGGGGAGAATCCTCGGTGTTTGTATTGTTGGCAAACGGTCATGATACGGAACCTGTGCCGGGCAAAGGCAAGCGTTGGTTTGCCCTTCTTCTGTTGACTTTGATGATTACAGGGGCAACGGTCGGCGAACTTCCGGTTGTAAAGGAGGCTTTTCCGGATGTCAAGCTGGATATGTTCTTTTTTGTTTCCATAACTACGATCATAATGGCATGGACAAAAATTTTCCCTGCCCGTAAATATACCAAATACATATCTTGGGATATTCTGATAACGATTGCCTGCGCTTTTGCTATCAGCAAGGCGATGGTTAATTCCGGGGTAGCAGACGTGGTGGCACATTATATAATTGGAATGAGCGACCGTTATGGACCGCACGTGCTGTTGGCAGCCGTATTCATTATTACTAACTTGTTTACAGAACTCATCACGAACAATGCGGCGGCAGCTCTTGCTTTTCCATTGGCGTTATCCATTTCCGCACAGATGGGAGTCAATCCGATGCCTTTCTTTGTGGTAATTTGTATGGCGGCATCTGCCAGTTTCTCGACGCCCATCGGTTATCAGACTAATCTGATTGTCCAGGGTATCGGTAATTATAAATTTACGGACTTTGTACGGATAGGATTACCGTTAAATATAATCACTTTCTTAATTTCAATTTTCTTAATTCCATTAATTTGGCCATTTTAATTGAATGATGACAGATAATAATATATATCCGATTTTCGATAGAATGTTGACTCGGCGAGACAAAGAAGAATTGCTTGGTCAACACAGTGTGATGATTTGGTTTACCGGCTTGAGCGGCTCCGGTAAGAGTACGGTAGCTATTGCCTTGGAGCGTGAACTGCATAAACGTGGACTGCTTTGCCGCATTCTGGACGGTGACAATATCCGTAGCGGCATTAACAACAATCTGGGTTTTACAGAAGCGGACCGTGTAGAGAATATCCGTCGTATAGCAGAAGTATCCAAGCTGTTTATCGATACAGGCATCGTTACCATTGCGGCTTTTATCAGTCCTAATAATGATATTCGCGAAATGGCTGCCAATATTATCGGACCAGATGATTTTTTGGAAGTCTATGTCAGTACCCCCATTGAGGAGTGTGAACGGCGTGATGTCAAAGGACTTTATGCAAAGGCACGCAAGGGTGAGATAAAAAACTTTACGGGAGTATCGGCACCTTTTGAGGCGCCTGTCCACCCGGCTCTGACGTTGGACACATCCGTGCTTAGCCTGGAAGAATCAGTAAATAAACTGTTAGAACTTATATTACCAAGAATTCAGAAGAAATAATATACAATGAAAGAAGAGTATAAACTAAGCCATTTGAAAGAGCTTGAAGCAGAGTCTATTCATATAATCCGTGAAGTGGCGGCGGAGTTTGAGAATCCGGTAATGCTGTATAGTATAGGTAAGGATTCTTCAGTGATGGTACGCTTGGCTGAAAAGGCGTTCTATCCGGGTAAAGTACCGTTCCCTTTGATGCACATTGATTCTAAATGGAAATTTAAGGAGATGATTGAGTTCCGCGATGAATATGCCAGGAAATATGGTTGGAATTTGATTGTTGAGAGCAATATGGAGGCTTTTCATGCCGGTGTAGGGCCCTTTACCCATGGCAGCAAGGTGCATACAGACTTGATGAAAACACAAGCTTTGCTTCATGCGCTGGATAAATATAAATTTGATGCGGCTTTTGGCGGTGCACGCCGTGATGAAGAAAAGTCCCGTGCCAAAGAGCGTATCTTCTCTTTCCGGGATAAGTTCCACCAATGGGACCCCAAGAATCAACGCCCGGAATTGTGGGACATCTACAACGCACGCGTACACAAAGGTGAGAGTATCCGTGTATTCCCGTTGAGCAACTGGACGGAACTTGATATCTGGCAGTATATTCGTTTGGAGAATATTCCTATTGTTCCTTTGTATTTTGCCAAAGAACGTCCCTGCGTTGAGATTGACGGAAATTTGATTATGGCTGATGATGACCGTTTACCGGAGCAATACCGCGATCAGATAAAAATGCGTATGGTGCGTTTCCGTACATTGGGATGTTGGCCGCTGACGGGAGCTGTAGAAAGTAGCGCTGACACAATTGAGAAGATTGTGGAAGAAATGATGACCACTACCAAGAGCGAACGTACCACTCGTGTCATTGATTTTGACCAGGATGCAAGTATGGAGCAGAAAAAGCGTGAAGGCTATTTCTGACAATTAAAAATTAAGATTTAAAAACGAAGAGAATGGAGGATTCTAGACTTGATATAAAGGCTTTCTTGGATAAGGATGAGCAAAAGGACTTATTAAGGTTGCTGACGGCCGGTTCGGTTGATGATGGAAAATCGACTTTGATAGGCCGCTTGTTGTTTGACAGTAAGAAACTGTATGAAGACCAGTTGGATGCGTTGGAGCGTGACAGCAAACGCATGGGAAATGCAGGTGACCATATAGATTATGCTTTGTTGCTGGATGGCTTGAAGGCTGAACGTGAACAGGGTATCACTATTGATGTGGCTTACCGTTATTTTTCAACAAACAATCGTAAATTCATTATTGCTGACACTCCGGGACACGAGCAATACACGCGTAATATGATTACCGGCGGTTCTACCGCCAATCTGGCGATTATTCTGGTTGACGCACGTATGGGAGTTATTACACAGACCCGCCGTCACACGTTTCTGGTTTCTTTATTGGGAATCAAGCATGTGGTGCTTGCGGTCAACAAAATGGATTTGGTTGACTTTTCGGAAGAACGTTTCAATGAGATTGTCGGTGAGTATAAGAAGTTCGTGGCACCATTGGGAATACCCGATGTGACTTGTATCCCTTTGTCGGCATTGGACGGTGATAATGTAGTGGAGAAATCTGTGCGTACCCCTTGGTATAACGGTGCGTCACTCCTTGATTTTCTGGAAACCGTACATATTGACAATGACCATAATTTGTCTGATTTCCGTTTCCCTGTGCAGTATGTGCTGCGTCCCAACCTTGATTTCCGTGGCTTTTGCGGTAAGGTTGCATCCGGTATCGTACGAAAGGGAGATGAAGTTATGGCATTGCCATCCGGAAAGAAGTCCCGTATTAAAAGTATCGTCACCTATGACGGAGAGTTGGATTATGCTTTTCCGCCCCAGTCTGTGACCTTGACTTTAGAGGATGAGATAGATGTGTCGAGAGGTGAAATGCTGGTGCATCCCGATAATCAGCCTATAATGACCCGTAACTTTGAGGCGATGTTGGTTTGGATGGATGAGGAGCCTATGGATGCCAATAAATCATTCTTTATCAAACAAACAACAAATCAGAGTCGTACCCGTATTGACAGCATCAAGTATAAAGTGGATGTCAACACTATGGAGCAATTATCCATTGAGAATGGAAGGCTGACAGTAGATACTTTGCCGATGCAGCTAAATCAGATAGCCCGTGTTGTTCTGACCACCGCCAAAGAATTGTTCTTTGATCCTTATCAGCAGAACAAGGCTACCGGTTCTTTCATTCTAATAGATCCTATCACCAACAACACAAGTGCTGTGGGAATGATTATCGATAGGGTAGAGGATAAGGACATGCACTTGTCGGCAGACATTCCTGTATTGAATTTGCCGAAACTGGGAATCACTCCTGAACATTACGATGCTATAGAACGCGCGGTGAAGGAGTTGGAACGCCAAGGATTTGAGATAATACTTAATAAATAACGACTGATGGGACTATTAGAATTCAATAAACTGCCGATAAATACACTGGTCGGTGCTGATTGGAAAACTTTTAAGGATATAACGGGAGGGCGCCAGGTGGATGCCGCCTACAAAAGCAAATATCGTTTGACTAAAGCAGTTTGCCGCTTGCTCTCTACCTTGGCACCCTTGCAAGACAAACGTTATGAAAAGCTATTGGCAGATAAACCATTGGAACATGATCCTGTTTTTATTCTGGGACATTGGCGTAGCGGGACGACATTTGTCCACAATGTTTTTTCCTGTGACAAGCATTTCGGCTACAATACCACGTACCAGACGGTATTTCCTCATCTGATGATGTGGGGGCAACCATTCTTCAAAAAAAACATGAGCTGGCTGATGCCGGATAAACGTCCTACCGACAATATGGAACTGGCTGTCGACCTTCCTCAAGAAGAAGAGTTTGCATTGGCCAATATGATGCCCTATACCTATTATAATTTTTGGTTTTTACCGAAGCATCAGCAGGAATATGCAGATAAATATCTGTTGTTCGATGATATTACGGAAGCGGAATTGAAAATTTTTGAGGAGACTTTCGTTAAATTGATAAAGATTTCACTTTGGAATACGCATGGTACTCAGTTCTTGAGTAAGAATCCGCCGCATACCGGCCGTGTGAAAGAACTGGTGAAGATGTTTCCGAATGCAAAATTCATCTATCTGATGCGTAATCCCTATACGGTGTTCGAAAGTACCCGCAGTTTCTTCACCAATACGATTCAGCCCTTGAAACTGCAAGACATCAGCAATGAAGAACTGGAAAAGAACATCTTGTCTATATATGCCAAACTGTATCATAAATATGAGGCGGACAAGGCGGATATCCCGGCAGGAAATCTTATAGAGGTGAAGTTTGAAGATTTTGAGGCGGACGCTATGGGAATGACCGAACACATTTATGATACTTTGTCGATTCCGGGTTACTCTGAAGCGCGTGCCGCTATTGAGAAGTATGTCGGAGGAAAGAAGGGCTATAAAAAGAATAAATATAAGTATGATGACCGTACGATACAATTAGTCCAGGACAATTGGAACTTTGCACTGGAACAGTGGAAGTACGGTCTGTAATAATTGTCAACTATCTATTAAAGAAGATGATTCAAAAGAAAGTTTGTATGTTGGGGATGCTGTCCGCCGCACTCTATTGTGGAACTTTATCGGCGCAACAGCACAAAGTTGAGATGATTCCTTTCGGAAATATGGATCAGTGGATTGACCGTCAAATAAAGGAATCGGGTATTATCGGTGGCGACACCAAGAATGTATATGCCATAGGTCCTACTGCGACGATTCATGAAAATAAGGCATATAAGAATATGGGGGGCTCTCCTTGGGCTACTTCCAATGTGATGGCAAAGGTAGCGGGCATTACCAAGACAAATACTTCTGTCTTCCCCGAACAGAGGGGAGATGGCTTTTGTGCCCGTATGGATACCCGTATGGAGAGTGTAAAAGTGTTTGGCATAGTGGATATAACGGTATTGGCTGCCGGTTCTATCTTTTTGGGTGAGGTGCACGAACCTATAAAAGGAACCAAGAACCCGCAGAAAATGTTGAACTCAGGCATTCCTTTCACAAAGAAACCTATAGCCATCCAGTTCGACTATAAAGTGCAGATGTCCGACCGCGAAAAGCGTATTCGTGCAACAGGATTCAGCCGTATCACTGATGTAGAAGGAAAGGATTTCCCCGAAGTGAATCTTTTCTTACAGAAGCGTTGGGAAGATGAAAAGGGCAATATCTATGCTAAGCGTGTGGGTACAATGGTAGTACGCTATTATTCTACTTCCGACTGGCGTAACAATGCCACTTATTCTATTATGTATGGAGATATCACCGGTGACCCTGCCTATAAGGCCCATATGATGCGTCTTCAGGTACAGGAGAGATATGCCGTCAATAGTAAAGGTGAAAGTGTTCCGGTCAAAGAAGTGGCTTGGGGAACGGAAGATGACGAACCTACACATTTATTGTTGCAGTTTACTTCAAGCCATGGTGGAGCTTATATAGGTTCTCCGGGTAATTCTTTTTGGGTTGATAATGTGAAGCTGGTGTATTAAGCTTCCTTATAATAAAAAGCAAAGGGTGCACTTCAAATGGCACCCTTTGCTTTTTGTATTCTACTTTAAATAGATTTTGTAAGTTAACCCACCGCTGAAATATTGCATCTTTTGCATTTCTAATTGTATATGCAAATGATTGAATAATAAATAAGTTGCTCCTAGGGCAAAATTCTTTGAATCATATTCTGCTATCACTCGTAATTGCGGATGGAAAGTGGGGTTATAAGTGACTCCCAATGCAAATCCATTTAATTTGTATTCATTTCTCTTATTATAAAGATAAGAAAGATGAACTCCGATTTCTTCTTTGCCAATAGGAATGTGCTTGGTTGCCGCTACATAAAATCGGCAAAAATAGCCATTTCCATCTGTAGATGAAATTTGTCCGTCACCCGATTCCGTATATGGATCGGAAGTACCGAATACCACAGCAGGCATGTATTTCCAGAATTGTCCTTCTTTCAAGGCTCTTAACCGGAGGGAAAAATATCTATCTTGGTTCGTAAAACCCGTGTAGCCATAAGGACCAAGACCCAATGCTTCTGCTTTAAATAGAGTACAGGTATAGGCTACTTCCATCCAGGGGAATATGGTCACATTCAGAAAATAATTATAGGTGTGGTAGTACCAAGTAGGAGGGGTCAGCTCCTTATTCATGAAATTACCACCAATCATGACGGTCTTGTCACGTTGCATTTCTGCGGAAGGAGCATGCAGCAAACCGGTTGTACCATATGTCAATTGGGCAGAAGCTCCTGAAGACACGCAAGAAAACAGTACAAAAAAAAGTAGCTTAAACTTCATCATTACATAATCGTTTCAGTTCGGAAAATCGGATTTTGCTTCACAGCATAAACCGTTCATCAAAAAAAGGCGCCTGAGAATCCAGACGCCTTCTTTTTAGAGTCTATTGTTATTTAGAGTATATTATTCCAAAATAACCACACGGTTCAAGAAGTTCTTACCGAACATGT
>NZ_GL882642.1 GCF_000195635.1 Bacteroides fluxus YIT 12057 | reverse complement strand
TCTTCGTATCGTGGGCCTTGCCCGCCAAATGAATGACGGCATCAAATTTCGGAAGATTCTGCATCGGAAAAGAGGAAGGCTCAATATCCTTCCAGGAAAAAGTCCTTGCCACCCCTTCCTTCTTAGGGGCGACAATATCCAGACCATAAAGGTTATGACGTTCCTTCAGGGCTACAACAAGATTGGAACCCACAAAGCCGTGGATTCCGGTAATTAATATGTTCATGAAATTATTTATTCAATAACTTGCGCCTTCAGATACAATTTTCTTACAAACCTCATATCATGCTCCACCATTATTCTCACCAGTTCGGGGAAACTCGTCTTCGTAGGATTCCAGCCGAGCAGTGACTTAGCCTTTGTAGGATCACCCAACAGCTGCTCAACCTCGCAAGGACGGAAATACTTCGCGTCAACCTCAACCAACGGCTTGCCGGTCTTCACGTCAATACCCTTTTCATCCACACCTTCACCTTCCCAACGGAGCTCAATGCCAACCTCCTTGAAAGCCAAAGTAGCAAACTCACGAACGGTATGCATCTCACCCGTAGCTATCACGAAATCCTCGGGAGTATCATGCTGAAGAATCAACCACATACACTCCACATAATCCCTGGCATATCCCCAGTCACGGCGGGCATCCAAATTACCCAGATACAGCTTGTCCTGGAAACCTTGGGCAATGCGGGCAGCAGCCAAAGTAATCTTGCGGGTCACGAAAGTCTCCCCACGCCGCTCACTCTCATGGTTGAACAGAATGCCGTTCACGGCAAACATTCCGTAGCTTTCACGATAATTCTTGGTAATCCAGAAGCCATACTGCTTCGCCACCCCGTATGGGCTACGGGGATAGAAAGGTGTTGTTTCCTTTTGAGGAATCTCCTGTACCTTACCGAAAAGTTCGGAAGTGGAAGCCTGATAAATCCGCGTCTTCTTCTCCAGACCAAGAATACGGACAGCCTCCAGCATACGGAGCGTACCCACGGCATCCGATTCCGCCGTATATTCGGGTACATCGAAGCTGACCTTCACATGGCTCTGGGCAGCAAGGTTGTATATCTCATCCGGCTGAACCAGCTGAATGATCCGGATAAGAGAACTGCTGTCCGTCATATCCCCATAATGAAGATTGATCAGACGGTCTTTCTTCATGTCACGAACCCACTCATCCAGATAAAGATGTTCGATACGGCCTGTATTGAATGAGGAAGAGCGGCGAAGAATGCCGTGAACCTCATAACCTTTTTCTATTAGGAATTCGGCAAGGAAAGAACCGTCCTGGCCGGTGATACCGGTAATTAATGCTATCTTTTTCATAAAACTATTCTCTCGTAAAAATTAATTCTGATACCTTTATAAAACATTTCCAATGAATGAAGGAATGAAATGAACAGATAAAAGATATAACTAAATCAAAGCCGTTTAAACTTCCCATATTTTGCTCTCCCATTATTAATACCGACTTTAAGATACTTCCATTTTTGGCCGCTCACCAAATTCCAAATTTTCTCCAATACCTAAAAAGTGATTGTAAAAAAATTCCTGCATATTTCAAGGACCTCCTTGCAGAACGGGTACCTTCGTACTCAATTTCTACCATAGGATAATAAACCACATCATACCCCTTCAGATGCATCCTTTTGCATAAATCCATATCTTCGCAATAGAGAAAATAATGTTCATCCAATCCCCTCACAGTTTCATAAGCCTTACGGGATATCATCATAAACGCACCTATAACCCAATCGACATTAATAGGAAATTCAGTCAACTCATTTCTCTGCTTATACCCTAAAATACGTTTCATATGCCGCTCTACGAAATTCATGGGGGTAATGAAATCCCGAAAACTATCTTGCACTTCACCTTTAACATTTATAATTTTAGGAGCAATAATTCCTATTGTGTCATGCTTATGCATGTAATCAGACATCTTGTCTATGCCAGTATTCAGCCTTACATCAGGATTCATTATCACAAGAAAATCCCCTCTAGCAACAATTAAACCGCGATTCATTGCGTATGCAAAACCACCATTGCTTTCATTAAATACCCATGTTAGATTTGGATATTCTATCAATAACTGCATTTGTCTTTCACGATCATAACAAGAATTAGAAGAAACTACAATTTCAATCTTATCTCCAAAAGGTGGATAAGATATAATAGAGTTGACGCAATTCTCTAGCTCTGTAATCGAATTATATTCAACAATTATAAAAGAAACCATTAAAAACGGAATTTTATTTTAGCATAACGCTTCATTAGTTCTTTCAATACTATCATACGATAAGTTATCCGATAAGTATATGGTAAAACACTTGTTTCAGATGCAGCACTCAAATTGGCACCATGCCGGCGATACAGGATCAGGTTTTCGTCAAGAAAATAGACTTTACCAAATATTTCACAACATAATCCAATCCAAATATCATGCATAGCTATTTTAGGTGGAAATGGAAGTATATATCTTAAAGCTCTTCTATTAATAGCCAACATGCATCCAGTGTATGGATTAAATGAAAAATTAGAAATAAAACCTTTTAACGGATTTTTTTGTAGAAACGTTCTTTCACCATATTTAAAGATGCATCTACGACTTTTGCATTAGACAGTACCAAATCATTTTCAACAAGATGTGGTAATAGACTATCAATTTTATGAGGTAACCAAACGTCATCCTGATCTGCAAGGAAAATATAATCGCCTTTTGCTTGTTTTATTGCATTTTCAAAATTATATACAGGAGAATGAAACTTTTGATTATCAATAATTACTATTCTTTTATCTAAGTACTTCTTTATAATATCTAAAGTTGCATCAGTAGAAGAATCATCCGAAATAATAATTTCATCTTCATCAGATAATTGATGCAATATAGAATCCAACTGTTCTTTTATGAACTTCTCTCCATTATAAGTAGCAATACAAACAGAAATCATTACGTCTATAATCAAACATTATCTATTTTTCAAAAAACGATTTAATGCATATACTATTTTTCCATATATAGCATAGCGTAATCCTAAATTGGACTTCATGATAGAAAAGATATTATCATAAAATTTCGAATTAATGTTATTGCTACTTATTCCGTCACCAGAAAAGACAGCAATTGTGATAGGTGTATATATAAACTTTATTTGAGGATTACTCCATAGTTGCAAATTCAAAAAATAATCAGCTACTATCTTATAATCCAAATTAAAAGGATACTGCAATAATTTTTTTTTAGGATAAACTATGGACTGATGACAAATATTTTTATAACTCAATTTGTAAGCATTAAAATATCCATCATGCTTTTTACCCAAAGCGGACATATAACAATTAAAATAATATACATTATTTGCATTATCTAATACATTTATCACTTTACCAAAGTCAGGTAGCAAGTAATCATCTGCACCTAAGAAATACACCCAGTCATAACTTGCCATTTTAACCCCCTTATTCATTGCATCATATATACCTGTATCTTTTTCACTTATCCATTTTATTTTTTTTTCACCATACAACCCCAAACTTACCATTTTCTCATAGTGAGTTAAAATATCTAAAGTCTTATCAGAAGATGCTCCATCAATGACAAGTAATTCTAAATTAAGTATATCTAAGGATAAAACACTTGAAATTGCGGAACCTATTGTCTTTCCACTATTTAATGATACTATTATTACCGTTATCATATTTCAATTTAAATGTAGTGCTTGAAGAATAAAAAATAAGGGAGAAACATATTAGAGGAAACATTTCCTCTATAGAAGGTCGCTGTAAATAATTTAAAGCAATAGCCAATAGCAACAAAAGTTCATTACGTTTAATATACTTTACTGCTATATATAAAAATGGAATATAAAAAAAAAGATAGCCGAACAATCCATGCATAGCTAGATAGGAATAGAAAGATGGGTATCCTAAATTATATTTATAAACATTATCTATTGAGAAGCCAACTCCTAGAATAGGAGAGGACTGGAAAGCCTGTTTCTGTAGAGGTATTGCAAAACTCCGATTATCTCCATTATAATTACCAGAATCATCTTTCTCAAAACGATTAAAAATAAGTGTATCTAATCCTTTATAAATGTCATCATTCTGAATTACAAAATAGATTGACAGAGAAGCAAACAGTATTCCAAGAACAAAGAATTTCTTAATTTTAAAGAGTCCGATTCTAAACCAATAATATAAAATAGGAACTATAGTAATCATAAAAGCCATAGAAAATGTCATGATTCCTCCTATAAAAAAAATAATTCTATATTTATTGGATTTAAAAGTAAATTCATTTAAGACTAACAAATATGTCAAGATTAATGCTAACGCCCCCGGCTCATCTGCAAACCCCGCAATTCTAATAAAAGTGAAGTAGCCAAATAAATAACGAGCATTAGTTGCACCAAGAGGAAAGTATAAATAATGCATACGACCATCCTGCTTTAGAAAATCTGTGGAAGGCCATTGTATTCCTATCAACAATATTAAAAATAAAATTATTGACATCAATACAATTAATGCATTCACTTTCATAAATATATTTAGGTATTTCTCATATTTACTCCTTATAATCAAGCAGCTTCCTAATACATAAATACATTTCATAGCCATTCCTACCCCTTTACGAAAGTCTGATAACTCTTGAGTTACTATTATCATTAAACATCCATAGAATATAAATGATAACATAAATAACAGAACAACCTTCATCCAAATATCTATATGGCTATCAAGATAGCAATAAGCCAACAAAAAAACACCTATTGATAAACCACCGGAAACTAATGCATAAGAATGTCCAAACAAATAATACCCGATATATGGGGCAGAAGTAAAACATGTCAAGACAGACAAGACAACTAAAACATCAAATATTTTAAGTCTGCTACATTTTTTCACAAACAAATTCATACAAATTCATTATGTGTTCTACATTTTTTTCTACCGTGTATTTGGATCTTGCTTCTAATTGGGCTCTTTCTGACAGTGTTGCTATAAGCTGTGGAGAATTAAACAAATGCAATATTTTTTCACATAATTGTTCAACATTGTTCAATTCGAATATCATACCATTTTCTCCATCCCTAATAATCTCTATATTAGCACCGGAATTGCTTACAACAGGTACAAGCCGAGATAGCATATATTCTATAGTAACTCTCCCAAAAGCCTCATATTCAGAAGCAAGTACACCAATTTTGCATTTTGCCAAATGCTCACTGACATTATTGCAATAACCATGTAGGGAAACATTACGTAAAATACCAGATTCAGCAATTAACCTTTTAATTAATTTTTCATATGATTGATCTTCTGAAAATGCACCCAAAATATGCAAATGGATATTTCTTATCTTATATTCATTTACCAATTTAGCCACAGCTCGTATAACTATATCTTGATGTTTTCCCGGACTTATTATACCCACTAAAGCAATGTTGAATATTGCTTTTTCATCAGATAAACAAGCATAATATTTTACATCAACGCCATTATAAATTAAAGCAATATTTGTCTTAGATAATTTTTCTTTATAATATTCACCTAAAGATTTTGATATTACCACAATATAATCTGAGCACTTTGCATATAACCAGTATTGATAAGAATCACCCCAATTATAAGACCAATGAAAATGTTGCTTCACGAACTCCCTAAAGTGCCATATATGAGGAACTCGTAATAAAACAGACAAATAAGCACCTACATTCAAGACACTAGAATTAGAATGAACCAGTGCAATATTCAGATTCCGAAACTTATAAAAAAAATAAAGTGCACAAGAGATATTAATAACTTCACGTAACCAACCTTTCATTACATCAAAAAGGTTTCTGATTATCCGTTTATGCACCTGTTATATTC
>NZ_GL882641.1 GCF_000195635.1 Bacteroides fluxus YIT 12057 | reverse complement strand
AATACAAAATCCCTCAGGTTTTTACGTTGACCCATCATCAAGGTGCTAAATCACTGAAAATCAATAAACGAAAAAAGCTCCGACCATTTCTGATCGGAGCTTTTTACCTGCTTTGAGGTTCCTGGCGGATTCGAACCGCCGTACACGGTTTTGCAGACCGCTGACTAAGCCACTCATCCAAGGAACCAAAATCAAGATTTTCAAGAACTCTTTATTTCTTGTTTGCGGATGCAAAGGTAGTACATTTTTTGAAACTACCAACTATCCGCAACAACTTTTCTTCTTTTTTTTCTGGTCCTTGCTACAATCCGTACGTTTCTCATCATACAATCTCTTTAATTCACAGCCACTTGCGCAATTTTCACAAGGATTGCTATTTTCCTTAGTACGACGAAAAAAAGAATAAACACTCATGCCAATCCGTACAGCACAGAGCAGCAACAGTAAACCTACTATCCATTCTTGCCAATTATTCATACAAACAAACCTCCTATCTGATAAACAGCAAAGGCCATCAGCCATGCCAACGCCGTAGTATAAAATGCCGCAAACAACGCCCACTTCCAACTGCCTGATTCTCCTTTAATGGCCGCCAACGTTGCAATACACGGAAAATAGATCAATACAAATATCATGTAACCGAAAGCCACCAGAGGAGTAACAGGAATACGCTGACCCAGGCTCACCGCATCCGCATCGGCGTCATCCGCATAAAGTACTCCAAGCGTGCTTACCACCAATTCCTTGGCACCGACGCCGGAAAGGATACCGATACCTAATTTCCAGTCGAATCCCAACGGAGCAATCACCGGTTCCATAGCCCTACCTATCTGGCCGATATAAGAGTGCTCCTGCTGCTCCGTAACACTTTCGTAATCATTGTGGCCAGGATAATAGCCCAATGCCCATATTACAATGGAAGCAATCATGATGACACCTCCCATCTTACGCAAATATTGCGCCCCTTTTTCCCAAGTGTGCCGAAAAATGGCTTTCGCGGTCGGCATACGATAAGGCGGAAGTTCCATAACAAACGGCGTATCATCCCCTTTCACCAGAAAACGGCAGAAAAGACGCGCCATTACCACTGCCAGCAAAATGCCGATGACATAGATAGTCAACAATACCAGGCTGGCATTGTTTGGGAAAAACGCACCTACCAACAATAAATAGATAGGCAGACGCGCACTGCACGACATCAAAGGGTTGATAAGCATGGTCACCAAACGGCTCTTGCGGTTTTCAATAGTGCGTGAAGCCATAATGGCCGGAACATTACAACCAAAGCCCATAATCAGCGGAATAAAAGATTTTCCGTGCAGGCCCATCTTATGCATTATCTTGTCCATAATAAAGGCGGCGCGTGCCATATATCCCGAATCCTCCATCAGAGAAATAAAGAAATACAGCAACAGTATATTCGGAAGAAAGACAATAACCCCTCCTACTCCGCCGATAATGCCATCTACCAGAAGGTCTTTCAGCGGACCTTCGGCCATGTTATCGTGGATCAGTTCACCAAGAGCCCCTACCAGCCACTCGATGCCTTGCATAGGATAGTCACCCAGCACGAAAGTCCCTTCGAACATCAGATACAGGAACAGAAAGAAAATAGGATATCCCCAAATGCGATGCGTCACAATCGAATCGATGATATGAGTGGTACGGGACGTATCTTTGTGATTATCCACGTACGTTTCACGCAACGCGCCTGCTATGAAACCATATTTGGCATCGGTCATGGCCTGTTCGCCCTCCTCATTCATCACTGCGCGAATGCGTTGCTCCTCCCGGTCACGAACTTCGATTATTTCCTTTCCGTTGGGAAGCTCCCTTACAATTCTTTCCAGGTCATCGTCATTTTCCAGCAGCTTGATAGCCAAGAAACGTGTGGAATACTTGTGGCGTATGTCTTCGTTGACACTGATGGCGCGCTTCACCTCCTCGATGCTCCGTTCCAGTTCCGGACCGTGATTGATGTGGATATGCCGATAGAAACCGCGCGGCCGTTCCCCCTCTTCCTTATGGCTGCCGAAACCGTGGTCCGGGACATATTCCTTATGCCAGTTGCGCAAGTCATTCAAGATATCGGCATGTACCTTGCCATGCTTGTCAAGAAAGTCTCCCCCTTCATACAGATTGATGATGAGATGAAACAGCTGGTCGATCCCCTTTCCGGAACGGCTGACGGTAGGAAGCATCGGAACACCGAACAATTGCCCCAGCTTTATATAATCCAACGTATTGCCACTGGCTTCCAGTTCATCGTACATGTTGAGCGCGATTACCATACGGACATTCATATCTATCAATTGCGTCGTAAGATAAAGATTGCGCTCCAGATTGGAAGAATCGACTACATTGATGATAATGTCCGGGGTTTCATCAATGATATGGCGGCGGACATAGATTTCTTCGGGAGAATAGGCTGAAAGAGAATAGGTGCCGGGAAGATCCACGATGCGAAAATGATATCCCTGAAAATCAAAGTAACCTTCTTTGGCATCTACAGTTACACCGCTGTAGTTACCTACGTGTTCGTGAGAACCGGAAGCAATATTGAAAAGAGAGGTCTTGCCGCAATTGGGATTCCCTACCAAAGCCACATTTATAGTGCGGCGCCTGCCTAAAGCAATACGCTTCAGCTGCTCTTCATCCAGATGGATGTCTTCACTCAATCCTTTATGGAAATCGGCGTTCACGCCTTGCCCCATAGCTTCCTGTTCGCTGATGATCTCTATCATTTCAGCTTCTTGCCGACGGAGTGAGATTTCATACCCCATTACCTTGTATTTGATAGGATCCCTCAACGGCGCATTCAGCAAGACTTCCACTGTCTTTCCTTTGATAAATCCCATTTCCACAATCCGTTTGCGGAAACCTCCGTGTCCCAGCACTTTTACGATTACACCTTTTTCACCGGTCTTCAATTCAGACAAACGCATAGTCTTTCTGCCTTTCTTTTTATTTTTGGGTACAAAGATAATGTTTATGAATACACGCTACAAATAATTTAGAATGTTTTTAAATAAGAAGAATACTGAAGATTAAGATTATAAACACGATAATCTATATAGAGAGGTACTAATAACTTATCGTCCGACATCTGTTGAATTATCGTCCGAC
>NZ_GL882640.1 GCF_000195635.1 Bacteroides fluxus YIT 12057 | reverse complement strand
TGATGTATGGGGGAATGCTATATTTCCCCCTCAATAAAGTTAATTTCCTGCCGGCACGGTATTAATTTCCTGAAATCAATGTTCAGAATAAAGCCATCACATCAATCTCTCCCCAATACAGATGCGTATAGCTGGCAATCACATTTTTGTACCGGAACACCGGTGTAGTTACCGTCTGTCCCTTGGCATCATAGACTTGTGCAATGGAAGGAGGAATGCATTTCATGTTTTCCTCCCCTTCCATAAACGTCGTATAATGGAATTCATGTCCCCGAAGATGCTGACCATTATAGTCGAACCGGCGATACCCCAACGTCAGTTTCCGGAAACGTTTGTTGTTGGATATGCAAAAAGGGAAAACTCCTGTCAGTTCCGTCAGTCCATCAAACTGACGAGTGCAGGTAAAAGCGTCATGAACAATGCCCCGAGACAGATAAATCATCCCACCGCATTCTGCCAACACCTTACCTCCGGCTTCTATATACTTATGAATGGAATCCACGGCTTTCCGGGCTGAATGCAAAGCGACAGAATGTCTTTCCGGATATCCGCCAGGCAAATAAAGCAAATCAGTCTTTTGTGAAATGGGACGGTTGTGTTCGGGATTAAAGAAAGAAACCGTACCCAAGCGGCGAAGAATATCCAAATGCTCTTCGTACAGGAAAGAAAACGAATCTTGGTTACGTGCCACCGAGATACGCAGTTTTCCGGTCTTTATTGCCGTGTCCTGCCGCATTTCCTGTGCTTCAGGCAAAGGAAGAGTGGTTCTTTGCAACAGCAATTGCCAATCGATGTTTTTCTCCAGTAAGCCGGTCAGCAGATCCAATGCATCCGTGCCTCTTGAAAGGCTGAAATCAAGTCCCAGATAGCGAGATTCCTGTATCAGTTCTGTCTGTTTAGGCAGATATCCCAAGCAAGTGACCTTCAAATCTTCGCAGACCTCCCGCAACATTTCATAATGACGAGGCGAACCTACACGATTGAAAATCACTCCTGCGATACGTATCTCCGGACGGAAATTGATAAACCCGGACAATAGGGGAGCCATGGAATAAGCGGCCGACTTGGCATCAACTACCAGCACAACCGGAATTCCCAAAAGTTGCGCCACTTCCGCCGAAGAGCCGCGGTCACGGTCATACCCGTCGAACATCCCCATCATCCCCTCGACGACAGAAACATCCGCATCTGACGAATAACGTGCATACAACTCACTGACGTGTCCCCCGGATGCCATAAAAGTGTCCAAGTTTATGGAAGGACGTCCACACACTGCCGTATGATATTTGGTATCGATATAGTCGGGACCGCACTTAAAAGGTTGTACCTTCAGCCCCTTCTTCACAAATAATGCCATCAACCCGCGGCTGACCGTAGTCTTCCCGCTACCGGAAGCAGGAGCCGCTATCAAAAACTGTGGAATGTTCCTTTCCATATTCTTACAGATTATTTCCGGCAAAGGTAAGCATATCTCCGACAAAAGCCTTATCTTAGCTGCCAAAATAAAACATTTGCCATGATAACCGAAGAACTTAAAAAACTCTACATCGCACATACCGGAAACGAACCGGAACAGATTGATGAACTCCCCTCTTCCGGCTCCAATCGCCGCTATTTCCGCCTCACCGGTAACCCCACACTAATTGGCGTGAGCGGTGAGTCTGTTGAAGAAAACCGTGCATTCCTCTATATAGCCGAGCATTTCCGTCAGAAGGGCCTGTCCGTCCCGCAAGTATTTGCCCGTTCGGAAGATGACGTGTATTATTTACAGGAGGACTTAGGAGACACCCTCCTGTTCAACGCCATTGAAAAAGGACGCAAGACCAGCGTGTTCGGTGAAGATGAAAAACAGCTCCTCCGCAAGGCAATCCGCCTGTTGCCTGCCGTGCAGTTCGCCGGTGCCGACGGTATGGACTTCTCCTACTGTTACCCGCAGGCCGAATTCAACAGCCGCAGCATTCTTTGGGATCTGAATTACTTCAAATACTGTTTCCTGAAAGCCACAGGCATGGACTTCCAGGAAGACCGCCTGGAAGATGATTTCCAGAAAATGGCTGATGTACTGCTCCGCAGCAGTTCCGCCACTTTCATGTACCGTGACTTCCAAAGCCGCAATGTCATGATTAAGGACGGCGAACCGTGGCTGATCGACTTTCAGGGCGGACGTAAAGGTCCGGTGTATTACGACGTTGCCTCTTTCTTGTGGCAAGCCAAAGCCAACTATCCCGAAAGCCTGCGTAAGGAGCTTTTACAGGAATATATAGATGCCTTGCGCAAATACCAGCCGGTAGATGAACCGTATTTCCATGCGCAACTCCGCCATTTCGTCCTGTTCCGCACCATGCAAGTACTGGGTGCCTACGGTTTCCGCGGTTATTTCGAAAAGAAGCCCCACTTTATACAAAGTGTGCCTTATGCCATTGAAAACCTGCGTCAGTTACTGCAGGAACCCTATCCCGAATATCCATACCTTTGCCGGGTATTACGGGAACTGACCGAACTGAAACAATTTACGGACGACCTACAAAAACGCCGTCTGGTTGTAAAAGTGACTAGTTTTGCCTATAAGAAAGGCATTCCCGAAGATTCATCCGGCAACGGAGGCGGTTTTGTATTCGACTGCCGTGCCGTAAATAATCCCGGTAAGTACGAACGTTACAAACCTTTCACCGGCCTGGACGAACCTGTCATCCGTTTTTTAGAGGAGGACGGGGAAATTGCCGTATTTCTGGAACACGCCTACGCACTTGTGGATGCTTCCGTAAAACGGTATATGGAACGCGGATTCACGAATCTTTCCGTCTGCTTCGGTTGCACAGGCGGACAGCACCGTTCCGTCTATTCGGCACAACACCTTGCCGAACATATAAATAAGAAATTCGGTGTACAGGTAAATCTGATACACAGGGAACAGAATATAGAACAAACGTTTAAGCCAAAATGAAAGCAATGATATTTGCCGCCGGACTGGGTACCCGCTTACGCCCGCTGACGGAT
Source organism: Bacteroides fluxus YIT 12057 (assembly GCF_000195635.1). Classification (GTDB taxonomy): domain Bacteria; phylum Bacteroidota; class Bacteroidia; order Bacteroidales; family Bacteroidaceae; genus Bacteroides; species Bacteroides fluxus. The sequence goes on along the minus strand of NZ_GL882640.1, from coordinate 28,952 downwards.
AATATGCCCAAAGCGCTTGTTCCCGTAGCGGGAAAACCGATGTTGGAACGGGTGATAGCACGATTGAAAGAAGCCGGTTTCAATGAGATAATTATAAATGTCCACCACTTTGGAGAACAAATCATTGATTTTCTGCATGCCCATGCTGACTTTGGTGTGAATATACACATCAGCGATGAACGGGACATGCTGCTTGACACCGGTGGCGGCATCAAGAAGGCCAGGTCTTTTTTGGACGGAGACGAACCATTCCTTGTCCACAACGCTGACATACTGACTGATATAGACCTGTCCGCTTTCTATCAGCATCATTTGGAGAGCAATGCAGAAGCAACATTACTGGTCAGCCAACGGGAGACTTCCCGGTATCTCCTGTTCGACCCTGCCTATAACCTGCACGGTTGGATAAATAAATCCACCGGAGAAGTGAAACCGGAGAATTTCAGCTACCGGAAAGGAGATTATAAAGAACTGGCATTCGGAGGCATACATGTGATATCCCCTTCCCTCTTCCGTTATATGGAGAATAGTCCATGGGAAGGCAAGTTTTCCATTATCCCCTTTTATCTGTCCGTTTGCCGGCAAACGCATATACAAGGTTACCCGCTTCAGGATTTCCGATGGTTTGATATAGGAAAACCGGAAACACTGAAACGGGCGGAAGAATGTTATACACAATAAAAAAACAGCCTGTATAGATTAGTATACGAATCAGTAGTTACTAGGCAAGTGCCAGAATTAATAATTGTGCGGTAAGTACCCGCAGGAACATTGCCAACGGATATACAGTGGCATAGCCTACTGCCGGAGCATCGCAGGAGGTCAGGTCCGAAGAATAGGCTAAAGCCGGAGGATTGGTATTGGTTCCGGAAAGTACCCCGATAAGAGTATAGTAGTTCAATTTCCAGACATACCGCCCGACAAGTCCTCCCAACAATATAGGAACTACCGTGATAATGGCACCATAAGCAATCCAGACATAGCCCCCTTCGTAAATAATGGTATCAACAAAGCCCTTGCCGGCTCCCAGCCCTACACATGCCAAGAAAAGCGAAATACCTATTTCACGTATCATAAGGTTGGCACTCATGGTAGTATAAGTGATCAGTTTATACTGCGGCCCGAACCGGCTGATAAGGATGGAAACAATCAAGGGGCCGCCCGCCAGTCCCAGTTTCACCGGTTGAGGAATACCTGGAAAGGCGAAAGGAAGGCTTCCCAGAATACATCCCAAAGCAATGCCCAGAAAGATAGGAATAAGATTAGGATGATTCAGACGTTTCAAGGAATTGCCCAACACCTTTTCTGCATGGCCCACGGCAAGCTCGCTACCTACCACCGTCACACGGTCGCCCATCTGTAACTGCAAATGGGGAGCAGCTACCAAATCGACTCCCGAACGGTTTACACGGGTAATACTGGCACCGAAGTTATTACGTATTTTCAGCTGCGCCAACGACTTGCCGTTCAGTTCCGGTTTGGTAATAAGGATACGGCGGGAAATCAAGTTCTTATCTACCTGCTCCCATTCCACTGCAATCTTCTTGCCGAAGAAAGCAATAATAGCTTCTACATCTATCGGATTGGCAATGAACAAAATCTGGTCTTCCACGTGCAATACCGTGTCGGCGTTTGCCAGTTCAGATTCCGCACTTCCTTTATGCCGTATGCGCGAAATGACAAAGGCCCGGTTCAACAATGGCTTCACATCCTTGATCATTTTTCCGTTTACAGCTTCGTTACGGATCTCCACCGAAACAGGACGGACTGTAAGTTCCTGCAAATGTCCCAAGCCACGTTCCGCCTCGTTCTCCTCCTGCTTTGTATTGATACGAAGCAAGTATCTCAACGCAAGCAATGCCAAGATACATCCGATGACTCCCAAAGGATAGGCAACTGCATATCCTAAAGCAATTTCCGGCGCATCTACCCCATTAAAATCGCTGTTTGCCTGCTGAGCGGCACCCAGCCCCGGAGTATTGGTGACGGCACCCGACAAAATACCGACCATTGTGGTAATGGGTATCCCGGTAGTAAAATGGAGGATAACCGTAATCAGTACGCTGATAAAGATAACCAGCATAGCCAGCACATTCAACGTAAGCCCGCCTTTTTTGAAAGCTGAAAAGAAACCCGGTCCCACCTGCAAGCCAATGGAATATACAAAAAGAATCAAACCGAATTCTTTTAGAAAATGAAGCAAATGCTCGTCCAGATTCAGATTGAAATGGCCGAATACGATACCCACAAAAAGAATCCATGTCACACCTAATGAAATGCCGGCTACCTTTATCTTGCCAAGCATAATACCGAAGGCAATAACAAGAGACAGAATAAGAACAGAGTGCGCCACTCCACCACCCCAAAGATTGGGGTAACCCTCAAATAGGTTCCTTAATAGTTCCATAGTTTCAAATTATATTATAAGTAATAATAAATATTCAGATAAAAAGAGGTATCCCCACAGAAATCACTTCTCTGGGGATACGCATTTCACACATTAAAATAACTATTTATAAAGGCATGTTGCCATGCTTTTTCGGTGGGTTGCTCTGATTTTTGTTATGAGCCATCTCCAATGCTTGAACCAGTTTGTAACGGGTATCCCGTGGCATGATCACTTCATCGATAAGACCACGCTCGGCAGCACGGTAAGGATTGGAAAATTTTCCTTCATATTCCTTGATAATCTCTTTCTTCTCCTCAAGAGACGCTTTCCTGTAAAGGATATTCACAGCTCCCTCAGCTCCCATCACAGCAATTTCTGCCTGCGGGTATGCCAAATTTACGTCGGCACCGGTAGGCTTGCTGGACATCACGATGTATGCACCGCCGTATGCCTTGCGAGTGATTAAAGTTATTTTAGGTACAGTAGCCTCGGCGTATGCATATACGATCTTTGCTCCATGGCGGATAATACCATTATGCTCCTGTACCGTACCGGGCAAGAAGCCTGGCACATCTTCAAAAGTAATCAAGGGAATATTGAAGCAATCGCAGAAACGGATAAAACGGGCTGCCTTGTCCGAAGCATCAATATCAAGTACACCGGCCAGATAGGCAGGCTGATTGGCTACAATACCCACAGAACGGCCATTCAAACGACCAAAACCTATCACCACATTCTTAGCAAAATGAGGCATCACTTCAAAAAAATACTGATTGTCCAAGACAGGTTCAATAATATCCTTGATATCGTAAGGCATATTAGGATCTTCCGGAATAACAGTCTGTAAAGCCTCAACCTGACGGTGAATATCGTCATTGGTAGCCTTAAAAGGGGTATCTTCCATATTATTGGACGGCAAGAAACTCAGTAATTCACGGATACTCATGATCGTTTCTTCCTCTGTATTGCACATGAAGTGGGTTACACCGCTCTTGTTGCTATGTGTATAGGCACCGCCCAACTCTTCCTTATCTACCTCTTCATGAGTAACCGTCTTTACAACATCCGGTCCGGTAATGAACATGTGGCTCTGTTCCTTCACCATAAAGATAAAATCTGTCAAGGCCGGAGAATAACAGGCACCTCCCGCACAAGGCCCCAAAATGGCAGATATCTGTGGAATGACACCTGAGGCAATGGTATTCTGATAAAAGATGGAAGCATAACCTGCCAAACTGTTTACTCCTTCCTGAATACGTGCACCACCTGAATCATTCAAAGCAATGACAGGTGCACCATTCTTCAAAGCCAGTTGCTGTACTTTTACAATCTTGGCCGCATTGGTCTCGCTCAACGACCCACCATGTGCTGTAAAATCATAGGCGTAGACAAATACCAAACGCCCGTCTACTTTGCCATAACCACTCACCATACCATCACCGGAAATCTGTTTTTTCTCCATTCCAAAATTGGTGCAACGGTGGTTCACAAACTTGTCCAACTCATTGAACGTACCTTTATCCAGCAACAAGTCAATGCGTTCGCGGGCAGTCATCCGGCCGGAGGTATGCTGTTTTTCTATCTTATCCACCCCTCCGCCCAGTGAGGCACGTTTATCCAGTTCTTCAAACTGTTTATATATCTCTTCTCTATTCATTTTTATTCTTCTTTAATAAGTTCCAATTCCACTAATACCTGATTTGCATTGACCGGATCGCCTTCATTAACCAATATAGTCTTCACTATGCAATCCGCATTCACTTTGTAATTACTTTGCATCTTCATGGCTTCCAGTACTACAGCGATGTCCCCCGCAGCCAGCCGGTCCCCTGCGTTTACAGGAATACTGATGACCTTGCCCGGCATGGGGGCTATAATCTTGTCTCCCTGTTTTTCTTCCGCACCTTTCCTCATGTGCAAGTATTTGGCTTGTGTATCTACGATATCCACATGGTAAGAACGGTTGAACATAGTCACGTCATACCCCTTTCCGCTTTCACCGCGAACCAGCCCTGCATTGAAAGAGTTTCCGCCATGCAAGATGGAGCAACTGCCATTCTCGGCCATCACAATATCCACATCGTAAGGCTTGCCATCAATGGTAAGCTGCACTTTATTTCCTTCTTTGCTGACCAAAGTAACATCAGCCACCCGGTCTCCAATATGTATTTCCATACTTAACTGTTCATTAATTAAATTCTCAGTACTCCCTTCTGCAATCCAAACTCCCTCCAACGGCTGATAGGACGTCCGTCTGATAGTTGTCCCGAAGTATTCTCTTCCAGATTCACCAGATAATCCATATAGGCCGCAATCATGGCCACATTTTCCAGTTCCTCATTGGAAGTATTGGTACGGACCAGCATACGGGCATTCTTTTCTATGAATAAAGTATTATACTCTCCTCTCACAAAATCGGGTACGTACATAATACGTTTCAGATAGCCGAGGTTTGTTTTCAGTCCCGTTATCTTATACTCATACAGTACGCGGCGCATACGTTCAATGGCATATTGACGGGTAGTGGCCCATACAATCAGTTTGCCGATCATCGGGTCATAATAGATGGGAATCTCATAACCTTCATATACATAGCTGTCAATACGCACACCGATACCATTAGGCTCGGTCAGCTGCTTGATGATGCCGGGCGAAGGCATGAAATTATTTTCCGTATCTTCGGCACAAATACGACATTCTATCGCATGCCCGCGCTGGAACAGTTCATCCTGTTTGAGATGCAACGGTTCACCATTGGCAATACGGATCTGCTCTTTTACCAAATCCACACCCACCACTTCTTCCGTAATAGGATGCTCCACCTGTAAGCGGGTATTCATTTCAAGAAAATAGAAATTCCGGTTCTTGTCCACCAAAAACTCAATGGTACCTGCACCGGAATAATTCACGGCCTTGGCAGCCGCAACAGCTTTTTCTCCCATCTCCTTACGCAGTTCCGGAGTCAGGAAAGGTGACGGGCTCTCTTCGACAATCTTCTGGTTGCGACGTTGTACGGAACATTCACGGTCAAACAGATGGATTACATTCCCATAATTGTCACCCAATATCTGAAATTCGATATGATGCGGTTCTTCCACAAATTTTTCCAGATAAACCGTATCATCCCCAAAAGACGACATGGACTCTGAACGAGCGGTATTATATGCCTCCACTACTTCATCTTCATGATGAATAAGGCGCATGCCTTTACCACCGCCTCCCATAGATGCCTTCAACATCACCGGATAGCCGATTTCATTACAGATACGCATTGCTTCCCCGGCACTTTGCAGCGGTTGTTCTGTTCCGGGAACTACCGGTACCCCTGCGGCTATCATACGTTGCCTGGCAGCTATTTTATCGCCCATAGCCTCCATTGTCTCGGCACTGGGACCAATAAAAACAATCCCTTCCTCCTTGCATCGCCGGGCAAATTCTGCATTTTCGGACAAGAAACCATATCCCGGATGAATGGCATCGGCACCACAACGTTTGGCTACGGAAATAACTTTTTCAATATTCAAATAACTGTCTTTAGCTGCTGTTCCCCCTATCGGATAGGCTTCATCAGCATACGCCACATGGTGCGAGGTACGATCCGCATCGGAAAAGACCGCTACAGCAACCATTCCCATTTCACGGCACGAACGCATCACACGCAAGGCAATCTCACCTCTGTTGGCTATCAATACTTTCTTTATCATTTTCTTCTTCTTTAATATATAAAGGATATATTTTACTATTGCTGAACGAGTGACTCACCTCATCCAGACAATGTGGGCATATACAATCGGAAAAATTTTCCTTCAAATATATACGCTGCTCTGAAGTCAATTGGACAGACGCGCAATGACATTGCGATATATTGTCGTGCATGCACTCGAAAGTTGCACCACAACGCGGACATACCTTTTGCATAGGCATCCCTTTCAAATTTTAATGTTCACTTAATCTTTTCGTACTGTCTTCCTAATCCCACGAGTAAAGGCAGACTTTAACGAATGGCAGGTCTTCTGACTGACTCCAGATCTTGAGGCCTTCCCGATATATAAACACAGTATCAGTGGCAAAGGTTCTTTCCAAGATTTTAACAGAGCTTCACAGCAGCGGGACTGTCCGGGATTTACACCCGATTCCCTTTTAATCCGGACAGCAGAAAAGTCTGTCCGAAACCAATTCAAGTGGCAAAGATAGTGGAAACTGAATATAATACAAAAAATAAGCTGTTTATTTTTCAGTTCTGTAAAATGAATACACAATAACGGCACATCTTCCGAATTGAAATACCTGCATCCACGATATAGCGTGACGGATCATAGAGATTATTTTCAATTGACATCCAATAAGTTTATTTTGGCAGGTTTCCTGACTTCACCCGAGAAATAAGGCCTTCCCGCCTTCTGACAGTGGCATGTAGATAGAATATTTCTCTTTTTAAGGTGTTTACAGTAGCGGGTACTGTTCCGGATTCTCACCGGATTCCCTCTTAAACAAATAGCCGGAAAGACTATTGTTTGCAAAAAAACAGCGGCAAAGGTATGACTATTTTTGCCGAAAAAGGAGAAAGCTATAATATTTTTCCTAATAATTTTCTTCTCACTAAAAAATAAATATCTTTGTCCCCGCTTAGGTGATACGGCAGAATTTCTGTCTGCCGTATAAAAGGGAATCCGGTGAGATGCCGGAGCAGTGCCCGCTACTGTATAGCTAACAGCTTCCTTTGTTTGAACAAAGGAAAGTCGGAAAGAAAGCATTCACACATTAAAACCACTGTCTTGTCATAACGGATTTGCATCCGTGCAACCAGGGACGGGAAGGTTAAGCTTTCTTTAAAAGCTGAGTCAGGAAACCTGCCTGAGCAGTTACGTAATTAACGCCTTCCCGGGGTCAGGAAGACAAGTATTAATTCTTATTCACCAATCAATGAAAAAGCAGAATTGGCTGTTCATCCTCGTGGGAGGGTGTATGGCAATGAGTGCATCCGCACAGGAAAAACAAAAGGACAGAGAACTGAGTGTAGATTTAAATCCGGTTGTAATTACCGGTACAGGCACCCATCACAGACTGAAAGAAACCCCTGCACCGGTAGATGTCATCACAGCCGGAGACATCAAGAAAGCGGGCATCACGGATTTCAAAGAAGCCATGACGGTATTGGTACCTTCACTGTCTTTTTCCAGTAACTCTATGGGAGATTATCTGATGATGAACGGACTCGGCAACAGTTATGTCCTGGTATTGGTCAACGGCCAGAAGGTATGCACTGATGTAGCCAATGGTAATTTGGATTTGTCACGTATCAATACAAACGACATCAAGCGAGTTGAAATCTTGAAAGGAGCCGGTTCTGCCCTATACGGCAGTGATGCCATTGCCGGAGTTATCAATATCATTACCAATCAGCCTCTGGATCAGATTCGTGTCAGTTCAAACACAAAGGTGGAAGGGTACGGGCAGTTTACCCAACAGGTAAACCTGGATGTACAAAAAGGTATGTGGGGTTCCTACACATCATACGCTTACCGCAAAACAGACAGCTGGAAACAAAATGATTATGATGAAGATGGCGAATGGACAGACAAAACCTCCAATGACGGCTTCAACAGCAATACATTCAACCAGAAATTTACTTTTACCCCCAATGACAAATTCTCGGCATACGCCGGAGGCGGATACTATGACCGGAATTTCCAACACCAGGGATATGATTATGGAATCGGCTACGAATCTTATAATCTATCATTAGGTGCCAGATATAAAGTGACAAAAGCATCCTATATCACCCTGGACCTCTACAATGACAATTTCGAGACCAACAAAACCTATCGCAAAGAAACTTCCGTAAAAGAATGGGGAGAAAGTGTAAAATACGGCATAGGAGAAACTTCACTGACCAAGCGCAGCCATTATTACAGTGCCAATCTCAAAGGATCATTCCGCAATGGAAACTGGGGACGTACCATCGCCGGAATGGAATATGTGCAGGACCGGCTCAAGCGTCCGGACGCCTTGGTTGACAAAGGAGTATATACCTTGGCCGCTTATGCACAGGAAGAGGCTGAATTTCTCCGCCACTTCAAGGCAACGGTAGGGCTACGCCTGGTCAAGCATGAAACAGCCGGCACCAATCTGACTCCTAAAGCGTCACTGATGTACAGTATCGGTAATTTCAACCTACGCGGGCAATATTCCGGTGGATTCCGTGCACCGTCCATGAATGAACTATATTATTTCATGAATAAAGGCACCACACTTACTGACGGCAACAAGAACCTCAAAGCTGAAAAGAGCCACTATGGTTCAATCAACGCAGAATATATAGGTTCCCATTTCAGTATCAGCGGAACGGCCTACATCAATCAGATTGACAATATGATTAATGCGGAAAAGACATTGTTCAGCAAAATGGATGAAACTCAGAAACAGGAAATCTACAAAGAAGCGCAAGACAAACTGGGAATGAGTGAGAGTGAATTGAAAAAGCTGAAGACATACAAGAAATATGCCAATCTGGAAGAAGGATTGATTAAAGGATTCGAAATCAACTTCAACAGCATTTTAGGTGCCGGATTTTCTTTGGGTGGCAGCTACACATACGCTTATGCCCGTGGAAAGCAATACAATGAAAGTACCGGAGAAACAGAATGGGGAACCATAGAACGCAGTATCCGCCACAGCGGCAGTGTAAATGCCAATTACGCCCATAATTGGAAAAACTATTTATTAAACGTAAATGTTACAGGACTGTTCCACAGCAAACGTTACCATGAAGCCAGTGATGTAGATGAATCGGCTCCGGGCTACGGTTTATGGAATTTGGCGACCCGTCATTCTTTCGGCCAGTTTGAAATCGGCTTGGGAATGAATAATGTCTTCAACAAGGTAGATCGCCGTCCTTTCGGTGTAAATTATTTCAGTACCAATCCCGGACGCACATTATATGCCAGCCTTGCTATACAATTACATAAATAATATCCGCGTTTATGAGAACTACATCACTTTTTATCCTACTGACCCTCTCCCTCCTCTGCCATGCGCACGGGGGAGGCAATTACGAGCACAGCGACATGCTTGCAAGTATGAAACCCGGCGACAAGGCCGCCCTGCTCATGGTACACTTCGGTACCACGCATGATGATACCCGTACTCTGACCATTGATGCCATCAACACCAAGACACAAGCTGCCTTCCCGGAGTTGAAGTTCCAGGAAGCCTATACATCGCGCATCATTATCCGCCGCTTGAAAGAGCGCGGCATCACGAAGCTGACTCCACTGGATGCCATGCTGAAATTGCGCAGCGAAGGTTACACACACCTTATCGTGCAGAGTACCAACATCATTGATGGAGTAGAAATGGAATCACTCCGCCGGGATGTGGAAAGTGTACTGCCCTTTTTCAAGGATATACGTGTAGGTACTCCCCTGCTCTATTCTGTAGAAGACGCAGAGAAAGTGGTAAGTATTCTGGGTAGCCGCTACAACGCCCCGGCACAAAGCAAGAAAGTTGCCAAAGAGCACTTCGTTCTTGTGGGACATGGCACTTACACACCCAGTACCGCCATCTACAGCCAGATGGACTACATGCTGAAAGCAAACGGGCTTCCCAATTTTCATGTAGGCACTATTGAAGGCTATCCGACTTTCGAAACCATGCTTGCACAATTAAAAGCCACCAAAGCCAAACAAGTGACTCTGGTTCCTTTCATGTTTGTTGCCGGAGAACATGCTAAAAATGACATTGCCGGAGAATGGAAGGAAGCTCTTGAAAAAGAGGGATATACCGTCAACACACATTTGGAAGGGTTGGGACAGGTTCCTGAAATTCAAGAAATATTCATCAGCCACATCCGTTTCGGGCTGAAGCACCGCATACTGGACATCATGACCAAAAAAGCAGCTTACGCCGCCGGTAAAGATGTAGAATAATACCCACTATTAGGTATTTAGCGTTCTTGAATCATCTTGTACTTTTGCAAGAAAACCCGAACAATGATGAATGTTATTACCCAATTAATGTACTCTATCCATAGGATACTGGGCACTTTGCTCTGTATCCTATTTCTCATGTGGTTCCTCTCCGCTTTTGTGATGATGTACCACCGTTTTCCCCGTGTCAATGCGAAAGAAAAACTGCAAAAGCAGGAAGTGCTTTCAGCATCGGGCGATTCACTGCCGGACATTGCAGCCGTGATAGCCCGGCTTCCCCATAAAGAACAAGTCAGGAAACTGACTCTCAACCGTAAATTCGGACAAACATTTTTCCATGTCCGTACCGGCAAAGGGGAGTATAACCTCCCTCTGAATCCATCCGATTCACTATTGCCGACAGACAGCAAGTATATCCACCGGATAGCCGCCCTGTGGTGTCCCGCTCCCATAGTCCACATAGATACAGTAAATTCTCCGGACCAATGGATTCCATTTGGCGAACTGAAAAAGGAGATGCCCATCTACAAGATATATTTCGCCGACGATGCCGGAACCCAGCTTTACCTAAGCTCACGAAACGGTGAAGCTTTACAATTCTCCAACCGGAATGAACGCTTCTGGGCATGGTTAGGAGCTATTCCCCACTGGGTATATTTCACCTGGCTGCGACAAGACACTGCCCTATGGAACAAAACTGTCATCTGGCTGTCTGGCATGGGTTGCGTGATGGTCATTGCAGGCATCTGGGTAACTATAGATGTATGGCGGAAGACACGCCGCAATCGTTATCACCGTTTTTCACCCTACCGCAAGAAATGGTATCACTGGCACTATCTGACCGGAATATTTTTCGGAATATTCGTACTGACCTTTACTTTCAGCGGCATGATGTCCGTAGCGGATATTCCCGAATGGATTCATAAACCAGCCTTGAAAACCAATCCCATACGTACACTACACGCTCATGCCCCCCGGCCGGAGCATTATACATTGGACTATCGCCGCATCATAGCTGCCTATCCCCAAGCCTTGCAGATAGAATGGAGCAATTTCCGCGAACATCCCTACTACACGGTAAAGGACGGAAAAACAGAATTCTATATAGACGCAACAGACAGCTTGCCCCGTCCCTTACATCTCTCCGAAGACGAAATACGCAGAGGCATCGAAAGTATATATGCCTCTGACAGCACGGGCGCCAATGCTCCCATACCGATCCGGATGTCGCTGCTCGGTCACTTTGAAACATACTACCGTGATATGAGTAACATGTACCGCGAACGCCCCCAGCTGCCTGTCTGGAAAACTGTTGTGGAAGATGCCGACCGGAGCATCTATTATATCCATCCGGAAACAGGCATTATCCGCCATGTCGATACTTCATCCCGATGGAAGTACTGGTCATATACAGCCCTGCACCGTATGCGCCTACCCGGACTGAATTCCAACGCTGCCCTCCGTAAAACCGTTCTTTGGATATTACTGCTTGGGGGAAGCGCTGTATCTGTTACCGGTGTTGCATTAAGCATAAATTATTTGCGGAGAAAATGCCGCAGAAAGCGAAAATCAGAAAGATATATACAAAGATGAACAAGAGACAGGGAAAAGATACCTATAAATAGCTATTTCACACCTCAATATAGCTATTTTTAAGTATTTTATCCGTCACAGAAAGTCCATACTTTTGCAAGTCTCTAAAAAGATAAAGACCCCGCATTATAATCCTAATAAAAAAAGAATGACTTTCTTTATACGAACATTATTATTTTTCACCGTCTACCTGTTTCCCATTGCTATGGCAGCCCAGAACAAAGTTGTCATATCCGGTACCTTCACCGACAAGCAAGGTAATCCTCTGCCATTGGTAACTATTGCCGTAGAAAACTCATCCATAGGCTATCAGACTATCAAAAGGACAGTCAGTATCCAACAAAGTAAAACCATAGATTTCATATTGGAAGAAAATGCCGTGGCACTTAAATCCATTGAAGTATATGGCAAATCGCAAACGCAAAAGATGAAGGAGAGCGCACTTGCTGTCAATGCAAAGAGTTTCCACGTCAGCACCATTGAAGGTTATCCTACATTGGAAGCTACCTTGCTGCAACTGAAAGAAAACCGTGTCAAGGCAGTTACACTGGTACCCTTGCTGTTGGTGTGCGGCAATCACACCAAAGAAGATATAGCCGGTGTATGGAAAACGGAACTGGAGAAACAAGGCTACCGGGTAAATGTACGCATGCAGGGATTGGGTGAAAACAAGGCTATCCGGCGGATATACATAGAGCATATTAAAGCCATGCTAAACGATTGATAAACAGCGTCTGTAAAAGGGCTACACCTTTTACCCCTCAGGGCTACACCCTTTGTACCGGATGGCTACACCCTTCCGGGTAAAGGGTGTAGCCCTTTTTAAAACAGACATTGTCATTTCATTTTTCGGTTATCTTGAATTAATATTCTATCTTTGCCGATAGCGAAGATAAGCTGCACCTCAGCATAAAAAATGAACAAGTTCATTTTATACTGCCCACGGTTTGCATTATCTTTGCACGCAACAGAATACTTATTATAAATGAAGCAGTCCAGAATCATTGTTGCCGGCATCGGACCGGGCAACGAAGCAGACATTACTCCCGCCGTAATTTCCGCTTTGCAGGAATCAGATGTAGTAGTGGGATATAAATATTATTTTCAATTTGTCACTCCCCATCTTCGTCCCGAAACGGAATGTATAGATACCGGTATGAAACGGGAACGTACCCGTGCCGAGCAAGCATTCGAACTGGCTGAAGAGGGAAAGACCGTCTGTGTCATCAGCTCCGGTGATGCCGGGATTTATGGCATGACACCCCTTATTTATGAAATGAAGCGGGAACGGAACAGTACCGTAGAGATTGTTTCCCTGCCGGGTATCAGTGCTTTTCAGAAAGCCGCCTCCTTGTTGGGCGCTCCCGTAGGCCATGACTTCTGTGTCATTTCACTTTCCGACCTGATGACCCCGTGGGAACGCATTGAGAAAAGAATCATCGCCGCTGCCGTTGCCGATTTTGTGACCGCCGTCTATAACCCCAAAAGTGAAGGACGTTACTGGCAACTTTACCGTCTGAAGGAACTTTTCCTGCAAGAAGGACGCATGCCGGAAACCCCTGTAGGTTATGTACGCCAGGCAGGAAGGCCGGAACAGGAAGTGCACATCACTACATTGGAAAATTTCAATCCCGAAGAGGTAGATATGTTCACCGTAGTACTGATAGGAAACTCACAATCCTACGAATGGAATGGGACTTTCATCACTCCGAGAGGATATTACAGAGAAGGGATTCCGGCCGATAAACCTCAACTTCAAGGTTCCAGACCTCAACTTCAGAGTTCTGAACCTCAGCTTCAGCCCAACAAAGGGCAGGATATCATGATCCGTAGTTTCCGCACCATCGAAAAAGAATTGAAGCATCCCGATATTCCTCTCGACCATAAATGGGCTTTGTTGCATGCCATACATACTACCGCAGATTTCGAAATGGAGAACCTTTTGCAGACAGATAAAGGCGCCGTCGCTTCCTTGTATCAAGGCATTGAAAAAGGCCGTATCCGGACGATTGTCACCGATGTAACCATGGCGGCCAGCGGCATCCGCAAAGGAGCTCTGCAACGCCTTGGGATGGAAGTAAAATGCTATCTTGGTGATCCCCGTACGGCCGGAATGGCAACAGAAAAAGGCATTACAAGAACCCAGGCTGGTATCCGGCTGGCTGTAGAAGAACATCCGGACGCCCTGTTCGTATTCGGCAATGCCCCGACGGCATTAATGGAATTATGTGACCTGATACGCAAAGACAAAGCACATCCGGCAGGAATCATTGCTGCACCTGTGGGCTTTGTCCATGTACAAGAATCCAAGCACATGGTGAAACCGTTTAGCCGCATACCGAAAATCATAGTGGAAGGCCGCAAAGGCGGCAGCAATTTAGCGGCAACTTTAGTGAATGCAGTATTATGCTTTAATGATGCGGGGCAGTTGCGCCCGGGGAGGGATGTGTGAGGCAGCGTTTTATTATCATAGGAATGGACGACAACCGGGAACCCTTTTTCCCACCGGAAGTAATGACCCTCATACGGCAAGGAAGAATATTCTCGGGCGGCATACGGCATAGGGATATAGTAAAGAAGCTGTTGCCGGAATCTTTCGAATGGATTCCTATCACCGTACCATTGGAAAACGCATTCTCTTGTTATAAGAAAATTTTTACAGAGAAAAAGGAAGAAGCCATCGTCGTTTTCGCATCCGGGGATCCGTTGTTTTTCGGTTTTGCCAACACCGTAAAACGTAAACTGCCGGATGCTGAAATCCGCCTGTATCCTGCATTCAATTCCTTGCAGACACTGGCCCACCGGCTCGTTATGCCATACGATGACATGCGCACCGTCTCCCTCACCGGACGTCCCTGGCAGGAGTTTGACCGCGCCTTGATAGAACATGCTCCCAAAATAGGAATTCTCACTGACCGTGAGCATACTCCCGCAACGATTGCCGCCCGTATGTTAGAATATGGTTATTCCCATTATACAATGTATATAGGCGAACATCTGGGCAATCCCGAAAAAGAGCGCGTCCGCAGTATGACACCCCAAGAAGCCGTCCACAGTTCTTTCGAACATCCCAATAATCTTATTTGCAACATAGAGAGCCGCCCTTCATCAAACAACAATTATTTCGGTATTCCCGATGAAGAGTTCGCTCATCTGGACGGACGTTCCCGCATGATTACCAAAGCCCCCATCCGTCTGCTCACCTTGCAGGCCTTGGAGTTGAATCATCGTCATGTGTTTTGGGACATAGGTTTCTGTACCGGTTCCGTATCAATCGAAGCCCGGCTGCAATTTCCGCACCTAAGGGTAGTTTCCTTTGAAGTACGTGCCGAAGGAGAAAAATTGATGGCCACCAATTCCCGCCGTTTCGGCGCACCGGGCATTACGGCTGTCATCGGTGATTTCCTGCAAACGGATACCGGACACTTTCCCCGTCCGGATGCCGTCTTTATCGGCGGACATGGAGGACATCTGAAGGAGATGCTGGCAAAAATAAAAGAAACACTCCAACCCGGAGGATGCATCGTATTCAACTCCGTATCGGCAGACAGCAAGGCCGCCTTTCTTGAAGGTGTACAGGCCGCCGGTATGACACAACATCCCTCCATCCGTATTGCTTTAAACGATTATAATCCCATTGAAATTATGAAAGCCACGCTTTCTTAAATATACATCAAATATGAAAACAGCCATTATCCTCATTTCCGAAGCCGGCTTGAACGTTGCCGAATTATTACACAACGAACTTTCCGAATCAGAAATATTCACTTCACAACAGCAAGACGGCTGTACGCACATCGATTCTGCCGGCAGTTTTGTGGCAGAGCACTTCCATCACTATGACGCACTGATTTTTATCGGAGCCATGGGAATCTGTGTACGTGCCATCGCACCTTGCGTGAAAAACAAATATACCGACCCCGCAGTAGTCTGTGTAGATAGCACCGGACGATATGCCATCTCCGTTTTATCCGGTCATATAGGTGGAGCCAATGACCTTGCCAAACAAGTAGCGAATATTCTCGGCGCCGAACCGGTAATCACTACTCAAAGTGATCTTACCGGCATGTGGGCACTCGATACTTTTGCCCAACGTTTCAACTGGTTCCCTGTTATCAACGCCGACCTTTCCACTCTTCTGATGGCCGAACTGGCAAAAACTCCTGAAGAGAAAATGAAAGCCTGCATGAACGAGCATATCAGCCTTTTTGTTTCAAAAAAGCCCACTGCCCTGCTGCTTACCGTCCACGACGAAGGAACAGACTGGTTAGAAGCCAATCTGCCCTCTCATGTAGAAGTGTTCTATCGGGTACAAGACATTAAAGCCTCCCGTTTCAGACTAATTCTGTGCGTATCTCCGCAAATCCCTAATTTTCCGGAAATACCTTTAATATGCTATGTGCCGCGTTCCGTACATCTCGGTATCGGACTTGCCCGCCAAGCCGGACCTACCCGGAAGGTGCAAGAGGCTATACAAGAGACATTGAGAGAATACGGCATCCCCCTGCAGGCTATAGCATCCATCTCTACCATTGACGCCAAAAAGAATGAACCGGTAGTGAAAGCACTCAAAAGGAAGTACCCGGTACGGTTTTATACAGCCGAAGAGTTGTCCCGGATCCATGTGCCTCACCCCAGCAAAACAGTCATGAAGCACATGGGAACTCCCAGTGTGAGTGAAGCAGCAGCATTACTTTCCGCAGGCGGAAGATTGCTGATGCCCAAGAAGAAAGGAACCAACTATACTGTAGCAGCTGCGCTCGATTCAAGATTCATCCGCAGCGGACACATCGAGATTGTCGGTGCCGGTCCGGGCGATCCCGATTTAATCTCCGTACGCGGCCGGCAGATGTTGGAAAAAGCCGATCTCATTCTGTATGCAGGCAGCCTTGTCCCCCGCGAACTGACGCTTTGTGCCAAACCGGGTGCTACAGTCCGTAGTTCAGCCTCCATGGATCTGGAAGAACAGTTCTCTCTGATGAGGGATTTTTATGACAGAAACAAATTCATAGTCCGTCTTCATACCGGTGACCCCTGTATCTATGGAGCCATCCAAGAGCAAATGAATTATTTCGACCGATACGGTATGAACTATCACATCACGCCCGGTATCTCTTCTTTCCAAGCTGCCGCAGCGGCACTGAAGTCACAGTTCACCATCCCCGAAAAGGTACAGAGCATCATCCTTACACGCGGGGAAGGACGCACTCCCATGCCCGAACGCGAAAAACTGCATCTCATGGCACGTTCACAGAGCACCATGTGTATCTTTCTCAGTGCCGGCATTGCCGAACAGGTACAGGAAGAACTTTTGCAGGAATATCCGGAAAACACTCCTGTCGCCGTCTGCTATCACCTGACTTGGAAAGACGAACGTATCTTCCTCGGAAAACTAAAAGAACTGGCCGCCATCGTGAAAGAAAACAACCTGACACTGACTACCATGATTGTCGTAGGCGAAGCCATCGGTAACCGTGAAGGATTGTCGCGTCTCTATGCCCACGAATTCAAACATTTATTCAGAAAATAAAACAATTAAATTATGATTCTCGTATTAGGCGGAACCACCGAAGGACGCATCGCTGTCAAAACTCTTGAGGAGGCTGGAAAACCATTCTATTACTCCACCAAAGGAGACGAACAGGAAGTGCTTCTGCACAACGGTATCCGTTTGCAAGGTGCCATGGATGCAGAAAAAATGGAAACATTTTGCATCCAACACGGTATAAAACTGCTGATAGACGCTGCACACCCCTTTGCCGAGCAACTGCATAAAACCGTGGAACAGGTATCCTCTGCATCCGGTATTCCCGTCATACGCTTTGAGCGAATTTTCGTCCGGCACGATGAAGAGCACATCACCTGGTGCAAGAACTACGATGATGCTATCCGATGGATAAAAAAAGAAGAGATACTCACCCTGCTGGCATTGACCGGGGTACAAAGCATCAGCAAACTGGAATCGCTCTGGAAAGAAAGTACCTGCTGTTACTTCCGTATTCTTGACCGCGACAGTTCACGGGAACTGGCATGCAAGCAAGGCTATCCCGAAGAACATCTCCGTTACTACCACTACGGAGAAGACGAACGGAGCCTGATGCAAGAACTCCATCCCGAAGCCATTCTCATCAAGGAAAGCGGTGTGTCAGGCGGATTTTGCGAGAAAGTAAAAGCCGCACAAGAATTAGGCATACGCATTTTTGCCATCTGCCGTCCCCAGACATCCGAAAAGTTCCATTACGTCAACGGCGAACACGGGCTACGTCGGATGGTAGAAAGGTTTCTGCCTGTTTTTTTCCCGTTACACAGCGGCCTGACCACCGGCACTTGTGCGGCGGCGGCAGCCGTAGCCGCCACCTGGGATATTTTCAATGTAGCGTTCACTCCCCGTCCATCAGAGTTTCCGGTAGTCCTGCCCAATGGAGAAACCATTCATGTGCCTGTGGAACCGCAGAAAAAGCGACCTCACTCCGGTATCTTGAGAAACGGTGACGGAATGTTCGAAACAAGCGCTACAGTCATCAAAGATGCCGGTGACGATCCCGATATTACGAACGGCGTGGAAGTTATAGCCAATGTAGCCATCCCTTTCCGTATGGATGACCCTTCATCGGGAAAGTCACCGGTGCAAGAAGATTATGATATCATCGTTTGCGGCGGTGAAGGCATAGGCATCGTCACTATGCCCGGCCTGGGCCTTGAATTGGGTTCACCTGCCATCAACGCTACTCCACGCAAAATGATAGAAGACAATGTAAGGCGCTGTCTTGAAAAAATCGGCATATCCAATCAACCCAATCCTATAGTGGTAACCATTTCCGTACCCGGCGGAGAAGAAATCGCAAAACGCACTTTCAACCCGCGTTTAGGAATAGAAGGAGGTATTTCCATCATCGGCACATCGGGCATCGTAAAACCTTTCTCTTCCGAAGCATTTATCAATTCTATCCGTAAATCCATGGAAGTGGCACGTGCCACAAACAGTCCGCGCATAGTCATCAGCTCCGGAGCCAAAAGTGAAAAATACATCAAAGCATACTACCCCGACCTTCCGGCGCAGGCATTTGTACATTATGGCAATTTTATCGGTGAAACTCTAAAAATAGCAGATACACTGGAACTGCCCCAAGTCACTCTTGGAGTAATGATAGGCAAAGCCGTGAAATTGGCAGAAGGTAACTTAGACACACACAGCAGGAAAGTAGTGATGAATAAGCATTTCATACAGGATATAGCCCGACGGGCCGGATGTAGCGAAGCTGTCCTTAACCGTATCGGACAAATAAATATGGCTCGCGAGCTTTGGGACATCATTCCGGCAGACGAACTGGCTATTTTCTCTAAAGCATTAATCGGGCACTGCCTGCAACACTGTGCCCCACTGCTGCCCAAAGGAGAACTGACCTTATTATTAATAACTGAAAACGGAAAAATTTACGTATGAGGAAGATTATCATTATTATCTGTTTCGCAATGGCTGCACTGGCAAGTTCAGCACAAAGCCCCATCTCTTTCCACGCAAAGGCAGGAATCGGCACTTCCAACTTCTGGGGAAAACACTCAAGCAGTGAAACCAGAATAGCGTACAAAGCAGGTATCGGTGCAGAATATGCACTCAGCCGGACTTGGGTAGTGCAATCTGCCCTGGAATTCGTATCCATAGGCGGTAAAGACGAAATAAAGTATGGGAAAGCAGACATGAACGAATTATATTTGCAAATACCCGTTATGATGGCTGCCCGTCTCACCTTGAACAAGAACTATCACATCTCATTAAGTGCCGGTCCTTATGTTGCAATCGGACTGGGTGGAAAGACCTCCGGCGAGAGGCATGACTATACCGGTAGCCACCATTCCAACGATTATCGTTTCAAGCTGGATACTTTCGGAAGCATGTTGGACAACAACATGGGAAACCAACGTTTCGATACAGGTATCGCTATGGGACTGACGTTTGAATATCACCGGTTTGTTATCGGCGCAGAAACCCAAGTCGGATTTGTCACTGTCAACAAACAGCTGAACCTGATGATGAATCCTGACGGATACAGCGAATACCTGCCTAGGAACTTTGCCGCATTCTTTACGGTAGGCTACCGGTTCTGATCAGTTGTCTTTAACCCGTTCCAAAAGTTCTTCGATGGTACCTACCCTTACCTCCTGTCCTCCGGGCAGATGTAACAGGAAAGTGCCATCTCCTTTCAAGTCTCCGGTTTCTATACAGATGTCTGACGTCACATTCCGATTAGCCAATATGCCATTGCGCTGTAAGGCCTTGCGGACCATAGCATATCTCTGCCCATGCCCGACCAGATGTATCTGTGAGGTATATTCATTATCTACCCGGAACAGACCAGTCTCCAAGTCAAAAACAATACCTTTGCGGGCAAAGAAATTACTCAAATTACCGTTCAAGGAAAGATCCTCGGGAGTGCCTATAGTCACTCCGTTCATCTTATCCATCAGCCAGATCTTATCGGCTATCTGCAGGGCCAGTTCCAAGTCATGGGTAGATAAAAAGATGGTCTTGTCAGTTTGACGGCTCAAGTGATGCAACAACTGCATCATTTCCACCTTGCTGGGAAAGTCAAGAAAAGCAGTGGGTTCATCCAGGTAGATAACCGGAGTTTCCTGTGCCAGTGCCTTGGCTATCATCACCTTCTGGCGTTCACCGTCACTCAAGGTATGAACCATACGATGTGCCAAATGCGGAATACCCACCAAAGCGACTGAGTGCTCTACCACTGCCCT
Organism: Bacteroides fluxus YIT 12057; assembly: GCF_000195635.1. GTDB lineage: Bacteria > Bacteroidota > Bacteroidia > Bacteroidales > Bacteroidaceae > Bacteroides > Bacteroides fluxus. Next base: position 8,291 of record NZ_GL882640.1, on the reverse strand, counting down.
GTCTTCTTTGGATAGAGTACCCCAGAAGCCGGTATAAGGGCTGCGTCCCAAGCCTATCAGTTCGGTCACGGTCATATTTCGGATATCACATTTCTCCGTAAGAACCACGCTAATGACCCGTGAGAGCTGTTTATCCGTATAATCTCCAATCTCTTTCCCTTGAATGCGTATCTCCCCCCCTAATTTGGGTTGGAAAGCGGATAACGTACGAAGCAAGGTTGACTTCCCTACTCCATTGGCACCTAACAAACAAGTCAGTTCACCCCCGTTGATATCGGCACAAATGCCGCTTGCCACAACTTTCACGTCTCCCTTGCCGGGATAACCGATGGAAAGATTCTCTATATGTATGGTTCCTTTATTCATTCAATTCTCCTTTCCTTTTTCTAAAAAGCACGGAAGCCACTACCGGAGCACCTACCAGTGCAGTCACAGAGTTTACCGGCAAAGCCCCCTCAAACCCCGGCATACGGGCTATCAAATTACAAACCAGTGCCAAGGCAGCTCCTACCAACAAAGTGGCAGGCATCAATATCCGATGATCGGAAGTCTGAAAAATGGCACGGCATAAATGAGGTACCGCCAGACCGATAAACATAATCGGTCCGCAATAGGCCGTTACGATTGCCACCAACACACCGGAACAAGAAATGACGAGCAAACGCGCCCTTTTGATATTCAGCCCCAAATTGCGCGCATAGCCATCTCCCAACAACAATAGGTTCATGGTCTTTATCAACAGAAAAGAGAGGGGCAACAACACTGCCATAATGCACACAAAGAGAGTCATCTGATCACCGGAAACACGGGCAAAACTACCTAATCCCCAAATGACATACGCACGTATATCCTCTTCCACGCTGAAATATTTCAATACACCGATAATGGCGCTTGCCACATAACCTATCATCACGCCGATAATGAGCAACGTTACATTGCCCTTCACTTTCTGAGAGACATATACGATAAGCGCCATGACCGCCAACGCACCGATAATGGCAGCTATGGACAAAGCGACTTCTCCCATATATCCCAAGCGGCTCAATGCCACTCCGCCCATGGCTCCGGACAGCAACACCACACAAGCTACCCCTAAGCTGGCGCCCGAACTGATGCCAAGTACCGAAGGTCCCGCCAATGGGTTGCGAAAGACCGTCTGCATCTGCAAACCGCTTACTGACAGTCCGGCTCCGGCCACTAAAGCCGTCAAAGCTTGCGGCACACGGGATTTCCAAATAATATTGCTCCAGATAACCTCTTGATTGCTCATTGTATCCGGATTGGCAGCCGTACCTGTCCCCCATAAAAAATCCCATACCTTGCTTAAAGGAATGTGAACAGACCCCAACAGCAGATTCAACAGGAAAAACAAGAAAATAGACGCCAACAACAAAAGCATCAACAATAACACAGGTCTTTTCATTATTTCAAACGCTCATAGTAAGTGGGTTTATAATCAGGCAGCAAATCAGGATGGAATGCATGAATCAAATCTTCCAAAACAATTTCCGGTTCCATGGGCATACTTTCGTAAAAAGGCTTCTCACGCATATTGCAATAAACAACTCCCTTTTCGCGAAATGCACGGAAGTCAGCATAACGGGGATCCAGAGATTTCAACGCATCGTACGAAAAAGTCCCGTCATAACTGTTCACTATGCGCCAGAAATCCGCACTTTCAGCCTGGTTATATACCGTTTCAAAATCCAGCGTGACACCGCCCGAACGGGGATCATCCTTCAAGAAATAGTCCGCACCCGCATCACGGAACAATTGGGCAAGAAAGCTCTTTCCGCCCACCGCATACCAATTGCCTCCACGTATCTCACCACTGAAAACCACCGGGCGTTTCCCTACGTTTGCAGCCAGTTCCTTCAGTTCATTATATCTCTTTTCAATAGCTGCAAACTTTGCATTTGCCTCCGCTTCCTGCCCTATAAACATGCCGATGAATTTGATCCATTCGGCTTGTCCCAAAGGAGTCATTTCTTTATAGCCCAAATGGGGAACCAGAGGAATGCCGATCTCACGCATGGCATCATATCCTCCCCGCTTGAAAGGAGAGATGAAGATAACATCCGGATTCATGCTCATTATCAACTCATTATCAAAATTTCCTTCGATACCGATTTTAGCTGTCTTGCCGGACTTCAAACGCTCATTCATCTCCTTATTAAAGAGATGGCGGGTGCTGGTGATACCCACAACATAATCACAGGCGTCCAGACGGATAAAATTGGAGAGTTGCAGGGAGGTCATGCACATGACGTGTTTCACCGGAGTTTCAATCACCGTATAATTTTCCGGAATGCCGGATGGTTTCCTTCCTTTCGGAACCAAAGCATAATGGAAAGTATTGCCGTTCTCTTTCTGGGGATCGCAGATATCTATCAGACGGACATCACCGGAAAGATATTCCACAGAATACCCTTTTGCATAAACAGGTACAATAACAGTAGCCGAGTCGGCAACCGTAACCGTTGAAGAACCAACGGAAACGGATTCTACAGATGTTTGCCTTGATTTTAATCCACACGCCGCTACGCATAACACACAAAAGAAGGCCGTGGCAATAACCGGTATTCGAGTCATGATTATTTGAGTTATATGAAATTCCGGGCACAATATTCGTCAATTTTGAGGAGATACGCAAACTTTATCCACCCAAAGTGCCAATAAGCAGTGAAAGGCAAACCATGCTCCCCGCTTCCCAAATCGGGTACCCACACTTCGGGAGTGGTCACAAGGAAAGAGAGCGTGCCGACAGTCATGACAATAGCCAATGCAACTCCCGCCTCTATACGCTCATGAATAACCTTTAGAGGAGAAGGCAGTCCGCAAGAAGCAAAAAGGTTGGATAAAGTTTTTGGGGAACGAAACAGAATATCGGCATAATCCTGCACCTGTTTCTTCTCCTTAAAATTCTGAACAAAGGTAAGCAATATCTTGTTTACTACCGATTATTTCCTCACTTTTGCATCCGCATATTTATGAAAGTGATAACTCATTTATGAAAGTGATAACTCATAATTCCATATTCCGTATGAACCCTATCCTATTTGTGTCTCTCGGTCCGGGCGAACCGGAGCTGATTACTGTCAAAGGCCTGAAAGCCTTGCAAGCAGCGGACTGTATCTTCTGCCCCGAAACTCAGACAAGAGACGGACGCACCCTCTCACGGGCTGCGGGCATCATGCAACAACTGGATATTCCAAACAGCAGTATCCGCCGTTTTACACTGCCCATGAGCAAACTGCGGGAAGAAGCCTTGAATGTGTATGACCGGGTCTATGCAGAAATAGTCCTATTATATAAGGAGAACAAGAATATTTGCATCGTTGCCGAAGGAGATGCTGGATTTTATTCCTCCGTACACTATATTTTCGAGAAACTACAGGCCGGACATATTCCTGTAATGCATATAGCCGGCATACCTGCCTTTATTGCTGCCGGTGCATTGGGCGGACTACACATCGCCAGCCGGGAAGAACGCCTGACCGTCATTCCCGGCATCACCACCACAGAAGAAATCGAGAAATTGGTAGAAGAAAAAAGCACCGTCGTCATCATGAAACTGTCCCAATGTACAGACGAAGTACACCGCTGCATCCGTCTGCATCCGGAATACCGGTACCATTATTTTGAAAATGTAGGAACTCCGGAGGAGAAATATTTAAATGACAATCATCGGATAGAAACCCTCCGTTTCCCCTATTTTTCATTATTGATCATTCGCAAGGATAGCTTTTAAGCCCAATTTAATACTATTTCGCACATCATAAACAGCATTTTAATGAAAATGGATTACCTTTGCCCCGTTATAATATAAAAAATAGGAACATGAAGAAAGTCGCTTTTTATATGATGATGCTGGTCATGAGCATTGGCTACGCTTACGCACAAGGCCAAGCAGAAATTAAGTTTGAACAGACTACACATGATTTCGGAACTTTTTCCGAAAACAATCCGGTCGTATCTTATACATTCAAATTCACCAATATCGGTGATGCGCCGCTAGTAATCCACCAGGCTGTTGCCTCCTGCGGATGTACCGTACCCGAATATACGCAGGAACCGATACTGCCCGGAAAGACCGGTACCGTAAAGGTAACCTACAACGGAGCAGGCAGATATCCCGGACACTTCAAGAAGTCCGTTACTTTGCGCACCAATTCCAAGACGGAAATGCTGAGACTGTTCATTGAAGGTGATATGACAGCCAAAGACGCAAAATAAACGTTTTTACGATATAGAATAAAGGAGAATTTTTCAATTCTCCTTTTTTTTTGCTTTCTTTGAACCCCATAAAGGAAGTTATCGAAATACGAAGAGACAGTTTCTTCCATGGAAACGAGCAGAACTAACTCTAATAAAAATATATCGAACTATGAAACAAGAAGAAGAACCGATTACCGGATTACCGGAAAACGCGTTCCGCGAATTGAAGCCGGGCGAAGTCTATAACCCACTGATGAGCCCCGACAAGAAGTACTCCGAAGTAAACTTTTGGTCAGTATCATGGGGTATTGCCATGGCCATCCTCTTTTCGGCTGCCGCAGCCTATCTGGGTCTGAAAGTAGGGCAAGTCTTTGAGGCCGCCATTCCCATTGCCATCATTGCCGTTGGTGTATCCGGCGCAGCCAAACGTAAAAATGCATTAGGAGAAAATGTCATCATCCAATCCATCGGTGCCTGCTCCGGTGTAATCGTGGCGGGAGCCATCTTTACCTTACCCGCTTTGTACATCCTTCAGGAAAGTTATCCCAAAGAAATTACCGTAACCTTTGCACAAGTATTTATCAGTTCCTTATTGGGTGGTGTGCTGGGTATTCTCTTCCTCATTCCTTTCCGAAAATATTTTGTAAGTGACATGCACGGCAAATATCCTTTTCCCGAAGCTACGGCAACCACGCAGGTGCTTGTTTCCGGTGAAAAGGGTGGCAACCAGGCAAAACCTTTATTGATGGCAGGTATCATTGGTGGTCTGTACGACTTTATCGTGGCTACTTTTGGTTGGTGGAACGAGAACTTCACAACCCGCGTCTGTGGCTTCGGCGAAATGGTAGCTGAAAAGGCAAAATTAGTATTCAAGGTCAATACAGGAGCTGCCGTACTCGGTCTGGGATATATCGTCGGATTGAAGTATGCTTCCATCATCTGTGCCGGTTCACTGGCCGTGTGGTGGATTATCATTCCCGGCATGTCTTTAATCTGGGGAGACAGCGTGCTGAACCAATGGAATCCCGAAATCACGGCAACCGTAGGTTCAATGTCACCGGAAGATATCTTTAACTACTATGCCAAAAGTATCGGTATCGGCGGTATTGCCATGGCAGGTATCATCGGTATCATCAAATCATGGGGTATCATTAAAAGTGCCGTAGGACTGGCTGCCAAGGAAATGGGCGGAAAATCCAGTGCAGAAGTAAATGTGAAGCGTACCCAACGTGATATTTCCATGAAGATTATCGCTGTCGGCTCCATAATCACCTTGATTTTGGTGGTTCTGTTCTTTTACTTTGATGTAATGCAGGGCAGTTTGACGCATACCATCGTGGCTATCCTGCTCGTAGCCGGCATCGCCTTCCTCTTTACCACAGTAGCTGCCAATGCCATTGCAATTGTAGGTACCAATCCGGTTTCCGGCATGACATTGATGACACTGATTCTAGCTTCTGTCGTAATGGTAGCTGTCGGTCTGAAGGGTCCGGAAGGCATGGTTGCCGCACTCGTCATGGGTGGTGTGGTTTGTACGGCTTTGTCCATGGCAGGCGGTTTCATCACTGACTTGAAAATCGGTTATTGGCTGGGAAGCACGCCAGCCAAGCAGGAAGCATGGAAATTCCTCGGAACCATTGTTTCTGCTGCAACAGTAGGCGGTGTGATGATTATTCTGAATAAGACATACGGCTTTACAAGCGGGCAACTTGCCGCACCACAGGCCAATGCGATGGCTGCCGTCATCGAGCCGTTGATGAATGGTGTGGGTGCTCCCTGGTTATTGTACGCTATCGGTGCCATACTTGCCATTGTACTGAATTTCTGCAAGATTCCGGCACTAGCCTTTGCCTTGGGCATGTTCATTCCGTTACAGCTGAATGTTCCGTTAGTAGTGGGCGGTGCCGTCAATTGGTATGTGACAAGCCGCAGTAAAGATGCCGCGCTCAATACAGAACGTGGAGAAAAAGGAACCTTATTGGCGTCCGGTTTCATTGCCGGCGGTGCATTGATGGGGGTCGTAAGTGCCGCTATGCGCTTTGGAGGCATCAACCTCGTAGAGGATGCATGGCTGCAAAACACTTGGTCTGAAGTATTGGCACTCGGCGCTTATGCTATCCTGATATTCTACTTCATCAAAGCTTCGATGAAGGTCAAATAACCTTTAAATAAAACGACCATGAAGAAGATTTTATTTTTATCTTTTTTATTCATAACAAGCATGTTGTCTGCACAAAAATCCATGGAACTACCTTTGTGGCCCAATGGTGCACCCAATGATAACGGACTGGATTCCAGTCCCTCCATAACAGTTTATCCCGCAGGAAAGCCGAACGGGTTGGCCATCATTATGTGCCCGGGAGGTGGTTATAGCGGCCTTGCCATGCATCATGAAGGTCATGATATGGCCTCTTGGTTCAACACGCAGGGAATCACCTATGTTGTTTTGAAATACCGCATGCCAAACGGGCATTATGAAGTACCACTTTCAGATGCGGAACAGGCTATCCGCCTTGTACGCGAGCATGCTGCCGAATGGAATATCAACCCTCAACGGGTAGGCATCATGGGAGCTTCCGCCGGCGGACATTTGGCGGCTTCGCTTGCTACTTTATACAGTAGTGACAAGACACGCCCTGATTTCCAGATTCTATTCTATCCGGTTATCTCTATGGTGCCGGGCATTACCCACGGAGGTTCCCGTAAATCTCTCCTTGGAGAAAATCCCTCACAGGAACTGGAACAGAAGTATTCCCTTGAAAGACAGGTCTCATCACGCTCTCCGCAAGCGTTTATCATGCTCTCCTCTGATGACGGTGCCGTACCTCCTATCAACGGTATCGGTTATTTCCTGGCCCTGCGCGACCAAAAAGTTCCCGCCAGCCTGCATGTCTATCCTACCGGTGGACACGGTTGGGGTTTCCGCGACAATTTCACCTACAAACGTCAATGGACCGGTGAACTGGAAAAGTGGTTACGTGAGGGACTTATTGAGAAATAATTCAATAATTTAGAATTTTAATCCCTCCGGATTAAGCTTTTATGAAAAGGATGTAGTAAATTTGCTGCATCCTTTTCATTTTAATTAAAAGGTGTAGTTTTAATAATAATCAAAAGAGAAAACAATGAAAGTAATGACTAAACTTATGTTCAGTGCTCTCTGTGCTGTAGCAGTAATGACTTCAGCTTCTGCACAAGATAAAAGCGTTATGCTGAGCAATGGAATAAAGTATGTAGATGTTCCGTACGTAGCTCACACATTGGAAGCAGACGGTCCCGAAGAGCTCATCATCAACTGTGACGAGGTAGATTGTACTACCTTGGTGGAATATGTCTTGGCAGAATCCCTTACTCCCAAGCTGGACAATGGGGATATTTCCGAAAGTGCCTTCGCAGACAATCTGCAAAAAATACGTTACCGTAACGGCAAGATAGACGGTTATACCTCACGCCTGCATTACATAGCAGACTGGATTAACAACGGTGTGCGCAATGGTTTCCTGGAAGATGTGACAGCTGCCAACAGCGCTGACACTGAGAAACTCTCAATTTCTTATATGTCCACACATCCCCAACAATACAAGCAACTGGCAAACTCCAAAGAGAATGTTGCCAAAATACAGGAGATTGAAAAGTCATTGTCCGGACAGACCGTTCATTATCTACCCAAAGCCAAACTTCCCGTTACCGGATTTCCTTGGATTAAAGACGGTGATATCATTGCCATCACCACCAATACTCCGGGATTAGATGTTGCCCATTTAGGTATTGCTTTCTATGTAAATGGCAAACTTACTTTGTTGCACGCTTCTTCCACTCAGAAGAAGGTGGTTGTTTCAAAGGTGGCTTTGTCGCAAATGTTGCAAGATAATAGCAAATGGACGGGAATCAGAGTATTGAGAATGAAGAAATAAGTAGGGATATCTTCCTGATAAAAAATGCCGATAAGTATGATTTTACTTATCGGCATTTTTTATCAGGAAGAATATGTTTTACAAATCCCTATAGGATGTTTATGCTCTACAATAGGCACCCCTTTATCTCTTCCACAATATAGTGTACGTCCTCATCCG
>NZ_GL882639.1 GCF_000195635.1 Bacteroides fluxus YIT 12057 | reverse complement strand
TATAACAATCCCAGAGCATTCGCTCAATAAAGTTAACTTTTTAAATGAAAGCCGTGCAATCCCCTTTGTTTTTAGATTCCGTAAAATACAATATGTATATGTTTCCCGTGCTTGCCGGAAGATTGTAGAAATCATTATAAATTAAGTATTTTCCTCTTATTGTACATCATACAATTACCACTTGTGGAACATTTCCTGGAATACATATTGTATTTCATATGATAACTATATATTTTGTTATTGTATAAAGTATGATATGTATTTATTTGAAAAATAATGCTTTATAACATTATAAAAATATTCTTTTTATCTATTGCGGATTAGAAAAACCTATTTATATTTGCAGCGCTTAAACAGACATATTATGCAAGACATGGAACAAAAAATACCTTTGGCCAACAATCATATCTCTGTAGATTGTGTTGTGATTGGTTTTGACGGGGAGCAACTGAAGGTTCTGCTGATTAAACGTGTGGGCGAAGAGCAAGGGGAAGTATTTCACGATATGAAACTTCCCGGAAGTTTGATTTACATGGATGAGGATCTGGATGAGGCCGCCAAAAGAGTATTGAATGAATTGACGGGACTGAAGAACGTCAACCTGATGCAGTTCAAGGCTTTCGGTTCTAAGAATCGGACGAAAGATCCTAAAGATGTACATTGGCTGGAACGTGCCATGCAATCCAAAGTAGAGCGTATTGTCACTATAGCCTATCTTTCCTTGGTAAAGATAGACCGGACGCTGAGCCGTGAGCTGGACGATTACCAGGCGTGTTGGGTGGCGATGCACGATATAAAGGCTTTGGCGTTCGATCATAATCTGATTATCAAAGAGGCCATGATATACATACGCCAGTACGTTGAAATCAATCCGTCTTCCTTGTTTGACTTACTGCCGCGAAAGTTTACGGCTTCCCAACTGCGTACATTGTACGAGTTGGTATATGGGAGACAGTATGACGTACGTAATTTCCACAAGAAAATAGCTTTGATGGAATATGTCGTCCCCATGGAGGAGAAACAGCAGGGAGTGGCCCACCGGGCAGCACGTTACTACCGCTTCGATAAGAAGATATACAATAAAATCAGGCGCTGAAAAGGGGTGTGATTTAAGATTTATGCCGTATAAGGGGGATGAATTATAAATCCCAGCAGAATAAATCATAAATTATAGATCTCAACAGAATAAATCATAAATTATAAATCTCAAATCATAAATATGTTTCTATTAGGTTATGACATTGGTAGCTCGTCTGTCAAAGCGAGTCTGGTAAACGCTGAAAGCGGTAAGTGTGTATCGTCAGCATTTTTCCCGAAGACAGAAGCGGAAATTATTGCGGTAAGACAGGGGTGGGCGGAACAAAACCCCGAAAACTGGTGGGAGAACTTAAAACTTGCCACGCAAGCTGTGCTGGCGGAGTCCGGAGTGAATGCCGGAGACATAAAAGCCATCGGCATCTCTTACCAGATGCATGGATTGGTATGCGTTGACAAAAACCAGCAGGTGCTGCGTCCTGCCATTATCTGGTGTGACTCAAGGGCTGTTCCCTACGGGCAGAAAGCTTTTGAAATGCTGGGGGAGGAGACTTGTCTTTCCCGTCTGCTGAATTCACCGGGTAATTTCACCGCGTCCAAGCTGGCATGGATTAAAGAAAACGAACCTGGCATTTACGAAAAGATATATAAAATAATGTTACCGGGCGATTATATCGCTATGAAGTTAAGCGGTACAATCTGCACAACCGTTTCGGGCTTGTCCGAAGGGATGTTCTGGGATTTCAAGAATAGCCGGATCGCTGATTTTCTGATGGACTATTACGGCTTTGACAACTCCTTGATCGCTGACATCAAGCCTACTTTCTCCGAACAGGGTCGTGTCAATGCCAAAGCGGCCGGAGAACTGGGATTGAAAGAAGGTACGCCGATTACTTACCGTGCCGGTGACCAGCCCAACAATGCTTTGTCATTGAATGTATTCAATCCGGGAGAAATAGCTTCTACCGCCGGAACCTCCGGTGTGGTATATGGTGTGAACGGTGAAGTGAATTACGACCCGAAATCGCGTGTCAACACCTTTGCGCACGTCAACCACGCTGCGGGGCAAACCCGTCTGGGTGTTCTGCTGTGCATCAACGGCACGGGCATCCTCAACTCATGGATAAAACGCACCGTCGCTCCCGAAGGCATCTCCTACAACGATATGAACCTGCTGGCGGCACAAGCCCCCATCGGCAGTGCGGGCATCAGCATCCTGCCTTTCGGCAATGGTGCGGAGCGTATGTTGGAAAACAAGGAAACCGGCTGTTCCATTCATGGCGTCAACTTCAACCAGCATGGTAAGCAGCACATCATCCGTGCGGCCCAGGAGGGAATTGTATTCTCTTTCAAATACGGAATCGACATCATGGAAAGCATGGGTATTCCCGTACAGAAAATTCACGCAGGAAAAGCAAATATGTTCCTCAGTCCCCTGTTCCGCGAAACGTTGGCGGGTGTGACGGGAGCAGTTATAGAGCTATATGATACGGATGGTTCCGTAGGAGCCGCCAAGGGTGCAGGCATCGGCGCAGGTATCTATAAAGATAACAAGGAGGCCTTTGCCACACTTGACAGGCTGGAAGTGATAGAGCCGGATCCGGCAGACAGCCAGGCTTATGCGGATGCATATGCACGCTGGAAAGGATTCGTCTGATTTGCAGGACATAGCTGAAGAGTAAACAAATTCTATAATAAACCCAACCGCCTCCTTTCCTTTTCCAGAGGGATGGGAGTGGTAAAAAACTAAAAAACATTATGGCAACAAAAGAGTATTTTCCTGGAATAGGAAAGATTAAGTTTGAAGGTAAAGAGAGTAAGAATCCCATGGCATTCCGCTATTATGATGCTGAAAAGGTCATTATGGGCAAGAAGATGAAAGATTGGCTGAAGTTTGCCATGGCATGGTGGCACACGCTTTGCGCAGAAGGCGGCGACCAGTTTGGCGGCGGTACTAAAAAGTTCCCGTGGAACGGTGATGCCGACAAGCTTCAGGCTGCAAAGAACAAGATGGACGCCGGTTTCGAATTCATGCAAAAGATGGGTATCGAATATTACTGCTTCCACGATGTGGACCTTTGCGAAGAAGCAGACACTGTCGAAGAGTATGAAGCCAACTTGAAAGCTATTGTTGCATACGCAAAGCAAAAGCAGGAAGAAACCGGCATCAAGCTGCTGTGGGGTACCGCCAATGTATTCGGTCATGCCCGCTACATGAACGGCGCAGCTACCAATCCCGATTTCGATGTAGTGGCACGCGCGGCTGTTCAGATCAAGAACGCCATTGACGCGACCATTGAATTAGGCGGTTCAAACTATGTATTCTGGGGTGGCCGCGAAGGCTATATGTCTCTGCTGAACACAGACCAGAAACGTGAGAAAGAACATCTCGCGCAGATGTTGACCATTGCCCGCGACTACGCCCGTGCCCGTGGTTTCAAAGGTACCTTCCTGATTGAGCCGAAACCTATGGAGCCGACTAAACACCAGTATGATGTGGATACAGAAACTGTTATCGGTTTCTTGAAAGCCCATAATCTGGACAAGGACTTCAAGGTGAATATCGAAGTGAACCACGCCACTCTGGCAGGTCACACTTTCGAGCACGAACTGGCAGTGGCTGTGGATAACGGCATGCTCGGCTCTATCGATGCCAACCGTGGTGACTACCAGAACGGTTGGGATACGGATCAGTTCCCCATCGACAACTTCGAACTGACACAGGCCATGATGCAAATTATCCGTAACGGTGGTTTCGGCAACGGTGGTACAAACTTTGACGCCAAGACCCGTCGCAACTCTACTGACCTGGAAGACATCTTTATCGCCCACATTGCAGGTATGGATGCGATGGCGCGTGCATTGGAAAGTGCAGCCCAACTACTTGAAGAATCTCCTTACAGGAAGATGCTGGCCGACCGTTACGCTTCCTTCGACAGCGGCAAGGGTAAGGAGTTCGAAGACGGCAAGCTGACGCTGGAAGACGTTGTGGCATACGCTAAAGCCAACGGTGAACCGAAACAAACCAGCGGCAAGCAGGAATTGTATGAGGCAATCGTCAACATGTATTGCTGATGAATAGATATAGTTGGCAGATGACGGTTGACAGTTGCCATGCGGCATAAGCACGCAGGCGTCTGTCAACTGTCATCTATCACTTTTATCTGTCATCTATCAACTATTTAAATCGACTATCATGAATTATACAGAAAAAGGCAGTAAACTCTATCTCTTCTCCATTGTGCTTGTGGCCGTAATCGGAGGGTTGCTTTTCGGTTACGATACGGCAGTCATATCCGGTGCCGACAAAGGACTCCAGGCATTCTTTATGGGGGCTTCCGACTTTGCCTACACAGATACAGTTCACGGCATCACTTCCTCCAGCGCACTTATCGGATGCATCATCGGCAGTGCCCTTTCGGGGTTATTCGCATCCAACCTGGGGCGCAAGAATTCTCTTTTCATCGCCGGTGTCCTGTTCTTCCTTTCGGCATTGGGCTCCTACAATCCGGAATTCCTTTTCTTTGATTACGGTGTTCCTTCCTATTCACTGCTTGTAGCATTCAACTTCTACCGTGTATTGGGAGGAATCGGTGTAGGTTTGGCATCCGCCATTTGCCCGATGTATATTGCGGAGATTGCGCCGAGCAACATTCGCGGGACGCTGGTGTCATGGAACCAGTTTGCCATTATCTTCGGCCAGTTGGTGGTTTACTTCGTGAACTTCCTCATTCTGGGCGAGAATTCAAATCCGGTAATCAAGGCCGTCGAAGGAGTCAACCAGATACTGAACCCAGAGGCTGCGGCATGGACTACGGAAATAGGCTGGCGTCTGATGTTTGTCAGCGAAGCTGTTCCGGCAGGGCTCTTTGCATTGCTCGTATTGTTTGTGCCCGAAACACCGCGCTATCTTGCCATGAGCGGCAAGGACGAGAAGGCGCTCCAAGTGTTGAGCCGCATCAACGGGTTGGCACAGGCAAAGGTCATTCTGGCGCAGATTAAGGCAACGGCAGAGGAAAAGACGGAAAAACTTTTCACTTACGGCTGGATGGTTATCTTCATCGGCATCATGTTGAGCGTGTTCCAGCAGGCGGTAGGCATCAATGCCGTGCTTTATTTCGCTCCCCGTATCTTTGAGACGATGGGCATGGGTAACCCGATGGTACAGACTGTCATCATGGGTATCATCAATATTCTGTTCACGTTGCTGGCGGTCTTTACAGTCGAGAAATGGGGACGTAAACCGCTGCTCATCTCGGGTTCTATCGGTATGGCGATAGGTGCTTTCGGAGTAGCTCTCTGCAATGTTGTGGCAGGACTTCCTCCCATGTTGGCGGTGGTCAGCATCATGGTTTATAGCGCTTCGTTCATGTTCAGCTGGGGACCCATCTGTTGGGTACTGATTGCCGAAATCTTCCCGAATACCATTCGTGGTGCGGCAGTGGCAATTGCCGTGGCTTTCCAGTGGATATTCAACTTCATCGTATCTTCCACTTTCGTGCCTATGTACAATATGAGTTTGGGAGATATGGGAGATAAATTCGGGCACATGTTTGCCTACGGCTTGTACGGCATCATCTGTGTGGTGGCTGCCCTGTTTGTGTGGAAGCTTGTCCCCGAAACGAAAGGTAAGACTCTGGAGGACATGACCAAATTGTGGCAGGACAGAAAAAACAAGAAATAAGCCTGTCTCATAAGAATCTTTCAGACTTGGACACATATTTCTGTTTCTCGGATAGAAGAACAGAAATATGTGTTGTTTTTTTGTTATTCCGGCATGCCCTTCATCCGCCCGACACGCAAAGAAAAACTCCCTAAGGAGGATAACGTGTAAGGATAAACTGTACCTTTGTACCGTTTTTTAATTAGGAATGACAAGATAGTTATGGATTCAATGAAAATTAATAAGGTGCAGATACGTAACCTGCAGATTGAAGATTACGACCAACTGGCACAATCATTCACACGCGTTTATTCAGACGGAAGCGATGTATTCTGGACACACAAGCAAATAGAGAAACTGATTCGTATCTTTCCCGAAGGGCAGATTGTGACGGTGGTCGATGAGCAAATTGTGGGCTGTGCGCTTTCCATCATCGTGAACTATGATGACGTGAAGAACGACCACACCTATGCCCAAGTGACAGGCAAGGAGACTTTCAACACCCACAATCCGAAAGGTAATATACTTTACGGTATCGAAGTATTTATCCATCCCAAATACCGCGGCTTGCGCTTGGCGCGCCGCATGTATGAATACCGTAAGGAACTTTGCGAAACGCTGAACCTGAAGGCAATCATGTTTGGCGGGCGTATCCCGAACTACTATAAATATGCCGATCAAATCCGTCCCAAAGAGTATATAGACAAGGTGAAGCAGAAGGAAATCTTCGACCCGGTGCTGACTTTCCAACTCTCCAACGACTTCCACGTGCGCAAGGTGATGCGCAATTATCTTCCGAATGATGAGGAGTCCAAACACTATGCCTGTCTGCTGCAATGGGATAATATTTATTACCAACCCCCCACGCAAGAGTTCGTAAATCCGAAAACCACCGTCCGCGTCGGTCTGGTGCAATGGCAGATGCGTACCTACAAGACACTGGATGACCTCTTTGAACAAGTGGAGTTCTTTGTGGATGCCGTGAGTGACTACAAGAGTGATTTTATCCTTTTTCCCGAATACTTCAACGCACCGTTGATGGCGAAATTCAACAATGAGGGAGAGTCACAGGCCATCCGCGGACTGGCAACCTATACCGAAGAAATCAGGGAACGTTTCGTCAAACTTGCCATCAGTTACAACATCAACATCATTACGGGCAGCATGCCGCTTATCAAGGACGATGGACTGCTATACAATGTAGGATTCCTTTGCCGACGCGACGGGAGCTATGAAATGTATGAGAAGATACACGTCACTCCCGATGAAATAAAGTCCTGGGGACTGAGCGGCGGCAAGTCCATCCAGACTTTCGATACGGACTGTGCCAAGATAGGCGTACTGATATGCTACGATGTAGAGTTCCCTGAACTGAGCCGTATCATGGCAGACCAAGGCATGCAGATACTCTTTGTGCCTTTTCTTACCGATACGCAGAATGCTTACAGCCGCGTAAAGGTGTGTGCCCATGCCCGCGCCATCGAAAACGAGTGTTTCGTAGTGATAGCCGGCAGTGTAGGCAATCTTCCCCGTGTACACAATATGGACATCCAGTATGCCCAGTCCGGTGTATTCACTCCCTGCGATTTTGCTTTCCCCACGGACGGTAAGCGTGCGGAAGCTACTCCGAATACCGAAATGATTCTTGTATCGGATGTCGATCTGGATTTGCTGAATGAACTGCATACCTATGGCAGTGTGCGCAACCTGAAAGACCGGAGAAGCGATTTATATGAGGTGAAAATGAAAAAATAATCTTATTTCGGATAGTAACCTCTATGTTTCATCCAGTTTCTTCCGGTATTCTTTCGGGGTCATTCCCGTTTCTTTCTGGAATGCCCTGCGAAAAGTTGAGATGGAATTGAAGCCCGACTGGTAGGCGATAGTCTCTATGGTAAGCTCGGGATGGTGGACGAAGAGCGGGATGCACCCTTCTTTTATGCGTCGTTGGTTGATGTAATTATAGAAAGTTGTGTTCAGTTCCTTGTTGAAGTAGTCGCTCAGATATGTGCGGTTGCTTCCTACCAGTTGCACAAGGTCCTGTAAGGTAAGGTCCGGTTTTAGGTATAGTTCCTGTTCGCCGATAAGTTGTTCCAGCTTGCCGGCAAAGGGAAAACCTGCCGTTTCTTCCTCTTTGGCTACCATTTCCTTTTCCTTTTGCAGCTCCAGTTTGCCGGGCATGGTGATGCTCCGGTGGTTCCAGCAATAATGGGCCACAAAGTGCCACTGGATAATGAGGCTGAAATAATAGGCTCCGTCTGTGATGCCCGAAGGATAGAAACTGTCCAGCACCCAGAGCAGCTGGGACATAAAAGCGATGAGAAAGATGGTTTTCAGCCACGACAAGTCCATGTGTTTAATATTCTGAAAATTATTATAGATATACTGTTGGTATTTCTTCACCTTAAAGTAGGCGATGAAAATGATGGTCAGCCCGAATAATATCAAGAACCCCCAATATATCTGCTGCAGAGTATCCGAAGGAAACACTGTATACAAAGCGGTGAAACAGAGGAAGGGCAGCAACAAGACTGCCATCCTTTTTAAAGTAACCCATCCGGGCGATACCAACTCAAACAGAAGCACAGCATATGACACGGCCGACCATCCGTCCAGAAAAACAATCAGGTTGAGCATTTCATCGGTATGGAAAGCCTGAAAAGCATAGATGATGTCCTTGAAGTTCCATGCGGCGAGATAACAGAAAATGATTCCTACTATCAGATGTATGCGCAGGCGGGCAGAGTATTTCAACATGAAATAACCCGTACATAGGAAGTACATAAAGGCAGAGCCGTTCAAGAAATAGGCTATATTTTGTTCCGTCATAGTATTGATATAGAATAATAAAAACAAAAGTATGGAAACGAATTGGTTCTTTAAAACAAAAACAAAGGTTTATTACACGGAGCTTTCATTTAAGGGCGATAACTCCTTCTAACTCTCTTTTTATTAAGCAATGCTCCAAAAAACGCGGCAATTTGCTTTTCCGTGCATTCAAACAAGAGGCTTCATTCAGACAAAAATTGGAATTCTTTTGTCTGAATGAAAGCTCTTTTGTTTGAATGAATCTTTAATGAAACGTTAAATCGCCATATTTGCGAATAAACGGAAGTCCAATCCTTAAAACATTTTTCAACCATGATGAAACATTTTATTTTTATTTTCAGTTGTCTTTTCTTTTGGAGTTGCGGTTCCGGTGGAGAAGAAGAGCCTATCCCTCCCGCACCGGACGAAAAGCCGGTGATAAATATTCCTTCTACCGACCCTTTGCCCGTGATAGAGCAGAAAGGAGGGAAGGCAAGTCTATCATTCACCACCAATACGGCATGGACGGCAACCGTCAATGCGGCATCCGCCCGTTCGGCATCGTGGGTCAGCGTGTTGCCCGAAAGTGGTGGCGCAGGTTCGCATACCCTTACCGTCACCACTACGGAAAATGACACTTTCGATGAACGCAATGCTACGGTCGTGCTGAAGGCGGGCGCGGCAAGCAAGTCTTTCACCATCAGCCAGAAGCAAAAGAATGCACTGACTGTAAGTTCCAATAAGATAGAGGTGAAAGCTGCGGGCGGAAAGGCCGTCATAGAGGTAAAGGCCAATGTGCTGTATGAATATGAAATAGAAAAGGAGGCGCAATCCTGGATTACGCATACGGCAACACGGGGACTGGCGACTTCCGTCTTGGAATTCAGTGTATCGGAGAATCAGAATACCGACAAGCGGGAAGGGAAGATTACCATCCGCGACGAAGAGTTTACGGAAGTGGTCACTGTCTATCAGGAAGGTAGCAAGCCTGCGGTCATACTGACGCAAAACGAATACACCGTAGGCAGTCAGGGGGAAAACATCAAAGTGGAACTGCGTAGCAATGTAGATTACGAGATAAAGCTACCGGACGTCGACTGGATAAGCGAGACCGCGACACGCGCTCTTTCTTCGAACACGCACTACTTCACGATAAAGCCCAACGGAACCCATGATGCCCGTATGGCGGAAATCTCCTTTCTAAATAAGGAGAACGGTATCGAGGAGAAGGTGAAGGTAACCCAGAAGCAGAAAGACGACATCGTCGTGACACAGAACGAGTACCATATAGCGGCGGCAGGAGGCACGATAGATGTCAAGGTGAGTGCGAATGTGGACTATACGGTAACTGTCGGTGAGGACTGGATAAAGCAGGTCACGACACGGGGGCTGGCAACAGGAACATTGCGCTTTTCCATTGCGGAAAACAAGGACGATGACGCACGTTCGGGCAAGATTGCCATAAAGGGTGCAGGCATTTCCCGGACGGTCACGGTGAAGCAGTCGGCAGGAAAAGAGACGGATGGAGGCATTGACGATATGCCCACACAACCTTGGTAGGAATCTTTAAATGTAAAAAATATGAACTGTAAAATGAAATATATAATTCAAGTTCTGGCAGTAATCATTCTTTTCGGTTGCAGCGATGAAGACCCGTTCAGAAGCAATGGAGACATCTCGGTTACGGCAGGCTTTACAAATACCCGCACTTCCTTTACAGAAGCCAATGGAGTTACCCATGTCAGTTGGAATACGGGAGATGGAATCGGCTTGATAAGCAAGGAACAGGCTAATCTGAAGTACATGGCACAAAGTGCGGGTAAGGAGACTTCTTTCAAGGCGGCAAGCAGCAAGCTGAATGCCGCCGACGGAGAAACCGTGTATGCTTACTATCCGTACAGCGAATCTTCTGAAAGCAAGGATCATATAGCACTACCCGTCATGGTTTGGCAAAACTATACCAATGACGTGACCAAACTGGATTTTGTCTACACCACCGGCAAAGTGGCAGACAACAAACTGGCATTGCAGTTCAAGCATCTGCTTGCCTTTATCAAGCTCACCATCCCGTTGGATTTAATACCGGATAGGGGGGACAATGGCGGGCTTCTCGTTCAATCATCCGAGAACATCAGCTATGCCTCCAACTCCTGCTTCAATCTGGAAAAGGAAGAGATTACCAATGAGCTATATAACTATATCAACTATCTCATTCCTGAAGATATTACACCGGGAAGTGCGGGAGAAGTGACCTGCTATATAGCCATATTACCCCAAAGCAAGGAGGCGGTTCTCAAATTTCATCATCAAAGGAAAGATGGAAGAGGAGACTGCCTGCTGGTCAAGAAAGCCCCTGCCGAGGGACTCAAAGCCGGAAACGTCTATACACTCAGTATCAATGAGAATGAGGTGGATATTCAAAGAAAGCAAGACCGGCAAGCGCTGATTGACTTGTACAATGCCACCGATGGAGACAATTGGACCAAAAATACAAATTGGTGTAGCGACAAGCCGCTGGACGAGTGGCATGGGGTATCTACGATGGAAAGTGGAAGAGTCTTAATGCTGAGGTTAGACCATAACAACTTGAAAGGGCATCTACCTGCCTCTATCGGCAATCTTACTGCGCTTGAATACTTTGACATATCATGGAATAACTTACAAGGGGAATTTCCAGAGACATTGTCCGTACTGATGGGACAAATTACAGTTGGAAACTTCCACGTACAGACTAACGGATTTTCGGGCAAGTTGCCAAAGGCTATTGTGGAACATGCCCGTTGGAAAGACTACTGGCCCAGCTTTGTGTGCCAGAATCCGGACAAAGGTGGTGGAATAGACTTTAAAGATGTAGTCATACCTGCCCCCAGCTTTACGGCAACCGATTTGTCGGGCAATCTGATTGACTCCGAAGCGGAATACGTGAAGAGCAAGTTCACAATCTTATGTCATTGGGCGGCTTGGTGTCCATACTCTCAGGCTTTCATGGGGAAACTTCTGAATATGTACAAGGGATACCACTCCAAAGGACTGGACATAATTGGCTTCAACACGATATGCCCTTACTCAGAACCTTGTGACAAGCTGGAAGAGATGAAGCAGTATATCGCTGACAACAACATACCTTGGAGGAACTTTGCTGAACAATTCATCGGTGGTAGTTTTGCCGAAAGCCCCAACATGATTCCGGCATTCTGGAGTTATGGAGGTACTCCTTGTGTATATGTTGTAGACCAGAATAAAAACATTGTATTCCAGTCTCTTACGGAACATTATGCAAAATTTTCTGACTTCCTCGCCGGACAGCTTGGAGAGATAGAGCCTGCGGGTTATTATACTTCTACCGACTATTCTCGCGACGGTGAGGTCGTCACCCTGCAGAAAGCCTCTAAGGGTAAGGGAATCAATCTTGTATTTATGGGCGAAGCTTTCGTGGATAAAGACATGGGCGACGGAGGACTTTATGAGCAACGGATGAACGAAGCTATGGAAGAGCTCTTCTCCATTGAGCCTTATAAATCATTCAGAAATCGCTTCAACGCATATGCCGTAAAGGTGATTTCGCCAAACGCAGAATTTGCGCCGGATGCCAGGCGCCGCCTCAATGGGGATGACAGGATATGCTTCGATTTAGCTTTGAAAGCACCGGTTACAGAAGATAGGCTTATGGTTTCTGTCGTATACAATACTATCGGTTCAACAGGCAGAAGCTATACCAATATGTATGAAGACGGTTCTTTTGTAGGCTATATGTTGGAAGGAGTGAATGAGGTGTTGGTTCATGAGGTTG
Organism: Bacteroides fluxus YIT 12057; assembly: GCF_000195635.1. Classification (GTDB taxonomy): domain Bacteria; phylum Bacteroidota; class Bacteroidia; order Bacteroidales; family Bacteroidaceae; genus Bacteroides; species Bacteroides fluxus. Next base: position 39,662 of record NZ_GL882639.1, on the reverse strand, counting down.
GCGGCCATGGATTTGCCAAGCTGCTGGATGAATATATAGAACAAGGCAATGAGGCTCTGACCCTTCCCAAAGAGAAAAAAACATACTTGGATGAAGTGTGGAACCTTGATTGGGGGTGGGGAGCCAATGTGGATTATCATGGCACAACCTCTACCGTCAAGTGGGCACATCTGCTGGCTGATGAGCGTTATAAGGATGAAACGGGGATTTATGAAGGTTCTTACCTTTATGGATTCGGTGCCTATCGCCCCACTGACAACAGTATGATGCGCTATAATATCCCGTGGTTCAATGCTCCAAGCCGTGAAGCAATCTACAAAGCCATCATGACCCTGTCCGAAGGTGCAGAGTGGAAATACAGCTTCGAGGAATTTGCAACTTACGACGGCATAAACCGTGTGAAAAACCGCAGCGTTTTGCGCGATTACAGTACGCAAAGGCAGGTTGGTAAGCAATTGCCTCCAACCATTATCCCCGGAAGCTGGCGTGATGCAAAAGTGAAAAACACTCTTGTTCCCCTTCGTTAGACAATAGTTTGGTGAAAATCGAGACAGTTTCTTAGACAGAGCCGCCTTTCTGATGTATAAGGAAGGCGGCTCTTTTTATTTTTTCCGTCCAAACAACTCTTATATCTAACTTTTTTGTAAATTTGCACCCTTAAAAACAGAAGGGTGGCTCCGGGTATGCTGAGAAGTGCCTGTCAAGAGTTCCTTCAATCGTAAATCGTAAATTGTCAAATAGTAAATATCAAGATGGGTAAGAAGTTTGCCGAATATTCGAAACTTGACCTTTCCGAAGTGAACGGGAAAGTGTTGGAGAAATGGGACGAAAACCAGGTTTTCGCCAAGAGTATGACAGAACGTGAAGGTTGTCCTTCTTTCGTGTTTTTCGAAGGGCCTCCCTCGGCCAATGGTATGCCGGGCATTCACCACGTAATGGCTCGCTCCATCAAGGACATTTTCTGCCGTTACAAAACGATGAAGGGATTCCAGGTAAAGCGTAAGGCAGGATGGGATACCCACGGGCTTCCTGTGGAACTGGGTGTGGAAAAGGCACTCGGTATCACCAAAGAGGATATTGGCAAGACTATTTCCGTGGCGGAATACAACGCTGCCTGCCGTAAGGACGTCATGAAATTCACGAAAGAGTGGGAAGACCTGACGCACAAGATGGGCTATTGGGTGGACATGAAGAACCCGTACATCACTTACGACAACCGTTACATTGAAACCTTGTGGTGGCTGTTGAAACAACTCTATAAGAAAGGACTCCTTTATAAAGGATATACCATACAGCCGTATTCTCCCGCTGCCGGTACGGGACTCAGTTCGCACGAGTTGAACCAGCCCGGATGCTACCGTGACGTAAAAGATACGACCGTAGTGGGACAATTCAAGATAAAGAACCCGAAGCCGGAAATGGCAGAGTGGGGGACTCCTTACTTCTTGGCATGGACTACCACTCCGTGGACATTGCCCAGTAACACCGCACTCTGCGTAGGGCCTAAGATAGACTACGTTGCCGTGCAGACTTACAATGGATATACCGGTGAAAAGATGACTGTGGTATTGGCCAAAGCTTTGCTGTATACTCACTTCAATAAAAAGGCGGAAGACGCTGCATTAGAGGATTATAAGCCGGGAGATAAACTAATCCCGTTCAAGGTAGTGGGTGAATATAAAGGTCCGGACTTGGCAGGTATGGAGTACGAGCAGCTCATCCCGTGGGTAAAGCCGGTTGATGTTGATAACGATGGTAACTGGAGTGTCAGCACCAAGGGGTTCCGTGTAATCCTCGGTGATTATGTAACGACCGAGGACGGTACGGGTATTGTGCACATCGCTCCTACATTCGGTGCGGATGACGCCTTTGTAGCCCGTGCGGCAGGTATCCCTTCCTTGTTCATGATAAACAAAAGAGGTGAAACCCGCCCGATGGTGGATCTTGCCGGAAAGTTCTATCTGTTGGATGAACTGGATGAAAGATTCGTGAACGAATGTGTGGATGTGGAACTCTACAAGGAATATCAGGGCAAGTGGGTGAAAAATGCCTACGACCCGCAATTCACCGTTGACGGCAAATATGACGAAAAAGCCGCACAGGCTGCCGAAACGCTCGACATTGAAATCTGCATGATGATGAAGATCGGTAACCTGGCATTCAAGATAGAGAAACATGTGCACAACTATCCCCACTGCTGGCGTACGGACAAGCCGGTATTGTACTACCCGCTGGACAGCTGGTTTATCCGTAGTACAGCTTGTAAGGAACGCATGATGGAGCTGAACAAGACCATCAACTGGAAACCGGAAAGCACGGGTACGGGGCGTTTCGGCAAGTGGTTGGAGAACCTGAATGACTGGAATCTGAGCCGTTCACGCTACTGGGGTACTCCGCTGCCCATCTGGCGTACGGAGGATGGCAGCGACGAAAAGTGCATTGAATCCGTAGAAGAACTCTATGATGAAATAGAGAAAGCCGTGGCTGCCGGGCTGATGGAATCGAATCCTTATAAAGAAAAAGGTTTCCAGCCGGGAGTATATACACAGGAAAACTACGATAAGATAGACCTTCACCGTCCGTATGTGGATGATATCATTCTCGTTTCCAAAGACGGCAAGCCGATGAAGCGCGAAACGGACTTGATCGATGTGTGGTTTGACTCCGGCGCCATGCCGTATGCACAGATACACTATCCGTTCGAGAATAAGGAACTACTGGATAGCCATCAGGTATATCCTGCCGATTTCATCGCCGAAGGGGTGGATCAGACACGCGGTTGGTTCTTCACGCTGCACGCTATCGCCACAATGATATTTGACAGCACAGCCTACAAGGCTGTCATCTCCAACGGTCTGGTACTCGACAAGAACGGCAACAAGATGTCCAAACGCCTTGGCAATGCCGTCGATCCGTTCTCTACAATAGAAAAGTATGGTTCCGACCCGTTGCGCTGGTACATGATTACCAACTCTTCACCGTGGGACAACTTGAAATTCGACGTGGATGGAGTGGAAGAAGTACGTCGTAAGTTTTTCGGAACTTTATATAATACTTATTCATTCTTCGCCCTTTATGCCAATGTAGATGGGTTTGAATACAAAGAGGCTGATGTGCCGATGGCGGAACGCCCGGAAATCGACCGTTGGATTCTGTCCGTACTAAATACCTTGGTGAAGAATGTAGATGCTTGTTATAACGAATATGAACCGACTAAAGCCGGACGTCTCATCTCTGACTTTGTGAACGACAACCTTTCCAACTGGTACGTTCGCTTGAACCGTAAGCGTTTCTGGGGTGGGGGAATGACGCAGGACAAGCTGTCCGCCTTCCAGACTCTCTATACCTGTTTGGAAACCGTGGCCAAGTTGATGGCTCCTATCGCTCCATTCTATGCGGACATGTTGTATTCCGATCTAATCGCAGCAACCGGACGGGACAACGTAGTTTCCGTACACCTTGCCAAGTTCCCCGAATGCAGAGAGGAAATGATAGACAAGGAACTGGAAGCACGCATGCAAATGGCCCAGGATGTTACCTCCATGGTGCTGGCATTGCGCCGCAAGGTGAACATCAAAGTGCGCCAACCGTTGCAGTGCATCATGATACCGGTAGTGGACGAAGAGCAGCGTGCACATATCGAGGCTGTGAAAGCGCTTGTCATGAACGAGGTGAACGTAAAGGAAATCAAGTTCGTGGACGGCGCCGCAGGCGTATTGGTGAAGAAAGTGAAGTGCGACTTCAAGAAATTGGGCCCCAAGTTTGGAAAGCAGATGAAGGCCGTAGCTGCCGCTGTTGCAGGCATGTCGCAGGAGGCTATTGCCGAATTGGAAAAGAACGGTTCATACATGCTGAACCTGGACGGTGCGGAAGCTGTGATTGAGACATCAGATGTGGAGATTATCAGTGAGGACATTCCGGGGTGGCTGGTTGCCAATGAAGGCAAGCTGACCGTGGCCTTGGAAGTTACCGTTACCGAGGAGCTTCGTCGGGAAGGTATCGCACGCGAACTGGTGAACCGTATCCAGAATATCCGTAAATCAAGCGGGTTCGAGATAACGGATAAAATAAAGATTACAATCTCAAAAAATCCGCAAACGGATGATGCGGTAACAGAATATAAAGACTATATTTGCAACCAAGTTTTAGGAACCTCGCTAACGTTGGCAGACGGTGTGGAAAACGGTGCTGAATTGAACTTCGACGATTTCTCATTGTATGCAAGCGTAGTAAAAGAATAATAATACTAACCGATTAACATCTTAAAGTTATGGCAGAAAAAACAAGATACTCGGATGCTGAATTGGAAGAATTCCGCGCCATTATAAATGAGAAGTTAGAGTTGGCACAACGTGACTATGAGTTGCTGAAATCCAGCCTTACGGGTGCAGACGGTAACGATACCGATGACACGTCTCCTACATATAAGGTCTTGGAAGAAGGTGCCAATACCTTGTCCAAGGAAGAAACCACACGTCTGGCACAGCGCCAGTTGAAGTTTATTCAAGGCTTGCAGGCTGCTTTGGTACGTATCGAGAATAAAACGTATGGCATTTGCCGTGAAACCGGTAAGTTGATTCCGGCAGAACGTTTGCGTGCCGTACCTCATGCGACATTGAGTATCGAAGCTAAAAACAACGGCAAGAAATAAGAATGAGTAAACTTTTCACGAAAGGCCGTATTGCCTTGCTTATTATTTTTTCGGTACTGATTATCGACCAAGTAATAAAGGTATGGATCAAGACGCACATGTATTGGCACGAAAGCATACGTATGACAGACTGGTTCTACATTTACTTTACGGAAAATAACGGTATGGCGTTCGGTATGGAAATATTCGGGAAATTGTTCCTCACTTCATTCCGCATCATTGCTGTTGCAGTAATCGGCTGGTTTCTATACAAGTTCGTGAAGCAGGGCATGAAGACCGGATTTATAGTCTGTGTCGCCTTGATTCTGACCGGGGCGTTGGGCAATATCATTGACAGTGTGCTTTATGGTGTACTGTTCAATGAAAGCACCCATTCTCAAATAGCCTCTTTCATGCCCGAAGGAGGCGGATACGCTCCGCTCTTCTATGGCAAGGTCGTGGATATGTTCTATTTCCCTATCATTGACACCAACTGGCCGGAATGGATGCCGCTTATCGGAGGAGATCATTTTATCTTTTTTAGTCCGATATTCAACTTTGCCGATGCGGCAATCAGTTGCGGCATAATTGCGATGCTGCTGTTCTACAGCAAATATTTGAACGATGCCTATCATGCTGTCACGAAGAAATCATGAAAGGAAGAAATCGAATTCAATGGTATAGCGTAATCCTTTTGGCATTCTGCCTAACGGCCTGTCAGGTGAAAAGACCTAAGGACGTTTTGCCGGATGCCAAGATGGAAAACGTGCTTTATGACTACCACATAGCGAAAGCTATGGGTGAGGAGACACCCTATAACGAAAGTTATAAGCGGTTGTTGTACATTGAATCGGTTTTTAAAAAACATGGCATTACCAAAGCCGACTTCGACTCTTCTATGGTTTGGTTTGCCCGCAATCCCCAGATACTCACGAAGATTTATGAAAAAGTCAACCTGCGGTTGAAAGCCGAGCGAGATGGAATCAACCACTTGATTGCCCTGCGTGACCATAAGCCGAAAGAATCCCTTCCCGGTGACAGTATCGATGTCTGGATAGGACAGCATATCTGTCAACTGACCGGCATGCCTTTGGACAACAAGCTTACATTCACCCTTCCTGCCGACACTAATTTCCATGACAGGGATACATTGCGTTGGAATGTAGGTTTCCGCTTCTACAACGGGACACCGGACAGCCTGCATGCTCCTTTGATGGCTATGCAGATAAAGTATGAGAATGACAGTGTCATCAACGGCATGCTGAAAGTGAAGGATGCGGGGATTGAAACCATCAGCCTGTTTGCCGACACATTGGGAAAAATCAAGGAAGTGCGCGGATTCATTTATTATCCGATGCAGAAAGTTCCCCAACCTTTATTGATAGACCGTATCTCATTGATGCGCTACCATGCTACGGATTCCATACCTTCTGCTGACAGGGACAGTATCCGTGAGAATGCCGGTAAGGAGGAAAGCAAGAAAATTGAACGGAAACCGACTGCTGTCAAGCCGGTAGAGATTCGGAAACAGGGCAGTGACGTCAATCGTCGCGGCAATCTTCGTCCCCGCCCCACGATACAGAATACAGACAAGCCTGTCCGCCAAACCGAACGCTAATAATGAAACGCTATGCTTCTCATTTCCTGTTTCTTCCAGGATATGGCTATTTGAGGCAGTTTGCCGTTGAGATGGAAGGAGGACATGCGGTCCGTATATTCCCCCTGTCGGAAGAAGTGGAAAATACCGAGTGGCTGCCGGGTGTCATCCTGCTGCTTGATGAAGATATCCGGCCGGATATAACTTCGTATGAGCCGTATTTCGATACTTCCCTTATATTGTCGCCGGTTTCCGGAAATTTATCATATATCCTTGAAAAGGAGAAAGGGAAGCCTGTTTCTTTTATTCCTTATCTATTGTTTCCCTTTAACTTTACAACGATGCGGCCTGTCGCCGGAACTCGGCACAGACGACTGCGGTAGCGATGGCTACGTTCAGAGATTCGGAGGTTTCTCGGTTTGCTGGATAGTTGGGAATATATAGTTTACGGTTGATGAGTTGCCTTACTTCTTCTCCGATGCCATTCCCTTCATTTCCCATCACAATCAGCCCGTTTTCCGACAAAGGCTGTCCGTATATATTTTCCCCGTCGAGGAAGGTACCGTAAACGGGAATGTCAGTCAGCGAGCCTATCAGTGCGGGCAGGGGAGTATAGTGGAGCTTGACACGTGCAATGCCTCCCATAGTGGCCTGTACGGTTTTGGGGTTGTATGCATCCACCGTATTGGGGGAGCAGAAGATATGCTCTATCCCGAACCAGTCGGCAAGGCGGATGATGGTTCCCAGATTACCGGGATCTTGTACATCGTCCAAGGCAAGACATAAGGAACGGCCGATAACGGATGCATCCGTTTCGTCTTCAGGTTGCTTGAAGACGGCTAATACTTGTTGGGGCGTTTTCAGCAGGCTGGCACGGGAAAGTTCCTCTTCTGAAACCTCCGTCACATCCGTCAAGGGTAAATGATGGTTTTGGGAAAGCCATTCGGAGGTTGCGACAAGGAAACAGCAGGGAAAATGTCCTAACAGGTCGCCTACCAGTTTAGGACCTTCTGCCAGAAATACTTTGTCTGCTTTCCTGTTTTTCTTCAATTCCAGCGAGTGGATATATTTAATCCGGTTTTTACTTAATGCCATAGGATAAACTTGTTACACTTGACAAAAATACATGATTATTTCTATATAACCGACAGAGTTTGCAGAAGAAATATTTAATATTTTGCAGGCAGGAGAATAAAAGTACCAAAGAGAGCAAATCAAAATGCTTTCTTTTTTCGGGAACAAAAAAATACGAGTATATTTGTAACTGTTTATGCGCAATAAATGATTCGATATGAAGAAAGGCTTTCGTTACGCGATATATGCTACTGTTATATTTTTGTTGGCTTCTTGTTCTTCCACCAAATATGTGCCGGATGGTGCGTATCTGTTGGATGAGGTGCGCATACAGACGGATAATAAAGAGATCAAGCCCTCCAGCCTGTCGGTCTATGTCCGTCAGAATCCCAATTCGAAATGGTTCAGTCTGATAAAAACCCAGTTGTATGTTTACAACTGGTCCGGGCGCGACTCCACACGTTGGATCAACCGTACTTTACGCAGGTTGGGGGATGCCCCCGTCATCTATAGTGAAACGGAGACCGGCCGTACCAGTGAAGAGATGACGAAAGCCGTACAGAACATGGGATATATGGGTGCCATGGTGGAGCCGGTGCGGCAGGTCAGAAAGAAGAAAATGAAACTGACTTACAAAGTCACTGCAGGAAAGCCATATAAAGTGCGTACACTGAAATATGATATCCGAGACAGTAAAATCGAAGAGTATCTGCGGCAGGATTCTGCATCCACTCTTTTGTCCGAAGGGATGTACTTTGATGTCAATACACTGGATTCGGAACGGCAGCGTATCACCAGCCATCTTTTGCAGAACGGATATTATAAATTCAATAAGGACTATATCTCATACACAGCGGATACCGTACGAAACACTTATCTGGTAGATTTGACCTTGCACTTGTCTCCCTACCGTCTGCCTAATGAGGAAAAGACGCAGAACCATCGCCAGTACACTATCAATAAGGTGAACTTTATTACGGATTATAATGTATTGGAGTCATCTGCCCTGAGCAGTGTAGAGGTAAACGATTCCCTGCACTACAGAGGGTTCCCCATATATTATAAGGACAAGCTGTATCTGCGTCCCAAGGTGTTGACAAATAATTTGCGGATTACTCCGGGAAGTTTGTTCAATGAGCAGGATGTGCAGCGTACCTATTCCAACTTCGGCCGCCTGCAGGCATTGAAATATACCAATATCCGTTTTTTCGAGACACAGCAAGGAGACAGCGCCAAGCTGAATGCTTATGTACTCTTGACCAAAAGCAAGCACCAGTCCATCTCTTTTGAGGTGGAAGGAACAAATTCGGCGGGCGATTTGGGAGCTGCGGCATCGGTGGCGTTTCAACATCGTAACCTGTTCAAGGGCTCCGAGGCATTCATGATCAAATTGCGCGGTGCATACGAGGCTGTGTCAGGCTTGCAGGGCAGTGGGGCACACAACCAGAATTATACCGAGCTTGGAGCGGAGACTACCATCAACTTCCCGCGCTTCATGTTCCCGTTCCTCTCCAACGATTTCAAACGGAGGATACGGGCTACTACGGAGTTCGGGCTGCAATACAGTTACCAGATGCGTCCGGAGTTTACACGTATCGTGGCATCGGCGGGCTGGAGCTATAAATGGGGAGTGCAGCGCCAACGCTCACAACACCGCATAGACTTGCTGGACATCAACTACCTGTATATGCCCTGGATAGATCCGACGTTCAAAGAAAATTATCTGGAAAAAGACGAGAATTACATTCTGCAGTACAATTACGATGACCGTCTGATTGTCCGTACCGGATACAGTTATACCTACAACAGTACCGGCCAGGCGTTGATGAACAATGCTGTTATGGGTAATTCATACACGATCCGCGTTAATTTCGAGTCTGCCGGAAATCTCCTTTATGCCGTAGCCAAGATGGGCCGCATGAAGAAAAACGACAACGGGGAATATACCTTATTAAGCATACCTTTTGCACAGTATCTGAAAGGAGATTTTGATTTCGCCAAAAACATAGTCATTGACAACCGCAATTCGCTGGCATTCCATTTCGGTGCGGGCATCGCCGTTCCTTATGGCAACGCCACCATCATACCTTTCGAAAAACGTTACTTCTCGGGAGGTGCCAACAGCGTGCGCGGTTGGTCGGTCCGTGATTTGGGACCGGGCTCTTTCCCCGGTGACGACAACTTCCTGAACCAGTCCGGAGACATCAAACTGGATATGAGCATAGAATACCGTACACGTTTGTTCTGGAAATTCAGAGGAGCTGTTTTCGTGGATGCCGGCAATATCTGGACATTGCGTGATTATAAGGACCAGCCGGGAGGAAAATTCAAGTTCAATGAATTCTACAAACAGATTGCCGTAGCCTACGGTTTAGGGCTGCGTATGGATTTGGATTTCTTTGTACTCCGTTTTGACGGAGGCATGAAGGCCATCAACCCGGTCTATAAAAAAGGAAAAGACCGATATCCGGTCTTTCATCCGGATTTCGGTCGTGATTTCGCATTCCACTTTGCAGTGGGATATCCTTTCTGACAATTAATTAAGAGCGTAGTAGCAGTTAACCATTGTAGCCTGACGGGCAGCAGCCACACCCTGGGCATCCAGAGTAACGGTCATTTCCTCACCGTTCGGCAAAGTCATCTGTGCGGTACCGTCATTGTTCATTTGCAGCAATTCTGTGCTGACACCATCGGCTACCACATTCCAGGTATTCAATTCCTTATTATAAATCAGCTCCATAGAAGCTGTTTCGCCTTCTTTTGTAATGGAATAGCCATTCTCAAGTGTCTCTACCAGGTAGTTGCCATTTTCACCTTTTACCTTTTTGACGTCGCCCACGCTGGCCATCGGATTACTGCCGCTCCAGAATTCAATGGAGTTGATGACCAAGGCATCAGCCAAATAGCATACGCCATATACAGGAATAATATTGAATGCCAGATATACAAGTTCATTGACAAACTTAGTGCCGATACTTTGATTCCAGTTTACCAACTTGCTGTGCAATCCGAAAGAACCAATACAGGAACTGAAAAGAAATGTACCACAAATCATTACAGTTGCAGCCATTTTCAAATTTAATTTTTTCATAATTTGCTCTTTTTATTTTACAGTGTTTAATAAGTTTAGCCTGATAGGCCATTTTAAGTATCTGCAAATATAGGCTTTTTTAATGAAAAATATAATTTTGGCTTTAAAAACTATAATCCGTAAAACCAAATAAGTTATCTGCCAGCCTTTTGTGAAAAGGCTTTTCCTATCCAGTGATCGACGGCAAATTTTCCCGGGCCAATGATATACATCAGCACGAATACCACCAAGTAAATGAAAGCAAGTTCCTTGGCGGCAAACGGATCATTGCCGTGAATCACAAAGAATGCGACCATCATCGTGAAAATCATCGGTATCATGGCCAGACGGTACAGGAAGCCTATGATAAATGCCATGGAACAGGCCAGTTCACCAAAGATGGCCAGTCCTAAGGACAAAGGACTGCCTATGCCCAACGGGTCGGGAAATACTGCGGACAATTCCTGGTAATTGGACCACTTCTCTATACCGTGGTTCATCAATAATAAACCAAATACAATTCTTACAATCAACAATATGGCAGATGCTGCCGTTCCGTCCGGTCTGGAAGGAAATAAAAGTCGTTTAAACATATTCATCCGTTTTTAAGTTCGTATATGGACTATAACAATCATTAATGAATAATGTTTACTCCCTCTTCAACGGTTTGATAATAATCCGCAAAGACGGGTCGTAAGTGAAATAGCTCCACATCCAGTCGATAAAGATGAATAGACGGTTTTTTACTCCTACAATGCTCATCAGATGGATAAACAGCCATACAGCCCATGCGGGGAAACCGCCGAAACGGAGTTTCTCCAGCTCGACGACCGCATGATTGCGTCCGATAGTTGCCATGGAACCTTTATTGCGGTAAATGAAAGGACGCAAAGGAAGGCCTTCCTGCATTCGGTGTAAATTATATATAAGATTCCGGGCCTGCTGGATGGCGGGCTGCACCACTTGAGGATGCCCCTTAGGGTACTCGGAAGAAACCATGAGAGCCGTATCTCCGATGGCAAAGATGTCTGGAAAATCAACCAGTCGGTTGTAACTGTCCACTTTCAGCCGGTTTCCCGGCCCGTAAGCCTCTGCCGGCAACCCTTGAATGCTGTTTGCTTTTACACCGGCCACCCAGAATACATTTTTTGTCTCTATGGTTCCGTCACTCAGCACCAGCTCATTGTTTTCATAACTGACCACGCGTGCGTTCAATCTTATTTCCACATTCCTTTTGTGCAGATAGTCTTCCACATCTCGGGAAGAGGCATCCGAAAAGGCGGATAGAAGGCGGGGAGAGGCATCTATCAGAATAATCCTCATTTCGTTGATGTCCAGGTCCGGAAAATCTTGCGGCAGTACAAATTTTCTCATTTCAGCCAGGGCACCCGCCAGTTCGATACCCGTGGCGCCGCCCCCTACAATGGCAAAGGTCATCAGCCGTTTCCGTTCCTCCTCGTTGCCGGTATTCTGTGCCTGCTCGAAACTGTCCAGTATCTGGTTCCGGTTGAACAGGGCCTCCGAAGTATTTTTCAAAGCCATGGTCTGCCTGGCCATAGAGGCGTTGCCGAAATAGTTCGTGTCACATCCGGTGGAAATGACCAGATAATCGTAGGCCAATGTACCGATCGAAGTCTCTAAAAGATTATTTTCCGGAATGACACGTTGCGCTTCGCAGATGCGTATATGAAAATGTTCTCTTTTCTTAAATATCTTCCGGAACGGAAAAGAGATGGCACTCGGCTCGATACCTGCCGTAGCTACTTGGTAGAGTAAAGGCTGGAAAATATGGTGATTGTTTTTATCCAGTAAAACAATCTGGAACTTATTGCTTTTCAATTTACGTGCCAGCTTCAGTCCGCCAAAACCACCACCTGCGATAACCACCCGTTTCCGCCCCTCTTTGGCGGGAATGTCCATTGCTGTTTTCATAATCAAATATCATGTTGTTCTTTGTATATAAAGAAACACTACAAATGGCGGAATGTTCTATGAATGACCGGGTTAAAAAGAGTGAACTTTTGCAGAAAGACAAAATGGACCACTAAAACAGATAAAAAGGAAACAAAAACACCGGTAACGTTGTTGTAATAAGGATAACAAAAAACTAACTTTGCCCTTGAAGTTTCCTATTGGCAGATGAACACTAAACTAACGAAATGTATATTGACAGGGTTGTTGCTGATAACAGAAACTGCTGTCCATGCACAAACGGCCTCTGCGGAAGTTGATATTCCGGCGGATTCCGTATCTGTGCCGGTTACGGATTCGCTTCCTGCAAAGCGTAGCTTCTTCAAGAAATTCCTTGATTATTTCAATGATGCCAATAAGGAAAAGCAAAATAAGAAATTTGATTTCAGCATCATAGGAGGGCCGCATTATTCGAGTGACACCAAGTTGGGACTAGGGTTGGTAGCTGCCGGACTTTACCGGACAGACCGCAACGACACCTTGCTTCCGCCGTCTAATGTATCTCTGTATGGAGATATTTCCACGGTAGGGTTTTATCTATTGGGAGTGCGGGGAAACCATCTCTTTCCGCAAGATAAATACCGTTTGAACTATAACCTGTATTTCTATTCTTTTCCAAGCCTTTACTGGGGAAAAGGATATGATATGGGTGCCGATGATGACAATGAAAGTGAGTATGACCGTTTTCAGGCGCAGGTAAAGGTAGATTTCATGTTCAGAATGGCAAGGAATTTCTATATCGGCCCGATGGCTGTGTTCGATTATATAAACGGGCACGACTTTGAGAAGCCGGAATTGTGGGGAGGCATGAAGGCAAGGACTGCCAACATCAGCCTGGGATTTTCTCTGCTGTATGATTCACGCGACTTCTTGACCAATGCCTACCGAGGATATTACTTGAGGATAGACCAGCGTTTCAGCCCTGCTTTTATGGGAAACAGATATGCTTTCAGCAGTACGGAGTTAACGACCAGCTATTATCATCCGGTCTGGAAAGGAGGGGTGCTGGCAGGCCAGTTTCATACCTTATTGAACTACGGCAATCCTCCCTGGGGGCTGATGGCGACATTGGGCAGCTCTTATTCCATGCGTGGCTATTACGAAGGACGTTATCGCGATAAATGTGCGATGGATATCCAGCTGGAACTGCGCCAGCATGTATGGAAGCGGAATGGAGTGGCCGTATGGGTAGGGGCGGGAACCGTATTCCCGGATTTTTCGGCGTTTGACACCAAACACATTCTCCCCAACTATGGATTCGGTTATCGTTGGGAGTTCAAGAAAAGAGTGAACGTGCGTCTGGACTTAGGATTTGGCAAACATCAAACAGGATTTATATTCAATATCAATGAAGCTTTTTAAAAACATAAAGGGTTGGTTGGGCAATCAGGAACATCTGTTCTATTTGTTTCTGGTCATTCTGACAGTACCCAATATCGTACTTTGTTTTACGGAGCCGATGTCTTTGGTGGCAAAAATCAGCAATGTGCTGTTTCCGTTCTCCGTGTATTATGCAGTAATGGCCCGGTCGGGAAACTGCGGCAGGACTTTCTGGATTCTATTTCCGTTCCTATTCTTCGGGGCTTTCCAGTTAGTGCTGCTTTATCTTTTCGGACAATCCATTATTGCTGTGGATATGTTCCTGAATCTGGTAACGACCAATTCGAGCGAGGCATTGGAGTTGCTCGATAATCTGATACCTGCCATCGTTCTCGTAGTAGTGCTGTATATACCCGCACTGGTCCTGGCAACGGTCTCAATGATACGGAAACGGAAATTGCCCGAATCATTTCTCCGTCGGGAACGGAAACGGTCGTGGATTGCATTGGCTATCGGTATCGTATCTTTAGGTTCAGCCTTTTGGTTGGACAACCGCTATGAATTGAAATCAGATCTCTATCCGGCAAATGTGTGCTATAATATTGCACTTGCTTTCCAGCGGACTGCCCGGACACAGAATTACGGGGAAACCTCGAAAGACTTCACATTCAATGCCAGAGCCACTCATTCAGCGGACAGGAAAGAAGCTTATATAATGGTAGTGGGTGAGACTTCCCGTGCCGCCAACTGGTCTATCTACGGTTACGGCCGTGAGACGAATCCGGAACTGTCGAAAGTAGGAGGCTTGACAGCTTTCGGCCATGTACTGACAGAGTCGAACACCACTCATAAAAGTGTCCCGATGTTGCTTTCTGCCGTCAATGCCAATGATTTTGATTCCATCTATCATCAAAAGGGGATTATTACGGCATTTAAAGAAGCCGGTTATCGGACGGCCTTTTTTTCCAATCAGCGATACAACCATTCCTTCATCGATTTTTTTGGCAAGGAGGCCGATACCTTTGATTTCATCAAGGAAGATACGGGAAATTCCGGCTATAATCCTTCTGACGACGAACTGCTGAAACGGGTGGCTTCAGAGTTGGACAAAGGCGCATCCAAGCAGTTCATTGTTCTGCACACTTACGGTTCCCACTTCAATTACCGCGAACGCTATCCGGCCGACAAAGCTTTTTTCCTGCCGGATACTCCTGTAGACGCTGAAGTGAAGTATAAAAAGAACCTGCTGAACGCGTATGACAATTCCGTCCGCTATACGGATAACTTTCTGGCACGCGTAATCCACCTGTTGCAAGACCGGGGCATAGATGCAGCCATGCTTTATACATCCGACCACGGAGAAGACATCTTCGATGACGACAGGCATCTTTTCCTGCATGCCTCACCGGTGCCTTCATATTATCAGATACATGTGCCTTTCCTTGTCTGGATGTCGGACAGCTACAAAGAAACCTATCCGGCTCTGCTTGAAGCCGCCCGAAGTAACCGGCAAAAAGAAATCTCTTCCAGCAGCTCCTTTTTCCAGACCATGTTGGAGCTGGGAGGTATAGAAATGCCGTACCGGAATGATTCTTTATCTGTAGTGAATGCCTTGTTCACTGAAAAGCAAAGGGTATATCTGAACGACCACAATGAAGCACGTTCTTTGGACGATATAGGAATGTGCAAGGAAGACTTTGAAATGCTGGACCAAAAGGGGATTCAATATACAGGAGGAAAAGTTTCCCGATACTAACTACAAAAGTCCCGGATACAGGTAATAAAGTCTTTCTCTATAGGGTGCATTCTCTGTTCAAAGCCTGCGAACGGATATCCGCAGTGCTTGAACATATATTCACGCAGTGCGAACAAGCATTCACAGGCTTTGAACGGAGTATTGGCTTCAATGACCATATCCGTATGTTGGGAAAGGGGAGACAATCAGAAGGGCTGGTTTTTCTTTGACCGTATATTCTTTATAAAATTCTGGATGACCGGGTACATTTCCGTCACAGATTCCAGTTTGTCACATGCCGTTTCCAACGGGCACCAGCCGGTCTTGTCCCGGTTGATGATATGCGGCACCTCCTTGGCGAAAGTAGTTTCTATGCCTTCATGGCGGAGCAACGTCAATGCCGGGGTACTGATGATGTCGGCATATACCGTCCTCATACCTCCAAGCACCATCAATGCCGCGGCTCCCTTGCCTATGACTTTGTCGGCAATGGAAGCCCCCTTCATAAATGCCGGATCCGATTGGTACAAATCATACAGGTCGGCCACACCCCGTTGGGTAAACGTACGGATTTCTGTCCGGTTCTTTATGACACACGAATATTGGCCGGTGTGCAGGATATCGATTATAGTATT
The DNA here is from genome assembly GCF_000195635.1 of Bacteroides fluxus YIT 12057. Taxonomy (GTDB): domain Bacteria; phylum Bacteroidota; class Bacteroidia; order Bacteroidales; family Bacteroidaceae; genus Bacteroides; species Bacteroides fluxus. The sequence goes on along the minus strand of NZ_GL882639.1, from coordinate 23,630 downwards.
CTCCATCATAATATATTGGTTGTCAATTGAGTTTTTTCATTGTCAGTAGAGAAACCGCTTGTGGAAGAAAGGAAACCAACAAAAAATGCGTAAAAGAATATCTTTCACGCATTTCTTTAAGTACACCCTCAGGGATTCGAACCCTGGACCCACTGATTAAGAGTCAGTTGCTCTACCAACTGAGCTAAGAGTGCATATTGTTTTCCTGTTTGCGGGTGCAAAAGTAGCCCTTTTATTTTATTTAGCCAAATAAAAGGGCTGTTTTTTGCGATGGAATCGGTGTTTTTTATTCAAACTCGTATAAATCAGAGGGAGTAGTACGCTTCAATGCGCACAACTGTATATCCTTGCCTACAATGATACCCTTCTCTCTCAGTTTCCATTCCACTGTTTTGTATGCCAGTTCCGGATGATTATTGTCTTTACTTAGATGGCAAAGCCAGATATACTGCAACTGTTCCGTTATATTGTCGGCAAGGAACTCGGCAGTATCCATATTACTCATGTGGCCGGTACGGCTGGTTATACGCTCTTTCAGATATTGGGGGTATGTTCCCATACGCAGCATCTCGTCGTCATAGTTGGCTTCCAATATCAGATAATTGGCCTTGCGGATATATTCTGCTGCAGTAGGGGTGATTTCGCCAAGGTCGGTAAGGAAAGAAAAGGTCTTTCCATCTATTTCAATGCAGTAACCCACATTGTCCGTTCCGTCATGAGGAACCTCAAAAGATTCGATATGGAAGTCTTCCAGCTGCATGGGTTGCTGCTTTTCCAGATAGCGGGCGGAAGTATGCAACTTCTCTGTCATGCAGTAGCTTTTGTTGATTCCTTCATGAATGCGGGCGGTAGTATAAATGGGTATATTCAATTTTTCTCCCAATCCGCCTACAGCCTTGATATGGTCTGCATGGTCATGGGTTACAAACACTGCACGTATCATTTCCATACTGATACCCGCCTCTTTCAATCCTTTCTTTATCGTGCGTACGGCAATGCCGGCGTCAATGAGTATTCCGTATTTTTCTGTACCTATGTAGTAGCAGTTACCGCTGCTTCCGCTTGCCAGGCTTATAAATTTTACTTTCATCCTAATCTTCTTAATTACAAAAAACGCCGCTTTCAGTAAAAGCGGCGGCAAAGACAGTGCCTCCTATCTTTGCATTGGGACGCAAATATAGTGAAAATATGCAATATATAAACTTATGCTTTCTTCTTTTTGTCGATGAATTCGGTGGCTTTGGCAAAAATCAATAAAGCGATTGCCGCAATCAAACCGATGGCAGCGAAGTAGTACCAAATGTAATGCGCATTGGCACTGGCGGCCTCCCAAGCCTCATGCGTGTCGAACAAAGCTGGATCGGGACAATATTTGGTAAGCAGCACACCGGCTATACCAAATCCGAAAATAGAAGACAAGAATGAATGCAGATGGCTGAACCCCAAGTACATGCCCTCTTCTCCCTTGGGAGCCTGTACAGAGAAGTACTCCAGATAACGGGGAGAAATGAAACATTCGGCCAATGCCTGGACTACAATACCGAGTATCATCATCAGCGTAATGTTGCTCATGCCTGTAATCAGGTCGTTACCCAACAGATTTCCGCATGCCATCAACAATGCGGAAACAGGAATCAGGAACATTCCGATATTCATGGAAGTGATGGCGGTACGCTTGGCCATCCATTTGGTAATAAAACTGACAAAGCAGACTACTACAAAAGGGTTGACGTTGGCTATCCAACCCGGTTTTGCCGTTTCGCCCGCCATGCGGATAACGTACTTCGGCATTGTGGCATACAATTGCTGCTGCACCATCCAGAATCCTGTCACAATAAGAATCAGCATCAGCAAACGCCAGTTTGTCAAGATGCGGAGGAAACCTTGTCCTATTTCACGCATGCTTTTTCCTTCGCCTGCCGTATGGGCCGACTTGTACAATAAGATGACAGCAAGCAGTGCCAGGACGGTCATTGCTCCCGAGAAATAGTTGATGTAAATATAAGCTTGTTCACCGATGGCATTGCGCAAGGGGTCAATGATTGTTTTTCCGGTGAAGGCACCGAAGTTTACCATCATATAGAAGATGGAATAACCGCGTGCACGGGTTGCCTCAGTCGTTTCTTTGGCAACTGAAGCCGAAATGATAGACTTTATGAATGAACCGCCCACCATAATCAGTGTCAGGACAGGAACAATCATCCACCGGTCATTACTGCCGGGAAGACCGGTGAAACGTGTCACTTCGCCATACTCCACCAGGCCTGCCGCCTCCAAGAGCGTAGGAAGCAATCCTAATCCTAAATATCCGGCAGAAAGCAATGAAAAAGCGATAATCATCGATTTGCGGAAACCTATCTTGTCGGCATACGCTCCCGTAAAGATGGGCAATAAATACAGTCCGCCCGAAAACAGACCGGAAATCATACTTGCCTCAAAGTCATTGAAACCTAAAATATTGGAAAGATAGATAGTGAGAACGATAAATACGGCATAATAGGCCATGCGCTCGAAGAGCTCTACTGTGTTGCTTACCCAAAAGGCCCTGCTGAACCCTTTGGAGGTAGTTTGGGGTGATTGTGTCATCCTTTGCTATTCTTTTTTATGTTTAAAATAAGTATATTTGGGGCAAAGATACTTAATATAACCGTAAAAAGAGCAACCCATGAAAGATAAAATAGAATTTATAGCGTTCGATGCAGATGATACGCTTTGGGAAAATGAACTCCATTGCCAGGAGTTTGAACGCAAGTTCTGTCACCTGCTTGCCTGTCATTTGCCTGCTTCAACAGTCTCCCGGGAATTACTCGGCACAGAGATGAAGAATCTGCGCCTATATGGCTACGGCTTGAAAGGCATGATGCTCAGCATGATTGAGACAGCGTGCCGGATCATTGGTAAGGATGGAAAGACCGGTTGTATAGAAGAGATAATAAATATAGGGCAGGAACTTTTGGAAAAACCGGTCGAACTGTTGGAGGGCAGCAAGGAAGTATTGACACAGCTTTATGGAAAATATAAATTGGTATTGGCAACCAAAGGGGACTTGTTCGACCAACAAAGAAAAATTGCAGCTTCCGGATTGCAGGAGTATTTTTGCCATATAGAAATTATGAGCGACAAGAAAGATGCGGACTATCGGAAACTGCTCGGGAACATAGGCTGTTCACCGGAGAATTTCCTTATGATAGGCAATTCCATAAAATCGGATATCCTTCCGGTATTGGAACTCGGCGGATATGCCGTCCATATTCCTCATCATGTGACGTGGGCGTACGAACAGTATGAAGGAGAGATAAAACATCCCCGATACCTGTCCTTGAATACTATTGGAGAGGTGCCGGGATATCTTTAGCAGGCCGGGCGTCATAAAACAACTGTCATGCCGAGCGGAATCGAAGGATATTCCCCCTTAAAAAAGAAGAGATGCTTCGATACGCTCAACATGACAGTCGGCACTGATTGACCGGAAATCTTCCTGCCGTTTAGAATTGGAAGAATTTCTTGGCGTTGTAATAGCTGATATCTTCAATCATTTGGTTTACGCGTTCCATTTCTGAAACTGGAATCTCGCCATTTTCCACATCACGGCCTACGAGGTTACACAACGTACGGCGGAAGTATTCATGACGCGGATAGGAGAGGAATGAACGGGAGTCTGTCAACATACCTACAAAACGGCTCAGCAGTCCGAGTACGGAAAGGGCATTCATCTGCTTTTCCATACCGTCCTTCTGGTCGAGGAACCACCATCCGGAACCGAACTGGATCTTTCCTGCGACAGTACCGTCCTGGAAATTACCCAGCATAGTGGCAATCACCTCGTTTGCGCACGGGTTCAGATTGTAAAGGATCGTCTTGGTCAGCTTGCCTTCGGAATTCAGGCGGTCAAGGAATTTAGCCATAGCTTTGGCTGTAGTGAATTCACCGATGGAATCAAAACCGGTATCCGGACCGAGCAGCTTGAACATCTTGCTGTTGTTGTTACGGATGGCACCATAGTGAAACTGTTGCGTCCAGCCCTTTTCATAATCCATTTCTCCAAATACAACCAGCATGGCCGATTTGAATTTGAGGATCTCTTCTTTCGTCAATTCGGTGCCACCATATACCTTATTGAATATAGCCCTGATTTCAGCATCCGTATAATCTTCTGCATAGAATTCCTCGATACCGTGGTCGGACAGTTTACAGCCCTGTTCGGCAAAGAAGTCGTGACGTTTGCGCAAAGCGGCAATCATGTCATCGAAAGTGGAGACCGTTACCCCGCTTACTTCGGCCAACTTTTCTACGTAGGCACGGAAGTCGGCCGGAACCTCTACAGCCATGGCTTTGTCCGGACGCCAGGTGGGCAACATCTTGATTTCAAAACCACTTTCACGGGTCTTGATGTGGTATTCCAAGGAATCAACCGGATCATCCGTAGTACAAACCACCTCTACATGGTAACGGCGCATCATGCCACGGGCTGAATATTCGGGTTGTTTTAATTTCTCGTTACATTCATCGTAGATTTCACGTGCTGTTTTCGGATTCAGTATTTTATCGATGCCGAAAGCCGTCTTCAATTCCAGATGAGTCCAGTGGTATAAAGGATTGCGGAAAGTGTAGGGTACGGTTTCCGCCCACTTCTCAAACTTTTCCCAGTCCGTAGTGTCTTTGCCGGTACAGAAGCGCTCGTCTACACCATTGGTACGCATGGCACGCCATTTATAATGGTCGCCACCCAACCAGATTTCCGTTAATGACTTGAATTGGTAATCTTCTGCTACCATCTGGGGAATCAAGTGACAGTGATAGTCGATAATCGGCATTTTAGCCGCATGTTCGTGGTACAACTTCTGTGCGGTTTCCGTCTGCAACAGGAAGTTTTCGTCCATAAAGTTTTTCATCTTCTTGTGTTTTAAGTATCTAAAAATATTACTTTCTTGTCATTACACCTATATAGTATTGATTGTAAAGCTAATAGGCTTGATAGGTCTTTTTGCTTTTATTAACCGTTATCGAACACAAAAGTAGAAATTTTACTTGGAGAAACAAAATAATTCGTATCTTTGCGGCAAATATTTATAATATTTAAGTTTTAACTCATTGAACCTTTATCACCTTAGGGAAGAAACAAGATGGAAAACAAGAATTATACAATCAAGGACATTGCCCGGATGGCGGGTGTATCTGCCGGAACCGTAGATCGTGTACTGCATAATCGCGGAGATGTATCTTTGGCAAGTATGGAAAAAGTGCAGAAAGTGCTTGATGAGATAGATTACCATCCCAACATGTTTGCCATCGGACTGGCAGCCAAAAAGCGTTACCGCATTGTTTGTATCCTACCTTATTATATAGAGCATGATTATTGGCATGCCGTAGCGCAGGGTATTGAGCGTGCCGCACAAGAACTGCGTCCGTTCAATGTAGGAGTGGATTATTTGCATTATCATCATACAGACAAGGCTTCCTACGAAAAAGCATGTACCTTGCTTCAAAAGGAAACTGCCGATGCTGTTCTGGTAGCACCCAACTTTCGCGAAGAAACCATCAGACTTACCGGTTATCTGGAGGATAAAGATATACCTTACGTATTTATCGATTTTAATGTAGAACAGACACATCCTCTGTGTTACATTGGCCAAGACTCCAAAACCAGCGGATATATGGCGGCAAAAATCTTGATGCGCCGTTATCAGGAAGGCCGGGAGCTTGTCCTTTTCCTAAATAACCAGAAAAACAATCCGGCAGAAATCCAGATGCAACGCCGCTTGGAAGGTTTCATGCAATATCTTGCCGAGGAACATGACCAGGTGAAAATTCACGACGTCGTGTTGCATAAAAAAGATATTGATGGCAATAAACGAATGTTGGACGTTTTCTTTAGAGAGCATCCGCGTGCCGCATTGGGTGCCGTATTCAATTCACGCGTATATCAAGTGGCGGATTACTTGCACGAAAAAGGCCAAAAACTGGAAGGGTTGGTAGGTTACGACCTTTTAAGGAAAAACGTTGAGTCCTTGAGGGCAGGGGAAGTGAATTATCTTATCGGACAACGTCCGGGACTCCAAGGTTATTATGGCGTAAAGGCACTTTGTAACCATATCGTATTCAAGAAACCGGTTACTGCTGTCAAGTATATGCCTATAGACATTCTCATGAAAGAGAATATTGACTTCTATTTTGAATTCGAGTAAATCAAGGATCTCAAATTTGTCATTTGCAATAAATATCATATAAATCAATTTAAATCACTTTTAAGATGAAAGCATTAAACAAAGAAACTGCTCCCAAAGTGCAACGTCCGGAGCGCATCATCCAGTTTGGCGAAGGAAACTTTTTGCGCGCGTTTGTTGACTGGATTATCTACAACATGAACCAGAAGACTGACTTCAACAGCAGTGTAGTAGTTGTTCAGCCGATTGACAAAGGCATGGTAGATATGCTGAATGCACAAGACGACCTTTATCACGTAAATCTGCAGGGATTGGACAAGGGTGAATCTGTCAACAGCCTGACTATGATTGATGTCATCAGCCGTGCATTGAATCCTTACTCACAGAACGACGAGTTCATGAAACTGGCTGAACAGCCTGAAATGCGTTTCGTCATCTCCAATACCACCGAAGCCGGCATTGCTTTCGACCCCGCCTGCAAACTGACGGACGCTCCGGCTTCTTCTTATCCGGGCAAATTGACCCAGCTTCTGTACCACCGCTTCAAGACCTTCAACGGTGACAAGAGCAAAGGCTTGATCATCTTCCCTTGCGAACTTATCTTCTTGAACGGACACAAACTGAAAGAAACCATCTATCAATACATCGAGCTATGGCAATTGGGTAACGAGTTCAAAACTTGGTTTGAAGAGGCTTGCGGTGTTTACGCAACGTTGGTTGACCGTATCGTTCCGGGATTCCCCCGCAAGGACATTGCTGCCATCAAGGAAAAATTGCAATACGACGACAATCTGGTTGTACAGGCAGAAATCTTCCACTTGTGGGTGATAGAGGCTCCCCGGGAAGTAGCCAAGGAATTCCCTGCCGACAAGGCCGGACTAAACGTATTGTTCGTTCCTTCCGAAGAACCGTATCACGAAAGAAAAGTAACTTTACTGAATGGGCCTCACACTGTATTGTCACCGGTGGCTTACCTGTCGGGCGTAAATATCGTCCGTGATGCTTGCCAGCATCCGGTCATCGGCCAATATATTCACAAGGTCATGTTTGACGAACTGATGGAAACCTTGAATTTGCCGAAAGACGAACTGAAAAAGTTTGCAGAAGATGTGTTGGAGCGTTTCAACAATCCGTTTGTTGATCATGCCGTTACCAGCATTATGCTGAACTCTTTCCCGAAATTCCAGACTCGCGACCTTCCCGGTTTGAAAACATACTTGCAGCGCAAAGGTGAACTGCCGAAAGGACTGGTTCTCGGTCTGGCAGCCATCATCACTTATTATAAGGGCGGTGTTCGTGAGGACGGTGCGGAAATCACGCCCAACGATGCTCCGGAAATCATGCAACTGCTGAAAGACCTTTGGGCAACCGGTGACAACCGCAAGGTAGCAGAAGGTGTGTTGGCGGCTCAGAATCTCATTTGGGGCGAACATGGTGATTTGAATGCCATCCCCGGATTGACCGATATGGTAGTATCTTTCCTTGATTCCATTCAGGAAAAAGGTATGCTGGAAACCGTTAAAGGAATTCTTTAATCCGATTAATTAAAATAATGTAGTGAAAACAGGGCAGAGTACTCACCACTCTTGCCCTGTTTTTTTATGTTTTCTATTTATAACGAAGTTTGCGACAATAGCCCTGGAGCTTTTTGAAAAGGAATGGTTATTGTTCTGCTGCACGCAAAATGAAAGTAGTGGCACCGATAGTGACAATGGCTCCGTCTTCTATACGGATACGGTCTTTGTCACCCAGAATCTCATTATTCAGAAATGTACCCGTCAGGCTTGGAGCATCACGCAGTGTGTATACCAATCCTCCCTGTTTGTTGCGCCGTACATTGATAATGCAATGGCGACGATCCATGCTCATGTCGGAAGTTTCGACAGGAACGTTGATAACCGTACCCACACAACGGCGTCCTATCACATTGTCGCCCTCCTGCAGAGGTAATACTTGCTTGAAACCAAATACATTTTCAATGACCGTGATGCTGCCGAAAGCTTCCTTGAACTCTTCCTCGTCCAGCTTTTCCTCTTTTCGGGGAGCCTGCATTTTGGTCTTGCCCAAACGGATACTGAACTGCTTCTTGCATTGTTCGCAGACAAAGACCAACGATTGGCCTTCGCTATACTTTGTTTCATCGAAGGTCAGATAGCTTTCACATTTAGGGCAACGGATTCGTTTCATTATAGACGGGATATTTAAATTAAAACATAGGAAAAGGCTAGGGTAACTTTACTTCTTCAATACCCATGCATTCTGATAGGCCTCATTCTGACGAATTTTATTCAAAGTGTGGTAGGCTTCCACCTCCGTGTCGCAGGATTCGATGCTGACACGCATCTTGCCATCGCCGATGATGGCCTTTGCACCGGAAAATCCTTTTCCAATCAACTGCTTTGCCATGGCTTCAGCATCTTTCTCGGTACCTACACTGGCAATGATTATATGGTAAGATTTGGAAGAGACAACAACTGCATGAGGCTTTTCTGCCGCACGTTTCGGTTGCGGAGCCGGAGTAGCCGTAGCGACTGTATCGGGCTGCTGGCCAACCTTGACTTCCTTGACTACAACCGGAACCACTGTTTTCTTTTTAGATGACGCGGATCTGGATTGAGTCTTGGTCTTCGCAGGGTCTTTTGTCTGTTTGACAATGATGGGAGTAATGACAAGTGACTGCTTTTCTATTTTCTCAAAAAGTTCTTCGGGGAGTAGTTGCGCGTAGTTTCCCTCAATTACTTCCGTATTCTCTATCGGAGTGGACAAAAGGAAAAAGAGCGCAACAACGGCTATCATAGCCACTGCATTGGCCAAATATGAACGGTTGATTCTGACATCAAACCGGTATTTCTTCTTTTCAGGTGCGGCAGGAACTGCCGGAATTACCTTCACTCCGGCAGGTTGTGCCAAGGCCGACAATTCTTTCATTTCAAAGCTGTCCAACCCGTAAAGGCCAGGAGTTGTGATTTTATGGTCATAAGGAATAAAATCATATCTGTCGTGAATGGAATAACGCAATTCTCCTACATTGGGCAGGTCTGCTTTTCCTTCTTCATGCAGGACTGCAAATAACTCATCCACTTCCTTGGCCACCATCTTCGTCGCATCCGAGAAACTGGTACCATACACAGCCATATAAGATTGTACCAACAGACCGTCGTTCATTCTCAATTGAGGATTAAAGCCGATAATACGGGTAGGGGGCAGGAAAATATTCTCTTCCGCCACTCTCATTGCCGGAGTATAGTGAGCTACGAATCCTCCCAGTTCCGGAACAATGACACAATCATTCTCCAATAACAAAACTTCTATGTGCTGTGCTAATTCAATCATGTTGCAAAAGTAGCGGAAATATCGGATATACGCTACTTTCAGAGCTTTTTTCTTATCAACATTTTATAAACAACACACAACCCCTTGTCGTTATATCCGTTTTTTTCCCTACTTTTGCACCGTTTATCTGCCCCGACGAATGAAATAAAGGGGATTTGAAACGGCACTTAACAAAAAACTATTATGCGTATTTGTTTCTGCCTATTGGTTTTTCTGATGATAGGGAAAAACGCAATTATGGCACAAGAACTTTCATCTTTCGTGGAATATGGAACTTCTGTTCACTCCGGAGACCATACTCCTCTTTGGCAGGTGAGCAATCAGCAGGGACTTTCCTCTCTCGACAACAATACCTATATCCGTGGCGGTGTATCTTACAAGCATGAGCTGGGCAAATGGAAATTCGAAGAAATGGTGGATTTGGCAGCGGCAGCCGGGTTCACTTCCACCTTCGTCGTCCAACAGGCTTATGTGGATATCCGTTACAAATGGCTTGGGTTCTATGCAGGAAGCAGGGAAAAGAGTTCCCCCTTGTTAAACCAGCAATTAAGCAGCGGTGGTATGACATGGGCGGGCAATGCAAGACCCCTTCCGCAGGTACAGATAGGAATACCGGAATATGTACAGATATTGCCCCGCCTGGGCTTGAAGGGAGAGATCTCATACGGATGGTTTACCGACAATACATATCAGAAAAAACAGGTTGGCAACGGATACTGGTACACCAAGGATATCAAGTATCATCATAAAGAAGGTTTTCTGCGTATTGGGGTTCCTCAAGGAAAATGGCAATTGGAAATAGGCGTGACCCTTGACACACAGTTTGGAGGGCATAAAATAGGAGGTGCCGAACCTGGAGACCTGGGCAACGGTTGGAAAGATTACATACGGGTCTTTTTCCCCGGTCATGGGGGCGAAGACGGACCGGTAGGGGAGCATCTTGCTTTCCAGGGCAATTTTCTGGGAAGCGAATATATCAAGATGACCTATAGCCATCCAACGGATTTCTCGATAAGTGCCTATATGGATAACCATTTCGACGATTTCTCCGCTATGGGAAAACTGAACGGATGGGACGGACTGTGGGGGCTTGAGTATAAGTCCAACCACAGAGGAAGCATCAGCGGAGTCGTTGTTGAATATCTACAGACTACCAATATGAGCGGTCCGCTGCATGGCCTTCAGGATTCTCCCGTTGGAAAAACAGGAGGAGCCGACAACTATTACAATAACGGCTACTACCCGGGATGGATACATTGGGGAATGGGTATAGCCAATCCGCTTATTGCCTCACCCATATACAATCAAGACGGTGATATGAGTTTCAAATACAACCGTGTGAAAGCAGTGCATCTGGGATGGAGCGGTGTCATCAGCGAAGAGTGGAAATACATCGCAAAGTTATCTTACAATAAAACTTTTGGAACTCCTAATCGTCCTATACCTCAAATATTAGAAAATTTTTCTACTTTTGCATCGTTTTACTATATCCCCCGCAAATGGAAAGGTTGGAGTTACAATGCCTCCCTTGCCCTTGATATGGGGGACTTATATGGAGACAATGTTGGTTTCCAACTGAAAGCACATAAAACATTTTGAAAAATGAATTACATACAAACAGAGATTAATGGGGTGTGGCTAATTGAGCCCAAGGTTTTTCGTGATGCCCGTGGATATTTCATGGAAGCGTTCAAGGAAGAGGAGTTTCGTGCACACATCGGAGATGTTCATTTCATTCAGGACAATGAATCGAAATCTTCTTTCGGAGTATTGCGCGGACTGCACTATCAGAAGGGTGAATATAGCCAGGCCAAGTTAGTGCGTGTCCTCAAAGGCAGAGTCTTGGATGTCGCCGTTGATTTGCGCCGGTCTTCTCCTACATTCGGCAAGTATGTCAGTGTGGAACTGAGCGAAGAAAACAAACGGCAGTTCTTCATTCCACGCGGATTTGCACATGGTTTTCTGGTACTGAGTGATGAAGCGGTCTTTACCTATAAAGTAGATAATGCTTATGCGCCGCAGGCAGAAGCCTCCATTCGCTTTAACGACGAAACGATCGGCATTGAATGGCCGGTTGCCGAAGAACAGCTTTTATTATCTGAAAAAGACGGACACGCCGTATCTTTCAAAGATGCGGTTTATTTTGAATAATTTATGAAAATAGCCATTGTCGGTACAGGATATGTCGGTTTGGTAACCGGTACCTGCTTCGCTGAAATCGGTGTTAACGTTATATGTGTGGATACCAACAGCGAAAAAATCGAATCCTTGAAAAAAGGTATTATTCCTATCTACGAGAATGGATTGGAAGAAATGGTTATCCGGAATACAAAAGCCGGACGTCTGCAGTTCACCACTTCTTTAGAGAGTTGCCTCAATGAAGTGGATGTAGTGTTCAGCGCCGTGGGTACTCCCCCGGACGAAGACGGAAGCGCCGACTTGAGCTATGTATTGGCCGTTGCCCGTACTATCGGACGCAACATGCAAAAGTATATACTGGTGGTCACCAAAAGTACAGTTCCTGTGGGAACTGCCCAAAAGGTACGTGCTGTCATTCAGGAAGAACTGGACAAGAGAGGGATTGATATTGAATTTGATGTCGCTTCCAATCCCGAATTCTTGAAAGAAGGTAATGCTGTCAACGATTTTATGAGTCCGGACCGTGTGGTGGTAGGAGTTGAGTCGGAACATGCCCGAAAATTGATGAGTAAGTTGTACAAACCATTCCTGCTGAACAATTTCCGGGTTATTTTTATGGATATTCCTTCGGCTGAGATGACCAAATATACCGCCAACTCCATGCTTGCCACCCGTATCAGTTTTATGAATGATATAGCCAACCTGTGCGAACTGGTTGGAGCAGATGTCAATATGGTACGTAGTGGTATCGGTTCGGATACCCGCATCGGACGCAAGTTTCTTTATCCGGGCATTGGGTACGGTGGCTCCTGTTTCCCCAAGGATGTCAAGGCTTTAATCAAGACAGCCGAACAAAACGGATACCAGATGCGTGTACTAAAGGCCGTGGAAGAGGTGAACGAGAACCAGAAAAGTATTCTGTTTGAAAAATTGCAGAAACACTTCAATGGCAACCTGCAGGGCAAGACGATTGCTTTATGGGGGCTATCCTTCAAGCCGGAAACAGATGACATGCGCGAAGCCCCTGCTTTGATTCTGATAGACAATTTGTTGAGAGCGGGTTGCAAGATACGTGCATACGACCCTGCTGCGATGAACGAATGCCGCCGTCGGATAGGGGAAGGCATCCATTATGCAACAGACATGTATGACGCCGTATTGGATGCGGATGCATTGATGCTGATAACGGAATGGAAAGAGTTTCGCCTGCCTTCATGGGCTGTCATCAAAAAAACAATGGAACAGCCGGTAGTATTGGATGGCCGCAACATCTACGACAAAAAAGAAATGGAAGAACAAGGATTTGTTTATCACTGCATTGGTAAATAAAAGGAGAGAAGTATCCATGAGAAAAATTGTCACTGGACTATGTTCCATCATTCTGTTGGCTGCCTGCAACGGCAGCAGCAAGGATGCAGGACTGACAGAGGAGGATCTTACTGCCAAAGGGTTATTGCAGGGTATTTGGATGGATGACGAAACTGAAATGCCGATGATGCGTATTGACGGGGATACTATCTATTATGCTGACCCGCAGAATGCACCCGTAATGTTCAAAGTCGTTCACGACACTCTCTACGTTTACGGTAACGAACCTGCCCGCTACAAGATAGACAGGCAAACCGAATATAGTTTCTGGTTTCATTCCTTGGCAGATGAAATTATAAAAATGCATAAGTCGGACAATGCGGAAGATTCCTTGGCTTTTACCAACGGGGAAGTAGAAGTAATTCCCACTGCTCCCGAAGTGATAAAGAAAGATAGTATCGTGCTGTACAAAGGTACACGCTACAGGGGATATGTGTATATCAACCCATCCAAAATGAAAGTGACCAAGACTTCCTATTCGGAAAACGGATACAGCGTGGATAATGTGTACTATGACAATGTGATACACATCTGTGTATATGAAGGACGAAAAATGCTGTATGGACAGGATATTACCAAAAAGGTGTTCTCCGGTATATTCCCGGAAGCATTTCTGAGCCAGACCATTCTCTCGGACATGAACTTCACGGGAGTTAGCAGTAAAGGGTATCATTACCAAGCCATCCTCCGTATTCCGGAGAGTTCCGTATCCAATCTGGTGAACATGATTATTGATTTCAATAATAAATTGAGCATAAAAAAAGCGGAATAAACCGCTTTTTTTTATTTAGTCTCTTTTTTTAGAGGACGCTTTGGTTTGGCTTTGCCGTCATCATTCCGCCTGTTTCCGTTTCCTTTCTTCCGTCCGTTACCGCTATTGTTATAACTGCCTTTTCTCCTGCTTCCGCCACCGGATTTGGGCTTGTATTCAGGAGCTTCACCCAATTCCTCCGGTACGGGTATTTTATAAATGGTTTTTTCCAGGAAGTTCTCGATATTCTTGAAGTTACTCTGTTCTTTCTCACTGATGAAAGTCAAAGCCACCCCGTCATTGTTGGCACGCGCCGTACGGCCGATGCGGTGCACGTAGTCCTCACTGTCATGAGGTACGTCGTAGTTGATTACCAACCGGATGTCATCTATATCAATGCCTCTTGCAACAATATCAGTGGCCACCAGAATATTGATTCGTCCGGCCTTGAATTCGTACATGACCTCTTCACGTTGCGCTTGTTCCAGATCCGAATGCATTTCACCTACATTCAGTTTCATTTGCTTCAAGGCTTTTGTTACTTCTTTCACTTTTATTTTTGAAGAAGCGAAGATGATGACGCGTTCTGGAGTCTGTTCCGCAAAGAGGCTGCGGATGATACCCAATTTTTGATTCTCGTAGCACACGTATGCCGCCTGTACAATTTTGTCGGCAGGCTTGGACACTGCCAACTTCACCTCCGCCGGATTATTCAGAATATTATTGGCCAACTGTTGTATCTTTGCCGGCATGGTTGCCGAAAACATAATGGTCTGGCGCTCTTTCGGTAAGTGTTTTACAATCTGCATGATGTCGTCATAGAAACCCATGTCGAGCATACGGTCCGCTTCATCCAAAATAAAGTAAGAGACACGTGAAAGATCCACGTATCCCAAACTGAGGTGAGCAATCAAACGTCCCGGAGTAGCAATCACGACATCGGCTCCCAAAGTGAGTCCCTTTTTCTGCTGTTCAAACAGAATTCCGTCGTTTCCACCATACACAGCAACACTGCTGACTGGCATAAAATAAGAAAAACCCTCCATCTGCTGGTCTATCTGCTGAGCCAGTTCACGGGTGGGAGCCATGATGATGCAGTTAATGGAGTCTTCGGGATGTCTGCCTTCCGACAGTTTGTCAAGTACAGGCAATAAGTATGCAGCGGTTTTTCCTGTTCCGGTTTGTGCCACGGCAATCAAATCCCGGCCTTCAAGTATGACGGGAATAGACTTCTCTTGTATGGGAGTACACTCATCAAAGCGCATGGCATCCAATGCTTCAAGCACTTGTTCATTTAGTTGTAGTTCGGAAAACTTCATGTTTCTTTTTATTTGCTGCAAAGATAATGCAAAAGATTATGCAATTAGCATGGCAGCATGATTAAATTTATCTGATTTTGTATCGTTAAAATGCATTCTGTCTCATCACTGGATTACTTGGGTATGTCGATATACGAATCCTTGAAACCCAGGAAATAAAGTACACCATCCAGACCAATGGTGTTGATGGACTGCTTGGCATTCGCCACTACTTTAGGCTTCGCATGGAAAGCGATTCCCAATCCGGCTATTCCAAGCATCGGCAAATCATTGGCACCGTCACCCACGGCAATGGTCTGTGCGATATCTACTTTTTCTACTTGAGCAATCAGGCGCAGAAGCTCAGCTTTACGTTTGCCGTCCACCACATCACCGAGATAACGTCCGGTCAACTTACCGCTTTCAATTTCCAGTTCGTTGGCATATACATAGTCGATTCCATATTTTTTCTGAAGGTATTCTCCGAAGTAAGTAAATCCCCCCGAAAGGATGGCTATTTTATAACCATATTTCTTTAAGACATACATCAATCTGTCCACCCCCTCTGTAATGGGAAGTTTCTCCGCTATCTCCTGCATCACGGACTCGTCCAGTCCTTTCAGCAATGCCACTCTTTGACGGAAACTCTCTGTGAAATCTATTTCACCGCGCATGGCACGTTCCGTAATGGCTTTTACTTCATCTCCTACACCTGCACGTATTGCCAGTTCGTCAATCACCTCCGTTTCAATCAAGGTAGAATCCATATCAAAACAGATGAGACGCCGCATCCGGCGATACATGTTATCCAATTGAAAAGAAAAATCCATTTCCAAATCGGAAGCCAGCTGCATCAGTTGTTCCTGCATGGCAATCCTGTCTTTGGGAGTGCCGCGGACAGAAAATTCAATGCATGCCCGTGTGCGCGATCCGCATTCGTCCAACGGAATACGTCCTGTCAGACGCTTGATAGCATCGATATTCATTCCCTGCTCTGCAAGAATACGAGTAACTGCCGAAATCTGGCGAGCAGACAATTTGCGTCCCAATAAAGTAAGGATATAACGATTCTTGCCCTGCATGCCCACCCAGTCCTCATATTCCTTGGACGTAATGGGATAGAAGCGTACGGTAACTCCCAAAGACGAAGCCTTGAAAAGCAACTCTTTCATGATGAATCCGGAGTGTCGCTCTTCTGTTTTACACAGAATTCCCAGTGAAAGGGTGTTGTGTATATCTGCCTGGCCGATGTCAAGAATGGTCACATCATATTTGGCTAATATTTCGGTAACGGAAGCTGTCAGTCCGGGACGGTCTTCACCCGTAATACGGATAAGAATGAGTTCTGTTTTCAATGATTGCATAAAGTTATCTATATTTGAAAAAAATAACAAGTCACAAAAGTAGTACAAATCGGATGTATAAAGAAATTTATGCTCACTTATTGCAGGGTTACAATTGATTTTTGTTCATCGGAAACAGGAGAAAAATTCCGATAAATATGCTAAATAACATAAAAAATAAACTCTAAAAAGTAAGAAAATTGCTTGTTTATTTGGAAGTTAGTTTAAGAATTACTTACCTTTGCGCCCGATTTCAGAACTAAATACTTTGAATATCAGTAGGTTTCTATCTGCTATGCAAAGTCTGAAAAGACAATGTTCCGGGAAGAAATCACTGTTGAAGGACAGTCCCGGATAGTATTAACCAAAACCGTATTGCATGAGATATGTAAAATGGATTTTTGTTGTATTACTAATCAGTTCCTTGACTTCTTTTGTAGAAAAAGACAAACCTACCGGAGGTTTAAATGTGGGTGACATAGCCCCGGATTTTGAAATCCAAACTATGTCGGCCAAGCAATCTTTTAAAGCTGACCTTTCTGAACTGAAAGGTAAGTATGTGTTGCTTAGCTTTTGGGCAAGTTACGATGCGCAGTCCCGGATGCAAAACGCAAGTTTGAGCAATGCACTTCGTTCTACTTCCCGTAGTAATGTGGAAATGGTTTCTGTTTCATTCGATGAATACCAGTCTATTTTCGAGGAAACCATTCGTAAGGACCAAATAGTTACGCCCACTTGTTTCGTGGAAACTAAAGGCGAATCTTCAGGCTTATTTAAAAAATACCGTTTAGGCCGTGGATTTACTAACTATTTACTGGATGATAATGGTGTTATTATTGCCAAAAACATCTCTGCTGCAGAGCTTTCTGCTTATTTGAATTGAGTTTTATAAGCATCCCTTGATGCCGTGGAACTTGAAGAACTTATGAGAAGAAAGTGAAATGTTCTCTTGACAACAGCATAATAGGGCTTACTTGAAAGAGAGCAGAACAAAAGAGGAAACGAATACAACAAAAAGCCCCTCCCGCACTTGTGAATTCACATAAGCGGGAGGGGCTTCTTATTTTTCCGTTTCCTTGTATCTATTTCGGTGCCTTCTTATATAAGTAGAACGCTATAAATGTATAAAGTACATTAGGTATCCACACGGCAATTACCGGGGGCACATTTCCGTTAACGGCGAAGGTGGAAGCAATTGTCTGAAAAAGGATATACGAGAAACTCAATGCCAATCCTATCCCTAAATGAAGTCCCATTCCTCCCTTTGTCTTCTTTGATGAAAGAGAAACACCTATCAATGTCAGAATGAATGAAGCGAATGACATTGCAATGCGCTTATGATATTCTATCTCGAACTCCTTGATGTTGGCAAAGCCTCGTTGCCGTTGCCTGTCGATATATTCGCTTAGCTGGGGGCTGGTCAACATTTCCTGCTGATTCTTCATAATCAGAAAGTCTGCAGGTTCCATGAAAAGGGTCGTGTCAATCCGGTCTCCTTTGGTGATGCTTTCCTTCATTCCGTCCATCTCGCGAATCATATAATCCTTGATAGTCCATTTGTGTATAGATGCCGTATCATACGTGATGGAACGGGCAGTGAGATGGGATACCAACTGCTTGTCCCGGAACTTGTCCAAAGAAAAACGATAACCGGTCTTGCTGTAATCTTCAAAACGCTCGATGTAGGCAATGACATTGGAATCTACTTCCAACTGGATATTACGTGCAGTATTCGCTTTACGGGGTTTGTAGTATTTGTCTTCAAAATTGATGCGTGTCACACTGCCTCTCGGTATGACATAAGATCCTAGACTGAAGGTGACTATCGCAATGATGGCTGCAGACACCATGTAAGGACGCAGCATACGCTTGAAACTCATACCGGTAGAAAACATGGCTATAATCTCCGAGTTTTCCGCCAGTTTGGAAGTAAAGAAGATTACTGCAATGAAAACAAACAACGGACTGAACAGATTGGCAAAATAGGGGATGAAGTTCAGGTAATAATCGAAAACAATGGCATTCCATGGCGCTTCGTGCGACATGAAACGGTCCATCTTCTCATTAAAGTCAAACACTACCGCAATAGAGATAATCAGAGCGATGGCAAAGACATACGTTCCTAAGAACTTCTTGATGATGTACCAGTCCAGCCGCTTTAGGAATTTGCCTTTGGGCAGTCCTATTTCTTTCAGTATCTTCCAATCAATTTTTCTCATAACCTTGTCGATACGCGTTTCACCATCATCGGTTTCCACGTGGAGAAGTCACCGGCAATGATATGTTTGCGAGCCTCACCTGCCAACCATAGATAAAAAGCCAAGTTGTGTATGGAAGCTATCTGCATGGCAAGTAGTTCCTGGGCGTGGAACAGATGCCGCAAGTAAGCTTTGCTGTACATTGTATCCACATAAGAAGCACCGTCTGCCTCGATAGGAGAGAAGTCCATTTCCCATTTCTTGTTACGCATGTTGATGATACCATCTTTGGTGAATATCATGCCATTACGTCCGTTACGGGTGGGCATTACACAATCAAACATATCCACTCCGCGTTCTATGCCTTCCAGAATATTTACGGGAGTACCTACCCCCATCAGATATCGGGGTTTGTCTTTGGGGAGAATGCCGTTCACCAATTCAATCATCTCGTACATCTTGTCCACCGGTTCACCTACCGCCAGTCCACCGATAGCATTGCCGTCAGCTCCCTTGGAGGCTACGAACTCGGCCGACTGCTCACGAAGATCTCTATATACGCATCCTTGTACGATGGGGAACAATGACTGTTGGTAGCCATATTTAGGTTCGGTTTCATTGAAGCGTTTAATGCAACGGTCCAGCCAGCGATGCGTCAGCCCCAATGACTTCTTGGCATACTCATAATCAGAATCTCCCGGAGGACACTCGTCGAAGGCCATCATGATGTCCGCACCGATAGTACGTTCGATATCCATCACCTTTTCGGGAGTAAAAATGTGCTTGCTGCCGTCTATATGCGAACGGAATTCCGCACCTTCCTCACGCAGTTTACGAATGCCGGATAAAGAAAATACCTGGAAGCCACCGCTGTCTGTCAACATAGGACGGTCAAAACCGTTGAACTTATGAAGTCCACCGGCTTTTTCAATTACTTCCAGTCCCGGACGCAAATAGAGGTGATAAGTATTTCCCAGTATAATCTGCGCCTTTATGTCCTCCTTCAGTTCGGGCAAATGCACGCCTTTCACTGTCCCTACCGTCCCTACCGGCATAAAGATAGGTGTTTCAATCTGCCCGTGGTCGGTAGTAATCAGACCGGCACGCGCATTTGTCTTACTGTCTGTGTACTGTAACTCAAATGTCATTCTTCTTTCTTTTCTTTTTTTACGGACAAGTCAATGGCATCGGCAACTTTTTCATCAGTCAGCGCAATGGCAAATACCTCTTTTACATCTTTTACATAATGAAAAGTCAGTCCTTTCAGATAGATTTCTTGTATCTCATCTATATTCTTACGATTCTCGTCGCTCAGAATAATCTCTTTGATACCGGCACGTTTAGCAGCCAATATTTTCTCCTTGATGCCGCCAACCGGCAACACTTTACCCCGGAGGGTTATTTCGCCCGTCATGGCAAGGTTTGCCTTCACCTTTCGTTGGGTAAGGGCAGAGGCTAATGACGTAGCCATCGTGATACCTGCAGACGGACCATCTTTTGGAATGGCGCCTTCGGGTACATGGACATGAATGTTCCAGTTATCGAAGATATCTTCATCAAGATCCAACAGAGATGCATGGGCTTTGATATACTCTAATGCCAGCATAGCTGACTCCTTCATTACATCACCCAAATTTCCGGTCAGCGTCAAACGCCCACCTTTACCACGGCTCAGGCTTGTTTCTACAAACAGAATCTCACCGCCGACTGCTGTCCAGGCCAAACCGGTCACGACACCGGCATATTCATTGCCCTGATATTTATCACGGGTATATTCCGGAGCACCGAGGAACTCATACAGATCTCCCGGCTTGATTTCCGTCTTCAAGAAATAACCGTCCGTAGCATATTGGCGCGCCGACTTGCGGAGAACCTTTCCAATCTTCTTTTCCAACTCACGCACACCGCTCTCACGGGTATAGTTTTCGATGATAGCCTCCAGCGTATTCTTCGGAATTTTAATGTCGCTTTTCTTCATCCCATTAGCTTCCAATTCCTTCGGGACCAGATGGCGACGGGCGATTTCAATCTTTTCCTCTGTAATGTATCCGCTTACCTCAATCAGCTCCATGCGATCCAATAACGGGCCGGGAATAGTATTCAGATTGTTGGCAGTAGCGATGAACATTACTTTGGATAAATCGAAATCCACATCCAAGAAGTTATCATGGAAAGTGGTATTCTGTTCCGGGTCAAGCACTTCAAGAAGGGCAGAGGAGGGATCCCCCTGGCGGTCTGCGCTTACCTTGTCAATCTCGTCCAAAATAAAAACAGGGTTGGAAGAACCTGCCTTGATCAGGCTCTTGATGATGCGTCCCGGCATAGCGCCGATATACGTCTTGCGATGTCCGCGAATCTCCGCTTCATCATGTACACCTCCTAAGGACATGCGGATGTACTTCCGCTTCAGAGCAGCTGCAATGGAACGTCCCAATGATGTTTTTCCCACTCCCGGAGGACCATACAGGCAGATGATGGGTGATTTCATGTCACCCTTCAGCTTCAATACAGCCAAGTGTTCCAGAATGCGCTCTTTCACTTTCTCCAAACCATAATGGTCTTTGTTCAGTGTCTTTTCCGCATTGGTAAGATTCAGATTATCCGTCGTATAAATGCCCCAAGGCAAACTGAGCATTGTTTGCAGATAGTTCAATTGCACGCTATAATCGGGAGATTGCGGATGGGTACGCTCCAACTTGTCCACTTCCTTCAGAAAAGTAGCTTTCACCTCTTCATTCCACTTGATGGTTTCAGCCTTCTTACGCATTTCCTCTATTTCCTGTTCCTGGCCGCCGCCACCCAGTTCATCCTGAATGGTTTTAATCTGTTGCTGCAAGAAATATTCACGCTGCTGTTGATCTATATCTTCACGAGCACGCATTTGAATAGACTCCTTGATTTCTGCAAGCTGTACTTCACGGTTCAATATTTCCAATAAACGGTAAGTACGCGCACGCAACGAATCAATACGCAGCAATTCAATCTTTTCATCCTTCTTCAACGGCAGGTTGGTACAGATGAAATCCACCAAAAACATAGGATTGCTGATGTTTTTGATGGCAAAAGAGGAATCCTGCGGAAACATATCGGAGGACTTGATATAACGTACTGTCAAATCCTTGCATGCTTCTACCAATGCGTGAAACTCTTTGTCTTTCTTGTCGGGAAGTTCCTCGTTCAGGGTCGTCACGCGTCCCTTCAGATAAGGTGCTGTGGCTATAATCTCTTTCAATTCCATCCGCTTGGAACCTTGGAGAATGACGGTAGTCGTCTGGTCCGGCATTTCCAGAACACGGACAATCTTGGCAACCGTACCAATGGTATGCAAATCCTCGAATAAAGGAGCCTCGGTTTCAGCCGTCTTCTGGCATACCACAGCTATATAAGTGTTTTTCTTTTCTGCTTCACGCACTAATTTCAAAGAAGATTTTCTTCCTACAGATACAGGCATAAACACACCCGGAAACAATACCATATTCCGAAGAGGCAGCACAGGAAGGACTTCATCCACCTCAATATCCATTAATTGTTCTTCATTTCCCTCAAAATCAGCAATTACAGAGAAAGCGTTACCACTTCTATCTTCGATATCACTCAGGTAATTTCTTTTCTTCATTTCTTTCTTTTTAGTTTATGTCATATTGACAGGCCAATAAAGCGCCTGCAAAGTTAAGCTATTTCTTTATAAATAGAAGTTCTTCTTCCTTTAAAAACACAAAAACAGTGCCAATTTTGCAGCAATTTTAATGTCTTTGATTAATTTTGGAGCCAATTAAAGAAGACAAATATGTCCAATTCATCCTTTAAGTTCAAACAATTTACCATTTACCATGACAAGTGCGCCATGAAAGTAGGTACGGATGGCGTACTTTTAGGGGCTTGGGCTCCGATAGCCAATGTTAAACGTGTACTTGACGTAGGTACAGGTACTGGTTTAATAGCTTTGCAGTTAGCTCAGCGTAACCCACATGCGAAGATTACTGCCATTGAAATAGATACTGTTGCCGCAGAACAGGCAAAAAATAATGTGCTACATTCTCCATGGGCAGATAGAATAGAAGTACTATGTCTTGATTTCCGAAATTATCAGCAGGATGATAAATTTGACCTCATAGTATCCAATCCCCCTTATTTTATGGATGCTCTTAAATGTCCGGACGAGCAACGCTGCATGGCACGGCATGCAGGGGGATTAAATTATCATTCACTGTTCCGCCATGCAGTTCATTTGCTTTCCGAGCAAGGAAAAGTGAGTATCATTATTCCATCCGAAGTCGAGAAAACAGCAGTTGATGCGGCTTGGAGCCACAAATTATTTCCATCACACCGCATGCAGGTCTTTACCAAACCGGGAAAACCATGCCGGCGGGTATTATTGACCTTTGGCTTTCAAGAAAAAACATGTATAGAGGAGAATCTATGTATTGAAGTGAATCACAATGAGTTCACTCCCGAATATATAGCTTTGACAAAAGATTTTTATTTGAAAATGTAATTTTGTTAGCACAAAAGTTTTCAAAACATTTGGTGGAAATCAAAAAAGTATTTACCTTTGCACTCGCTTTTAAGAAGTAAAGCACTCGGGGTGTAGCGCAGTCCGGTTAGCGCACCTGCTTTGGGAGCAGGGGGTCGTGGGTTCGAATCCCGCTACCCCGACACGAGCAAAATCAGTGATAAAACACTGATTATTAGAAGGTAAATTATTGGTTACGAGCTGATGCAGTTTGCGTCGGCTCGTCCTTTTTTGTAAAAATCCTCTTATTTGAGGTTGTTTTTAGGCAAATAAGGGCGCATTTTGGGTCAACGTAAAAACCTGAGGGATTTTGTATTTAAGCATATAATTTAGCAAGTCTATATAAGAAAAAAGCTCTATCTCTTACTCCTCTGAACTGTGCTCTAAATGCTTTGATTTTAGCATTGAATGACTCTGCTGCGGCATTGGTTGCCCTCCTTTCAAAAAAAATGATTATATCCAGATAATGTGTTTGTATAGAACGTGCGCCCCTTCCAAAGGTGAGGAACCCTGATTTATCTAC
>NZ_GL882638.1 GCF_000195635.1 Bacteroides fluxus YIT 12057 | reverse complement strand
TCACGTAGTGGGGAATAAAAAGAAAGGAAAGAAGTTTATAAATCCTTTCCAAGTAGGGTGCAAATGATGATTTTGATGTCATTTTCCTTTCAGAATTTGAAGCTTTTTTATCTCTCTACATCTGTTTCCGACGGCCAACACACCATCCGGCACATCTTTGGTAACTACCGAACCGGCACCTATTACACTCCATTTACCAATTTTCACACCTGGAATAATAGTAGTACCTGCTCCAACCCATGCCCCCTCTCCCACTTGCACATTCCCACAAAGAGTACAATGAGGAGAGATGTGAACATAATTTTCAATTATACATTCATGATCTACGGAAGCACCGGTATTTATAATACAATGCCTGCCTATGTAAACATCACTTTGCACTATTGCCCCCTGCATTATGGCAGACCCCTCTTCTATACTAGCCTCTTCCGATACAATAGCCGAAGGATGAATAGCCTTTCCAAATTCCACATCAAGAGATTCTGCTATTCTTTTTCTGATACTATTATTTCCAATACTAATAATCAATGGACCTCTTACCTTCATTGCACGTTGTACTGGATAGCCTAAAAGCGTATGAAGATTCTCATCATCATCAAACAACCCTTCAACACGCTCATGATTGGCACGAAGAATATCAATGATTACTTTTGCATGCCCGCTTGCTCCATATAAAAACATCTATAAAATCTCCTTTAGTTATTCCCTGTAAAAAGTTCCATTGTGGCCGCTGTATCCGAATTAATTCCTTCCCTTACAAATACCTTTTTAATAGTTAGAAATATAATTTTAACATCCAACAAAAATGAACAATGGTCCACATACCAAACATCTAGCTCAAATTTCTTTGTCCACGAAATAGCGTTACGTCCATTAACCTGAGCCCATCCGGTTATTCCCGGACGTACCTCATGCCTCCTCATTTGCCTTTTACTATATAATGGCAAATATTGAGGCAGTAACGGTCGCGGACCTATCAAAGCCATATCCCCTTTTAACACATTTATCAGTTGCGGAAGTTCGTCTATCGAAGTGGAACGCAAAAAACGCCCAACTTTAGTTAGCCGATCTGCATCCGGCAACAGATTCCCTTCCGCATCCCGCTCGTCCGTCATGGTTTTAAATTTTATCACTCGGAAAATTTTTCCATTTTTGCCAGGACGTTTCTGGGTAAAGAATGCCCCTGCCCCTTTATTGGCAAAATACAGCCAAAGGGTCACAAGAAACAGTGTCAGACAGAGAACGGCCAACACACTGAATGCGATGATAAAGTCTATCAATCGCTTGAAAAAATGAGAATACATAAAATAAATGATTGTTTATAGAAAACTATTTCTACACACTTGAAGAGTTATTCTCCGATAACAATATTATAGTGACTTTCAAAATCCTCGTGTACAAAAGAAGAACACCCGGATGAAGAAGCCAACACATCAAATTCCATTACTGTAATAATCTGACAAGAACCTATTTCGCCCATAGATAATAAATCCTTATCACCGGTTATCAGATAATTCGCCTCTGATATCAATGCAAGTTCCAACAAATAATCATCTTTAGGGTCACGGCAACGAGCAGGAATATTATCAATCTTATAAAATGAAGTTTCTTGAGTCATAAAGTCCCAAAGCATGTCCAAATGCTCTTTGGAAAAGTATTTCTTAAACTTTGGCCGTGAAGCAACAATCAAGATTTCGTCCAAGAGTTCTTGAGATACGACAAGCTCCACCTTTTCGTCAGACAAGAAATCCAAAAGGCATGACAATTTCTTACCTATCAAGAAGCTAATCCAAAGATTCGTATCAACAATTATCCTTGTCCTACTGTCGTTTTTCATAAATTTCTTGCCTCACCGCTTCCACTTCAGAATCAATATCTTCCTGTGAGATTTCATCCGCTCTTAAAGCATTCAATAATCGTCTCAACTTTATGCTTCTCACCTCAGCAGCAAGCGCACGATTCAACTCCAATTTGTCTTCATCAGACAATTGTTGAGCCAGTTCCAGAATCTGATTACAACTCAGACGTATCTTCAATGCTGCTGTTGCCATATTATCAAACTACATATTGTTACGATGCAACAAAAATACGATTAGTTATTTGAATATCAAAACAAAGTCATGCATTATTGTCCAAAGAACGATATTCCTCCAACAGAGCCTTCCAAACCTTATGTTGCTCATATCGTTCTACAATCATAGGACGGGCATGTTTTGCCATTTCTGTCACTTCTGAATCTCGATGCTCATACATCCATTTCATTGCCCCATACAATGCCTCTCCATCTTTGGGTGGAATTATCTTGCCATTGATTCCATCCTGAATAATTTCATTACATCCATTTATATCAGTTACAATAGAAGGAAGCCCCATTGCACCGGCCTGCAATACCACATTTGGAAAACCTTCCCTATAACTTGGAAACACCAGTACATCCGCAGAAGCTAAAAAAGGGCGAACATCGCTCTGAAAACCCCATATTACAATTTTATGATTTTGTTTTATAATTCTCTCCACATCCTTTTCCAAAGGATCCAATTCCGATTCAAAGTTCCCTATTAAATGCAAGGAGATATTAACATACTGATTCGATAAACGTTCGAATACACGTACCAATTCATTGATACCCTTATCTCCCACTATACGCCCCACAAATACAAAATTGAAATCACCAGTGTCACAGATAGCTCCCACTCTATTCATCACTTCCTCCGTTCGGTCAAAATAGTCCACATCTATCCCATTAATGTTCCCATTCCAAACCACACTCAAAGGCTTTCTTGTTATACCATTAGCTATTAAGGTATTCTTAACACCTTCTCCCTCCGGAATGACTTTGGTCGCACAAGCACAAGTTATTTTTTCCATTGTTATAAGTAACTTCCGAAATGAACCTGTAGTTGTTTCAAATCTCAACCCGGTAACAGTATAGACACGATGCGGCACACGGGTAATCCATGCAGCTATCATAGAAAGCAAACTACCCTTCGGTGTATTTGCATGAACTATATAAGGTTTTTCTTTTCTAAAAAAAATAATCAATCGGAATAAAGATTTTAAATCATCAAACAATGAAATCTCACGACACATAGGTACATCCACACAACGTATCCCCTCCTGCCTTACTACGTCATCCAAAGTTTCATTTCCCCGATTAGCAGCTACACCTACCACTTCATAATAATTAGAAAGGAATTTTAATTGTCCTTTCAAAAGCGAAAAAAGGCTTTCTGAAATGGTGGTAACACGAATTAATTTTTTCTTCATAAAAAAACTGTTAGCATTCATTTAGAACATACTTCTTTTTAAGGCCTTTAAGAAAGTATCTTACAGAAAAGAGCGTAAACCAACTCGCTATATCCCGGTTAGCTTTTCTTCAAGACTAGAAAAAGATGGCAGAAATATGAAGTAATTGAGAAGCCTAAATATTTATAAATCAATCCAACTCTGCCCACTTTGGGATTTAAATCATATTCCATCAACCATCCCATCTGCTTCAATCCTCTGAATCGTTTATTACGATCTGGTTTATTCAAAAATCGAATACTCCCCATCAAGATGCAATATTCGTATGCACAAAATGAAAGTAAAGCTTCTTTAGCTTGCTGATTTAAAGAAGATTGACAAATAAAAGGAATCAAATGAATAAGATTATTATATAAATCATCAAATTTCTTGGTGCTACATGAACCGGTTATCGAAGTAGATACCCCTTGACGATAACAATACACATATTCATCTACAAAACGAATTTCTTTAAACTTGTCCAATATATCAATAAACCAAGGAATATCTTCTGCAAAAATTCCTTTGACAAATGTAACTGCATGTTTGTCTAAGCTACTTTTTTTAAGCAATTTAGAGCATGCCGACATAGGAAAAGTTCCAGACCGAACTAAGCGGACTATTAATTCATTTTTATCCCATTCATTAGTTATAGAATCATCATAAGAAATCCATGGTATATATTGGTCTTTTGACGGGAAATAATAATAGAGATTAAATCCCAACATGTCCGGATATTTAAGTTTTTCTAACTGTATAATGAGCCGCTGCAAACATATGTTGTTTTTCCAAAAGTCATCACTATCCATAAATATGACATAATCCCCTTTCGCCACTTTCAGCCCTTCATTACGAGCATCGCTCAATCCACCATTTGCTTTATGAATTACAGACACTCGGCTATCTTTCTCCGCATATTCATCACATATTCTCCCTGAATTGTCCGGACTTCCGTCATCTATTAAAATCACTTCAATATGAACATAGGTCTGATTCAGAATACTATCTACACACTGATTCAAATAAGATTCAACGTTATATATGGGTATAATAACCGAAACTAAAATATTTTCATTCATTTTATTGAAATGTTAAATAGCCTTCGCAACTATATACTTTATTGTACCAACGATTGTGTATAATGACTGGTTAGGCATCCACAGTACATAGTTGTGATCAAGATATAAGAACTAAATAGCAAATTGAAAAGGTGAGCACCCTGCTTGCCCCTTAGCAATTGCAGTGAAGAATGTCATAGTGTAGAATAGAAGAATCAAAGTGGCTAAAATAAAAGAAAAAGATTGTTGTCTCTTAATCACTTTATAAATATAATATAAAAGGAATGAAATAATAACAAACCGCAAAGAAGTAAGGCAATATGATATTCTAATAGTCAATTGATTACCCTCTCCTAAATTTTTTATTAACTCCCCTACAAAAAAAAGCAAAAAATATATAGAGAAACCATATCCATGAAATTTTTTATGCATTCTATAAGCATAAAACACAAGTATGATATCAACTATTTTTTCAATCCAATAACCTAATCCTATATCAAAAGTATTATCTTCAAATCCCTTGGCATACCGCAAATATTGATTAGATTCAATATTACTAAAAAATATATCTGCTAAAGGTTTAAGAATTACATTCCCCAGAATTATAGTAACGAACATTAGTCCAATTAAAATGACCTTCTTTCTTAAAATGACATCAGCATTAACTTTATTAAGAAGGTATAGAGGAAAAAGTATTACTGATGAAGAATGAAATCCAAACGCAATTGTAATCATCAAAAAATATTTCAAAGGTTGTCTATTGATAATATAAGGTATTGAAAATAAAAAAATACAAAATGAAATTGACTGTCTAAGAAGATTTAGTGTGGAAAAAAAAGGACCACAGAAAAAAAAATATATAGCAAGCGGCAAAAGAAAATATAAATGCCTAAATGATTTATATATTAATAAAATTTGCAACAAAGCCACCAATATAAAAAACACCTGATATGACGAAGTTATACTAGCGACAATATAATTAATAAAAGTATAGCAAGGCTCCAGTTGAAGGGAATACCCCTGGACAGCTAACTCAAAGTATGACCTATATTGAAACCAATCTGTACCGACTTCATATCTAAGTCCTACGATTATCGAATAAATAGATATTGGTAAAATTAAATAGTATTTACTAACACTTTTACTGTTAATTATGATATTGGTAAAAGAACAGACAACAAATGCTAAAAAAGTATATACAATATATGATAAAACCATACAAAATTAACCTTTCAGCTTTATGATAAGTTTATACAATGTAACCTTAATAGCCTCTAAAACACTCCAATTACGATGTATATACATACAATAATCATACAAACCTTTTAAACCAGCATCTTTATACAAGCCTTTTATTACATGAGGCATAACAGCTGGATGACTAAATTTATAAAGATGCTTATTATCAGTGTAAAAGCTATTAATTCTAATAGTCGCTTTTATATAATTCATCGCCCTTTTATAATCTATTTTTGTATATGTAATTGACCCATCATTGTCTTCAAGACAATACAACTTGTTATTTATGATCTTATAGCGTTTAGCATATTTAGAAGCAGATAAAGCAAAAAATGCATCATTACCTATAGGTATTTCGTCAAATTGTAATTTTTTTCGCTTCACCATTTCATGAGAAAACACTTTATTCCACGGTGTCCAAATATTAAATCTAACATTTAAATCATCTCCGCAAATAAAATATTTCTCATATTTTTTACTAATAAAAGACGCTCTCGATGCATTAGATTTTATAGTACTATCAACATTAAAATATAGTATATCCAAATCCTCTGTCAGTTCTTTATCCAAGACATCAAAAGCTCCACTAAAATAATAATCATCCGCATCCGCAAACAGCAACCATTTACCCCTAGCATATTGAAGTCCAACATTCCGGGCATATCCTGCGCCTTTACCTTCCTTCGTGAAGTACACCTCTACCCCTTTTTCACCCATACCAGGAAAATGGTCAAAATCCACTTTTAGAGAGTCGCTATTATCATCTACCACAATAATTTGAATATCTTCACGACGAGGAATGGAATTCAAACAACGCTGTAGTAAATTTGGGGTATTATAATGAGGAATAATTATACTATAATTTATCATTATTATTCTCTCTCTAATATTTTATTATGTAATATCTTAAATCCGCAGTTTCCCGATGCACCTATATTCCACCCCCATCTCCTTCATCTCTGCCGCATCATAGATATTTCTACCATCAATAACAAGAGGGTGCTTCATGCTTTTCACTATGACTCTCCATGAAGGTAATCGAAACTGCTTCCATTCAGTGAGCATCAGCAAAGCATCAGCATCAAGAACGGCATCATACATATCAGTGGCATAGGTCACTATATCACCAATGCGACGTTTACATTCAGTCATAGCCACAGGGTCATAGACCTTTACCGTACAACCGGCATTAAGCAATAATTTTATTATCACAAGAGATGTGGCTTCACGCATATCGTCTGTTTCAGGCTTGAAGGACAAGCCCCAAAGAGCAATGATTTTCCCTTTCAAATCATCCTTGTAGTAAGTACCGAGCTTATTGAAAAGTACACTCTTTTGATTTTCGTTTACCTCTTCCACAGCTTTCAGTACTTTCATCGGATAGCCCTTTTTTTCAGCGGTCTTAATGAGCGCTTTCACATCTTTCGGGAAGCAACTCCCGCCATATCCACAACCGGGATAAAGGAACTTCGCGCCGATGCGACTGTCACTACCGATACCTTTGCGCACCATATTCACATCTGCACCTACCAATTCACAGAGATTGGCAATGTCGTTCATAAAGCTAATACGAGTAGCCAACATGGAATTGGCTGCATACTTAATCATTTCCGCAGAGGGGATATCCGTAAAAATAACACGAAAATTATTAAGTAAAAAAGGGCGATAAAGCTTCGACATCATTTCTTTGGCTTTCTCACTCTCCACACCTACTACCACACGGTCGGGACTCATAAAGTCCTTAATGGCAGCCCCTTCTTTCAGGAACTCAGGATTAGAGGCCACATCGAACGGAATCTCTACCCCGCGTTTCTTTAATTCTTCTTCAACAGTTGCTTTCACCCTCTTGGCAGTGCCTACCGGAACCGTAGATTTAGTCACCAGCACGGTGTACTTATGGATATTTTGTCCAAACTGACGAGCCACGGCCAACACATATTGCAAATCGGCCGCCCCATCCTCGTCAGGCGGTGTGCCCACGGCACAGAACACAATGTCCACCTCATCGAGCACCGAAATGAGGTCGGTGGTGAAATCCAATCTTCCTTCCCCATGGTTGCGCAGCACCATCTCGTCTAATCCCGGCTCATAGATGGGCACATTGCCCTCCCTAAGCGCATTTATCTTCTCTTCATTCACGTCCACACAAGTTACATGGACACCCATTTCAGCAAAACAAGTTCCGGACACCAAGCCCACATAGCCGGTGCCGACAATTGCGATATTCATAAAGTCAATAATATAGAATGAATTATTATAATTTTCCAAGTGTTCATCATAGAGGTAAACACTCAATTTATGCATACCCCTTTGAAAGGGCACTTTTCAGTGCCCTAAACCGAGTTTTGTTAATTAATTAGTTTTGAATTTAACATTGGCTGATAGCCAAAGTGATTTTGTCAGGAACCATGTTGACATAATCCTTGCATCCGTTAAAGATATTTTTGAAAAAAGTTCCGATGAAGTTCCAGATAGAACTGCCATGAAGCTTTACCGTTCCTATTACACTGTGATAAGTTGCAGCCATCTCTTACCTTTCTTAAGCCTGTTACGCAATGTGTTTTAAAAAATGCTCTATCGCTTTTCCGACTACTTCCACCGTTTTATAACCGTCAGGACGATTGGAGAGATTCTCCACGAGGCAAAACCGCAGTCTGGTACTAAAAGTAAAACCTTGCAAGTTCTTCACTGCTATACATAATTCTAAAAATTTGGTGGGCAACGAAGATAGAACTTTCAATTAATAGCCATTTTTTGACTGCTTACCCTTAACATCATAAAATCATCTTGAATCTCCTTGATACAGCAAGCTACTTTACTATTATAAGCAATGGTATTTTGTTTTACACAATCAAAGTCCAAGGGACTCATCAATACATCTCCGTTCAAATCATCTTCTATTGAAAATATGCAAAACCCCATCTGCTTGAGAGATTGATAGACTACGCTATCCTTAAACAAAAACACCTTTATTCCTTTTCTCAGACAATTAAATATATTACCCATAGCTTGCTGACGTATCACACCAAATACAGCATGAGTTACATTGTCAAACAGTTGAAAGTATTCCTCCTCTCCAAGGAAAGACTCTAACCATACCTGTTCTGCATGAATCAACTGTGCTCTGTCTTTCAGTATAGAAATATTTCCACGATAATCACCACCATAATTCACAGGAAAAATCACCTTCTGACGCTGACCAAACGTACAATCTTTAAGTACTTCAAGTACATCAAAATGATTATTTGTGTAAGTCAGCGAGTTGCCGACAAGCACATTGCCAACAACTGTCTTATATCTCAGTTCAATCTTAGAGTAGAAACCAGGACCACCATGCAGCATGAAAGGAAGTGCCTTGAAATTTGGATTAAATTGTTTGAGTAAATCATACTCAATTGGCAAAACTGGTGTATAATAGTCTATACGCTCTAGAACCCTTTGGCGATGCAACAGATAGAACGGATATCGCAACGTGATGTAAATACAGGTTGCTAAATGTCGGAGCTTTCTAAAGAGCGTATTATATAAAAAACTTTTGGTTATCGGCTTCAATATATTTATAGGAATAAAAGCTTTATAAAAACCTAACTGATGATAAATATCATATCCCCAACTCCACCAGATGACCTTCTTGTCCGAACCAATGTGATTAAAAAGATTATAAACTCCCACTGGGATGCTTTGGAAATAAATTACATCCACTTCGGGAGAAGAAAACATAGAACAATATTCTTGTTTATTATTGATTAACAGTATTTTATCTGTATAATGGATGTGATGGAAGCAATAATTCTTTTTTTTCGTATAAAAACAATATATATTGTTCACTCCCTCTAAAGAATCAAAGAACTCTGATGCAGAGTCAAAAAATTTATCGTCGGTAAAATAGTGTAAAATGGTAATATTTTTCATCTATAATATTTTATACTTAAACGCCACTAATTTATTTCAAATCCATCGGAGTCAGTTAATATAAGCAGGCTTCCTGATATTTTTTTCTTGTACCAGGTTAGATACTGTTACATTCGCACATTTAGTGTTACTTTGCAAAGCATAATTAGCATTTCTAGATACAATATTTGAAATATCCACATCATGTATTTTATCAGCAGAAGAAATAGCTCCATATCCTGTATAAAGTTTTATTATAGACTCCCGTTCTGGACCTCCAGAAGGCTCTATGAAATTGGATATCTCAACGTTATAAACAGAATTATCATTGGCGGTCAACAATATAATTCCATGATGCTTGCCCGTAGTAGTTATACCATGGATTTTAATATCATGGATATCAAGATTACACGCTCCATTAGAATCCATAAATGAAGTCGGTTCCATAGGATATAAATAATTGCCTGAAGGATATGAAATGGGAATCAAAGGCCCTAAAGCACTGCAAGCTACTGTATTATCAGAAGTCTCCCCTATTATATTGTAGGCCTCACAATGATGACATCCTGAACGAAAGTTTACACCATCCCCATTTTTAACATCAGAAAAAATAGACAAATCATATACACTTACATAAGAACATTTATCAAATGAAATAACCCAACATCTCGTCTTTTCAAAAATGATTCCCGATATTTCAATATTAGAAGCAAGCGAAAAAGATTTGACATGTTCTCCAATCATAAAAATCACCAACAACAAATTCGGTATGTGGATTATAGATATTCATATTTTCATCAGGCCCAATTATCTTACATTTTCCAATCCCACGAATATGTATATTCTTAATTGAGTCAACAGACAAAGGATCCCCATAAGGGTTATCTCCATCTATTTCTAAACTATCACCTCTAAACACATTATCAAATACATAATTATTCTGCTTAATTATACAGTCTTCTAATATAATAGAAAAGTCTAATCATGTACATATTTTTCTTGTAGTAAATGGTCAAAAATGACCTTTTTTATTGAATCAGCCTGATAGTTATTCATACAATTTTCAAAGGAAATAGAATGACCAGGTCTTATAAAACATTTCTCTCCTAATCGCAATAATCGTTGACAAGAATATTCTGCCAATTGCTTATTACCATTTTGCAGTTTCGTAAACACCTTTTCTCCAGGTATATAGGAATCACCTGTAAAAAGATTGTTGTCCACACAAAAGCTTAGACAAGAATAATCATGGCCGGGAGTATCAATTACCAATAAACTATAGCTACCTATAAGAATCACATTCCCCTCTTTAATAATCTTAACACCATTCGTTCTTGATAAGATAAAATCCTCACCATGATATGACGACAAATTCTCTATAGGGCTAACCAGATTCTTTGCACCATATTCATTTGTATATATAGGTACATCCGGATAGTCAGCTTGCAATTCATTCAGTCCATATATATGATCGTAATGAACATGCGTCAATAGTACACCTCTTAGGTTATAGCCATCAAACAAAGACTTTATAACATCAAAATCACCTACATCAATAATCCAACATTCTTTAGTCCCATGTTCTAACAGGACATAGCTTATAGAATTATAAATTGAATTAACATGCGATACTATTTCTAACATACAAGGCTTACTTACAGCGAATAACCGTAGCTCCCCAACTTAATCCGACACCAAACCCAGCTAGTAATACATTGCCATGAAGACGCTCCTGCTTTAATGCCTCCGTAATTGCAATAGGAATAGTCGAAGATACGGTATTGCCCACCTTTTCCATATAGATAAAGAACTTATCTTTTTCTATTTCCATCAACTTACGCAAATAATTGATCATGTATTTGTTCGCTTGGTGAAAAATCCACAAATCAATATCATCCTGAGAGATTTTTTCCTTTTCCAACAGACGCTCAACCATTGTCGGTACAACATCAGAGGTAAAATTAAAAATAGTTCCCCCATCCATATATAGATTGTCATCCCATTTGTTATTCCCATTAGAATCCAAAGCGACGTTTCCTGTTCTATTAACAATGCGGGAGCCACCAGTTTTGACCATGAGATACTCTGCACCGGAACCGTCAGTTCCTAACTCAAATTCACCTATTTCTCCAAAGCCGTCAGTTGAAACGATTGTTGCAGTTGCCGCATCGCCAAAGATAGTCAGATTCCCTTTGTCTTCCGGATGTATATATTTTGTATAAGTCTCAGCTGTCAACAGAAGCACATTTGTCGCTACTCCAGAAACAATTAACCCCTTAGCCATCGCCAAACCGTATTCATAACCAGAACAGCCCAGATTAAAATCAAGTGCACCACAAGTATTTTTGAGTCCTAACCGGTGCTGAAGAATACACGAAGAAGAAGGTAATTTATAATCAACACTTTGGGAACACAACAAAATGAAATCTAGCGATTCCCGTAGATGACTATTATTGGAAAACAATTTTTGAGCAGCCTTAAATGCCATGTCTGTAGCAGTTTCATTATCCGCAGCGATATGCATTTCCAATATGCCTACTTTTGAAGCAACTTTTTCAGCCGACCATTGGGGAAATAGTCTCGCTATTTCCTCGTTAGTAAGTATCCTATCCGGAAGATAATAATCCACCGCTTTAATATATGCTTTCATCATTTCAATTCAGAGTATAACCTCCATCAATCAATAACGAAGTACCCGTCATCCACATTGTTGCATCAGATAAAAGATATACGGAAGCATATCCTATTTCGTCAGGATGCCCATATCTTTTTAATGGATACCGAAGTTTGTCTGCCTCCAATTCCTCACTACCAATTTCACTGCCTTCCAATAATGGAGTTTCAATCATGCCTGGTACTATTGTATTTACCCGAATTCTTTGGGGTGACAACTCAAGTGCAGTTGCCTTAGCAAAACCTTCCAGCGCACCTTTTGTTGCACCATAAAGAGCGCCACCAATATACCCGCATTTCGTACCTGAAATAGAAGATATCATAACGACAGATGCACCATTCTGTAATTTTTTCTGCTGAACCAGTTCACGAATCAATCTGATAGAAGAAAAAGCATTTGTATCAAACAAGCGCATTAGGTCTTCTTCTTCCGTAAATTTCAGTATCTTGGTTTCAACTATACCTGCACAAGCCACAACCCCATCAATCTTACCCAATATATGAGATAGCAAAATGTTGACACCTAATAATGAAGATAAGTCGGCCAAAACCATCTTATGACCTTCACCTCTTAAACCATCAAACGTCTCCTGAAGGCGCATCTCATTACGAGCTGTTATGATGCATGTGGCACCAGCCGCAGCACATTGTAGTGCCACAGCTTTGCCGATACCAGAGGATGCTCCAGTTATGAGAATAACCTTACCTTCCAATGAAAAAATAGTCTTCATTACTTTTTTGACAAAACTAAATTGTATAGAGCCTCAATGGTATCTATACCCTTAATTTCTGAAGCTGAAATTTTTACTCCATACTTTTTGCCAATCATATTAAGTATAGCAAGGCCCGCCAAAGAGCTCCACTCTTCAAGTTCACGGAACTCTGTTTTAGGTTGGAACTCGTTAAGTTCAGTTTCGTCAAACTGATCAGCAAAATCAGCAATAAATTGTTTGATTTCCATATTACAACATATTAAATGATAAATAACTATTGTTCGTTAAAGTAGTATAAGTAAATTATTGAGCCTTCCAGTACAGGATATTCTTGTCCTTCTATCTCAAATTTACATTGTATCGTTGTCTGGCAGATTCCTCCGAGGTCTCTTGCTTTGACAAGTGTAGCATGCAAGCGCAAGCGGCTTCCTACTGGCACAGTATTCTTGTAAAGCATTTTTTCGATACCATAGTTTACAAGCTTCCTGAGATTATTTACTGAAATGATTTCGTTAAGCATATAAGGGATTAGCGACAAAATCAAGTAACCATGAGCAATGGTTGAGCCAAGAGGGTTTTCGAGCTTTACCCTTTCTGCATCCACATGAATCCACTGGTGGTCAAATGTAGCATCTGCAAAGTTATTTATAACCCCTTGTGAAATCTCAAGCCAATCGGACTTACCCAACGACTTGCCTCTCAATGTAAGAAAGTCATCAACACTATTAACAATAAGTTTGGACATAATCAGAAATGCTTAGTCCAGTCCATAGACTCTATAATCTTTCTATGTTCTTCAGTAGGTCTTTCACGTTCACCAACTTTCTTAACAGGATTACCATGATAAATTGTCCAAGGTTTCAAGTCGCGGTCAACTACAGAGTTCGCACCAACGACAGCCCCCTCACCGATTGTAACTCCTGGCAAAACAACCGCTCCTGCACAAATATAAGCATCGTTTCCAATGGTAATATTCCCAAGATTTATCGAGAAAGCTTCCTCGGGAAGAGCCTGACTAACATACACGCCGTGATAATTATAAGGAGAGCCAAGTAATTTGGCACCAGGACCAATAAGAACCCTATCACCTATTTGAATGTGACCTCCTCCCTCTATAAGGCAATGCCATGCAAAAATAGAACACTTCCCAATCTTCAATCCTCCTCTTGCATCAAGGAATGCATAATCAAAAATCATACAACCATCATCAATCTCCGCCCATTGTGGATTACAAATTTTGGCCAGGTCATAAATTTTAATATTTTCACCACAGTATTTTAATTTATCAAGGACATTGGGTCCCATAATATCGGTGTACTTAATACCTTCCATAAATGATTATTTAATTAAAGTGATTAATAATTTTAGCCAAACGTTTCATATCTTCCAAATCATATCGTTGGTCTATGACTAATGAAAGCATATTATTATAGTTTGCGATATCCTCTACTGAGCAGCTCTTAAGCACCTCATTCGGAGTTGGCCAAATGATTGGACAATAAAGCCTCTCTGACATAAGTTTTTTTTGAAGGTCTGTCCTACGCCCATCTTTTACGTATACCTGCATATACAAGGGCGCAGTATCTTCTTTTAGCTCAGTCTGAATCACCTCAATGAGCTGATTGTTTATATTTTGCAATAAATATCGGTAGTTTGAATTTCTTGTAGTAGCATTAGCTACGAAATTTGCTTGCATCAACAATTCGTAAGAGAAAGCACTCATTCGATAAATCTGATTACAATCGTCAAATAGTTCATTATTTTTGTAGAATATAGGCAAAAAAGACAATTTCAAGCTATCATCTTTGGTTTCAAAATATTTGAGTTTTCCTTTTGAAGCTTTAATAAAGTTAGAAACTATAGTTTTATGTTCTGAAGTAGTTTGATAAAAAGCTTCTTTATCCAAATCTTTCAATCCCCAAACAAAGCCACCATCCGGTATTTCAAGCCATTTTCGAAGACTACAAACCACTCTGTCCGCTTCTATATATGGTTTTATGCCAAGAATAGAATGAGTTACATCCTCAATGATTTTAACGCCCTTACATTGTATCTCTTTATAAAGTGGTCTTAAATTGGCTAAAGTGTCAAATCCAAAAAGAGGACAAGTAAAAAGTATCGAAGGTCGTATATTATCAATCCGCAACATTAACGCATTGACATTGGCTGTAAGATCTGCATTCATTTTGTAATATTCAACCTTGCAACCGCATGCATGAAAAGCATCCGTAATAGAATGGCATGAAAAATTGGGAACTAAAACTTTTGTATTGCAAAGACCTAAATCTCGTACAGCTATAATAATAGCACTACGCCCTCCATGAGTAAATAGAATATCTTTCCACTCAAATAGCGAGTCACCATAAGAACATTTTACTTTTCCATATCTAGAAATTTGCTCTTTCGAAAGGCAAAAATTTCCGCCCATTTCTATTGATGGCATAATTATGGTTCTATTTTGTGGTTCGACTGATAAATAGCGTATCCATTACGATCGCCATTACGCTTGCATTCATCTATCTCAACCTCATTTCGTACAGCTTCCACAATAAAAGGATATTCCTTTTGATTATCAATATACTTTTTAATCTCTGGCGTAAGAGTACTATAAAATAATATACCTGAGTAATGACAATTTTCAATAGCCGGTATAGCAAAATCACCGGTTGCAAGTTCCATCGCACCTTTTACGAGGTCATAGTCTGTTGAAAGACGAACCAAATCAGATGTTATAAAATCACCACCTAAACGAGCACCTGCCTCTATAACATACAGTTCGTCTTTTGAATTTAGTTTGACCTCTGTATGACTAGGTGAGTTTGTAACTGCAAGTGCAGTCAATGCAGACTCAACTAAACTGCAAATACGCTGCCTCTGCTCATCTGTAAGATTAGCAGGCTGATGATGTTGCAACTCTACAAAATATGGAGCACCACTGGTAACCTTATCTGTAATCTGAATATTGACATGGCGGCCATTGAAGGAAAGGTATTCAACACTGAATTCTCTACCATCAATATACTGTTCAATAATTACCTTCCCTTCCCGCGAGTAATCTAAAGCACGAATAAAAGCTGCCTTCACCTCCTCAAGACTCCCAACCTTAGTTACTCCTTGACTGCCTCCACTATCAACCGGCTTGACAATACAAGGAAAAGGTATGTTGACAGAATCAAGTTCCTCAACTTCAGACACTATAATATATTGGGGATTCGAAATTCCTGCAGCGTTGAGAGCCTCCCGCATAGTGAATTTATTTTCAAGCCGATGAAGGCACTCTTCTGTATTGCTGACCAGCCCCATCTTTTGAGCTACATAAATGACTGTCGGCAAAGCGGATTCAAGAGAAAAAGAAGTAATCCCATTCACTTTTTCCTGTTTACAAATCTCCAAAACGGCATCTTTATCCGCAAATGAAATTGGATAGAATTTATCACAATATTTCTTACATACGGCACCTTTTTCATAAGCTATGCCAACAATATAATATCCAAGAGCCTTGACTTGCTTAAAAAATGGTTCAAGCGGCTCATTTGCACCAATTACGGCTATTTTTTTCATTTTTTCTCCACTTTAACAGTTACCCATTTGCAAATATCAGACATTGCAGAAATAAGAGACTCTTTTGTATCAAACTTGACTACAAGAGTACCGATAGCATCGTTAGCTCCAACAAAGGCGTGAACAGGGTCGCCTTTGGATACCCATAGGTCAGTCTCCACTACATGGGATTTATATTCATCACCTATTTTTAAAGCGGCAAACTTACCTTCCTGCTCCGCATGAAGAACCACCTCTGCCCAATGCCCTTTATATGGTTGTTGCTCTACATCAGTCACATCATCACCGACTGCTGCACGAACCGCATTGGTTATCAAGTCAACTCCCGTAGCAAAACGAAGCATTTCTGCCAGACGATTGCCACCACCTCTTGGAGAAACTTCCATTATATAAGGCTTACCGTTTAATCCAATACGTGTCTCAACATTATAAATAGAGGTACGCATACCCAGAAGTTTCAACAAACGCTGCAATTCAGACGTCAATTCAGCCTCTTGCTCTGCAGTGAAAGTGGAGGGCCAACTATAAGCGGAAGGCGTATATGGATTGGCGGCATCCGCATCAAAACGCTGTGCAGAATATGACACAAACTTCAGTTCTCCATCTACAGAAAAGCTGTCCGTATCCGAAGAGCACCCTTGTTTCTCTATAAACTCTTCTACAATCACCCGTTTGGACATGGAATGTTCGAATGCATATTCAAGGGCAGGTTTCAACTCTCTCAAGCAGTCAACCCTCGTCACCCCTTTACTTCCCGCTGCATCCGTAGGCTTTACTATCACAGGCCAAGGATACCAATAAGTTTCAGACAGAGCCTCTTCTATAGAGGAAAAGCCCTTTGCTTTAGGAACATTAAATCCATGTTGTGTCAGAAAATTGCGAAACCTGTCTTTGTTCTGCAAAATACACACCGACTCATAAGGACCGAATGCAGGCAGCCCCATTTGTTCCTGAACATAAGCAGCAGTCACAACCCCGGGGTCAACAGCAAATGACATAATCCCGTCTATCTGGAGCCTGCGGGCCAAGGCAAGTACGGCTTCCTTGTCTATAATACTCACATTATGATACTCGTCTGAATATTTGTGGGCTATGTTGTCCGGAATATAGTCACAAGTTATCACATGATAACCCAGCTTATGGGCAGCCTCTATTACAGGGAGTAAATAACGCAGGCCGCCAAGAAGCAATAGTTTCTTCTGTCTCATCACTTGACAATTAAATTAAGGATACATTCCACTGCATCGGTATCCAGACCATGATACATCGGCAAACATATCACCCTATCAGCAATACTATGCGCCATCGGCAAGTTCTCAGGCCGTGCTGACTCCAATCCTCTGTAAGTAGAAAATTCACTTATCAGAGGATAGAAATACCTTCTACCCAATACATTTTTTTCCTTCATTTTAAAATAAAGTTCATCACGGGTCATCCCGTATCTTTCAGCATCTACAAATATCGGAAAGTAGGAATAATTGTGGCGGACACCCGGCATATCATCCATAAAACTAATACCCTCAACACCACTCAATGCTTCACGGTACTTGATAGCCACTTGACGACGGGATTCAATTGCCATATCCACTTGTTTCAGATTCAACAGGCCATAAGCCGAACGAATCTCATCCATTTTTCCATTAATGCCGGGAGCCACGATTTCCGTTTCTCCTGCAAAGCCGAAATTCTTCAGGTAATCAATGCGTTTCTTCGTCTTCTCATCATGACAGATTAAAGCACCGCCCTCAATCGTATTATAAACCTTTGTGGCATGGAAACTCAACGTTGACATATCACCCGAATTCAATATAGACTTCCCGTCAACTTCCACTCCAAATGCATGGGCTGCATCATAAATTACCTTCAATCCATATTTATCGGCTATCGCCTGAATACGTTCCGTATCACAAGGCTTACCATATACATGGACAGGCATGATGGCTGTGGTCTTGGGAGTGATTGCCGCTTCTATCTTGTCCGGATCAATATTGCAAGTATTAGGGTCTATATCCACAAAGACAGGCTTTATACCGTTCCACCACAAGGCATGCGTGGTAGCGACAAAGCTGTAAGGAGTAGTTATCACCTCACCTGTTATACGCAATGTCTGCAAGGCGCATATCAAAGGTAAGGTTCCATTGGTGAAAAGACTGATATAAGGCACCTTCAAATATTCGCACAACGCCTTCTCTAACTCCTGATGGTAATGACCGTTATTGGTCAACCATTTGCGATTCCAAATGTCCTGCAAATAAGGCATGAAATCGTCCAATGAAGGAAGTAATGGAGAAGTAACTGTAATTACTTTATTTTCCATCTTACTACAATAAATATGTTTTTGATTTTCTACTTGCGTTTAAGTGCAGAAAGCGCCAGTTGCTTGACTTCAAGATATTCGCCAAGGTGCAACTTCTCATAAATAGATAAAGCCAACAGTATTCCCGTTGTAATTTGGAGCGGTAACAAAATATAAACGGAAATATCCCAGAAGGAAAGTACCCACATGACAGATGCTACCACAAAAGAAACGCCAAAAGTGGGAAGTATATCCTTTATCTGTTCCTTTGTCGGATAGAATATCAAATTTGCCGAATAATAGCTATTCAAGAAATAGCCTATTACCGAAGCAACCACACTTCCCCAAAGCATATATTCAATGCCATAAAAAATGCCGGCAAGTATAGGGAAAACACCTATCACTTTTTTCATGACCTCCAGCTTTAAAAACAAATCGGAACGTCCTTTGACTTGGAGAATGTTTAAATTAATCGCATGAAGCGGATAAAGCATGCCACTGAAACAAATAATTTGCAGAAAGTAAACGGCAGGCAACCATTTTTCACCAATCAGTATGATAATCAAAGGTTTCGCCACAGCAGCCAAGCCTAACATACACGCAAAGGTTATCAGCATGGTAATCTTGATCACTTTCCGATAAGCCTCATGTAAACGTTCCGGTTCTTCCTGTATAGAACTCAAAACCGGATAGCTGACTCGCTGTACTACCGAAGTCAGATTACTGGAAAATATCATATTGAACTGCTCCGCACGGGTATATTGTCCCAACTGTACAGAAGTATAAAAACGGCCAATCACAATATAATAGATATTGTTATAGGCAGTGTTCAATAAACCCGAAAGCAGCAATTTGGAACCAAAGCCAAAGAGTTCTTTAAAACTCTTCATGGAAAACTCCCATACAGGATGCCATTTGCTATATATCCATAAAAACAGGGTATTCAACAATTGACGGGAAAGTTGCTGGCCAACCAGACTCCATACCCCCAGTCCTCCTAATGCCATTCCTATTCCAATGAAACCACTACTGACAGAAGAGATCAAAGAAACCTTAGTCTGTGTCTTGAAATCTACCTCACGTACAAAGTGTGTTCTGGGAATAATTGCAAACGCATTGATTATCAATACCAATCCAATGACACGTGTTACATCTTTCAGGATAGGTTCTTGAAAAAACACACTGATGGTAGGAGAGATTAAATATAAGAATATATAAAGAGTTACACTGACTGTCAAGTTAAAATAAAAGACTGTATTATAATCAATTCGTTCTACATGGACTTTCCGTATCAGTGCATTGGAAAATCCACTGTCAATAATAGAATTTGATATTGCTATAAAGATAGCAATCATTGCCATCACACCATATTCGGCAGGGGTCAGCAAACGGGCAAGTACAAGCCCTACCAAAAAAGTAATGCCGGAACTGGATATATTATCAACAAAACTCCATCCAACTCCATGAATGGTTTTATATCTTAATGAACCAGACAAGTCTCTTAAATTTAGTAAATACCTAGGTTAGTACTCAAAAAAGGCATACTTTTTGAATAAGTACTTTTGCAAGTACCTGTATTTTGAGTTGTTTTAAATCAGTCTCATTCATTTACTATTGGTATACTGCTAATCCTATTTTTTCCTTTAACGAACGCTCTAAGAAACTTACACGAAACAAAATATCATCAAACTTCTGCAAAGTATTCGTTATAAGACTTCCGCTTCTCAAAAAAGCCTACAACAAAATCTGTTTCGGAAAAGGCAGCCAAACCTTGTATTTCCGGAGTGAACGTCTTCACCAGTTCGTCTTTCGTTATACCGCAGCTGGTTCAAGTCACTGAATACACTGACCTG
>NZ_GL882637.1 GCF_000195635.1 Bacteroides fluxus YIT 12057 | reverse complement strand
TACTACGAATGTTCAGCCTTACAAGTATAATGGTTAGGAGTATGATGCGAATAAGGGCTTGAACTGGCATGACTATGGTGCACGGTATTATGATAT
Organism: Bacteroides fluxus YIT 12057; assembly: GCF_000195635.1. Taxonomy (GTDB): domain Bacteria; phylum Bacteroidota; class Bacteroidia; order Bacteroidales; family Bacteroidaceae; genus Bacteroides; species Bacteroides fluxus. The sequence continues at coordinate 92,721 of NZ_GL882637.1, read as the reverse complement.
AAAGGACAATGAACCCGTTTTCCAGATTGTAAACCAAGATAAATTGACAAAAACTACCAGTAGTGTAGTTATGGCTGAAACTTATAGAAACAGTCTGGATATAAAAATTGGAACGAAAGCAGTTCCCAATATGCTGAACAATAATGATAATCGGACTTTTGCTCATGAACTTGGTCACTCTGGAGGATTGGATCATACAATGGATTTGGAGAACTTGATGACACAGAAATTCATAATTCAGAAGGAAGATGGAGATTATCTTAAAGCGACTCTACTGAACCGTTCTCAGATACAGACGATTCGAGATAATTATATTCATAACAAGTTGAACAGGCATATTCCAAACTGGAGACAAAGGCTTAAAAAGAGACAATAATATGAAGACACGTATATTTATTTTTGTGACCATATTTACTGTGTTGATGGGATGTGTTGAACATTCGATTCCAAAAAATGATTTTATGATTTTAGTTTCTACAGGTTTTAAAGAGCGTACCGGTAAAGATTATATAAAATGTTGGGTAAATGACAGCTTAGTATTTAAAGGTATGTATATAAATAAAACCAATGACCAAGAACTAATTTATTATGAAGATTGGATTGGTATGGAAGTTGCATGTTTTGACAAGAGCGAATACGACAGTCTGAAAATAAAGATACGTGTCATAGCTCTAGACACAGTATTGTATCGTGGAAAGAAAGTCATAGATAGTACGTTTCGATACCGGATTGACAATATTCCCAATATTGCAATTTCATGTAGCTCCAGTGCTGGTATTTTGTTGTGGGATACTTTACGCACCCCTGATTATTTTTGGCTTGAATATTGATTTATAAAAACCTTTGATTCGCCAAACCAAATGATTTCCTGCTTATGTCATCAGATGTGGGCAGGGAGTTTGTTTTTTTGCTTAGCTTCATTGACAATCTGTCTTTTACCTTCTATCTGTAATTTTCCGGGACAGCTTTTTCAAGTAAAAACATCGGTTCTGCTATACTTTGTGGAACAAGACGGATTTCCCGAACACAAAAAATAGCAGACAAGAAATAGGAAAGATATCTGCCTCTGTTTCAAATCTCCTTGAAATCACGTACCTTTGTACACATATTATTAAGGTAGAGTAAGAATACGATGAATAAGATAACTTCCGTATGCGTTTACAGTGCATCAAGCACGAAGATTGATCCGGTTTATTTTGATGCTGCCCACGAACTGGGTACCCTGCTGGGGCGGCAGCGTATCCGTCTGGTTAACGGGGCAGGCAATATGGGGTTGATGTCTGCTGTGGCGGATGCAGTGCTGGCGGCAGGAGGGGAGGTGACCGGTGTAATACCTCGTTTCATGGTAGAGCAGGGATGGCACCATACGGGGCTGACCGAGCTTCGGGAGGTGGAAAGCATGCATGAGCGAAAGAAGATGATGGCGGACTTGAGTGATGCCGTTATTGCCTTGCCCGGTGGTTGCGGTACTTTAGAGGAATTGCTTGAAGTCATTACTTGGAAGCAACTGGGGCTTTATCTCAATCCGGTTGTCATACTGAACACAAAAGGCTATTTTGATCCGTTGCTTGATATGCTCCACCGGGCAGTGGACGAGAACTTTATGCGTCAACAGCATGGTGCTATCTGGCATGTGGCCCGGACACCGCAAGAGGCTGTCGAATTGATACATACCACCCCTTTATGGGATGCTTCCATCCGTAAGTTTGCGGCGATATGATGAATCTGCTGATAGCCTGGATGACGGCAGGTCCGGAAGGAATTCCTATTCCTTATTCTCCGCGAATGGATGACGGCATTACCGCCATTCTCTTGTGTTGCTTTTTTCTGTCGTCTTATGTCCTGTCCCGTAGCCGTAAGTTTCTGTTGCAACTGGTAAAGGATTTTTTGTTGCACCGTGAACGTACCAGCATATTTGCTACTTCCACTGCGGCAGACATGCGCTATCTGTTGCTGCTGATTCTGCAGACTTGTGTGCTTGCCGGAGTCGCTGTCTTCAGCTATTTCAGTGATGTACAACCTGCATTGGTGCAGCATGTTCCCCCTTTTCTCTTGCTGAACATCTATATAGGGGTATGCCTTCTTTATCTTTTCCTGAAATGGGTGGCCTATTCCTTTTTGGGTTGGATTTTTTTTGACGAAAGTACAACGGCGCTTTGGCTGGAATCTTATTCGACACTACTTTATTATTTGGGATTTGCTCTGTTTCCTTTCGTTTTGTTTATAGTGTATTTCGATTTAAGTCTGCAACTTACGATAATAATCGGATTGCTTTTAGCCTTTTTTGCTAAAATATTAATGTTCTATAAGTGGCTAAAGCTTTTTTGTGACAATTTATATGGTGGATTACTTTTAATTTTGTACTTTTGTGCCCTTGAAATCATTCCTTGTTTTATGTTATATCAAGGAATGATACAACTAAACGATTTTTTGATAATAAAATTTTAGGACGTTGAAAATAAAGAAAGTACTTGTGTCGCAGCCGAAACCGGCATCAGAGAAATCTCCTTATTACGACATCGCCGAAAAGTACGGTGTGAAAATAGATTTTCGCCCGTTCATCAAAGTGGAGAGCCTTTCATCAAAAGAGTTCAGACAACAGAAAGTGTCCATATTGGATCACACTGCTGTCGTTTTTACATCGCGTCATGCCATTGACCACTTTTTCCATCTTTGTACGGAATTACGTGTGACAATTCCGGAAACTATGAAGTATTTCTGTGTGTCAGAAGCCATTGCCTTGTACATTCAAAAATATGTGCAGTATCGTAAACGCAAGATTTTCTTTGGAAATACCGGAAAATTTGATGATTTATTGCCTGCAATTATAAAACATAAAACTGAAAAGTACTTGGTTCCCATGTCGGATGTACATACGGATGAAATCAAGAATTTGTTGGACAAGAACAAGATTCAGCATACAGAAGTTGTCATGTATCGTACGGTAAGCAATGATTTTGGTGCCGATGAAAAGTTTGACTATGACATGCTGGTGTTCTTCAGTCCGGCAGGTATCAGTGCCTTGAAGAAGAATTTCCCGGATTTCGAACAGAAGGAAATTAAAATCGGGACATTCGGCTCTACTACTGCGCAGGCGGTTCGTGATGCCGGGCTTCGTCTGGATTTAGAGGCTCCCAGCGTACAGGCTCCTTCTATGACGGCGGCGCTTGATATGTTCATCAAGGAGAATAATAAAGGAAAGTAATATATCAGTTATAAGCTACCGGTTACAAGCTACAAGTGGGCTGCGCTGCAAATGCGTATGATACTTGTAGCTTGTGTCCTTTTAAGGGGAGAGGTTCTTTGACTCCGGCTGGTAGTTCGTAACCCGTAACTAAAAAGATATGCCCAATACTTTGCGTAAACCTGAAAGGTTGAATCGGAAGAAAGTTATAGAGAAGATGTTTGCGGGTGGTTCCCGTTCATTTTCAGTCTTTCCCTTGCGGGTGGTATATCTGTCTGTAGAGGAATTGGAGGCACCTGCTTCTATCCTTGTCAGTGTATCGAAGCGTCGGTTCAAGCGTGCCGTGAAGCGTAACCGTGTCAAGCGCCAGATAAGGGAGGCTTACCGTATGAATAAGCATGAGTTGCTGCGTGTGCTGGAAGAGAAGCAATGTCGCCTGGCTATTGCTTTTATCTATCTTTCAGATCAGTTGGTGGAGTCTTCCGTTATAGAAAATCGAATGAAGACTGCTTTGGCGCGCATTGCTGAGAGCGTATGAAACGGTTGATTTCATATCTTTTGCTGCTTCCCATCTACTTTTATCAGAAGTGCATTTCGCCCATGTTGGGGCCGTCATGCCGTTTTACGCCTACATGTTCGCAATATGCAGTGGAGGCTATAAAGAAACATGGACCTTTCAAAGGACTTTATCTGGCCGTGAAGCGTGTCCTGCGCTGCCATCCTTGGGGAGGTTCCGGATACGATCCCGTTCCATGAGGTTGCCTGTCGATATACATACGCACCGGTTGCCACAGATGCCGGGAGAGGCAATCGTGAACTGTTATCCTGAAACATTTGTTCCGCAGGAAGGCGGCTGGTACTCGGTAGGAATCCATCCGTGGTACGTTGCTTCATCCATAACCGGAAAAGATATCTCTTCGAAACGGTTTTCAGACAATTTCCTTTCGTTGCTGCGTCATCCCCGGGTGCTTGCCGTAGGCGAGGCTGGATTGGATAAATTGGCAAACGCTCCCATGTCCATGCAACTGGAGATTTTTGCGTTCCAGGCCCGTCTGTCTATGGAACTGGACAAGCCTTTGGTTATTCACTTGGTAAAGGCTGTGGATGAGTTGTTGAAAATGAGGGGGGCATTACGCCCTTCGAATCCATGGATTATTCATGGATTTCGTGGAAAAGCGGCTTTGGCGGAGGAGTATCTGAAGCATGGATTTTATCTCTCTTTTGGCGAGAAGTATCAGGCGGATGCCCTTCGTGCGGTTCCTCTTGATCATTTGTTTATAGAGACGGATGAAAGTCCGCTTCCGGTGACCGGGCTGTATGAACAGGCTGCGGCGGTGCGTGGGGTTTCATTGGGAGAACTCTCGGAAGCGATCCGGGGAAATATAAGCAAAGTCTTTTTTAAACAATAAGAGTTGTTTCTTCGAATAAAGTGTCGTACTTTTGCGGAGACTAAATGATTTTTAGGTCTTTAGTATGATATGGATATATAATCGTTTAAATAATTTTAGATAATCTCATTCGATGAATTTTGTAGAAGAATTAAGATGGCGTGGCATGCTCCACGATATGATGCCGGGTACGGAAGAACTTCTGGCCAAGGAACAGGTGACCGCATACATTGGCTTTGACCCTACTGCGGACTCTTTGCACATCGGACACCTTTGCAGTGTGATGATTTTGCGTCATTTCCAGCGTTGCGGACATAAGCCGTTGGCATTGATCGGCGGTGCGACGGGTATGATCGGTGATCCTTCCGGTAAGTCGGCAGAACGTAATTTGCTCACCGAAGAGACGTTGCAACGTAACATGGCAGGTATGAAAGCGCAGCTTTCCAAGTTTTTGGATTTTGATTCGGATGCTCCTAACCGTGCCGAGCTGGTGAACAACTACGACTGGATGAAAGATTTCTCTTTCCTTGATTTTGCCCGTGAAGTAGGCAAGCATATCACCGTAAATTATATGATGGCGAAAGATTCCGTGAAGAAGCGTCTGAACGGTGAGGCTCGTGACGGTTTGTCTTTTACAGAATTTACTTACCAGTTGCTGCAAGGTTACGACTTCCTGCACTTGTACGAAACCAAAGGTTGCCGGTTACAGATGGGAGGCAGTGACCAATGGGGTAATATTACGACAGGTGCCGAGCTGATTCGCCGTACGAATGGAGGTGAGGTGTTTGCGCTGACCAGCCCGTTGATTACGAAGGCCGACGGTGGTAAGTTTGGCAAGACGGAATCAGGAAATATCTGGCTGGATCCCCGTTATACTTCTCCTTACAAATTCTATCAGTTCTGGTTGAACGTCAGCGATGCGGACGCTTCCCGTTACATCAAGATATTTACCGCATTGACCAAAGAAGAAGTCGATGCCCTGATTGCCGAGCATGAAGCTGCTCCGCACCTGCGTGTGTTGCAGAAGCGTCTGGCCAAGGAAGTGACTATTATGGTTCACTCTGAAGAAGACTATAATGCTGCGGTTGATGCTTCAAACATCCTGTTTGGTAATGCAACTTCCGATGCATTGAAAAAGCTGGATGAGGATACGCTGTTGGCTGTGTTCGAAGGTGTTCCTCAATTTGAGATTTCTCGTGACGCATTGGCTGCCGGTGTGAAAGCCGTTGATTTATTTGTAGATAATGCGGCGGTTTTTGCTTCTAAAGGTGAAATGCGTAAATTGGTACAAGGTGGTGGTGTTTCCTTGAATAAGGAAAAGTTGGCTGCTTTTGACCAGGTAGTTACAACGGCCGATTTGCTGGATGATAAATACTTGTTGGTACAGCGCGGCAAGAAGAATTACTATCTGATTATTGCAAAATAATACATAGATAGAAAAAATAGTCCCGAAATATTTGGATATTTCGGGACATACCTCTATCTTTGCACCGCTTTTTAACAGAAAGCACATAAGTTTGGACTATGGTGTAATGGTAGCACAACAGGTTTTGGTTCTGTTTGCCCAGGTTCGAATCCTGGTAGTCCAACATCGATACAGCTATTTGCAGCTAAAAACCCTCTAAAACGGCTAATTTTAGAGGGTTTTTTTTGTTGTTGATTCATCCCACCATCCTTGAAAAACAGGATCCGTATAAGAATTGAACGATATTGATACATAATTGGCACAAATTTGCACGGTTTCTCCATTTTCTTTCCCTATATTTGCATCGTGTACGTAAACGACGTACCTTGAACCGGATGTATAACTTTTAAGACGTAATAATTATCATGAAAACGAACTATGAAATTCGCTATGCCGCGCATCCAGAAGATGCCAAAAGCTACGATACGAAAAGAATCCGTCGCGACTTCCTTATAGAGAAGGTATTCTCCCCGAATGAAGTAAATATGGTATATTCCATGTATGACCGTATGGTGGTAGGTGGAGCCATGCCGGTGGGAGAAGTGCTGGGTTTGGAAGCTATCGATCCGCTGAAAGCACCTTACTTTCTGACCCGTCGTGAAATGGGTATCTTCAATGTAGGCGGTGCAGGCATAGTGAAAGCCGGTGATGCCGTGTTCGAACTGGATTATAAAGAAGCCCTTTACCTGGGCTCGGGTGACCGTGAAGTTACATTTGAAAGCAAGGATGCCGCCCATCCCGCTAAGTTCTATTTCAATTCTGTAACTGCACACCGCAATTATCCGGACAAGAAGGTGACCAAGAAAGATGCTGTGGTTGCCGAAATGGGGTCTCTGGAAGGCTCCAACCATCGTAATATCAATAAAATGCTGGTAAACCAGGTATTGCCTACCTGCCAGTTGCAGATGGGTATGACGGAACTGGCACCGGGCAGTGTGTGGAACACTATGCCTGCACACGTTCACAGCCGCCGTATGGAAGCATACTTCTATTTTGAACTTCCGGAAGAGCATGCTGTGTGTCACTTCATGGGTGAGGTGGATGAAACACGCCATATATGGATGAAAGGCGATCAGGCTGTATTGTCTCCCGAATGGTCTATCCATTCGGCTGCCGCTACCCACAACTATACTTTCATTTGGGGTATGGGAGGTGAAAATCTGGATTACGGGGATCAGGACTTCTCGCTGATAACAGATTTATTATGAGCATCTGCTTATAAACGTAAATACAATAATTTCTCTAATTTAAATAATTAATATTATGAATCCGTATTTGAATTTTTCTTTGGAAGGTAAAGTAGCCCTCGTGACAGGTGCTTCTTATGGTATTGGTTTTGCCATCGCTTCAGCTTATGCAGAGCAGGGTGCTACTATCTGTTTCAACGATATCAACCAGGAGTTGGTGGACAAAGGTATGGCTGCATACACTGCAAAAGGTATCAAGGCACACGGTTATGTATGTGATGTAACGAATGAACCGGCTGTCCAGGCCATGGTAGCTACCATTGAAAAAGAGGTAGGTACTATTGACATCCTCGTAAACAATGCCGGAATCATCCGTCGTGTTCCTATGCACGAAATGGAAGCTGCCGACTTCCGTCGCGTAATCGATATTGACCTGAACGCTCCGTTTATCGTTTCTAAGGCTGTCCTGCCTGCAATGATGAAAAAAGGTCATGGTAAAATTATCAATATCTGCTCTATGATGTCTGAACTGGGCCGTGAAACCGTATCAGCTTATGCTGCTGCCAAAGGCGGTCTGAAGATGTTGACCCGCAACATTTGCTCTGAATATGGTGAATACAACATCCAGTGTAATGGCATTGGCCCGGGTTACATCGCTACTCCCCAGACTGCACCGTTGCGTGAAAAGCAGGCTGACGGCAGCCGCCACCCGTTCGACTCATTCATTTGCGCCAAGACGCCTGCCGGCCGTTGGCTGGATCCGGAAGAACTTACCGGTCCTGCGGTGTTCCTGGCTTCTGAAGCTTCTAATGCAGTAAACGGACACATCCTTTATGTGGATGGCGGTATCCTGGCCTACATCGGCAAACAACCTAAATAAAAAACTGTAAAGCAGCTAAGGCGGTAAGAGTGATAGGGAAATATCGCTTTACCGCCTTACTTTTTATAATCGGACAGCTTTGTCGCCTTAATTACCTTAGATACTTATCTACGTATTATTACATTATTTATCAGTATGAAAAAACTTCTTCTATTATGCATGACGGCTTTGTTTTGCTTTGCTTGTAACGAGAGCAAGACTGTAACCGTCACGGTGGCCAATCCGTTGGCTGTAGAGCGCTCTAACGAAATGATAGAGTTGTCTATGGCAGAAATCTCCAACTGTCTGAACTTGGCGGATACAGCACAGATTGTTGTGTTGGATGCTGAAGGGCAACAAGTGCCCTGCCAGATTACTTATGATGAGAAACTGATTTTTCCCGCTACCGTAGCCGGTAATGCTACTGCCGTTTATACTGTCCAAACCGGTACTCCCGAAGATGTGGAGGTAAAGGCTTGCGGTAAATGCTATCCCGAACGTCTGGATGACGTGGCTTGGGAAAACGACCTGGTTGCTTTCCGTGCTTATGGTCCTGCCCTGCAGGCCAGAGGGGAACGCGGTTACGGATATGACTTGTTTACAAAATATAACACTACAGAACCTGTTCTGGAATCGTTCTACGCGAAAGAAGTGGATAAAGACGCCCGTGCCAAAATTGCTGAGTTGAAAGATACCGATCCCAAGGCGGCAAACGAGTTGCGTAATTCCATCTCTTATCATATCGATCATGGTTTCGGCATGGATTGCTATGCGGTAGGTCCTACGCTGGGAGCCGGTGTAGCGGCGTTAATGGTGAACGATACCATCATTTACCCTTGGTGTTACAACACTCTGGAGATTCTTGACAACGGCCCGTTGCGTTTCACTGCGAAGCTGGTTTTTACTCCGTTGGATGTAAAGGGTGACACTACCGTTGTGGAGACGCGTGTGATTACTCTTGATGCAGGTTCCCATCTGAACCGGACTGCCGTGTCCTACAGTAATCTGAAAGAGACCCTTCCGGTTGTCACTGGTATCGTATTGCATGAGCCTGACGGTGCCGTGGTGGCTGATGCAGCCAATGGCTATATCACTTATGTAGATCCTACTACCGGACCGGGTAATGGCAAGATTTTCATGGGCGCCGCTTTCCCTGCCGCTGTGAAGGATGCCAAGGTTGTCCTCTTCCCGGAACAGGAAAAGAAACAGCGTAACAATGCAGACGGCCACGTACTGGCGGTCAGTGATTACGAACCGGGTTCTGATTATGTATATTATTGGGGGTTCGCTTGGGACAAGGCGGACATCAAGACAGCTGATGCCTGGAACCGATATATGGCGGACTTTGCCCAAAAGGTACGCAATCCGTTGAAGTGCAGCCTCACCTCCGGGAGGGGGTATCAAAACTAAAATGACCACTCCCCAAAGTTACAGCTTATAACTATAACACTTAAAAGGGTCGTATCAAGCTCTGTATTGAGTAATGATACGACCCTTTCTTTAGTCTTTTAATATGTTCAGATTTCAAATGATAAGTTCCTATTTTCGAAATTTGAGTTTTGACGCACCCTCGTGAGGCTCACAGTAATTTGAATTCATACCCTTCCTCCTTCAGGAAATCAATGGCCCGTGGCAGTGCGTATTGCAGGTTTCCGTTCTCCCAGGACTTCAGCGAGTCGTGGAAAGTGATGATGGAGCCGTTGCGCGCATATCTCATGACATTGGCGAGTACCTGCGGACCGCGCAGCTTCTTACTATAATCGCGGGTCACAAGGTCCCACATTACTATCCGGTAAGTCTGTTTCAGGGTGAGATATTGGTTGGCGAACATGTGGCCGTGCGGCGGGCGGAACAGGAGCGGGTACAACACCTTCTCCACATTGCAGTTGATATCACCGCCCATTTCCATGAAAATTCTCGCTTGCTCGGTATTTCCCAAATAATTTCTGGCGGTATATTCAAATCCACGGATATGATTGAACGTGTGATTGCCGATGCGGTGTCCCCGTTCAACAACCATTCGGAATTCTTCGGGATACTTCCGTATATTGTCACCTACCATGAAGAAAGTGGCCTTGATATTGTGCTTGTCGAGTAAGTCGAGCACCCAAGGAGTCACTTCGGGGATAGGGCCATCGTCGAAAGTCAGATAGACAGCCTTTTCATTAGGGTTCATCCTCCAGATTGCACCGGGATACAGTTTACGAAGAAACTCGGGAGGTTGTTCTATAAACATAATTAAAAGGAACCTCACCCCGGCCCCCTCTCCGAAGAGAGAGGGGAGGTTTGAGGATGGTTTTATTGGTGAATACTATGTCATAATCGAGGGTAAGGGCTCACTTCATGCGGTCCACATACATATTATACAGTTCCTCTACTTTAGGCTCGTAGATTCCGGCAAGTTTGGAATTGTACTTCTTCATGATTTTCACTTCTGCATCAAGCACAGCCCAATGATATTCAAATTCACGGGTAGAGATGGCAAAGCGGTTGTTGTCCAGGCTCAGATAGTAGGTCGTGTATTCTACGGCCTTGTCGGCAAGGGCCTTCATGATTTCGTCCGCTTTGGCTGTTTCACCCAGCTGGTAATAAGCCTCTGCCATCTGTGCGGCACCGTTCATCCAGTCGTAAGGCACATTGTAGGCCGGGATTACTTTCTCTGCATAGTCCAGTGCAGCCTTGGCCTTGTCTTTTTTGCCTTCTTTCATCAGCTGCTGTACAAGTTGCGAGAAGATACGGCGGTGCGAGTGGCACATGCGCATGGCATTCTCGTCGATATAGATGCCCGGCTTGTCGATGCCGCCGTACTTGAACTTATTCATCAGGTTATCGTACATCTTCTCCGAATCTATCGTCACGCCTGTCTTGGAGGTGTCAAACGGAGTAAAGCGATAGGCGAGTCCTTCCTGTATGAAGTGGTTCTCCATATTCAGCTGATTCTCTTTGCCCACACTGATAGCGATATAGACAGGGCGTTCCCAGTTGGCTTCACTGAGCATTTCGAGCATCATCAGTTCGCTCTTGTAGAGGGCGCGTTTGCCTTTCAGCGAGATATTCATATAGTCGGGGATGCTGTCGCCCGGAATCATCATTCCGCTGCGGCGTACGGCCTCCTTATCCACCTTGATGACGATGCTGTCCGTGGGGATGACTTTCAAATCCTGGTTCTTGTTGCGTACCCAGTTTTTCAGGATATTCTTGAGCTCGTACGGGTTGTCGCCGAACTCTTTCTTCACGTTGACCAAAGCTTCGGGATTTCCGTTCAAGGCCTGTTTCTCGGCTTCGGCATAGAGGGCGTCGATGCTCTTCTTGTAGTCCGGACGGATGGGGACGTATTCGTTGGTACCTTCCACATATTCCATACGCTCCCAGGTGATGGGCAGCGACGGGCTGTCGTAGGCAGGACGCTTCATCTGGTCGATGTACCAGTCCGTTTGCAGGTACGAGAGGTTACAGGTACGCGCGTCGGTACGGAAACCTTCTGTTTCCTGATTATACCATAATGGGAAAGTGTCATTGTCGCCATTGGTGAAGATTACCGGGTTACCGCTTTCCTGTAGAGACATCAGGTAATTTTGGCCGAAGTCACGCGTCATGTAACGGCCGCTGCGGTCGTGGTCGTCCCAAGTCTGGCTTGCCATCTGCACGGGGACAAGGAGACAGATGGATGAAAGAATGAAAGAATGAAGGAATGAAAGGTTCTCGCGCTTTTCCTGTGTCATCGCTTTCACTCTTTCATTATTCATTATTAATTTCTGCGTAGCATGAATCAGTCCCGCCACGCCCATACCGATCCAGATGGCGAAAGCATAGAAAGAACCCGCGTACGCATAGTCACGCTCACGTGGCTGGCTCGGAGTCTGGTTCAAGTAGAGCACGATGGCTATGCCGGTCATGAAGAACAGGAAGAACACTACCCAGAATTGCTGGATGCCTTTCTGCCCGCGATAGGCTTGCCACAACAGGCCGATGATACCCAGCAGCAGCGGCAGGCAATAGAAGACGTTATGTCCCTTGTTCTGCTTCAGCTCTTGGGGCACCAGGCTTTGGTCGCCAAGCAGCCAGTTGTCGATGAACGGGATACCGGTTATCCAGTTGCCGTGTTCTATCTCTCCGCTGCCCTGTATGTCGTTCTGGCGTCCGGCAAAGTTCCACATAAAGTAGCGCCAGTACATCCAGTTGAGCTGGTAGGAGAAGAAGAACTTGATATTTTCCCATTGCGTGGGAATGTTTACCATGACCATTTCACCGCATTTGTCGTAAGGCACATCATTGCCTTTGATGTCTTGCCAAGCAAGGTATTGCTGTGTGTGCGCACTGCTGTACATGCGCGGGAAAAGCATATTCTGGGCATATTCGTACTCGATGCGTCCGGGAATCTCAATGTAGCTGTCTTTTTCATCGGGAGTAGCCTTTTCCTTGCGGATGAACTTGGTCCCGTTGTAGGAGATGCGTGGCTCGCAATAGCCGTCTTTCACATCCAGCGCCACCTGTGACGAGAACGCCGGTCCGTAGAACAGCGGGCGTGTACCGTACTGTTCGCGTCCCAGATATTCGCCCAGTGTGAAGATATCTTCCGGTGAGTTCTGGTCCATCGGCGTATTGGCGGTGGAGCGGATCACGATCAGTGCGTATGAGGAATATCCGATGACAATCATCATCGTACAGAGCAATGCCGTGTTCAGCGTGCGCGCCGATACGCGGAACTTTTCCTTCAAGTTGCCTTGTGTCTTGGGGTTAAGGTATAACCACAGCAGCGCGATGACAATGATGCCGATCATGACGGCGCTGCCGCCATGGCCGTAGAAAGGGATGCCCAGCATAGCTATGGTCAGTATGAACGAGAGCGCCATGCGTTGTCTGCTCTTCTCCGTGTAGCTTTCGTATATACCCCAGATGAGGCAGGCGGCCAATAGAATGATATAGACGAAGACGCCACTGTTGAAAGGCATGCCCAATGAGTTGACAAAGAGCAGCTCAAACCATCCGCCCACTTTCACGATGCCCGGTACGATGCCGTAAAGTACGGCTGCCACCAGTACCATGGATGCGAAGAGTGCCAGTAAGGAGCCTTTGGCGTTGGCATCGGGCACTTTCTTGTAGTAATACACCAGCACGATGGCGGGCAGGCAAAGCAGGTTCAGCAAATGCACGCCGATGGAAAGCCCTGTCAGGTAGGCAATGAGAATCAGCCACCGGTCACTATGAGGCTCGTTGGCTACGTCTTCCCACTTCAGTATCAGCCAGAATACGACGGCGGTGAACAGGGAAGAGAAGGCATATACCTCACCTTCCACGGCGCTGAACCAGAAGGTATCGCTGAATGTGTAGGCCAGTGCGCCTACCAGGCCGCTGCCCATAATGGTAACCAGTTGTCCTCGGGTGATGTTATTTTCGTCTGTAACTACGAGTTTACGCACCAAGTGGGTGATGCTCCAGAAAAGGAACAATATGCAGGCACCGCTCATCAGGGCGCTCATGTAGTTCACCATCTTGGCAACGGTTGTTGTGTCCGAAGCAAATTGCGAGAACAGGTTGGCCACTAGCATGAAGAACGGTGCGCCGGGCGGGTGTCCCACTTCCAGTTTATAGCCGGTTGTGATGAACTCCGGGCAGTCCCAAAAACTTGCAGTCGGCTCGATGGTCATACAGTAAACCGTTGCTGCAATGATAAATGTAATCCAACCTATGAGATTGTTTACGGTTTTGTACTGTTTCATTCGGATGAAATTCGTTATTTGTTATTTTTCTTGTTTTCAGTTGCTTGGCGCAAACGGGGCAAAGATAATGAATTCTATCTTAAATAAGTGACAATAAGGGGGATTATTAGGATAGGTTAAGGGAAAGGCATCCGGCACGTGCGAGCATGGGAACTGAGTGGATGGCTGTAAGGAATGCCGGAAGATAGAGATATCCTTTTTATAGTGATAAAAAGTAATGTTTTTGCCGGTTTTGCTGTCATGCGTTGTTTGACGTAAGCACTGATTTAGAACATTTTGTGGATATTTGTCTTATAAAGATACGCTGTTTCCTGTATATTTTTCCGCTTTTGCTTTTTCGGTGTTCCAAGGCTTTCAGCGGTGTGATTTTTATTTATTAGAAGAGCGCCAGTTATGTCATATCATTCATAATCTGCACTTTACGTTTTTCTGCTTTCGTGTTTCCTTTCATGCAGGCGACGGGACGTGAATACGGGATTCTCGTGCGATAGAAAATACAAAGTGTCAGAATGGCAAAAGCAGGGGCTGTCATTCTCTGAAACGGGTATTCGTTCCTTTTCTTTCATACATCTATGTATAATTTTGTTGGAAGGCAGGAAATTTGGATGTATATTTGCAAAATACAATTGTTTCACCTTCAATATATGATGATGCTATGAAGAAACTATTTTCTTTTTCTCTGGTTGCCTTTTTCCTTTCCTTTTGCCTGGAAATTGCGGCAGCGGAAGGACCGCTGAAGGCAGCCTGGAGTACTACCGACTGTCTGGTAGGTAAAACCGAGTGCCCGTCTCCCTTCGGGAACGGCAAAACGCAAAAGTTTACGGCCTGGCGTGGAGAACGCCTGCATGCCAAGATTCTGCTCTGGTCTTCCACAGACGGCGGTGAGGTCGGTTTTACCGTAGAGGAGCCTCAGGCAAATCATTGGGTAGATGATGCCACCACCGGCTTTTTGCGCTACGTGATGACCGATGAGCTGAACAAAGATGGAAAAGGAGGGTGTGGATATCGCCCCGATAAGACTCAGTTTGATTCATCTTTAGTGGCAGACCGCATAGAGCCGATACGTTCCCTGCGCTATGAGGCAAAGACCGTACAACCGGTATGGATCACTTTCGATGTTCCGCATGATGCCGTTCCCGGACTGTATAGAGGAACGGTTTCCATAACGTATGACAATAAGGTATGCAGCGTGCTCCCTTATTCCATTCGTGTAATTGACCGTACATTGCCCGAACCGGCTAAGCAGAAGTTCCATCTGGATCTCTGGCAGAATCCTTTTTCCGTGGCGCGCATGGCCGGTGTACCCCTTTGGAGCAAAGAACATTTTGATGCCATGCGCCCGTTGATGGAGCGGTTGGCAAAAGCCGGGCAGCGCGGCATTACAGCCACTATCACCCACAAACCTTGGAATGGGCAGACGTATGATTATTTCGAGGACATGATTACCGAAATCAAGCGTGCGGACGGTACCTGGATGT
This sequence comes from Bacteroides fluxus YIT 12057, assembly GCF_000195635.1. Taxonomy (GTDB): domain Bacteria; phylum Bacteroidota; class Bacteroidia; order Bacteroidales; family Bacteroidaceae; genus Bacteroides; species Bacteroides fluxus. Next base: position 77,440 of record NZ_GL882637.1, on the reverse strand, counting down.
ACGACTATACGGTATTTGACCGTTGGGTGGAGTTTATGCAGTCTTGTGGGGTCGGTCCCTATATCTATTGCTATTCCGTTATTCCTTGGGAGCTGACTTTCCGTTATTATGATCAGGCTACCAACTCGATGGTGGATCGCAAACTGGCTGTTGACAGCCCCGAATTTGATGAATATTGGGTGAATAAGTTGAAGGCTTTTGCTTCACACCTTAAAGAGAAGGGCTGGTTCGGGCAAACCATCATCGCTATGGATGAGCGTCCGGAGAAAAGCATGAAGGCTGCCTTACGGGTGATACGCAAGGCTGATCCTGCCTATAAGATATCTCTTGCAGGTAATTATCACGAGGACTTGAATGCTGAACTGTTCGACCTCTGCATACCTTACGATAATAAATATCCCGAGGGAGTGGTAGCTACGCGCAGGGCGGCAGGAAAGATTACTACTTTCTATACTTGTTGTGCGGAGGCCTTCCCGAATACATTCAGCTTTTCGCAGCCTGTGGAGGCTTCCTTGTTCGGCTTGATAGCAGCCGAGCGTGGGCTGGACGGCTATCTGCGCTGGGCATACAACAGTTGGGTGGAGTCGCCCGATCAAGATACCCGTTTCCGTACCTGGGCCGCAGGTGATACGTATCTGGTGTATCCAATGAATCAGTCTTCCGTCCGTTTTGAGAAGTTGATTGAAGGCATACAGATGTTCGAGAAGATACAGGTGCTGAAGTCAGATCCGCGCCGGGCACGTATGGTCGGCCGGTTGCTGCAACCGTTTGCCTATGATAAGATCAAGGGCGCTTCCTTGCAGAAGGAGATAAGGAAAGTCAATGCTTATCTGAATTCGAAATAAGCGTAGATTGCTTGTAATAAAATCCGGGCTCATGATAAATAATGAGTCCGGATTTTATTTTTTTGTATCTGTTTGAAAGGGAATATGCGGAAAATGTGTAATTTTGTTCGTCGTATCAATTATTTTTTTGCAATGAATCGGAAAATATCAGCATGTCTGTTGTCGGCTCTACTCTTGTCTGCTGACGCGTTTCCCCTTGGATATCTTTATGCCGGAGGGGACTTTGTGGAACAAACTACCGTTATGGAAAGCCAGTGGAAAGGCAAGCGCGTCGCTTTTCTGGGCGATTCCATCACGGACAAGAAACGTATCGGGACAACAAAATGCTACTGGGAGTATCTGGCGGAAATGTTGGGGCTGCAACCTTTTGTCTATGCCATCAACGGCAACCGCATGGACGGCATCCTGAGACAGGCCAACCGCCTGCTGGAAGAACGTGGGGACAGCATTGACGCCATTATTATCTTTGCAGGGACAAACGACTATAATGCAGGCATACCTGTGGGAGAATGGTACAAGGAGGGTGAAAAGGAAGCGCAAGTAGCCGGTCCTTCCATGGAATTGCGCAAGCATCGTGAACCGGTGATGAACGACTCTACTTTTAAGGGGCGGATCAATCTTGTCATGGACTTTCTTAAAACGAACTATCCTGACAAGCAAGTCATTATGTTGACTCCTCTGCATCGTGGCAAAGCGCGTTTCAGTGACAGGAACGTGCAGCCGGAGGAAGCTTTTCCCAATAAGAACGGTGTGTATGTGGATACGTATGTGCAGGCCGTGAAAGAGGCTGCCAATGTATGGGCGGTTCCGGTTATTGATTTAAATGGTATCAGTGGGCTTTATCCCTTGAATGATTCACATACCCGCTACTTCCATGACGGGGAGACAGACCGGTTGCACCCTAACGCTGAGGGGCATTACAGAATGGCAAAGGCATTGATGTATCAGTTACTTGCTTATCCGGCTTCCTTTGACTGATATATGCCGTTTTTTTAATGTTTGTGCTCTCCCAATATTCTGTGCGGTAACGTTCCATGTCCCAATAGTTCTATCGGGCAGTTGAAGTTCCGTTCCAGCCATTCTTCCGTAATTCCGGTATCGGGATGGTAATCCAATGTCTCGTTGACACAGGCGATGGACTTGACTTGCTGTAACACCGTGCCTATATCATGGCTGACTAGGATAATGGCGCAATCTTTGTTGATTTCCGCCAGCAGTTCGTAAAGGCGGGCTTCGAAACGTTTGTCGATATAGGTGCTGGGCTCATCGAGGATGACGACTTCGGGATCGGAGATGATGGCACGTCCCAACAGGGCGCGTTGCAGTTGCCCCCCGCTCAAGGCGCCGATGGCGCGTTTCTCCATGCCTTCCAGTCCCATGCGGGCAATGACGGAAAGGGCTTTTTCACGGTGTTCGGATGTGAAACGGGAAGTGAGGGATTTCTTGCTGCTAAGCCCTGAGAGGATAACCTCTTCTACCGTGATGGGAAATTTGCGGTCTATACTGCTGTATTGGGGAAGATAGCCCATTGTCAGCGGACGGCATATAATCTCTCCTCCGGAGGGTTTCAACAGGCCGAGGATACATTTTATCAGTGTGGTTTTTCCTCCGCCGTTTGGACCGATGATACCCAGGAAATCACGTTCGTAAACGTTCAGGTTTACATTGCGCAATACAAGCCGTCCGTCGTATCCGGCACTGAGGTCTCTTATTTTGATTAAAACCTCGTCTTCGCCCCCTTTCCGGAAAAGTGGGGAGGAAGGTGACGTTCCGTCTGTAGTTTGTGGCGCGCCTGTAGTTTGTTTATTGTCTGGTTTCCGTACTTCTTCCATGTTTCCTTAGGTTTACAATTGTCTGTCATTCTTTTCCTTTCCTCTCTTCCGGAGAGGAACCGGGGGCGAGGCTTTCTGCTATTCTCATCATTTCCGTTTCCCAGTCGTATGAAAGGGGGTTGATGCTTACCACTTGCGTCCCTGTTTGCCGGGCGATGAGGTCGGCATTGCGGCGGTCAAACTCAGGTTGTATAAAGATGACACGTACTTTTTCTTCCTTGCAGGTGTTTATCAAGTCTTTCAGATGCGAGGGGGAAGGTTCCTTTCCTCCGGCCTCGATGGGAATCTGATGCAAGCCGTAGTCGCGGGCAAAGTAAGAAAGCGCCGGATGGTAAATCATGAAGGCGTGGTCGGTATCAGCGTGCGAAAGTATTTGGCGGATGAGGCTGTCTGTACGTTCAATCTGTCGGCAGAGGCCGTTGTAGCGTTCTACATAGGCGTTTTCGTTGGCTTTGTCGATGGTACACAAAGCACTCAGGATATTTCCGGCGATGATTTGGGCGTTGGTGGTGGAGTTCCATACGTGTGGTTCTACGCCACCGGCATGCTCATGTTTATGTGCCTTGTCCGAAGCTCCTCCGCCGTCAGCTTCCGGATGATGGTGGGGATGGCTATCGTCGTAGATAAGTTCGATTCCCTGGGATGTGTCGAAGAATTGCAAGTGTGGGGCATTGTCCGTCAGACGGTCTATCCAACTCTGTTCAAAGCCTATATAGCCGATGCGGAAATAGGCTTTGCTTTGGGCAAGATCAACGAGTTGCTGCGGAGAAGGGTCATACGTTTCCGGGCTGGTTCCTTTGGGAACCATGCTGACAACCGTGAAGCGGTCTCCGGCAATGGCTTCGGTGAAGTACCGTAAAGGCTCGATGGTGACGGTAATGACGGGCTTGCTGTCATTGCTGTTCTGAGTTTGGCTGCCTCCCGGTTTGCAGGAAGTGGCCAAGATGGTTATGAGGAGCAACAGATATGTCTTTTTCATTGTCAAATCATAAATAGGTTTATATTTCACTTACTTTTGAGGCGCGCAATATTTCCCGCTTGCCTCCGGGAGGTCCCGGAAGGCGCTCCACTTTGAATCCGACGGATTGAAGCATCCGGCGTATGATGCCTTTGGCGCAATAGGTGGTCAGTACTCCGCCTGCATTCATACTTGTGTATAAATTCCGAAAAAGTGCCTCGTCCCACATTTCCGGCTGCTTTTCGGGGGCAAAGGCATCGAAATAGATAACGTCGAAGGAGCGCTTAGTGTTTACTGCTTTTCTTGCGTCTTCCCGTATTTTCTTCAAGGTGAAGTAAGGGGTGATGGCTACATCTTCTTCCCACGGTACCGAATGCAGTGTCTTGAATAACGGGTTGTCGCTGTATTTCAGTACATCTACTTCTTCCCAGGCAAGCGGATAAAGTTCGATGCCGGTGTAGTGCACGGGGCGTTTGTCCGCTTCGGCTGCTTCCAGGGTGAGCAGTGCGTTCAGGCCGGTTCCGAAACCTATTTCAAGGACCTGTGGATGGGCGGTGGATACAGCTTTCAGCCCCATATCGATGAAGATATGCAGGGACTCGGTACGTGCTCCCTTTACCGAATGGTAGTGTTCATTCAGTTCGGGTACAAACAAGGTTGCACTTCCGTCTTCAGTTTGTTCTATTATTCGTTGCATCTGTTTATCTGTCTTGTTGTATCTACAGATTATACCTGTATATCCGGTGGGCTGTATGCCTCTGTCTGTCAGTGTATCATGGAAATGGCTCCCTGCAAAGCCAGCAGCATGGCAATGTACCGCAACAGCTTGCCGGCAAACATGGATGTTGTCGTAAGGAAAACATTGCTTCGCATAAACCCCAGTGCAATGGCTATGGCTTCTCCTACGAAGGGCAGAAAGGCGAAGAAGGCCATCAGTGCGCCTTTCCCCTGCAGGAAACGCTGTGTCTTTTCTATCTTTTCCTTTTTGACTTTGAAATATTTCTCAATCCAGTCTGTCTTTCCGAGATGTCCCATGTAGTAGCATGTCATGCCTCCCAGGGTATTCCCTAAAGTGGCGGCAAGCACACAGACGGCCGGGCTGAGCCCTACTTTGACCAGTGCCACCATGACCAGTTCGGAGCTGAACGGGATGATGCTTCCTGCCAGCAAGGCGGAAATAAACAGTCCGAGATATCCCCAGTCAATCAGTAATTGTGTAATTGTCTCCATTTCAGTATATCTTTATTTCATTCTTCATTTCAACGTCCATATATTAAACCCGAACAAGAGGAACAGTCCGACAAATGTGCAGATAAAGAACAGGTTGGAACTGCGGCTGTTGGTCAATACAAACAGGTGCCCCGCCAGAATGCTGACTCCGATGAACAGAAAAGACAGCAGGTGGACGCTAAGTGCCGATTGTAACCCGATATAGACAAAAATGCAGAAATCCAGCAAAATCAAGAAGTTCAGGTAACTGCGCGTACGTATCTTGTCTTCATAACCGGTTATCAGGCAATGGATGGAACTGACCAGGAACAGGACAAGCAGGTATCCGATGGTAGCCATTTCCCAGGGCAGGAAATCCGGCCGGATAGGGGTAAAGTTTGCTAACTCCCGGAAAGGCTGGTAGAATATATCCGTCTGTCCGGAGAGATAGGCATAGCCTGACAAGAACCAATAAGGTACACTCCAGCCTATCAGTGAGGCGAGGAAACTTTTGAGGTTCAGTGACTGGAAGTTGTAGGCTCCTATCCAGAAAACCGGTGCGAAGAACGTAAGTTGCGGAAAAAGTATGCTGCCCACGCCGATGAACACGAATGTGTGGAAAAGGTAACTTGTAGGGGATGCATGCTGATAACTTTTGAACAGGAAAAACAGGGCAATCAGGAATGCCGCTGCCGCCAGATCTCCCGCATAGAGCATGTGTATGCTGGGGCATACAGATATCAACAGGAAATAGACAGCTGTCTGTACGGATGCCCGCATACGGATAATGCCGAACGTATTGTTCAGCTCTATCAGAAAATATCCTATGATACCATATAAGATGAAACTGAGGAAACGGCAGGACCATCCGGGGATACAGATACTGCTGAACGTCTCCCAAAGGGGATAACCGGTTTTCTGTGCTTCCATTCCGGGTAATAGGATGGCTGTCAGTATCCAGCAGGTTACTGAAATAAGGATAGCGGCAGGGAGTGTCAGGCGCCCTGCCGTAATCCGGGTCTGGAGTCGTTTGGTACGATACATTTATGGTTTCTACAGATCAAAACCGATGTCTCTTCTGAAGTATTTCTTTTCGAAATCTATCATGTCGGCCACTTTATAACTCTTGGCGAGGGCTTCTTCTTTGGTATCGCCATACGAACATACAGCGATGACGCGTCCACCGTTAGTCACGATATTTCCGTCTTTCAAGGCAGTTCCGGCATGAAACAGGATGCTGTCTGTCTGTGCAGCTTGCTCAAGTCCGGTCATCACCTTGCCTTTTTCGTAGCTTTCGGGGTATCCGCCGCTTACCAGCATGACGCAGGCCGCAGTGCGGGGATCAAGTATCAGTGACTTGGTATCGAGGTTCATTTGATGAACGCCTTCAAAAAGTTCCACGATGTCGCTTTGGATACGCAGCATGACGCTCTCGGTTTCGGGGTCGCCCATGCGTACGTTGTATTCAATGACCATCGGCTCGCCTTTCACATTGATGAGGCCGAGGAAGATGAAACCTTTGTAGAGGATGTTCTCCTCGAGCAGCCCGTTGATGGTAGGTTCAATGATGCGCGTGCGGACTTTCTCCATGAATTCGTCGTCGGCAAAAGGAACAGGGGTGACGCTGCCCATACCGCCGGTGTTCAAGCCTTTGTCGCCCTCACCGATACGCTTGTAATCTTTGGCTACAGGGAGTACTTTGTAGTTCCGGCTGTCCGTCAGGACAAATACGGAGCATTCTATACCGCTGAGGAATTCTTCGATCACTACCGTGGCGCTGGCATCGCCGAACATGCCTCCCAGCATCTCCTTCAATTCTTTTTGGGCTTCTTCCAATGTGGGCAGAATCAGTACGCCCTTGCCGGCACACAGACCGTCTGCTTTCAGCACGTAGGGAGCTTCAAGAGTTTCCAGAAAGGCAAGGCCTTCGTTCAGTGTCTGTGCAGTGACGCTCTTGTAGCGGGCTGTCGGTATGTTGTGGCGTTGCATGAATTCCTTGGCGAATTCCTTGCTTCCTTCCAGTTGGGCACCTTTGGCCGTGGGACCGATAATGGCGATATGGCGGGTGGATTCATCTTCTTTGAAACTGTCGAAGATACCTTGTACCAAAGGATCTTCGGGACCTACCACGATCATGTCGATGCTGTTCTCAAGAGCGAATGCCTTGAGTGTGCTGAAGTCGGTAGCTTTGATGTTTACGTTTTCGCCTACTGCGCTTGTTCCGGCGTTGCCGGGAGCAATGTATAGCTTCTCTGTTTTAGGGCTTTGGGCTATTTTCCATGCCAAGGCGTGCTCGCGGCCGCCTGAGCCTAACAATAATATTTTCATTGAATTATGAGTTTTGAATTATGAATTATGAGTTGTGGATTGTGAATTGAGAATAATTCAAAATTCACAATTCCCTAAATAGTCCTCGAAATACCTTGTTATCTTTTCGTGCAGATGTACACGGTCACGTCCCTGCACGTTGTGCTTGTGCGTGGGATAGATGAACAGGTCGGGATAGGTGCGGGCATCCACGCAGGCTTTCATGAACGAGAGCGTGTGTTGCGGCACGCAGGTATCGTCGTGGTCATCGTGAATGATGAGCAGGTGTCCCTTCAAGTTTCCGGCAAGGTTTTTCAGATTGCATTGCCGGTAACCTTCCGGATTGCTTTGCGGGGTATCCATGTAGCGTTCGCCGTACATGACCTCATAATAGCCCCAGTCGATGACAGGACCTCCGGCAACGCCCACCTTGAATATTTCCGGATAGCGTAGCATCAATGCGGTAGTCATGTGTCCTCCGAAGCTCCAGCCATGCACACCGATGCGATTGCCGTCCACGTAGGGCAGGCTTCGCAGGTATTCTACGCCTTTCACCTGGTCTTTGCCTTCTTCAATGCCGAGCTGGCGGAAAGTAGCGTTTTCGAATTCCAGTCCGCGGTTGCTGCTTCCGCGATTGTCGAGCGAGAACATGATGTATCCTTTGTTGGCCATGTAAAGATCCCATCCTCTTGCGGCATTCATCCATCCGTTCGTTATCATCTGGGCGTGTGGACCTCCATATACATAGATGATGGCGGGATATTTCTTTGCCGGATCGAAGTTTGCGGGTTTGATGATGCGGTAGTACAAGTCGGTCTTCCCGTCGGCTGCCTTGAGGGTGCCTACTTCTATATCGGGCATTTCGTAACCTTCGTACGGGTTCTTTGCGGTAAGCAGGTTGACGGTTGCATGGTTCCGGGTGGACACAATATCAATGTTACGGGGAATCCGGGGAGTGGAATAACGGTCAATCAGATACTCTCCGGATGCGGACAGCAGAGGGCTGTGTACCCCTTCGCTATTACCTACCGCAGTGATTTTGCCGTTATTTGCATTTACCTTATAGGTATTGCTCTGTAAGGGAGATTCTTTGGTGGCGGTGAAGATGATTTCCTTTTTCTTTTCGTTAAAACCAAGAATCTCCTGTACCAGCCAGTCTCCCTGCGTCAGTTGCACGCCAACGGCTTCTTTGATATCCTTTCCGCTTCCGGCTTTCTTTATTTGCTTCCATATCTTTTCCGCCTCTTCCGTGTCGGGGGAAGCGGAGCGATGGGCGGCCGATAGCTTCGCCAGGTCGTAGAGGTACAGATGGTTGTATCCGTCACGTTGGCTTTGGTAGATAAATTTAGTCTCGTCCCACGGCAGGAAAAGGATGGGATGCTGGGGCTCCACATACTTGTCGTGCTTTTCTTCGATGAGCACTCGTTGCAGTTCTCCGGTTTCTGCGTTGTATTGGCAGAGTCTGGAATGATTCTGGTCGCGGTTCAGTTCTATCAGATAAAGGCTTTTGCCGTCCGGTGCCCAGGCTATATTAGTGAAATATCGGTCTGTAGGATCACCCGTATTCAGATAGATGGTCTTTTGTGTGGTGGGATTGTAAATGCCGACCTGTACCTGATGGCTTGCCATGCCGGCCATAGGATAGCGTATTGGGTCCACCACTGCCGTCCTTGCCGTGATATCTACTAACGGATAAGAAGTGACCATGCTTTCGTTCATCCGGTAGAAAGCCAGCAGATTTCCTGCCGGACTCCAGAAAGTGCCTTTTGAAATGCCGAATTCATTGCGGTGTACGCTTTGTCCGCAGACAATGCCTTCCGGTTCGACGCTCACGCAGTGTCCGTTTACGTAAAGGTTGTTCTTTACGGTGTAGGCCAGATTACGGCTTGCCGTGTTGTAATCGTAATTGGCGGCCGGTTCCTTGGGAAGGTCGTCGCGGCCGGTTATTGCGCCTGTCTGCCAATTGTAAACGGCGTAGCGTTGCGTTGAAGGAAGCAAAGTTTCCGTGCATCCGGCCCAAGGATATTTCAGGTTGTTGAGATGCGGCATTTCTTTCAGTCCGGCATCCTTTAAGGCACGGTTCACGGTTTCACGGGTAAAAAGTACGGTCTCCTTACCGGTCTTCGGGTTGACAGCCTTTGCTTCGTCTTTGCCGGAGATGATGCATAGGTCGCCCCACCACTGCAACCCCTGAAGGTTCTCGGCGGTACGGTATGTCTTTCCTCCGGGAATCAAGTCTTCCAAGGTAGGCCTTTTCAGTTCTTGCGCCATAACGTTTATTGTAAATAGGGCAGGCACTGCCAATAGCAGTGCGAGAATACCTTTATTTATAATTTTCGTATTCATATTGTTTATCATCGTTCTCGTTGATTCCGTTATTCTGTTTTTTTATCCTCAAGAGAGCATACGGTCAATCTTCTTCTTTCTTTTCTGTTTCCCTTCTCTTTCTTTCAGGATAGGATTCACCTGACCTTGTCTTGCGCTCCGCGCCAAACTCCCTTTTCTCGCGGGGCTTGAACTCGCGTCTCTCTCCGCTATTGAATTCTCTTCTTTCACGCGGGCGGAACTCGCGCCTCTCCCCGTCATTGAACTCTCTTCTTTCGCGCGGGCGGAACTCGCGCCTCTCTCCGTCATTGAACTCTCTTCTTTCACGCGGGCGGAACTCGCGCTTCTCCCCGTCATTGAATTCTCTTCTTTCACGCGGGCGGAATTCGCGCCTCTCTCCGTCATTGAATTCTCTTCTTTCACGCGGGCGGAATTCCCGTCTTTCATTTCTTTCTCCCGATGCAGGACGGAATTCCCTGCGTCCCTTGTTCAGCTCATCGCCACCCTCGCGGAATTCTTTGTATTTCCCGTCAAAAATTTCATATTGGCGGAATTCACATTCCAGTGCACCGTTGAACAAAGGAATCTTTTGGGTTGCTTTCAGCCCGATCTGGTCGAAACATTCTTCACGGTAAGAGAGTATCCAGGCGGTGTTGCCGGTAAAGGCGTGTTTCAACCGCTCGCCGATCATGGAATATAGTCCCAGCAGGTCATTGGTCGAGATTCTTTCTCCATAGGGAGGGTTGGTGATAATCACGGACTTCTCTGCAGGCTGCTCAAATTGCTGGAAAGGCTGAAGTTTCAGCACTACGTCCTTGCTGACGCCTGCTGCTTTTATGTTGTGCGTGGCTATCTCGTTGGCTTTCGGGTTGTTGTCGTAACCGTATATCTTATGGGTGAACTCGCGTTCCTGGCTGTCATCGTTGTAGATGGTGTCGAACAGTTCCTGGTCGAAGTCAATCCACTTCTCGAAAGCGAACTCTTTACGGAACACGCCCGGGGCAATGTTACGCGCTATCAAGGCGGCTTCGATGGGGATGGTTCCCGAACCACACATCGGGTCTATCAGGTCACATTCACCTTTCCAGCCGGTCATCAATATCATTCCGGCGGCCAAGACCTCGTTCAGCGGAGCTTCCACCGCTTCCTGGCGGTAACCGCGGCGGTGCAGGGATTCACCGCTGGAGTCGAGAGAAAGTGTACATTGAGTTTCGGCAATATGGATGTTCAGCAGCACGTCGGGCTTGTTGACACGCACGCCGGGACGTTCGCCGCTCTTCTCGCGGAAGTAGTCCACGATGGCATCCTTTACCTTATAGGCTACGAACTTGGAATGGCGGAACTCTTCGCTGAATACGACGGCATCTACGGCAAAGGTCTTGTCTGTGTCTAAGTAGTCCTCCCAATGGATGGCTTTGATTTGCTCGTAAACTTCGTCAGCGTTTTTGGCTGTGAAGTGTTTGATGGGTTTCAGGATGCGGATGGCCGTACGCAGGCAGAAGTTGGCTTTGTACATCATTTCTTTGTCTCCACTGAACGACACCATGCGGCGTCCTATCTCAATGTCGTTGGCACCCAATGCGGTGAGTTCTCCGGCCAGTGTCTCTTCCAGTCCCTGGAAGGTTTTGGCAATCATTTCAAAAGATTGTTCGCTCATCTAATTTATTTACTATTTGTTATTCCCTACGGTCTTGACGTGTTTTTTATCTTTAACACATAGGTACGTTGTCTGTTTTCTGTTTAATTAACCGGGTCGGCAACCTCTTATTTTTTTGCCTTTGTCTGTACGATCCTTGCTCCGGCGGGCACGTCCTCGGTTACCCAGATATTGCCGCCCACGGTTGCGCCGCGCCCTATGGTGATGCGCCCCAGGATGGTGGCATTGGAATATACAATGACATTGTCCTCCAGTATCGGATGGCGGGGAATGCCCTTGATGGGTTTACCGTCTTCATCCAGAGGAAAACTTTTGGCGCCGAGTGTTACGCCCTGATATAGCTTGACGTTGTTTCCGATAATGCAAGTCTCTCCGATTACCACGCCTGTACCATGGTCGATGGTGAAATGGCTGCCGATTTGGGCACCCGGATGAATGTCGATTCCCGTTTCGCTGTGGGCCATTTCCGTAATGATACGCGGGATAAGGGGGACACCCAGTACCAGTAGCTCGTGGGCGATGCGGTAGTTGCTGATGGCGCGGATGGCAGGATAGCAACTGATGACTTCACCGAACGAATGGGCGGCAGGGTCGCCATTGTAGGCTGCTTCCACGTCGGTGGCAAGTATGCGTCTCATTGCCGGCAGATGGCTGATGAACTTGGCCGCGAGCAGGGCGGATTCTTCCCGCTGCATCTCGGTGCAACTGCTGCACTCGCCGTCGCCGGCAAAGCAGAGTCCGGCAAGGATCTGCTCGGTCAGCAGGTCGAACAGATGTTCTACGTTGACGCCGATGTGGTAGGTGACGGTACGGCTGTTTACCGTGGAATTGCCGAAATATCCGGGAAAGATGATGGCACGTGCCAGTTCAATGATGTCGCACAATGCTTTGGCCGAAGGCAGTGGATTGCCATCCGTATGCTGGTGAAACAGTCCTTTGTAAGATTCGCTTTCCGATAGCTCATCGACTGCCTGTGTCAGGATGTGGGTAAAGTTGAGTGGACTCATTATGATATCCTTTATTAATAAAGTGGCAACAAAGGTACAAAGTATTCGCCAAATTTCCTACATATCCCTCATTTATAGTATGGATTTACCATGTTTATGGTATTTCTGCCGAACCAAAAGGACACTATTTTTGTCTTGTCAGAAAAAGAATGAATATTTAAACTGCATCATATATGAAGAAGATTGCCGGAAGCCTTACCGAATTGGTAGGCGACACTCCCTTGCTGGAGTTGAACAATTATAATAAAAAGAAGGGTCTCAAGGCCCGTGTGGTTGCCAAGTTGGAATATTTCAACCCAGCAGGCAGTGTGAAAGACCGCATTGCTCTTGCCATGATAGAAGATGCCGAGGCGAAGGGATTGCTGAGACCCGGAGCCACCATTATTGAGCCTACCAGCGGCAACACCGGAGTGGGGCTGGCTTTCGTTTCCGCTGCCAAAGGCTATAAACTGGTCCTGACGATGCCTGATACCATGAGTCTGGAACGCCGCAACCTGCTGAAGGCACTTGGGGCGGAATTGATCCTGACTCCGGGCGCTGAGGGGATGAAAGGGGCTATTGCCCGTGCGGAAGAACTGAAACAGGATACTCCGGGCTCACTGATCCTGCAACAATTTGATAATCCTGCCAACCCTGCTGTCCATGAGCGTACTACCGGACAGGAAATCTGGCGGGATACGGAGGGACGGGTAGATGTCTTTGTGGCCGGGGTAGGTACGGGGGGTACCGTGAGCGGTGTGGGCGCTGCTTTGAAGAGGCATAATCCGGCTGTGAAAGTAGTGGCTGTGGAACCGGTGGATTCTCCCGTACTTTCCGGCGGGAAGCCCGGTCCCCATAAGATTCAAGGAATAGGGGCAGGCTTTGTTCCGGGGAATTACAATGAGGCGGTGGTAGATGGGGTGCTGCAGGTATCCAATGACGAAGCTATCCGCACAGGACGGGAGCTGGCGAAGTTTGAGGGATTGCTTGTCGGTATATCTTCCGGGGCGGCCGTAGCTGCCGCTACCCGGTTGGCGATGTTGCCGGAGAATGAAGGGAAAACGATTGTCGCCTTGCTCCCCGATACGGGCGAACGGTATCTTTCAACATTGCTGTATGCTTTTGAGGAATATCCGTTGTAATTGATGAAGAATGCAGGGGAGGTGCTTGACGGCAGGAGTCTTATATTTCACTCGGCCTTAGCCCGAACGACCTGCAGCTCATGTGTTCTGCCTTCACCTCCCATATCTTGACATTACGTACAGCAGGTTCTGCATACCTGCATTCATTCTCCGTATATTGTTTCATCAGCAGGTCGAGGACGTGGCGTTTCTCTTCCATGTCCTCCACAAAGCGCACCTTTCCGCGGCAGATGACGCTGCGTGACTTCATGCTGTAGCTGCATGCTACCTGCCGGTGCATATATACCAGTTCGTGCCCTTCGCAGAAGGTGATGCAGACTTGCGGATGCTTTGTCACCATTTCCACTTTACTGCCTTCCGGTCCGGAATGCAGGTATATCACTCCGTCTTGGTAAGCAAAATTCATGGGAACCGCATACGGGTTTCCTTCCGGGTCGGTAATGCTTACGATGCAGTACGGACATTTGCGGATGATTTCTTCAATCTGTACGGGGTCTGTAATAGTAATTGTCTTCATGGGCAAAGCTTCATTCCCGCCCCCTCTCCGGAAGAGAGGGGAGTAAGGGAGTGGGGGTATTTTAATGTTGTCGGGTTATTCTTTATTTCATTCAAGTTTCGCAAGTTCTCGATTCATTGCTCTCTTCTCCTCTCTCCTCTCTTTTCCGGAGAGGGAAGAGGGGGTGAGGCTATACCAGTGCGAAGTCCAGCTGTTTCTTTTCCAGATTGGCGCGTGCCACTTTGACTGTAATCTCGTCACCCAGGCTGTAAATGCGGTTCTTGCGGCGTCCGCGCAGACAGTAGTTCTTCTCGTCGAACTCGTAATAATCATCGTCAAGGTCGCGGATAGGGATCATTCCTTCACACTTGTTCTCGTTCAGTTCCACATAGAGTCCCCATTCGGTAACGCCGGAGATTACCCCGTCAAAGGTCTGTCCCAGATGCTCCGTCATGAATTCCACCTGCTTGTACTTGATGGAGGCACGTTCTGCATTGGCGGCTATCTGCTCCATGGAGCTGGAATGCTCGCAGAGCGCTTCGTATTTCTGTTCGGATACGCTGCGTCCGCCCTGGTCCAGATACTTGGTAAGCAGGCGGTGCACCATCATATCCGGGAAACGGCGGATGGGCGAAGTGAAGTGTGTATAATAATCGAATGCCAGGCCGTAATGACCCACGTTGTGCACGGAATAGCGCGCTTTCTGCATGGCGCGGATAGATACGGTTTCAATCAGATTCTCCTCTTTCTTTCCTTGGATATCGTCCAACAGATGGTTGATGGATTTGGATATGTCCGTCTTTGTGCCGCCGGTTCGCAGCTTGTAGCCGAAGCGGGCGATGAATTGTGCCAGGTTGTCCAGCTTTTCCGGATCGGGGAGGTCGTGGATACGGTAGGGAAGCACTTTGGCTTTCTTGCCTTTGGGCACACGCCCGATTTTCTCGGCTACGGTGCGGTTGGCGAGCAGCATGAATTCCTCTACCAGTTTGTTGGCGTCTTTCGATACTTTGAAATAAACGCTGACGGGCTTGCCTTTTTCGTCAATCTCGAATTTCACTTCGTAACGGTCAAAGTTGATGGCTCCTGCCTTGAAACGATTGTCACGCAATATCTTGGCGAATCTGTCCAACTGGAGGATTTCTTCCTTGAAATCACCTTTCCCCGTTTCTATGATGTCCTGGGCTTCTTCGTAGGTGAAGCGGCGGTTGCTCTTGATGACGGTGTGTACGACACGCGAATGCTTGATTTCCCCTTTTTCCGTCATTTCGAAGATTACGGAATAAGCCAGTTTTTCTTCGTCGGGACGGAGGGAACAGATGAAATTGCACAACCGTTCGGGCAACATCGGTATGGTGCGGTCCACAAGGTAAACGGAGGTGGCCCGTTTCTCGGCTTCCTTGTCGATGATACCGCCTTCTTTCACGTAATGGGTGACGTCGGCAATGTGTACGCCTACCTCCCACAGATTGTCTTTCAGTCTGCGGATGGACAAGGCATCGTCAAAGTCCTTTGCATCCTTGGGGTCGATGGTGAAGGTGGTGACGTTCCGGAAATCCTCGCGTCTGGCAATCTCTTCGGCGGGAATTTCATCGGGTATCTTGTCGGCGGCCTTCTCTACGGCGGACGGATATACATACGGCAGGCCGAATTCGGCCAGAATGGCGTGCATCTCGGTGGTGTTGTCTCCGGCACGTCCCAGGATATCGATGACTTGCCCGATGGGGTTCTTCGCCTTGTCGGGCCATTCCACGATCTTCACGATGGCTTTGTCGCCCGTCTTTCCGCCTTTCAGTTTCTCTTTGGGGATGAAGATGTCATTGGCAAGCGTACGGTTCTCCGTTACCAGAAAAGCGTATGACTTGGCTACTTCCAATGTGCCTACAAAGGTGTCGTTGGCACGTTCCAGGATCTCGATGACTTCTCCTTCGGCTTCACGTCCGCGGCGTTTGGCGTAAAAGGCGATACGCACTTTGTCGTTGTTCATGGCATGCGCCGAGTTGCGTTCGGCAACGAAGATGGGGTCGCCTCCGCCTTCGGGGATGAAGGAGTTCTTTCCGTTGCTTTTGCGCTGGAAGGTGCCGGTCATCTCAATACCGTGGTTGTTCAGCTTATATTTGTGCTTGTCTATTTCCGTGATGTAGTCGTCATCCGAAAGTTCGGACAGAATATCCATACACAACATCTTCAGCGGATGTGTCGTGAGATGCAGTTGCTCAAAAATGTATTTCAGGGACAGTACTTCGTCTTGTTTTGTGTGGAAAAAATCCAGCAGTGCTTTGACAAGCTCTTTCTTCTTCATGCGCTTGCCGGCCTTCTTTTCTTTTTTTGTCTTAGCCATAATATATATCGTTTTGTTTTAGTCCCTCCCCGGGTCTTTTCCGAAAGAAGAGCCGGAGGGGACTACAAAGTAAACAAATAAATGGGTTCACTCGTTCAATCTGCCCCCGAAATATTGCTGCCCGACCGGAAAATAATGGAAGAACGGCTGTATGTAACGGATTTATGTACTATCTTTGCAACGATTAAGCAAGAAAACAGATGAAAATGCAAACTCTGGACAAAGCAGGCATCGCACGTGAGAGGGGGATTTACCGGGTGACGATTGTGGGAAGTGTGGTTAACTTCCTCTTGCTCGTTTTCAAGTTCTTTGCGGGAATCATGGGGCACAGCGCTGCCATGCTGGCGGATGCCGTTCATTCGTTGTCGGACTTTGTGACGGATATCATTGTTCTTGTATTTGTCCGTATTTCATCAAAACCGCAGGACGAGGGACACGATTATGGCCATGGCAAATATGAAACGCTGGCGACAGCCATCATCGGCATCTTTCTCCTGTTTGTGGGCTTCGGCATTTTCTGGAATGGGGCTTCGTCCGTCTATCTTTTCTTGCAGGGCGGCTCTTTGCCCGAGCCGGGCATGCTGGCACTGGCAGCGGCGCTGGTATCCATCGTATCCAAGGAGATACTCTATCAATATACGGTATTCAAGGGGAAGAAACTGAATTCGCAGGCGGTCGTGGCCAACGCATGGCATCATCGGAGTGACGCGCTTTCTTCCATCGGTACGGCCGTAGGCATCGGCGGGGCTATCTTGCTGGGCAGTCATTGGAGGGTGCTCGATCCGGCTGCGGCGGTGATTGTCAGCTTCTTCATCATGAAGGTGGCGGTTGGACTGCTGATACCTTGCGTGGACGAATTGTTGGAAAAGTCGCTGCCCGCTGATGTGGAGGAAGAGATACAGGAGATCATCCTGTCCTTTCCGGACGTGAGTTCCCCGCATCATCTCCGTACGCGCCGTATAGGCAATCATTATGCCATAGAGGTGCATGTGCGTATGGATGGGAAAATCACGCTGGAAGAGGCTCACCGTACGGCAACGGCCATAGAGGACAAGCTGAAGGAGAAGTTTGGTGAAGGAACTCATATAGGTATTCATGTAGAACCGACAAAATAGGATGGAAAGTATATTAGTTACAGGCGCAAGCGGGTTTATAGGAAGTTTCATCGTCGAAGAGGCGCTGAGACGCAAGTTCGCTGTATGGGCGGGTATCCGTTCGTCCAGCAGCCGTGAATATTTGAGTGACCGCAGGATACATGTTCTTGAACTTGACTTTGCGCATCCCAACGAACTTCGGGCGCAGCTTTCCGGTCATAAGAGCACTTACGATAAGTTCGATTACATCGTCCATTGTGCCGGTGTCACCAAATGTGTGGATAAAGGAGAGTTTGAGCTGGTGAACTATCTCCAGACCAAGTATTTCATAGATACGCTGAGAGAATTGAACATGGTTCCCAAACAGTTTATCTTCATCAGCACGCTCAGCGTATTCGGCCCCATTCATGAAAAGAACTACGAACCCATTACGGAGAATGACACTCCTGCGCCCAATACGGCCTATGGCCTGAGCAAGCTGAAGGCGGAGTTGTATTTGCAGAGCATTCCGGGTTTCCCCTATGTCATCTATCGTCCTACGGGTGTTTACGGGCCGCGTGAGAAAGACTATTTCCTTATGGCGAAGTCTATCCGGCAGCATATCGATTTTTCCGTCGGCTTCCGTCGGCAGGACCTTACTTTCGTTTATGTCAAGGATATTGTGCAGGCCGTATTTCTGGGTATCGGGAAAGGAGTGTCCCGTCGCGCTTATTTTCTGGCGGACGGAGAGGTGTACCGGAGCCGTGCTTTTTCGGACTTGATACGGAAAGAACTGGGTAATCCGTTGCTTATTCGCTTGAAGTGTCCGTTAATTGTATTGAAAGTCGTATCTTTGCTCGCTGAATTCTGGGCAAAACGTCGGGGCAAGACCAGTACGCTCAATTCAGATAAATATAGAATAATGAGACAACGCAATTGGCAGTGTGATATTACTCCGGCTATCGAGGAACTGGGTTACAGCCCCGAATATAAACTGGAACGGGGAGTAAAAGAAACAATTGCCTGGTATAAAGACAAAGGATGGCTTTGAGTAATTGACAATCGGTAGTTGGCACATTATGAAAGGTCGGGACAAAGAACACATGATAAATTTATTTAAAAGGGTAGAAACCCGTAAAGGGCTTTTTGCGGTTGAGAAGATCACGTTGATATACAACCTGTTGACTTCCATACTCATTCTGTTTCTTTTTCAGGAAATGGATCATCCGGTGCAGATGTTGGTTGACCGCGCGATGATTGCGGCAATGACTTTCCTGCTGATGTACCTTTACCGGCTGGCGCCCTGCCGGTTTTCTGCTTTTGTGCGTATAGCCATCCAGATGTCGCTGCTTTCCTACTGGTATCCCGATACCTTTGAATTCAACCGGATATTCCCCAACCTCGACCATGTGTTCGCTTCGGCGGAGCAGTGGATGTTCGGCGGGCAGCCTGCCGTATGGTTCTGTGAAAGATTCCCGCAGATGTGGGTGAGCGAGCCGTTCAATATGGGGTATTTCTTCTATTATCCGATGATATTGTTGGTAGTGGTGTGGTACTTCCTCTATCGTTTCGACCTTTTCGAGAAGGTCTCGTTTGTCATCGTCACCGCTTTCTTCGTCTATTACCTTATCTATATATTCGTCCCCGTTGCCGGGCCGCAGTTCTATTTCCCCGCCATCGGAAGCGACCGTGTGGCGCAGGGCATCTTCCCCTCTATCGGCGACTATTTCCACCATCATCAGGAGCTTCTTCCCGGACCGGGCTATGAGCACGGCTTCTTCTACAATCTGGTGGAGAGTTCCCAGCAGGTGGGCGAGCGGCCTACGGCGGCTTTCCCCAGTTCGCACGTCGGGATGTCCACGGTACTGATGATCATGGCATGGCGTGGCAGCAAGCGTCTGTTTGCCTGCCTGTTTCCTTTCTACCTGCTGCTGTGCGGGGCTACGGTCTATATCCAGGCGCATTACCTGATAGACTCTATCGTGGGGTTCGTATCGGCTTTCGGCATCTATATCCTTGCCACGTGGATGTTCAAGCGATGGTTTGCACAACCGATGTTCAAGTGACGGCAGGCATCTGATGCCGCCGGATGTGGTGACACGATATTTGTGCCTTAGGGATGGCACAACTGTGCCTTGCCTGTGGCACAACTTTGCCAACACGGTGGCACAACTTTGCCATCCCTAAGGTAACGTCAGCTCGACGGATAAAGAAAACGGTTTATCAGAGTAACGGGGCGATGGTGTCGAAGATGCGGTACAGTTCCTCTTTGGTCTCTGCCCGTAGCATGGCTATCCTTGTATCCCGGAAGTTGGGAATGCCCTTGAACAGCGGGCTTGCCGCCAGGTGGCGGCGTACGTGCAGGATGCCCCGGCGCTCGTCCAGCAGGTTGACGCTATCTTCCACTTCCCGGCGCAGCACCTCCATCCGCCATTCACTGCTTAGCGGGGGCAGTTCCTCGCCCGTTTCCAGATAATGCTTCACTTCCTTGAATATCCACGGGCGTCCGAAGCTGGCGCGGCCTATCATGATGGCATCTACGCCGTAGAGGTCGAAACACTCCTTGGCGCGTTGGGGAGTGGTGATGTCTCCGTTGCCGATGATGGGGATGCGCATGCGAGGGTTCTTCTTTACCTCGCCGATGAGCGTCCAGTCCGCCTCGCCGGTGTACATCTGCGCACGGGTGCGTCCGTGTATGGTAAGGGCGGCGATGCCGCAGTCCTGCAGCTGTTCGGCAAGGTCGACGATGATTTTATTGTTGGCATCCCAGCCCAGCCGTGTCTTCACGGTGACGGGTATCTTCACGGCATCCACCACGGCACGGGTGATTTCAAGCATCAAGGGTACATTCTGCAACATGCCTGCGCCGGCGCCCTTGCCTGCCACGCGCTTCACGGGACAGCCGAAGTTGATGTCCAGTATGTCCGGGCGTGCCTGTTCCACGATGCGGGCGGCTTCCACCATCGTTTCCGTGTCCCGCCCGTATATCTGTATGGTTACGGGCCGTTCTGCGTCGCTGATGTTCAGCTTCTGCCGGGTCTTGCCTACAGAACGTATCAAGGCGTCTGCAGAAACGAACTCGGTATATACCATGTCTGCCCCGAACTGCTTGCACATCAGGCGGAAAGCCGGGTCGGTGACATCCTCCATCGGAGCGAGGAATGTAGGATACTTGCCAAATTCTATTTCTTTGATTTTCATAAATTTAATAGGAAATCAGACACAAGTGCCTGTCTGTTTCGTGCAAAAGTACGGAAAAAAAGCCTACCTTTGTACATGTTTATTAAAGAAGATAATATGAACGCTACAATAAAAGATTTCGAAATCATGGCTCCGGTAGGCTCACGCGAGTCGCTTGCGGCAGCCATACAGGCAGGTGCCGACTCTGTCTATTTCGGCATCGAGAACCTGAACATGCGTGCCCGTTCGGCGAATACCTTTACGATTGATGATTTGCGCGAGATAGCCCGGACGTGTGACGAGCACGGGATGAAAAGTTATCTTACGGTAAATACCATCATCTACGACAATGATATACCCTTGATGCGCACCATCGTGGATGCCGCTCATGAGGCCGGCATTTCCGCCGTGATTGCGGCGGACGTGGCGGTGATGAGCTATGCCCGCAGTATAGGGCAGGAGGTGCACCTCAGCACACAGCTCAACATCAGCAATGTGGAGGCGCTGCGCTTCTATGCGCAGTTTGCCGATGTGGTGGTGCTGGCACGCGAACTGAATCTGGAGCAGGTGGCGGAAATCTACCGCCATATCCGTGAGGAGAATATCTGCGGCCCCGGCGGGGAGCAGATACGTATAGAGATGTTCTGCCACGGTGCGCTCTGCATGGCAGTGTCCGGCAAGTGTTACCTTTCCTTGCACGAAATGAACCACTCTGCCAACCGGGGAGCCTGCATGCAGGTTTGCCGCCGCAGCTACACCGTGCGCGACAAGGAGACGGATGTGGAACTGGAAGTGGACAACCAATATATCATGTCGCCCAAGGACCTGAAGACCATTCACTTCATGAACAAGATGCTGGATGCCGGTGTGCGTGTGTTCAAGATAGAAGGGCGTGCCCGCGGCCCCGAATATGTGCGTACCGTAGTAGAATGTTACAAGGAAGCTATCCGTGCTTATTTGGACGGTACCTTCACCGACGAGAAGATCACCGTTTGGGACGAACGGCTGAAGACGGTCTTTAACCGTGGCTTCTGGGACGGCTACTACTTGGGACAACGCTTGGGCGAATGGACCAGGAATTACGGTTCCGCCGCCACAGAGCGTAAGATTTATGTGGGTAAGGGCATCCGCTATTTCAGCAATATCGGTGTGGCGGAGTTCCTGGTAGAGGCTGCCGAAGTCAGTGTAGGAGACAAGTTGCTGATAACAGGACCTACGACCGGTGCGGAATTCGTCACTTTGGACGAGGCGCGTGTTGACTTGAAGCCCGTACAGACTGTAAGGAAAGGGCAGCATTTCTCGATGAAATCGGTGAAGATACGTCCGAGCGACAAGCTTTACAAGCTGGTTTCCGTAGAAGAACTGAAAAAGTTCAAGGGCCTGGATGTGGAGAAGCAACGAGGTTGACCTATCAGAAAATGATACAATATGAAGACCATTATGGAGAAGTATATTTATGAACTGGAGATGAAGGTGCGTGATTATGAATGCGACCTGCAGGGTATTGTCAACAATGCCAACTATCAGCACTATCTGGAACATACGCGCCATGAGTTCTTGTTGAGCGCGGGCGTCAGCTTTGCCGGGCTCCATGAACAGGGAGTGGATCCGGTGGTGGCACGCATCAGCATGGCATTCAAGACACCTCTGAAGAGCGGCGATGAATTTGTATCCAGATTGTACATGAAAAAGGAAGGCATCAAGTATGTTTTCTACCAGGATATTTTCCGCAAGTGTGATAATAAAGTAGCCATTAAGTCGGTGGTTGAAACGGTATGTGTGGTAAACGGACGTTTGAGCGACAGCGAGTTATTTGACAACGTCTTTGCCCCCTACCTCAATCATGAACAGTGACGAACGCATATGCAGTATAGCCCTCACGCTTTGCCCCGGTATAGGACATATCGGGGCGAAACGTTTGATAGAGGGGGCGGGCAGTGCCGTAGAGGTGTTCCGCAACCGTAAGGAGCTTCCTGAAATTCTTCCGGGCATCAATCCTGCCACGGTCACTGCACTTGATTGTCCTGCCGCCTTTCTTCGTGCCGGGCAGGAGATGGAATTTGTGGAGAAAAACCGTATCTCTTGTCTGACGTTGAAAGATGAGGCTTATCCTTCTCGTTTGCGAGAGTGTGAGGATGCTCCCATCGTATTGTTCTTCAAAGGAAATACAGACTTTAACCGGCTCCGGGTTATCAATATGGTCGGTACTCGCCGTGCCACCGATTACGGGAAACAGTTTTGTGCCGATTTCCTGCATGAGATGGCTGTGCTTTGCCCGGATGTGTTGGTTGTCAGCGGGCTGGCGTATGGAATTGATATCCACGCACATCGTGCTGCGCTGGCAAACCGGCTTTCCACCGTGGCGGTGCTGGCGCATGGGATGGACCGTATTTATCCATTCGTACACCGCAAGACGGCTGTCGATATGTTGGCGGATGGTGGCCTGCTTACAGAATTTCTTACCGAAACCAATCCTGACCGCTTCAACTTTGTCAGCCGCAACCGCATCGTGGCGGGTATGTGTGACGCTACGGTGGTGGTAGAGTCTTCCGAAAAAGGAGGTTCGCTCATCACCGCTGATTTGGCGGTGGGATATCACCGTGATTGTTTTGCCGTTCCGGGGCGTGCGTCGGATGCTGCTTCTATCGGTTGTAACCGGTTGATACGTGACAATAAGGCGGCGTTGATCCAGTCTGCGGAGGATCTGGTCTGCGCTATGGGATGGATGCCTGTTTCAAAAGCGGAAAAACCCGAAGCCGTCCAGCGGAATCTTTTTCCGGATCTGTCGGAGGAGGAAGAGGGGGTGGTGCATATCCTGTCCTGTCGGGGCGACCTGCACATCAATACACTGGTGGTAGAGGCCAACCTGCCGGTAAACCGGATGAGTGCCTTACTTTTTGAACTGGAAATGAAAGGGGTGGTGAAAGCGTTGGTGGGCGGAGTCTATCACTTAAGATAAAAGGACTCCTTATTGGGAGGCATAAAAAAAGGAGTACCGCTGTACTCCAACCTTTGTTAACCTTAAATCTAATACTATGAAAAAAATCACATTGCAAATGTAAAGGTTCTGTCCGTATCTTCCAAATATCAGTCCTGTCACGGCGTTCCTTTTAAAACTATTTCACTGATTTTTTGCTGTTTTCGCACACGAGTTATCTTTTTGTATTCCATATGCGTTAAATGGGTGGCGAAATGATAATAAAGCTTCCTCATAAAAAAAACTCCCCCGCCGGTTTCCCGGAAGAGGAGTTCTTTGTGATATTAATCAAATGTAGAAAGTGCTGATCAGTCTTTCAACTTCGCAATGATGAAGTCACGGTTCAAGCGGGCAATGTTGCTGATAGAAACGTTCTTCGGACATTCTGCCTCACAAGCACGAGTGTTTGTACAGTTACCGAATCCCAGCTCATCCATCTTGCTCAACATGGCTTTTGCACGGCGTAACGCTTCCGGCTTGCCTTGGGGCAGCAGATTCAGCTGGCTGACTTTAGCGGAAACGAACAGCATGGCCGAACCATTCTTACAAGCAGCTACACAAGCACCGCAACCGATACAGGAAGCGGCATCCATAGCTTCATCGGCAATGGGCTTCGGAATCAAGATCGCGTTGGCATCCTGGGGAGCTCCCGTGCGTACGCTGACGTAACCGCCGGCCTGCATGATCTTGTCGAAAGCGGTACGATCCACCATCAAGTCCTTGATTACCGGGAAGCCGGCAGAACGCCATGGCTCAACAGTGATAGTGTCACCGTCGTTGAAACGGCGCATATAAATCTGACAGGTAGTGGCACCTGTTGCAGGACCGTGCGGATGACCGTTGATGTAAAGAGAGCACATACCGCAGATACCTTCGCGGCAGTCATGGTCAAACACAACCGGCTCCTTGCCCTCGCTGATGAGTTGTTCGTTCAGAATATCCAGCATTTCGAGGAATGAAGTATCGCCCGGAATATCTTTCATTTGGTATGTTTCAAAAGCGCCTTTTGCTTTCGGACCCTTCTGGCGCCATACCTTGAGCGTAAATGATATATTTTTATCCATTGTTTTAGAACTGTTATGGGCTACAAGCAGCGAGTTACGGGAACTCCTGCTCATAGCGGGTTAATAATAACTAACTTACTTAGCTCTTATAGTTACGAGTCTGTACTTTGATCGCTTCGTAAACCAAAGGTTCTTTCAGCAATACCGGTTCTTTTTCATCAGAGCCTTGGTATTCCCAGCAAGCAACGTAGAAGTAGTTCTCGTCGTCACGCTTGGCTTCGCCTTCTTCAGTCTGGTATTCTTCACGGAAGTGGCCACCGCAGCTTTCGTTGCGGTTCAAGGCGTCGTAAGCAACAAGCTCGCCCATTATGATAAAGTCGTACAGACGGATAGCTTTGTCAAGCTCTACGTTCATGCCTTCTTTTTCACCGGGGATGAACAGTTCTTTTTCGAACTCTTTACGGATTTCTTTCAGTCTCTTCAAGCCTTCTTTCAGACCTTCTGCGGTACGTCCCATACCTACATATTCCCACATTACATGACCCAGCTCTTTGTGGATGGAGTCAACGGACTTTTTACCCTTGATGTTCATCATCCAGTCAATCTTGTCCTGGATAGCCTTTTCTGCAGCAGCAAATTCAGGCAGGTCGGTAGAGAAGCGGGGAACGGTAATCTGGTCGGCCAGATAGTTCTGGATAGTATAGGGCAATACGAAGTAACCGTCGGCCAAACCTTGCATCAGTGCGGAAGCGCCGAGGCGGTTTGCACCGTGGTCGGAGAAGTTGCATTCACCGATAGCGAACAGACCCTTGACGGAGGTCATCAGTTCGTAGTCAACCCAGATACCACCCATGGTGTAGTGGATAGCCGGATAAATCATCATCGGGTTGTGTTCGGGGTTCACGTCGGTGATTTCTTCATACATGTCGAAGAGGTTGCCGTAACGCTGACGCACCACGTCGACACCTAAGCGGTTGATGGCATCGCTGAAGTCAAGGAATACGGCAAGGCCTGTGTTGTTCACGCCATAGCCTTTGTCGCAACGTTCTTTGGCGGCACGGCTGGCAACGTCACGCGGAACGAGGTTACCGAATGCCGGATAGCGGCGTTCCAGATAGTAGTCGCGGTCTTCTTCGGGAATGTCTTTTCCTTGCAGTGTACCTTCTTGCAGTTTCTTGGCGTCTTCCAGCTTCTTCGGAACCCAGATACGTCCGTCGTTGCGCAGAGATTCGGACATCAAAGTCAACTTGGACTGCTTGTCACCGTGAACCGGAATACAAGTGGGGTGAATCTGCACGTAAGCCGGGTTGGCAAACCACGCACCTTTACGGTAGCAAGCCATTGCTGCAGAGCAGTTACATGCCATGGCGTTGGTAGAAAGGAAGTAGGCGTTGCCGTAACCTCCGGTAGCGATAACTACTGCATGGGCGGCAAAACGTTCCAATTTACCGGTAACGAGGTTCTTTGCAATGATACCGCGGGCGCGTCCGTCAATGAGGACAACGTCTTCCATCTCATAGCGGGTATATAGTTTCACGGTACCTACGTTCACCTGGCGGCTCAATGCAGAGTATGCGCCCAGCAGCAGCTGCTGTCCGGTCTGGCCTTTAGCGTAGAAAGTACGGGATACCTGTGCGCCACCGAAAGAACGGTTGTCCAGCGTACCGCCGTATTCGCGGGCGAAAGGAACGCCTTGTGCAACGCATTGGTCGATGATATTGTTGGATACTTCAGCCAGACGGTAAACGTTGGCCTCGCGGGCACGGTAGTCACCGCCCTTTACTGTATCGTAGAACAGACGGTAAACGGAGTCACCGTCGTTTTGGTAATTCTTTGCAGCATTGATACCGCCCTGTGCAGCGATAGAGTGTGCACGGCGCGGAGAATCCTGGATGCAGAAGTTGAATACTCTGAAACCCATTTCACCGAGGGAAGCGGCAGCACTGGCACCGGCAAGTCCGGTTCCTACTACGATGATGTCCAGACGGCGTTTGTTGGCAGGGTTCACTAATTTTTGGTGAGCTTTATAATTGGTCCATTTCTCAGCTACCGGTCCTTCCGGTATTTTAGAATCTATCTTAGTCATAATGCTATTACAATTTAATCATTTACAATTTACTTTCTTAGCAAGCGCCGCCGCACATCAGTGATTTGATGAAGAATACGACAACTACCAGAGCGAAGCATACAACAACGATAGTGGAGTAGATGCCGGAAATACATTTCCAACGGTTAATCCATACTTTGTTGTTCCAGCCCAGAGACTGCATGGAGCTCCAGAAACCGTGAGTCAGGTGGAACCACAGCGCGCCCAGCCAGATGAGGTAAAGCACTACAAATACCGGGTTGGAGAAAGTGTTCTGGATGTGATAGACACCGTTGGCTGCATAAGCCAGAGTCAGCGTGTCGGCATGTGCACCCATGTTGTGCATCAACTCGGGGAGCTGCATCTTGGACCAGAAGTTTACCAGGTGCAGACCTAAGCCTACGATTACGATGATACCCAATACGAGCATGTTTTGGGAAGCCCATTCTACGGTTTTCGGTTTTTCTACTACGGCATAACGCTCGTTACCGCGTGCCTTGCGGTTTTGCATAGTCAACCAGAAAGCGTAGATGATATGGATGATAAACAAGGCAGCCAGACCTGCCGTTGCCACCAATGCATACCAGTTTGCTCCCAGGAACTCACAAACCATGTTGTATCCCTCGGCGGAGATTAATGCAACAAGGTTCATCGCCATGTGAAATGTCAGAAACAGGACAAGGGCGATACCGGTAATACTCATCACCACTTTCCTTCCTACAGATGAATTACTTAACCACATAAATGATTGAATTTAAATTATTTAATAGTTAGAAAATATTTTCTACAAAGACACTTATGTAAATGTTTCGCAAAAATAGGGGAAATCCATTGATTAAACAAGGAATTAAAGAAATAATTCCGTAATAAGTCCGGGGGATTGTATCTATATATTTGACTTGTCGTATCTATATGCCCGACTTGTCACATCTATATTCCTGACACGTTGTATCTATAGATCCCGTATGTTGCATCTATATATCCCGTAAGTCAGGGATATAGATATTACAGATCAGCAGGTTTTGTGCCGCTGTTGTCCTCTCCGGCCTTCTCTTTGCAGATGATGGTGATCCTTTCTCCATTGGCGGAGCGTTTACGCAGAGAACGGGGCGTATCCCCGAAAGAGTCTTTGCAGAAGTGTGCGAAGTGGGACAGGGAGTCGAAGCCATAGCGGGCGCTGATGGCGGATATGCGTTGTTTGGTATGTTGCAGGTCGTTCAGGATACCTTCACGTTTCTTGTCCAGAATCCATTCATATACCGGTACGTTATACATGTTTTTAAACAGTCGCCGGAAGGTGGTCGTCGTATATCCTCCAAGGTGGGCAAACTCCTCCACATTCTTTACTTTGTCATAATTCTGCATGACGAAATAATGGAAACTTTCGGTATAGGTACTGATGGGGTAGAAGAATGTACTGATCTGGGGCAACGGATAATAGCATGTGAGAATGTAAACCAGCTCCTGGCATTTGATGTCGATGTATTTGCCGCAGGCCGGAGACTGTTCCCTCAGATACTCGGCAAGGTCTTTCAGCAGATATTTCAGCTTTGGAATAGCTGTCAGGGGAGTGTAGGTCAAGGGGGCTTCGGAACGGTTGAGTATTTCCTTATAGCGCTCCTCGCAAAGCGCGGGGAGCTCGGTGAACCGGTAAACAATGTATTCCACATCGGTAAGGGCCAGCAGTTCCATTGTGGAGCCGATGGCTTGCAGTATGATCTGGTTGCTGTGCAGAGTGGTTCCCGGATACTCTGCGCTGTTTATGAGCAGGTCACCTTTCAGCATGAAGATCATGCAGTTCTGTGTGCATTTTTCGGCAGGGAAATATTGCCCTTGCGAGAATTGGTTATACACCAACACTCCTTCTGAGATTTTGGGACATGTAGTACAATTGATTTGCCGGGTGCAACAAGTATCCATTGTCATGAAATGATAGGCGGATTATTATAAATACGGGAACAAAGATAGAATTTTTTTGTGAATACTATTACTATTTGGGCTATCTTTGCAATCACTTAATACGAAGATTTTATGAAAAGGAGTATTTTTTTTGTATATCTTGTTTTCCTTGTTGTATCAAATTTATCAGCACAGAATTGGGATGTCAATACTGTACATCAAATAAATAGTTGGGACGGTAAGTTTATTCGCAATTATAATAAGGTGATTTCCCGTTCGGAGCCCTACGTTGCTGTCGGCGTGCCGGTGGCGATGGCGGTAGCTGCGTGGATCAGGCATGACAAAGACTTGTTGAAGGACGCCGTATATGTGGGTACCAGTGTGGCAGGTGCGTTTGTGGTGACATACGGCATGAAATATTTGGTGGACCGTGAACGGCCATACGATAAATATCCTGACAGGATACATCCGTATAGCCGTGAAAGCAGTCCGTCGTTTCCTTCCGGGCATACGGCAACGGCTTTTGCACTTGCCACTTCCTTGAGTGTGAAATATCCCAAATGGTATGTCATTGCCCCCTCTGCCCTGTGGGCTTGTTCAGTAGGGGTATCACGCATGAACGAGGGGGTGCATTATCCGTCGGATGTATTGGCGGGTGCTGCCATCGGTGCAGGATGCGCCGTCCTTAATATCTACGTGAACCGCTGGCTGAACAAATGGCTGTTCGGAGATTGATTTTAGGCGCGGATCTCATGGATTTTGTTTACCTAATCCATGAAATCCGCGCCTGAAAAATGAAAGTATCCATATACTTTTGACGCTCTTCCGATTACTGTCGGATCATAGTGCTGTAGATATCTTCATTCAACACCTTCAAAGCCTGCTGCACGCTGTTGTTTGTGGCGTTCATCACTTGGAAGTACTCATCCATGTCCCATAGGTCACGGGCGATCAGGGCTTTGAGTTGTGTCTTGATCAGCGGCAGCGATTGGTTATATTGCTTTTCGTTGAATTTGATTTTCTCTTTGTCCGCAAGGGCACGGATTTCGGCAAGGAAGTCATCGTCTATCTCAAACTTGTCGTTGAAAGCTTCGAACTTTTTGTATCTGTTCTGCAATTCTTTCCGGTGTTTTTCGATATAACCGGTTGTTGCCTTGATGACTACGCCCTTGGCTACAAGGTTCCGGTGATAGTCTGTGTATTGGGCGGTATCTATCGGGACAAAGAAATCCGGCATAATGCCGCCTCCACCGTAAACGGTGCGTGCCAGGCGTTTGGTCTGCACTTTCAGGGAGTCGGCAAAGTGAATGCTGTCCGCATGGATCATTTCTCCATGGTTGAAGCGGTCTATCAGTTCCTGGTTGTATTTTTCCTGGCTGTCTCCGCCTTTCACTCTACCGTCAAGATTGGCGGTGTTGTCGTAGGGCTTCTGGATGCAACGTCCGGCAGGAGTATAGTAGCGCGCTATGGTCAGGCGTATCATGGAACCGTCCGGCAAATCGATGGGACGTTGTACCAGTCCTTTTCCGAAAGTACGGCGTCCTACCACGACTCCTCTGTCCCAGTCTTGTATGGCGCCGGTCACAATTTCGCTGGCAGAAGCCGAATATTCATCTACCAGGACAATGAGACGTCCTTCCTTGAAGTTTCCGGTACCCTTGGCGAAGAAATCGCTGCGACGGGCGGCACGTCCTTCGGTATAGACAATCAGTTCCTTCTGCCCGAGAAACTCGTTGGCAAGGTCTATGGCTGCATTCAGATAGCCTCCGCCGTTTCCTTGCAGGTCGAGGATCAGGTCTTTCATGCCTTTCTTCTGGAGCTCTTTCAACGCCTGTGTAAATTCTTCGGCGGTAGTAGCGGCAAAACGGTTGATACGTATATACCCTGTCTTGGGTTGTATCATGTAGGCTGCATCCAGGCTGAGGATGGGAATCTTGTCACGTTTTACGGTGAAGTGCAGTGCGTCGTCCACGCCGCGCCGTACAATGGTAAGTTTGACTTCCGAGTTTTTCGGGCCGCGCAGCCGTGCCATGATATCCTCCGTACCCATCTTGACTCCGGCGATGGCGCTGTCGTTGACTGCCACGATACGGTCTCCGGCAAGGATGCCCACTTTTTCGGACGGCCCGTTGCTTACGGGCTGTATCACGAGCAGGGTATCTTCTATCATCTGGAACTGTACGCCGATACCCTCGAAATTACCTTGCAGGGGCTCGTTCATTTTCTTTACCTCTTCTGCATTGTTATAGGTAGAATGCGGATCGAGTTGTGCCAGCATTTTAATGATGGCTTCTTCCACCAGTTTGTTTTCGTCCACCTTATCTACATATAAGTTGGCTATGGCAAACTCTGCCATCTGCAACTTGCGTATAGCCTCGTTATTCGGTTTTTGCGCCCGTACTGTCACGGCGCACATACATATAATAATGAATAGAACTTTTTTCATATCTTGTTTCTTTATATTTCCATTCCTTCCGGTATGAACATGCTTATGTCCTTGCCGTATTTCAGCAGTTCGCGCACGGTAGTGGAACTGACACAGGTAAGTTCCGGCTCGGTGAAGAGCAGGATGGTCTCGATGCCGGTCAGTTTCCGGTTGATGTCCGCAATGGTTTCCTCGTATTCGAAGTCCTTTACGGTACGGATGCCACGTATGATCAGATTGGCATTCATCTGCTTGGCAAAGTCAATGGTCAGGCAGTCATACGACTGTACAATGATGCGCGGCTCGTTCCGGTAGAGGTTCCGTATCATATCTTCGCGCTTCTCGGTAGGGAAATACGTGTTTTTGTTCTCGTTGATACCGATTCCTATGACGATCTCGTCTATAAAGGTCAGCGCGCGGTTTATTACCGAGGAGTGCCCGATGGTAAAGGGGTCGAATGTTCCCGGAAAGATTGCTCTTCTCATGATGCCAAATCTTCTTCTATAACTAAATTGTTGATGATAAAGTTTTGCCGTTCCATGGTATTCTTGCCCATGTAGAATTCCAGCAGTTCCTTTACGAGGTCTGTCTTACGGAGAGACACTTGTTCCAGACGCATGTCCTTGCCGATGAAATGCCTGAACTCGTCGGGCGAGATTTCTCCCAGACCTTTGAATCGCGTGATTTCGGGGTTGGGACCCAGTTCCTCGATGGACTTGATGCGTTCGTCCTCTGTATAGCAATAGTTGGTTTTCTTCTTGTTGCGTACACGGAACAAGGGGGTTTGCAGGATATATACGTGCCCTTTCTTTATCAGGTCGGGGAAGAACTGCAGGAAGAAAGTGATGATCAGCAGGCGGATGTGCATGCCGTCCACATCGGCATCGGTGGCGACGATGACTTTGTTGTAGCGCAGTGTTTCTATGCCGTCTTCTATATTCAAGGCTGCCTGCAGCAGGTTAAATTCCTCATTCTCATAAACCACTTTTTTGGTCAGGCCGTAAGAGTTGAGCGGTTTGCCGCGCAGGCTGAATACCGCTTGGGTATTTACATCACGGCTCTTGGTGATGGAACCGCTGGCGGAGTCTCCCTCGGTGATGAAGATGCACGATTCGGCCTCCTGGTCCTTGCCTTTGCCGTCACTCAAGTGGTAGCGGCAGTCGCGCAGCTTGCGGTTGTGCAGGTTGGCCTTCTTGGCGCGTTCGCGTGCCAGCTTGGTGACCCCGGCAATGGCTTTGCGCTCTTTCTCGGAGTCCTGTATCTTTTGCAGCATCACTTCGGCCACAAGCGGGTTCTTGTGGAGGTAATTATCTACTTCCGTCTTGATGAAGTCTCCTACGTATTTGTTCACTGTGGGACCCGCGGGCTTGTGCTCCTGCGGTGCGGCGGGCCACATGTTGTTGCTTCCCAGTTTCGTTTTGGTTTGGCTCTCGAACATGGGTTCCTCCACGTCGATGGCGATGGCGGCCACCAGCCCGTTGCGTATGTCGGCATACTCCTGGTTCTTGTTGTAGAACTCTTTGATGGTGCGGGCAATGTGCTCTTTCAAGGCAGTCTGGTGCGTACCGCCCTGGGTAGTGTGCTGTCCGTTGACAAAGGAGTAGTACTCCTCGCCGTATTGGTTGGTGTGTGTGAAGGCTATCTCGATGTCCTCTCCTTTCAGGTGGATGATGTCGTAGAGGCCTTCGCTGGTCATGTTGTCTTTCAGCAAGTCCTCCAGTCCGTGGCGGGAAACGATGCGCTGGCCGTTGTAGATGAAGGTAAGTCCCGTGTTCAGATACGTGTAGTTACGCAACAGCGTTTCTACAAACTGGTTCTGGAAGGAGTAGTTCAGAAAGAGTGTGGCGTCCGGTTCGAAGAAGATATAGGTCCCGTTCTCTTCCGCCGAGTCTTCGGTCACGTCACTTAACAGCGTGCCTTTTTCAAAGATGGCGGTACGTACCTTGCCTTCACGGTAGCTGCGTACCTCGAAACGGCTGCTCAGCGCATTGACAGCCTTGATGCCCACGCCGTTCAGCCCGACGCTTTTCTTGAAAGCCTTCGAGTCATATTTACCTCCGGTATTCAGCTTGCTGACCGCCTCTACCAGTTTGCCTTGCGGAATGCCTCGTCCGTAGTCGCGGACGCTGACGCGCAGACTGTCTTCTATAGTCACTTCTATACGCTTTCCGGCGCCCATCTTGAACTCGTCGATGCTGTTGTCCATAACTTCCTTCAGCAGCACATAGATGCCGTCATCGTTCTGCGAGCCGTCGCCCAGACGGCCTATGTACATGCCTGAACGGACACGGATATGCTCCATGTCGTCCAGATGGCGGATGTTGTCGTCGGTATATTCCACGCTGGAAGCAGAGGTTTCTGTGATGTTGTGGTCAGCCTCTTCCAGCGGCAGGGTCATATTATTGTTATCTTCCATTTAGTTTGTTGTTAAATGCCTATTTATAGGTGCTTTGCGCAAAAGTAACTATAAAATCGGAGGTTCGCAAAAAACAAGGAAGTTTTTAAGAAACTGTTTTCATTGGATTTCCTTCACGAAGCATCTTCTCCGTTTGTGCTGTTCCGTCTTGAAGTACTCCCATTGGGCTTGTACTTTGCCGTTCAGTTCCAGTTCCGGATTACTTTCGGCATACTCGAAACCAAGTTTCTGATAGACGGGGATAAGGTCGGAGAACAGCAGTGCATTGACGCCCTTGTTCTGGTATTCCGGTTTTACGGCAACCAGCAGCAGGTCAAGCATTTTCGGGTATTTTCTCAAGAAGATAGTTTTGAGGAGATGGTACCAGCCCATAGGAAGCAGACGGCCGTGGGCTTTCTGCAAGGCCTCGGCGAGGGACGGCATGGAGATTCCTACGGCAAGCAGTTGGTCGTCGGCATCGGTAATCAGCGTCACCATGCGCAGGTCGAGGATGGGCAGGTACATCTTGAGGTACTGGTCAATCTGCTGTTGTGACAGTGCAGAATAGCCGTAGAGTGGCTGATAGGCTTCGTTCATCAGTTCGAAAATGGCTTGGCCGTAGTCGCGGACAATCTTCTTGGCAGACGTATATTTCTTTATCTTGAGGTTATATTTGCGTTGGATGAGGTCGGAGATACGCTTGTGCTTGTCCGGTATGGCATCCGGGATGTAGATTTTGTATTCCACCCAATCGGCATCCTTCCCGAATCCCATGCGCTCCATGTGCTGCGGGTAGTAGGGATAGTTGTAGATGGTGGCCATGGTGCTGAGCTGGTCGAATCCTTCGACAAGCATGCCTTCGGCATCGAAGTCGGTGAATCCCAGCGGGCCTTGTATATGTGTCATTCCCCGTTCCTTTCCCCATTTTTCCACGGTGCGAATCAAGGCGTCGGAAACTTCCGCATCGTCGATGAAGTCTATCCAGCCGAAGCGGACTTCCTTCTTGTTCC
Source organism: Bacteroides fluxus YIT 12057 (assembly GCF_000195635.1). GTDB lineage: Bacteria > Bacteroidota > Bacteroidia > Bacteroidales > Bacteroidaceae > Bacteroides > Bacteroides fluxus. The sequence goes on along the minus strand of NZ_GL882637.1, from coordinate 43,296 downwards.
AGGTTTGGTTGGCCTTGTGGTTGATGATGGCAGCTACGCGTCCTACGATTTTACCTTCCCGATAAGCCAGGAAATAGTCGGCTTCGCAGAATTCGAATGCAGCGTTCTTCTTCTTGTTGAAGGTATTGAGCATGTCATCGAAGAGGTCGGGGACGGAATAAGGGTTGTTTTTGTATAGCAGGTAGTTGAAACGGATGAAGCGCTCCAGCTCCCGTCTTGTGGTTACTTTTTTGATTGTAATTGCCATAGTTGTTTAATATTGAGGCGACAAAGGTAATGCAAACTGAGGGCATAAAAAAATAAGCTTGCTTATTTTTTATGCCGAGGTGCGGCTTGCCTTATTTGGAGAGACGTGATAACCTTTAAAATGCCTTGCAGGGTGTCTGGAGATTTGTTGTCAGAGACTATATATCAGTACAGCCGTGTAAGCCACATAGCAGAGAATCAGAATGCTCCCTTCCATCCGGGTGATGGTGCGTTTCCCGAAAAACACGCCGAACAGCCAGAGCAGGAGGCTGGAGCCGACCAGTACCCACAGGTCGAAATTGGTGATGCCCGTCAGGTGCAGCGGAGTGATGGAAGCCGAACAGCCCAGCACGAAGAATATATTGAAGAGATTGCTGCCGATGACGTTGCCGATGGCTATTTCGGGGTTTTTCTTCAAGGCGGCGACGATGGAGGTGGCAAGTTCGGGCAGCGAAGTTCCGCCTGCCACGAGCGTGAGGCCGATGACAGACTCGCTGACACCCAGACTGCGGGCTATGCCGCTGGCGCCCTCTACAAAGAAGTTGCCTCCGACGATGAGTCCGGCAAGTCCGCCGAGAATGTACAAGGCAGATTTCCACATAGGCAGTTGTCTGATTTCTTCCTCCTCACTCTGCGAGGTTTCCTTCATTTCTCCGTCTCTTTTTGCGATGGCGAAGGTGTAGCTTAGGAAGATGGCAAAGAAGCACAGCAGCAACAGTCCATCGGTGATGCTGAGTATGTTTTCCCGGCTACCGTCCAGGAAAATGTCGTTGGCGCAAATCAGCAAGGCGAAGGACGAGAGGATGCAAAGGGGGATTTCGCGCTTCAGCGTATTGCGGGTGATGGCTATCGGGGCAAAAAGGGCTGTACAGCCCACGATCATCAAGGTGTTGAATATATTGCTTCCTACCACATTGCCGATGGCGATGTCTGCACTGCCTTTCAGGGCAGAAGATATGCTGACGGTAAGCTCCGGTGCGGAAGTACCGAAAGCGACGATGGTAAGCCCGATGACGATGGACGGTATGCGGAAACGTTTGGCGACAGAAGCGGCGCCGTCAGTCAGTCCGTTGGCACCCAGAAGAATGAGGAGCAGTCCTCCGACAAGAAACAATATATCCATAAGAATGTTTATTTTGGATACAAAGATAGTGCAAACCTCAACAGAACCTTCCTTTTTGCATGAAAAAGTTATGTTGAGGTGCGGTGGATTATTTGCTGCGTGTCACCGTGTGCAGTACGTTTCCTTTCTTGTCGATCATGCGCAGCTCCAGTGTTCGTTTGTTGGCCGACACGATAGAGAAGCCCGGTTCGGGACTACAGAATACGGTTCCTTCGATGGGCTTCACCTTGCGGGCGAGTGAGCCGGCTGAATTGGTGATATAGTCGATGTCGCTGCTTGCCACGCGTACATGCTGGAAGTTATGGATATGCCCGCAGATATACATATCCACCTTGTGCTTGCGCAAGACGGGGTCGAGACGGTTTTGCATATCCCGGCGTTCGCTTTCGTCCTTCGGGGTTTCGGCATAGATGGGATGGTGTCCGGCCACGATGACCCAGTCTTCCTTGGCGGCAGTCAATACGGAGTCCACCCAGGCAAGCTGCTTTTGGCAATCCTGCTTGCAGGCATCGGGATAAGTCTCGCTTTCGTTGCGGTATTTGTCGATCATCGGGGCGGTGTCCACCCAGACAATGCGGATAGTGGCGCCTTTGTCTTCGAAAGTCTTGGTATAATAACGGGCGGGCATTGTCCAGCGGCGGCTGATCTTGCTGTAGTCGAGTACGGCCTGCGTATTGCCGCGGTATTCATGGTTTCCCAATAAGGGGAACCAGTCAATCATCAGCTCCGGATGGCTGTAAATCAGTTCGTAGTTGGTCATCCAAAGCGGGTCGTTCACACTGCGTACGCCTTCAAAGTGGTGTACATCTCCGGTGGCAAGTACGAATTCGGGATCCGCTCCGTTCTCGGCCATCTGCCCCATCAGTTCGGCAATGGGCTTCTGGTCATAGTAGCCGTTGCGTCCCAGGTCGTTGGCAACGTAGAAGTTGAACTTCTTGTCAAAGATGGAATAGTCGGTGATCTGGGCGGTTGCCGCCTGGCAAAGCAGGGCGGCGAATAATAAAAGGTATAGTTTCTTCATCATGTTCTGGTACTTATTTTAAAAATTGATTTTCACTCCGGCATTAACCTTCACTCCATAGTATTCGGCCTGCATGGTACGGTCCTTCGTTCCCTGGTAGTAACGCAGCGGTTGGTTCAGCAGGTTGTTGGCTTCGGCATAGAAGGTAGTCTTCACTTTCTTTCCGAAGGTATAGCTGGCATTGGCATCCATGTAGTTCACTTTGTCATAGTAGCGGTCATAGAAGGTGCTCTCGCCCATTTCGTCGATGAAGTCGGAAGCGAAGTTGTAGCTCAGGCGCAGGTTCAGTCCGCCTTTCTCGAAGTAGAGCGAGGCGTTGGCCGTATGTTCGGGTGAACCCGGCATGCTGAGATTTTTTTCGTTCTCGCGTCCTTCGAAGTTGAAATTCTCTATGCGGGAGTGGGTATAAGTATATGTCCCGTAGAAACCTACACACTTCAAGGCCGGTGCTATGAAGCTGAAATCACGTTGATAGGAGAGCTCCAGGCCTATCAGATTGGCATTGCCTGCATTCTTGGGTTGTGTGAAGCGGGTATATACATTGCCCTGGTACTCGTAGTTGGTGCTGATCTGGTTTACGATGAAGTCATCGATTTTTTTGTAGAAGAGGCCGGCGCTGACCAGACCGATGCTGCGGAAGTAGTAGTCGGCGCTGAGGTCGAAGTTGTAGGATACGGTCGGCTTCAAGTCGGAGTTTCCGATGGTGATTTCATTGTCGGAACGTTTGATGTTGACGCTGGGTACAAGTGCCGAGTATTTGGGGCGTGACAAGGTCTGGGTAAACGAACCGCGTACCTTGAAGTCATCGTTTACATTCCATTTGACGAGCAGTGACGGCAGGAAGTTGACGTAACTGTTGCGTTGGCGGTCTGTCTTGCTGGTCAGGTCTTCATCGGCGTCGTATGTGCGTCCGGTATAGGCAAGGCTGGTGTTTTCTATGCGGAGGCCGGACATCAGCTCCACATTCCTTGTCAGTTTCTGGTCGAAGCGGATGTAGCCGGAAGTGACTGTCTCGCGGGCTTCGAAGTTGCCTGCCAATTCCTCTTGCACCTGTTCTTTCTCGAAGAGGGAAGGGTCGTTCAGATTCAGTGAGCCTACATATTCCTTGCCGGCATAGATTCCTGCTTGGTATTTATTGTCGGGCATGAAATTCTTGTTGGTCTGGTCCACCGTGTTCTTCAGGCTGTTGGTCATGAAGGCATCCTCGTCCAGCGGGGAGTATTCATAGAAATCGACTTCTTTGTCTTTGGTCTTGCGCACTACCTTGGCGCCGAATTTCAGTTTGTTTCCGTTCTTGAAAGGCAATTTGAAGTTGGCTGCAAACTTGAGGTCCTGCTCTTTGATGTCCTCTTGTTGTTCGGTCAGTTCTTTCAGGCTGAACTCATCATTCAGCGTCATGGTATAGCCGTCTTTGGGAGTGGCGTATGGCCGGCGTCCGTCGCTCAGGTCCATGTTGAACTTTTGCTTTTTCAGCTGGAAGTCGATGTAGCGTTCGTTCGGGCGTTCTTCGGTAGCTTTGGCATAGCTTGCGTGCCAGTCCATGGAAAGTGCTCCGAAGAGGTGTTCGCCGCCGAGGGCGAAGTCCATGGTGCGCTGGCGCTCCAGGCGGGCGTTGCGGTTGTCCGGTGTACCGGCTTTGGTCTGCACGCGTACGGTGGCGTTGCCGTCGGAATCAAGGTCTTTCAGTGTAGTGCGGTACCGGTTCTCCCAGTCGTTGCGGTTGTTGAAGATACCCTTGAAAGTCAGTTTGTGGTTGGCGCTGAGGTCCCAGTCCAGTGCGGCAGAGTAGCTTTGGCGTTCGCGGGTGACGTAATATTGGCGGATTTGGTAGTCGTTGACGTATGTTTTTCCGTTGTCGTCCTGCTCCCAGGTAAATTCCGTGTCGTAGGAGCCCGAAGGGGCGTTCTGGTAAGAAGCGGATACAATCAGCCCCAGTTTGTCGTTGAAGAAACGGTCTCCGTAGGTAAACCCAAGGTTCAGCTGTGCTTTCTCGCTTATCCAGTTGTAGCCGGTTCCGGCGGTGGCGGCGACAGTACGTTTGTAGGGAGAGTTTTTCGTGACCAGGTTGATGGATCCGCCGATGGCATCGCCGTCCATGTCGGAGGTCACCACTTTGTTCACTTCGATGGTCTGGATCATGTCGGCGGGGATAAGGTCGAGCTGTACATTCCGTGTGTCGCCTTCGGCGGAAGGGACGCGGTTGCCGTTGATGGTCACGGAACTGAGGTCTGCGCTTGTGCCGCGCACTTGTCCGAAGCGTGCCTCACCCTGGTCATACTGCACGTTGATGCCGGATATGCGTTTCAGGGCGTCACCGATGTTGGAGTCGGGAAACTTGCCCACTTGGTCGGCAGAGACGACGTTGGTGATTCCCATGGTGCTTTTTTGTGAGTTGATGGCACGTCGCTGTCCCTGGAAGGCGCCGCCTATCACTACCTCCTGCAGCTCTACGCCTTCATTCAGTACAACGTCTTTTTCCAGTGTCCGTCCGGCGGGGATGGTGATTTTCAGTTCCACGGGGGAGTAACCCACGTAGCTCACCTTTACTGTATAGGTTCCCGGGTCAAGGTTAGAGAAAGTGTAGAAGCCGTTGACGTCGCTTGTTACGCCGGTGTGTAGTTTCTCGATGTAGATAGAAGCACCCGGGAGGGTTTGTTTGGCTGCGTCGATGATACGTCCGCGCACTGTTCCTTGTTTGATGATATTTGCTTTTTCGTCAGCCATGGCCCCGTTGCCGGCTGTTGTGAAAAGGAGCAAGAATAAGAATGCTCTTAAAACCTGTTTCATACTTGTTATTATCCGTTAATAATCTGCCGCAAAAGTAGAGGGTTCCCGTTACGTGTGTTTTACGGTGGGTTGAAGAACGGGTAACGATTCTGTTACGATACGGTTACGGCTTCCACGTTATGCAGGACGTGTGGCGCTCGGTCTGGAGCCGTTGTGGCATTGGACTCTTCCGGGAGTTGCCGTCAGTTAATTTCTCCTTGGAATAAATTTATTCGTCCGACACCTGTTGCATTATCGTCCGACAACTGTCGGACGATAATGCAACAGGTGTCGGACGATAATTAGACGATTGTCGGACGAATAACTTTTAGTAAGCGGGTGCATAAAGCCTAAGAATGGCGAAAAGAGAGCTTCGCTTCCGGGAGGACATGGAACTGCGGGAGCCGGTTCAGACCGTGCGGCAGCCAATCAATACTTTTTTCTCGTCGGCCAATGTCGTGGCGAAGAGATAAGTCTCTCCCCCCTCTGCCAGCTTCAGCCGTTTGCGCAGTTCGGCCACACTGGCGGGAAAGTTGCGTACGGTGAGGTTTGCCTTTTTTTCTGTGCCTATCATCTCTTTCACCTCTTTCTTGTTGAAGCTACAGTGCCCGGTAATCTTGAATTTACGTCCCGGAAAGTCGGGTATGAGCTGGTCCGAGGTGTAAAGGTGGCTGTTGGGGTGCAGTTTCTCTACCTTATATATATGGGAAACACTGCGGAATGCACCGGCTTTCAGTACAGAAGCGTTGGGTTCGTAAAGGTAAGACTGCAGTGCGGGGGCCAACCGGCATGCGCTGTCTTTCTCCTGTCTGCGGGTAAAAGTGAGCGACTGGACGGAAGAAGCGCCGGCAAGGTTTATGCAGCGGACAGGTATGTCCTCCGGCCGGGGGCTCTCCCCGCGTCCTAAGACAAGCAGCAATTCCTTGCATTCGTTTCCTGCGGATACGATGCAGGCTTCTTGTACATGTTCCAGATCCTTCAATGCCAGAGTAAGGTCCAGCATGGGGGACAGCTTGACGAGTATATGCCGTGCTTTCTTGAGCAATAACTCTTCGAGTGCGGACACGTCCGGTTCGCAGTCGCTGATGGCAACCGTCTTGCCGCCATGGCTGTCACGGCGGGCAGGATCTATGAATATCCAGTCGGCAGGCTGCATTTCCTGCAGGTACCGGACGCTGTCTTCATGACATACGGTGATGTGGCCGAGCCCCAGCAGCGGGAAGTTATGCGCGGCGATTTCGCAAAGGGGCTCCTGCCGTTCCACGTAGGTTGCCTTCCGGAAACAGGAGGACAGGAAGGCACAATCTATGCCGAAGCCTCCGGTAAGGTCGGTGAAAGTGCCGGCGGATGCTTTCCCTTCCAGCTCTTGGATGATTCCTGCTTTGTAGCGTGCCGTCAGCTCCGACGAGCACTGTTCCAATGAGAGATGGGCGGGGTAGAGAATTCCTTCTGTCTGTGCCCATGCAGGCACTTTTTCCTTTGCCGCCTGCCAGCCTGCTATCTGCGTGATGGCGGCGGGCATGTTCACCGACGGATATTTCCGTGCCTGCAGGGCAAGGGCACGCACGTCGTCTCGACGGTGTTCGCGGATAAAGCGGAGGGTGTCTTCGTTCAATGTCATAATCTTGTTGAATGGAGGTGCAAAGATAGTGTAATCCCGAAAAAATGTGGTAATATTGCAGGTGAAACTGATTATCTGATTTACTAATGACACAATTATGAAACTGTACAAAATTACTATCGTCGCTTTGCTGCTGTCCGGGGTAGGACGGGCTGAAGCGCAACAACTCAAACTGAATGCCGGTAATGTAGATGAAATCCTGAAGGCAATGACCCTGGAAGAGAAAGCCTCCCTGCTGGTAGGTGGACGCAACAAGTCGTACGGCGGCGGAAATGCCACTACCATCGGTTTCACTGAAGCTGTGGTACCGGGAGCCGCAGGACTTACGCAGGGCATCGAGCGTTTGGGAATCCCTCCCACCGTCCTGTCGGACGGTCCTGCCGGAGTTCGTATCCAGCCTACACGTGAAGGCAGTTCCCGTCCCTATCATGCTACCGGTTTCCCGGTAGGTACCTCCCTTGCCACAACCTGGAACGTGGATTTGGTGGAGTCCGTAGGAAAGGCTATGGGAGAAGAAGTGCTGGATTATGGCATTGATGTCCTTCTGGCACCGGGCATGAACATTCACCGTTCTCCGCTTTGCGGGCGTAACTTTGAATACTATTCCGAAGACCCGTTGGTGACGGGCAAGATGGCTGCCGCTTTTGTAAGGGGCATCCAGAAGAACGGAGTGGGAACCAGCATCAAGCACTTTGCCGTCAACAGCCAGGAGACCAACCGCAACCATGTGGATGAGGTCGTGTCTCAGCGTGCCGTCCGTGAAATCTATTTGAAAGGTTTTGAAATAGCTGTCAAGGAAGGGAAACCGTGGACAGTGATGTCTTCTTACAACCGGTTGAACGGCGTTTACACACAGGAAAACCGTGAGCTGCTGACTACCGTCCTGCGGGACGAGTGGGGCTTCGACGGCATTGTGATGACCGATTGGATAGGACAGCGTAATACTGCCGCCCAGGTGCATGCGGGCAATGACCTGATGGAGCCGGGAATGCCTGCCCAGAGTGAAGAAATCATTGCCAAGGTGAAAAGCGGTGAACTGTCTGTAGAGGATGTGGACGCTTGCGTGAGGCGGATATTGGAATACATTGTGAAGACTCCCCGTTTCCGTGGCTATAAATACAGTGAGCAACCTGCCTTGGAGGCCCATGCGGCCGTGACACGCCGTTCGGCAGCTGAAGGTATGGTATTGCTGAAGAATGAAGACAATACTTTGCCGTTGAAGGACTTGAAGAAAGTTGCCTTGTTCGGCATCACTTCCTATGACTTCATTGCCGGCGGTATGGGCTCGGGCAATGTCTGCAAGCCTTATGTGGTAAATCTGATGCAGGGGCTGGACAATGCCGGACTGGAAGTGACGGAAGACTTGAAGAAACTCTATCTTGCCTATAAGGATTACCAGGAAGCCAAGACCGAAAGCGAACGCCTTTCCTTCGACTGGCGTTGGGGACGTGATATTTTTCCGGAAATGAGCGTATCGAGAACTTGCATTGACAAGCAGGCCAAGAAAGCGGATGTCGCTGTCTTTACTGTCGGGAGACAGGGCGGGGAAGCATGGGATCGGAAGGTAAAAGATGACTTTAACCTCACTGCACAGGAACGCCAGCTGCTGGATGACTTGTGCGCTGCTTTCCATGCCGAGGGCAAAAAGGTGGTAGTGGTCATCAATGCGGGCGGCGTGATAGAGACTGCTTCCTGGAAGGAACTTCCCGATGCCATCCTTTTGGCATGGCAGCCCGGAGAGGAAGGCGGGAACTCGGTAACCGATTTGCTGGTGGGCAAGGAAAATCCTTCCGGCAAGCTGACCATGACTTTCCCTGTCAGTGCAATGGATCATCCCTCTTCATTGAATTTCCCCACCACAGCGTCCCAAGTACCGGGAAAGCCCGTTGAAGGCGCCGGGAAATGGGCTAAACGGAATGTGGACTATACACTCCATCAAGAGGGCATCAATGTGGGCTACCGTTATTTTGCCACGGCAGGCAAGAAGGTGTCCTATCCTTTCGGTTATGGCTTGAGTTACACTACTTTCAGTTATGGCAAATCGGCTGTGAAAGCATCTGCCGATGGTTTCAAGGCCAGTATTGTTGTGACCAATACCGGAAAGGTGGCGGGCAAGGAAGTTGTGCAGCTTTATGTATCGGCTCCCGGAGGCGGGTTGCAGAAACCGGCCCTTGAGTTGAAATCATTTGCCAAGACCCGTCTCCTTCAGCCGGGTGAGAGTGAAACGCTGACTTTTGATGTCACCAATTATGCTTTGGCTTCTTTCGACGAGGCCGTACAAAGCTGGGTCAGTGCGAAGGGACGTTATACGGTGAAGTTCGGTGCGTCTGTAGAGGATATCCGTGCAACTTCGGTCTATACACTTTCCAAGGAGTTCACTCAGAAGGTGAATGACGTGTTGAAACCTGGTATGAGCTTGGAATAAGGGTCATACTTGCCTTTAAAGGGGAAGAATCGGGGCTGGGCTTTAGGGAATGACCCGATATCTCTCCCGCGCCGTCTGCCTGCTGTACCGGTTGAAGTGCCACCACTCACTGGGCAGCGGGCGGAATCCGGCTTCTTTCATTACTTGCCGCAGCAGTAACCGGTTCTTCCGTTCCTGTTCCGTGATTTTGCCTTGTGCTACGAGCCGGGACTCTTCCGTGATATGGGCTTCTTTGCCCAGGTAATCTACCGGGGTGCCCATGGGTAGCGGCACTCCTTTCTCATCGAGAATACTGATATCTACTGCCAGTCCGTAATTATGCAGTCCGCCGCCACGGGAAGGGTTGGAGACATATATGTACTTGGAAGTGCCTTTCACGGCGTTCCACATCTTCTGCTGTACGGACATGGGGCGCGCGGCGTCATATACGATGAGGCTGTAACCGGGATGCCGTTCTTTCAGAAGACGTTGCGCCTGCTTCAGACTTTCCATGGCATCGGGGTGCAGATAGGCTTCCTTCAAGTCTTCATACAACAGGATTCCGGTGAAGTTGTCGGCGTGGGTGTACATCAATTCAATGGCAATGCTGCTGTCCGCCTCGGCGATGTTGACCAAACCGAGGGAGTCCAGGTAACGGGCAGTATGGCTCTTGGGCGGGGCCGGAGGGGCAGGTGCCGCCATGGTGCCGGTGTGCGGGATGGTTTCTTCCGTGTCCGGGCTCTGCATTTGCCCGGACGCTTGCTTTCCGCCGCAACCGCACATTAGACAGCCCGACAGCAGAAGTGGCAGGTAATAGAAATATCGTTCCATCTTACAGGATGTTCTTGGTGGTAAGGATAGATTTTTCTTCATCCTGATATCTTGCAAATATGTTTGTCGGCAAAGATAAAGTATTTTTCGTCATCTGAATGCACTATGCACGCAGATTATGGCTACGGTCCCGATGGCCGGATGGTAAGTTTCCCGTCTCTTTTTTATTAGGAGATTCTGCAAATTGAGTTTTCGTTCCGTCTCCGTAGGCTGTGCTACTGTTCGTTGCTCCAAAGCCTTCAGGCGAAGAAGCAGTAAAACACAAGCAAATGCCAACGCTATTATCACCAAGATCTATAAACACAATGATACAATCATCCTTGTTCCAAATACGTTACAAAAAGTCCGCCGAAGAACTTCAGCTCTCCGGCAGACTTGAAATGTTTACAGATACCAGACTATGACTTCTTTGTATAAAGTTTAATCTGTCTTAATCTGAATCTTGGTGATTGTTATGTCACCGCCGATGATGAGAGCTGTTTCAGATTCGCCATTCATTGTTGCCGCCATACCTTCCGAGATTTCGAATTCCAGGAAGTCCTCACCGGCAGCAAGAACGATGTTATTGTCGCTTTCACCGCCGTCTCGGATGAAAGGAGCCCCCCACCAACCATCACACAGGCAGAAAGTCTGAGGAGCATCATGGTGAGTGAACGTGAACCTGATGGTTTGGCCGGCTTCTGGCGTGATTGCCGAGAGGTCAAGCTCAGATGCCGGGAGATACCACCACCAGCCAGTAGTGTATTCGCCCGCCCAAAGTGTAGGATACTCGCGGAACAGCTCAATCTTCTTTAGTGTGTAGTTACCACCGCCGACAATGATACCACCACCAGCTTTCAGAGTTTCTGCCATACCCTGCGATATGGGGAATTCAAGTTCGGTAGTACCTGCAGCAACCCATACACTGTTATTGCCTTCGCCGTCAATATCGGGTGCCCCCCAATTGGCATCACATACGCATACGCTGGCACCGTCGGGATTATCGAAGGTAAGACGGATCATGAGACCTTCGTGAATCTGAATATCTTCAAGACTAAGCTGGTCTGATGTCAGATACTGCCAGTTAGCCCAATCATAGATATAGACATCTCCTTCCCAGATTGGAGCGTATCCTTCACCTCCAGTTTCTCCGCTGCCGCCTACAACCTCGTCAGACAACGTAACCTCTGGTAAAGTATATTTCTTGCCACTACAGTCTTCAAGGACAACTTGGGCAGGTCCGGCTTTTATGCCCATTGGCGAATAGATGTATAGAGAACCGGTGGCTTTGCGCTTAAAGTCGCTTGCATCTACAACAATGTCCTTGCCGTCTTCACCGGGGAAATAAGCTTTGGTAATAAATTCAAGGTCATTGCCATATACCTCCATACATTCGTTGATTTTTATTGCTTTGTCAAGAGGGGCCACGCGCATAGGTTAAGGCTTGCCGACAGTCAGCGCCATGACCGACTCTGCCGATTCGCCGTCGGCTTCGATTGTCACTGTTCCCCCCTCTGCAGAGATGCCGGCAGGAGTTATTACAGAGATATAGCCGTTGCCTACTTTGGTAATGTTGTTCACAGAGACATTACCGGGAAATACGACGGAAGTGGCCTTCTCAAGACCCGTACCAGCGATGGTGACAACTTGTCCTTCCATGACTTTTATAGGCAGGACAGACTTTACCACAAGCACATCGTTGGCGTCCGCCACATCGTCATCGCTGCACGAGATCAGTGCCATGTTCGACAGCAATGTGAATACTGAGACCAGAAGATATATAATATGTTTTTTCATAAATCTTATTCGTTTGAAAATTCGTTGAATCCGTTTTACCAATTGGGGTTCTGCTTCAGATTGCCATTCTTCTGAATTTCAGATTGCGGAATCGGGTACAGGTTGTACTTCTCGTCCCACTGGCGAGTCTTAGTAACCCGATTGAGAATCAAATTGCCGTTCCCATTCAGTTTGAAGTCTGCCACATCAACATTCTTGAAGAACTCGCCCCCTTTTTTCCATCGACGTACATCCCAGAAACGCTGACCTTCGAAAGCAAGCTCTACCATACGCTCACGCATGTAGCGCTCTTCGAAATCATTGTTTCCTTGGAATTCAGGCATCATGATGTCGGGACGGTTACGAAGCACATTGATAGCCTCGTTGGCCGACATGCCAAAATCGCCCTGTTCGTCAGCATTACCGTAGTAGTTGTACATGGCCTCTGCATAGTTGAGGTAAACCTCAGCCAGACGCATTACAATCCAGTTGTGGCGTGTTGTAGTCTGGTTGTTGGCAGTGGTGACACAGTTGCCGTCCACAAACTTCTTCAGGTAGTAGCCCGTGGGAGTTGCGCCATACTTGGGAGCACCGTTGAAGCCACTCTGATACGTTTCAATGGCAATCTGCTGAGCTGTGTTAGACGGCCAAAGATCGCCGTTCTTCACTACAGTGAGTTCGAAACGTGGGTCGAGGCCATCGTATGGATTCTCAGTAGTCACATCAACATCTCCAGGATGTTTCTCCTTGAATGTTTTGCCGTCGGCTTGATATTCGTATGCGTCCACCAGTGCTTGCGTAGGGCAGTTGCCGGAGTTGCCGTTCTCTACACCCACTGGATAATTGTACTGCTCGAAGGTGTTGCTTGCCTGGGTGCCAAGAACAAAGATAAATTCAGGATTGGTGAATGTATCGTGCCCCCATAGGTTGGCATATTCGCTGAGTTTGTAGCCCCAGCGCTGTGCATTATCGATGATTACCTTGCTGGCAGCAGCGGCCTCTTTCCAAAGTTCCTTGTTGTTGTCTGCATTAAACAAGGGTGAAGCTTGATAAAGAAGTGCGCGTGCCTTCAATGCAAGGGCGGCACCACGGGTGGCACGACCAATTTCCTGACCAGGAATGTCATTATACGATACGGGCAGATATTCAGCCACGGCATCCAATTCATTGATGATGAACTTGAACACATCCTTGGCTGGAGTGCGTTCCACGCTGTTGGCCTGTTCATTGGTGAGGGTTGTGGTCACCAAAGGTACATCGCCGTAGGCACGTACCAACTCGAAGTAAAAATAGGCACGGAGGAAACGCAACTCGTAAGGGAATATCTCAAACTGCTGCACCATCGTCTGATAGTCGGGATCATATTCATAATCCGACAGGTCTATCTTGTGGATGCGCTCAAGGTACATGTGTACTTGAGTGATGGCACGGTATGACCTGTCCCATGTGGCCGAGAAAGGATTAGAAGGAGTCCAACCACCATTGAAATACTTGTGAATGGGTGAGAAGGAAAGCGCAAACTCAGACTCGTCTGTAGCACTGGCTATCATGGCGCCATCACCGTAGGAATTGTCCTTGAATTCGCTAGGCATTTGTGCGTAGACATCGTAGACAAGAGCCTTGACACCATTGAGGGGGCTGTTGTAGGTCCAGTCCTCGTCACGATTCGAGGCTTCGTTGTAATTTAGGTCGGCGCAGCCTGCAAAGACTACTGCCGCCATACTTAAAAGAGCATATTTTATCTTGTTCATAAATATATCTTTAATTAGAAAGTTAATGTGACACCTATGTTGACACCCTTGAACATGGGATATGCCGTCGAAAGTATCTCAGCATCCATGGCGTCAACGTTGTCGAAGGAAAGAAGGTTTTCGCCCTGGACAAACACCTTGGCTGCAGTAAGAGAAAGCTTCGAGAGTACCGTTGCGGGAACTTTATAGTAAACCTCGATGTTGCGCATCTTCAAGAAGTGAACAGGCTTGTACCATACGTTGCTTGCCTGGCTGTTGTTGCTGTTGTTCTGAGTTGTCAGACGTGGGTAGAGAGCGTTGTCGCCGGCCACATCCCAACAGTTGTTGTAGTAGTCTACTGAAAGGTTGCCGTTGTCGGCCATGCCCCCCCATATAGCTGACGGGAGATACTTCATGTGGTTACCAGTGCCCTGGAACCATGCGTTTAGACCGAAGCCTTTATACTCTATACCGACATTGAAGGCGTAATTGAGCTCAGGAATGTCAGTAGCACCATCGAGACTGGTTATATCGAACTCGTTGATTACTTGGTCACCGTTGAGGTCTTGGTACTTGATGTCACCGGGGCTTACGGTAGAGTATTCCTGGCGGTAGCTGGCGTTGATGTCGGCCTGATCCTTGAAAAAGCCTGCCGACTTGAGTCCCCATGCCTCGTTTACACGATGACCTACAGGGTTGCTCAGCGGATAGGTCGGTGTGCCGATATACTTGACCACTTCATTGCGTGCCCACGACAAACTGGCACCCAAGTTGAGATTGAGGTCGGGAATGATTTTCTTCACATACTTGGCGCTTACCTCAAAACCATAACTCTTGACCTCACCAACATCGTTGTATGACGATTGTATACCAACCACCGATGAGTTCTCGTAACTTGCAGAGAGCATGATGTGGCTGCGAAGCTGGTAGAAAGCATCAACTGAGATGTCAAGAGCATTTGCCAGACGAAGGTCGGTACCAAGGTTGAAGCTCGTAGATGTCTCCTGCGAGAAATTGGTAGTTGGGAAGGAGCCAAGCGATGCACCCCATGTGGCACCGTAGTTGTTGCCGATAATCACGTAACCGTGCGAAACATCCCATGTAGGAAGCCACATGCCATAGGTAGGCATATAGTCGGTATGCTGGATGCCAGCCGATGTACGCAGCTTACCGTAGTTGAGCAGACCATCGTTGTTGTCAGCGTAAATCCAGCCGAGCGACAGTGTGGGTGAGAATGCCCACTTGGAAGGATAGGTACGGCTGGAGCCGTTACCTGCAAGCACAAGGTCGGCAACATAGCGGTTCTGAAAATCGTAGTGGAAGGCTCCCATGATGTTCTGACGGTAGAAGGTGTTTCCACGTCCATCAGTGCTCACGCCGCTGTTGTCGTAAACAACTGTAGCATTGAAGTGGTCGTTGCCGAAGAACGAACGTTTGTAGTTAATACCTATGTTAGCCTTTGCTTTCCACCATTGACCGGCATTCCAGTTGCTGAAGGTGAGGTTGGTCTCCTTGTTACCGAATGTGTTCAGAGATACGTTGTTCTTGTCGCCAATGCTACCGGTGTAACGTTCGTAGCCGTACTGGTATGCCTTGTGGGAGTTTTCCGCATAAATTGATGAATTGGCATAACCGGCACTGACAAATACGCTCAAACCATCGAGCAGGAAGTCGAGTTTTTGTGATAGTTTGGCATCTACCCACAGTTGGCGCTGATGGGTCTTGTAAAAGCCGGACTCCTGAATCTTGGCAATGGGGTTGGCAGCACCATATGCCTCGTTACCACCCCAGATACCTGTTGAGGTCTTGTAGGGGAAAGCACTTGCCGGCAGGTTGTAGATGGCAGCTGTAGCATCATCAGCACCGATGTCGGAGGGCCGCTTGGTCTCTTGGAACATACCGAAGAGGTTCACCGACATGAGAGTTGTGTTGGTGATGTTGAAGTCAAGGTTGGTACGGATATTGGCCTTCGACTGGCGTAGCTGCGCATTGTAGTCTGCTTGTTTGGTATCCTTGAAAGCACCGCGCACATCGGTATAATCGATATTGGTGTAGTATTTCACCTTGTTCGTACCTCCGTAAACCGAAACGTATGCATGGTCTTCCTCGGCACTGTTCTTGAAAGTGAGATCGCGCCAATTCACGTTAGGATAGAAGTACGGGTCAGAACCGTCTTTGAAAAGGTTAAGTTCCTGCTCGGTGTATGCGGCAGAGAGTCCGTCATTGTGACGGGCATGGTTGAAAGCATTGGCATATCCGTAACCGTTTACCATGTCTGCGAATTCAGGGTCGAACTGGAACTTATGGCTATAGTTCACCTTGATGTGTGTCTTGCCTTCAACGCCGCGCTTTGTTTTCACAAGTATGGCACCATTGATACCCTCATGGCCAAGAAGTGCTGTGGCAGCGGCATCCTTGAGGATAGTAACGCTTTCTACTTCCTCTACACTGAGGCGGTCGATGGGACGCTCGTAGCCATCGACGAGGATGAGAATACTTTTATCGTTAAGCGTGTGATAGCCACGAATATTAAACGAGGCACCCTTGTTTTCGTCGCCTGAGAAGCCACCTTGCGATAGAGCTGTGAGACCTGGCAGACGTCCATAGAGGGCCTGGGCAAGGTTAGTAGCCGAAGTCTGCTGCAATTCCTCGCCTGTGATTGTGGTTGCGGAAGCGGTGCTGAGGAAATTGCTTATTTCCACACCGTAACCCAAATCATAGGCATTTGCATTCTTATCGTTGAGTTTTACCTGCGCATTTGCCGTGAGAGAGACAACAGCAGTCGCAAGCATCAACATTCTATTTATATTCATATTCTATAAGTCTTATTGATATTTAAAATCTGGATTACCAACCTGGGTTCTGGTTCAGGCCATAACCCTTGTTGATCTCATCACGTGAAATAGGCGAGAGATACCATTTGTCGGTCCACTTGCTCGTCTGGTTGTCAGTATCCCACCATACGCGGATATTGTTGGTACAAGGTATCTTCTCATAGATGCAGTTCGGCCAAGGTTCACCGGGTTCAAGACTTGTGTTGCCATTGTAGTCGGCGGGATTCATCTTGTTGCCGTTGGCATCCTTGCGCCATACACGCAACTGGTGTACCTGTTTCTTGAATATATCGGATCTCTTGTAGCGGATGAGGTCATACCAGCGGGAGTCTTCATAACCGAATTCACAGGCACGTTCCTTAAGGAGTTGCTCGATGAAGTTATCCTTGTTGGTGGTTAGGTTGAGCTCTGGGTTCATGACCTCTACCTTGCCAAGGCCTACACGTGCGCGCACCTTGTTCATTTCGTCGCAGGCTTTCTGCAGATTGCCTGTCTGTGCGAGTGCCTCAGCGTAGCAAAGGTGAATGTCAGCCATACGCAAGTAAGCATAGTTGGTCGGATAATATGCTGCATAGCCGTTATCGCGGAGATACTTGAACAGTTTCATACGGGTAGACCATGGATTGTCAGTAACAGCAGGATTGAAGGTCTGGTCAACATTGCCACCTTGCCACATCTCGGTACTTGAAAGTCCTTGATATTGCTCGACAAGATTGTTGCGGTTCACCACCATTGTCTCGTAGAGGCGTGGGTCGCGATTGACAAAGATGTCTACGTTGTTGGGGTTATCGGTATTGAACACACCGTCGTAAGGGAAGTTACGACCGTCTGCCATGCCAAACATTTCCATATATTCAAGGGTGAAGAGAGCCATGCCGAACTCATCCATACCTTCTACGTTCCAGTCGCCATTCCAAGCGTCTGTACCCGGACCCGCATGAACTTCAATTACCTTCTCGCTATTGCCACGGAACCAGTAGGCGGCACGGAAAGCGTTGCAATAATCTTGTTCACCGTTGCCGGTGGGCTGTACAAGGGCGAAATAGTTGCCATTGGCGCTATTGGCTTGGAAGAAATCCTCACAAGCTTTCAGTGCTTTCTGCCAAAGTTCGGACTTGTAACCGCCAGTCCATATCTGGTTGATATCCTGATTCTCCTCGTTGCGAGTGAATTCAAGATAAGGTTTGTCACTATTAAACAGAGGCGAAGCCACGAAGTTCCACAGCCTTACGCGCAAACCATAGGCTGAGCCTTTGGTCAGACGTCCGGAGTTGGTGGCCTGATCCTGCACAAAGAAAGGAAGACCCGGCTCGTCAATGGCAGCCTGGATAAGCTCGTCGATGAACTCTGCTGTCTCGATTACACTCATGCGTTTGCCATCTACAATATCAGCAGCCAAGAATGAACGGTCAACTTTTGGAAGACCTCCGAAGTTGCGGAAAGCATCGAGATAGCGCGACGCCATGATGACATACACCTCGCCACGGAGCTGGCTTTTCTCTGATTCGTTCAAGTCGGGAACGCGATTGATGTTCTCGATGAAAATCCAACCTTCACGGATGGTACGCCAGATACCTGCACGGGCATTGCCGTCACCGTTGGCGATGAAGGGGAACTTGACGAAACCGCCGTTATCCTGGTCGGTCTCAGTGAGGTCACCACCGTAGTACTTTCCAAGATTATGCCATCCGCAGTACGATTGGCAAATATCGGTAAGGGCATCGGGATGAGAATACCATACTGCACCTGTATAGGTGAAAGGGTTGTGCATGGCACCGTACATGTGCCAGAGGAAACGCTTTGCATTCTCTCCCTTGGCAAAGATGGTGTCTACGGTTACGTCGACGCCTGGCTGCTTGTCGAGGAAGCCATTTCCAACGTTGATATCATCAACACAAGAGCTCACCGAACCCATCCCTATCATGGTGCCAGCTACACATATGATAGTAGCAGTTTTTATTTTAAGTTTCTTTATAAGATTCATAATCTTGAATGTTAGAAGTTTAAGTTGATACCGAAGTTGTAAACACGAGTCATAGGATAACGCGTGCTACCATAGCCGGCTTGTGCCTCTGGGTCATTGGCCTTGAAGCTTGTGAAAGTAAGTAGGTTATAACCATTGGCATAAACACGGATGCTATTGATGGGCACACCGGGTATGCGGAACGAATAACCAATCTCAAGGTTCTTCAGACGGATGTACGATGCATCGACCATCCACGGATCCGAAAGTGAACCGTTATGTTCGCGTGCCGATTTCTCAAGAGAGATACGTGGCAGGCAGGCACCGGGGTTGTCCTCGGTCCAAGAATTGTCATAGACCCATTTGTTGAGCATTGACTGGTTACCTGTACCGAAGGCTGGAGTATAGAAAGAACTGAGTTGACGGTTGACGTGGGTAGCACCTACCCAAGTCATGGAGAAGTCGAGACCCTTCCAGTTGAGCGTTGCGTTTATGCTGCCGGTATACTCAGGAATATCGCTGTAGCCGATAGCATGTACATCGTTGGCATCCACCTTACCATCACCTGTGAGGTCAACGAATACACTGTCACCAGGACGCAATGTAATCTGTTGGTCTGGCATGTCAACACCGTAAACTTCCTTGTAATGCTGTTCGGTTTCACCAGGAACATAGAACTCAAAGAAGTCGTAGCCGAAAGGCTGACCTACGGGATGACCTGTATGGTACATGTGTGGGAATTCTTTCTTCACTTCCGCCATTTCTACAACCTTGTTGCGTGCGAAAGCGAATGTAGGAGCTATCGAGTAGTCCACTTTACCTATGCGGTCGGCCCAGCGTAGGGTCATTTCATAACCATGGTTCTTGACACGGCCGAAATTGATGGAGTTGGGTTTAAGAGCGGAAATACCTGCGACGGTTGTTTCGTTGGAAACGAGGATATTCTTGCGGTCTTCCCAGAAGAGATCGACACCGAGACTCAGGCGATCTCCAAAGAAGCGTACATCGACACCATAGTTCTGCTTGGTAGCTGTTTCCCAAGTTACATCAGGGTTACCGTTGCTAGATTCGCGTGCTCCAGGCATGAACACACCATTGTTGGTACCGAAGTTACCTGTACGGTCGTTGGTCCACCATGCACCACCGTTGTTGGTGTAGAACTGCCATGTGCCAGGCAGATAGAGGAAACGACCTACTCCCTGGTCATTACCTACCTTACCGATAGAACCGCGAAGTTTGAAATAGGAAACAACGCTGCGGATAGGTTCCCAGAATTTTTCAGAAGAGACTATCCAGCCGAGAGAAGCAGAAGGGAAAAAGCCGAAGCGTTTACCTTTGGCGAAGTTCTCTGAGCCGTTATAGCCCATGTTGAGGTCTATCATATACTTAGTCTGATAGTCGTAGGTAATACGGCCTACCATGCCTACATAACCACGGGGGATAGAATTGTAGACACCGCCGGGATAGTAGTTTTTAGATTCATTATAAAGAACGAGTGCACCGAAATTGTGGTCACCAAATTTGCGGGCATAATTTAGACTCGCCTCTGCATACCAGTTTCTTCCCCCCCATTTGGACTCATTATAGCCAAGAGGCCATGAGTCACCCTGGCGGACATAAACAATCTTTGGAGAACCGTCCTCCTTGTATTCACCCTTAGCGATGGTGGCTTTGTAGCTGATACCACCGTCGGTAGTACGTGTTTTCTGCTGTGTATAGTCAGAGTTATAGGAACCCTTGATACGAAAATCAAGACCTTTGGTGATAAAGTCGAGCTTGAGCTTGTACTGAAGATCAAGGTTTACAACATTTTGACGCTGAATAGTATAACCGTGCTGGTAGATAAGGCCGAGACCATCGGAGCCAACTGCACCAACAAGATCAGGGTCGGAAACAATGCGACGCCCCTCACTGTCAAGACCGTAGCCTGACATTGGCGTACCATTGTTGAGAAGCCCCTCAACACCAAAGACGCCTGACTGACCATTATACTCACCATTACCGATAGAGTTGCGTCTGCCAATGCGTCCACCGATGCCGACAGAAAGCGTACTCAGCTTAGAGAAATCTACATCAAGGTTGGCACGGAAGTTGTAACGGCGATATTTGAAGTTTGCGTCATCGCCTTGGTCGAAGGTTTTGAAAAGACCGTTCTGATTGAGCATACCGACAGAAACGAAATAGCGGGCGCGTTCAGTACCCCCCGACACATTAATATTATATTGTTCCTGCCATGCGTGGTCGTTCATCAAGTACTTGAACCAGTTGGTGCTTGGATAAACGGTGGGCATATCCATGTCCTTCCAGTGTTGTATAGCTTCTTTTGAGAACTTCCATCCGTCTTCGGCTACTCCTTCCACTTCCTGAGCATGGTTGTAAGCCGTTGCATATTCGTAGGAGTTTGCCGGCTCAAGGAATTTGGAAATCTGCTGAAGACCTACTGAAGTTGTCAGTGTGATGGTAGGCTTGCCTATCTTACCGCGACGCGTTGTAACGAGAATAACACCGTTGGCACCACGTACACCGAAGACAGCCGTAGCGGAGGCATCCTTAAGAATAGAAATGTCCTGTACCTCATTCGGGTCTATTTGACTGAACTCACGCTCGACACCATCGACAAGCACGAGAGGTTCGGCACTGTTGAACGAACCGACACCACGGATGCGGATAACAGGGTCGTCGGCACCAGGAACACCGGTGTACTGCACTGACTGGAGACCTGGAAGTTTACCCGAAAGGGTGTTACCAAGCGATGCGGCTGGCGATTTGAGAAGTTCCTTACCGCCTACGTTGGAGACAGACCCCGTCAGCGTCACCTTACGCTGCTGGCCATAGCCGATGACAACCACTTCATCAAGCATCTCATCATCCGATTCCATAACAACATTAAGAGAAGTTGATGTTGCCTTTACTTCTTTCGACTTGTAGCCGATATACGAAAACACCAAGGTTGAACCCTTGGGAACTCCCGACAAAACATAGTTGCCACCGCTATCTGTTATCGTGCCTTTCGACTTGTCTTTAGTCTGCACGGTAGCCCCGATAAGTGGTTCGTTCTGCTCGTCGGTAACACAACCTTGCACTTTAATAAGATTTTGTGCGAAGGACACTCCCGGTAGCAACAAAGCCAACAAAAGGAGATGTAATCTGCAAAACTTTCCCATAGCATTAAAATTAAATAAAATTATTAGTACTAGATTTTTTACAAAAATATTAATAAGATTTTTTCAATAGTGGGTAAAAAATGACATTTGAGGTTTAAAAAAGCGCTAATATTTGCATTTCAATGTCGCATAAGTTGAAAAGCTATCAAAGGAAGTTGAAAATACATCATTTCCCCTAAAACATACCATCTAAAAAGAAAGATGTTGTCTGACAATGAGTTTGGAAATAAAGGCTCCCGCCCATAGCATAAGAAAACAGGTTGTTTTAATAAATATTAGAAATTGTTCTGTTAAGAAGAATGTCAAATGCAAACGGTTCTTTTGTGTATATGTGTTTTAAAGTTTGTTTCGCCTTTTATTTTTCCACCCATACTTGATGAAGCGTAATCCGGTGCCGATAAGTGCCAGGGATAATCCGGTATAGAATACGGCAATGAAAGAATCGGGAAGCAGGTGGTAGCCCCGTGCAACTATTCCGATTGTAATCATGGATATCATAATGATCCATCCCTTTATATCAAAGAAGGAGAAAGGACAATGTTTTCCTTGCTTTTGTGAGATGCGGAACGTATGTTTCTTATATAGTTTGTGGAAGATAATGCCGAAAAACAAAAGAAAAACAAGAGTTGCTTCGCAGACCTTGAACAGCCAATATTGATGGTCGCCTATCCAGCAAGTCAAACCAATGCGCAGGATGTTTATGCCGGCCAACAACCAGATGGTTCCGGCTGTGATGAGTAATGTATGTTGGGTTACTCCATATTTCATGATACTAACCATTTAATGAACTCTATTAAAACAAATAAGTAAGCCATCGGC
This sequence comes from Bacteroides fluxus YIT 12057, assembly GCF_000195635.1. Taxonomy (GTDB): domain Bacteria; phylum Bacteroidota; class Bacteroidia; order Bacteroidales; family Bacteroidaceae; genus Bacteroides; species Bacteroides fluxus. The sequence continues at coordinate 21,019 of NZ_GL882637.1, read as the reverse complement.
AGACATTTGTTTGATGGCAAAGGTATGAAATTCTACTCTTATCAGCAAGTCAAGCATTATTCTACTGAAATGAGAGAGAGGAACCTATTTTTATTTCATTAGATTGTCAGTAAATACAGGATTGATTAGAGAAAGAATACGCTGAAATGCGTCATTAGAAAAGAAAGCAAGGACAGGTAGATAATCTTTCAGCGCAATACGAAGTATTTTAAGCGATTTGCTCATGTGATACTCAACATCCTTAACCGAGAGTCCAATCTTATCGGCTATCTCACGGTTGGTTAAATTCTCGAAACGGTTCATCTTGAAGATTGAACGTGTGCGTTCAGGAAGTGAGTCAAGAGTCTGGTTAATGAGATAAAGTATCTCCTTGGAGAATATCTGGTCTGGGTCACAATTCTGCAAAGAAGAAATGCGCAAATCCAACTCTCTTTGGTGTGTTTCCTCCAAGTGCTTCAAAGCCCGTTGTTTCGTCTGCTCGTGACGAAGGTAATCCAAGGCCTTATTCTTCAAGATGGTCAGTAAAAAAAGCTCTATGTTTATTTCTGGATGGTCAGGCAAATATTGCCATAATTTTATTAGTGATTCTGAAGCGATGTCCTCAGAAGTCATTGGATCATGTATATAGGAGCGCACAAAGAGAAATGACCGCCTGTAATAGGCCGTATAAATCTCATTGAACGTGTTCTTCCTCTCCAATACAGACATGTTGCAATAGCCGTTTTTAGATTGTTTGACGTAGCGCAAAGATATAGATTTTCTCTTAATAAATTACTGCTGTCCACTAAAAATGGCCGTGATTGGAAATTAAATAAATTCACTTCCCTTGAATTATAGAGGGCTTTGATATCGTTGATATTCTTTTGGTTCAAATCCGTAGGCTCTAAGATCGTTTATAATAAATTGAAGGCCATAAATTTAAATGATTACTATATTTTACCGGATGAAAGCGTTAATAAACGCAAAAACAAATATCCTGTTTAGGGTATCGGAACGATGATACGTTTTACTTATAACTAAAGCAAAAAGAATGACAGAATTATTACAAAAGTACATTGCCGGTGAGGCATCGGCGGAAGAGATCCAACAAGTCATGGATTGGTTAGCTGAAGATGAAGAGCACATGCACGAATACCGTGCCATGCGCCACCTCTATGACCTTACGCTTTGGCAAACAGGAGATGAAAAAAAGAAGGAGAGAACGGTAGTGATGCCCACTACTCGTCGGATTGGCCGATGGATTGCTTGGGGGGTGAGAATTGCCGCTATGATTTTGATTGCGGTCGGAGTAACCTATATGACAGGCATGGCCTCATTCTTTCAGAAAAATCATGGGAAACAAACCATCGTTGTGCCAGCAGGACAACATGTAGAGTTACTCTTGTCTGATGGAACACATGTTTGGCTAAATTCTGGTAGCCGACTGTCTTTTAGCAATGGTTTCTTCTCATCTAAACGGAAAGTCAACCTCGATGGAGAGGGCTACTTTAAAGTCGCACCAAACAAGAAATCACCTTTTATTGTGGAGACCTGTAAACATCATATTCGTGTAACAGGTACAGAATTCAATGTCATGGCCTACCATAAAGACTCCGTCTGGGAGGCTTCCCTGGTTACAGGAGCAATTGATATCATAAGAGCAAACGACAGCAAGACGCTCATGAAGATGTCCCCTGGTCAACTTGTCACTGAGAAGAATGGCATTTTAGTCAAGAAGAAGCTCCTTGCAGATGAACACTTCCGCTGGCGTGAAGGACTAATCTGCTTCGAGAATACCCCTTTCAGCGCCATGTTGAACAAATTGGAACTCTATTACGATGTTCACTTTGTGACAAACAACAATAATATACTCCAAACGCGCTTCACCGGTAAATTCCATATCACCGATGGTATCATGCACGTGATGCGGGTATTGAGCATTGGTCGGAATTTCACCTTTGAAAAGGATGAAGAAACCAATACGATTACTATTAATTAACATTTAAAATGAGAATGCCTATGGATATACACAAAGAAATGTAACAACCTCTCAGATAAAATGAGGCCATGCTGCAACATGACCTCATTAATACGCCTATCACCAAAAGTATATGGTGACAAACCTTTTTTAGTCTTAAGAAATAAAATAAAACGAATGCTAATATATGAATAATTCTTTGAATCACATAGTAAGATTTGCATTTTTTTGCGTGTGTTTCTTTTTACAGACAACTTACACGCATTTATGGGCACAATCGACCAAAGTAAGTCTCTTTTTGGAACAAGCCTCTTTACGCAAAGTATTTGACGAAATAGAAAAGAAGACAGATTATCTGTTCGTCTTCTCGGGAGAAGATGTTGATATTCAGCAGAAAGTAACCATTAATGCTCAAAATAAGCCGGTAAGCGAAATTCTGAATGAGGTCCTCAAGAAAGCAAAATTACGCTATATCCTGGAGGGGAAAAATATTATGATATTGTCTCAGCACGGCCAACAAAAAGAAGATAGCGATGCCATGCAGTCCGTTACAATAAAGGGTGTAGTCAAAGACGTCAATGATGACCCTATTGTCGGTGCTAACATCGTTATTGAAGGTACTACCATGGGTACAATTACCAACATTGATGGTGATTTTACCCTTGAAGTTCCCGTTGGTGCCCGCTTACATATTACGTTCATCGGTTATCAAGCTCAAATCATAAGTGTTGGCAATCGCCGCTCATTAGACATCGTACTGAAAGAGGATGCCTCCATGTTGGACGAGGTGGTTGTAGTCGGTTATGGTACGATGAAAAAGAAAGACCTAACCGGTGCTATGACAGCTGTTAAGGGTGACGACATCGCAGCTCGCCGCACCACCCAACTTTCTTCTTCACTGCAAGGTATGATGTCTGGTGTCACTGTGAGCCGCAACAATGGAGCTCCAGGTGCGAAAGCCTCTATCCAAGTGCGTGGTGTGACTACCATCGGTGATACAAGTCCGCTAGTTATCATTGACGGTATTCCCGGTGATATTGACCAGGTAAATCCAGAAGATGTGGAAAGTATGTCTGTCCTCAAGGATGCAGCCTCGGCCTCTATCTATGGTAGCCGTGCCGCTGCCGGTGTTATCGTCATCACGACCAAACGCGCCAAGAAAGGTGATATGGCTATGAGCTACAACTTTGAGTATGGTTGGGAACTCCCGACAAAACTCCCGACTTACGTAGGTGCCATACGATATATGGAGATGCTCAATGAAACGCGATACAACGATAACCCTGATGGTGGACGCTTTCAGACCTATCCTGAAAATTTGATTAATAGCTGGGTTACCAACAACATGACCGATCCGGACAACTATCCCATCACGAACTGGAAGGATGTATTGCTCAAAAGTTCAGCACCCCGACAGACGCATACGGTCAATATCGCAGGCGGTGGGGAAATCGTGCGTACAAAAGCATCATTCCGCTACGACGAGACCAACGGGCTTTATATTAATAAGAACTATAATCGCTTCCTGGTGCGTGTAAACAACGACTTTAAAATAAACAAATACATTTCTGCTAACCTTGATTTCAACTTCTCGCGCGCCAAGTCCATTACGCCTAACTCAAACCCGATGGGTGCAGGTGGTATGAAGATTCCCGCTATCTATGCCGTACGATGGAGCCATGGCGGATGGGGCGATGTGAAGGATGGTGAAAATATGCTTGCCAAAATTACTGACGGTGGCACACAAACAACGTATGATATGAATGTCGGCGGAAAGGCTGGCTTGGATATTACACCGATTGAAGGACTGAAAATTTCTGCTGTCGTTGCGCCTAACTTCAATAATGTCAAGAAGAAAATCTTCAATAAGCAAATACCCTACAGCACAGCTGACGATCCTACATCCATTGCAGGTTATATGGGTGGCTACAAAACCACCAGCCTGAAGGAAAACCGTAATGATTGGAATGATATCACTACGCAGTTCTTTGCCAACTACGCTAAGACACTTGGCAAGCATGACTTCACTGTAATGGCCGGTTATGAGGACTACTATATCAAGTGGGAAAACCTAATGGCTTCACGTGACCAATACCAACTGAGCAATTACCCCTATCTCGATTTAGGGTCAAAAGACTACCGTGACAACAGCGGTAATGCAGAGGAGTATGCTTACCGTTCACTCTTTGGGCGCGCAACCTACAGCTACGACAACCGCTATCTGCTGCAGGTTAACTTCCGACGCGATGGAAGTTCACGCTTTGCTTCTGATTGCCGTTGGGCCAACTTTCCCAGTGTATCCTTGGGTTGGGTTGTATCTGAAGAGAGTTTCTTCAAAAAAGCCCATATGGATTGGTTTTCTTACTTAAAGTTGAGAGGTTCTTGGGGGCGCTTGGGCAACGAACGTATTGGTGGTTATGACGAGGATAACAACTGGGTTCCCAATTATTATCCTTACCAAGCTTCTATTAACTACGGCAATGCACTGTTTGAAAATGCCAATGGCGTCGTTTCATCCGTGACTACGGCCGCACAATTGAATTATGCCGTACATAACATTTCTTGGGAAACTACCGAGACCTGGGATGTCGGTTTGGATGCCAGTTTCTTGGATAGCCGTCTGCATCTTTCTGCTGACTACTATAAGAAAATGACCAAGGATATGCTTTTGGCACTCGAGATTCCTCACTTCATTGGTTACAACAACCCAGAAGTCAATGCTGGCAAGATGAACACCACAGGCTGGGATCTGGAACTTACATGGCGTGACTCTCGTGGTAATTTCTCCTACTCCGTTACCGCTAACCTCTCTGACTTCACCTCTAAGATGGGTAATCTTAACGGTACGCAATTTCTGGGTAGTCAGGTCAAGATGGAAGGCAGTGAGTTCAACGAATGGTACGGCTATCTGAGCGATGGTCTATTCCTGACACAAAAGGATGTCGAGAGTTCTCCGAAACTGAACAATAACGTCCAGGTCGGTGATATCAAGTACAAGGATATCTCCGGTCCCGACGGTGTGCCCGATGGTGTTATTACACCTGAATATGACCGCGTTCTGCTCGGTGGTTCTCTGCCCCACTTTATCTATGGTCTTTCTTTCAATGCAGCCTACAAAGGGGTTGACTTTGGTATCACCTTTCAAGGTGTAGGTAGCCAAAACTCACGCATTGACGCCAACATGATTGAAGGACTACAAGACAACTGGCTGAACTTTCCCACCCTCCTCGACAACAACTATTGGAGTGCCTATAAGAGTGATGCGGAGAATGCGGTAGCTATCTACCCCCGTCTATCACGTACGAGTCGTGATGCTAACTATTGTATGTCTGACTACTGGCTCTACAATAGCCGCTACATCCGATTGAAAAACCTGTCGTTGGGTTACACTCTACCCAAGGCTTGGGTGAAGAAGGTGAATATGAACAATGTACGCTTCTACGTGAGCGGCAGCGACCTTTTCTGCATCAGTAGTGCTCCCAAGGGTTGGGACCCTGAAGTGAACTCGGATGGCTATCCGATTACCACATCTGTTGTATTTGGCGTTTCTGTGAATTTCTAAAACTATAAAGAAGATATATGAAAAAGATATATACCTACCTGTTGGGCGGTGCCATGATGCTATCCGCCTGCCATGATCTCAATCTGAATCCGCTATCCAGCGGTTCTACCGGAAACTGGTATTCTACTGAGAATGAAGTGGAAATGGCCGTGAACGAGCTCTATAAGTATGAGTTCTGGCCGGAAGATGGACAGCAACAGGGTGACTGGTCGGACGACTATATCTGCCGCAGTACCCTGACTGACTTTGACAATGGAACACTAAACGGACAAAATGCCTGGGTCACCGGATTATGGAATGGACAGTATCAGGCTATTGCACGAGCCAATAATGTCATCGATAAAGCTCATCGTGCCATCGACAACGGAGCTTCTGCCGAGGTTATCAATCGTCTGATTGCCGAAGCTAAATTTCACCGTGCAGCAGCATACGCCAAACTGATTATCAAGTTTGGCGACCTGCCTCTGGTTCTCAAGGACGTGAGCACTGAAGAAGCATTGACTATGGGACGTACAGACAAGGCGATTGTATTGAAGCAAATCTATCAAGACTTCGATGATGCTATTTGTGTCTTACCTACCTCTTATTCCGAATTGCAGCGTGCCACCAAAGGTGCTGCACTTGCGTTGAAAGCACGTGTTGCTCTGATTATGGAGGATTGGACTGTAGCGGCTGCGTCTGCCAAGGCCGTCATGGATCTGGGCATTTACAGCCTCCATCCGGACTTCCGCTCCCTTTTCCTTTCTACAACCAAGACCTCTAGTGAATTTATCTTCAAGGTGCCCCGCGATGCTTCTTATGATATTTACTATGGTACGAATAATGGCGGTGTAAATGCCGTGTACAATGAGCTGCCTCGTAATCCAGGTGGATGGATGCAGATTTGCCCTTCATGGGAGTTACTGGCGGCCTTCACCTGCACCGATGGTAAGTTAATCGATGAATCACCGCTTTTTGACCCTCACAATCCGTTTGCCAATCGTGATCCACGCCTTTCTGAAACAATTGTACCCTTTGGGTCAAGCTGGCTAGGCTATGAATACAATCCCCACCCGGAGGCTCTGGAGTGCTTTAACTATAACACGGGTACTATGGTTTATAACAAGGATACACGTGCCAACCAACAATACGCCTCGTTCAATCAGCTGATTTGGAAAAAAGGCATTGATGAGACATGGCTCCAGAATGGCTTTAAGGTGAGTCAAGATATTATCTACTGCCGCTATGCAGAGGTATTGCTTACTTATGCTGAAGCAAAGATTGAGATGAATCAAATTGACCAGTCGGTACTCGACGCGCTTAATAGCGTGCGTGCACGTGCCTATGGGGTGGATAAGAGTCAAACCACTCTCTATCCGGCATTCACCTCGACTGACCAGAACACTTTGCGTCACCAGTTGCGCGTAGAGCGCCGTATGGAGTTGGCTAAGGAGCACATGCGCTATACCGACATCATCCGCTGGAAACTGGCTGAGAAGGTTATGAGCCGCAAGACTTACGGTATGCCTTATCCTGCTAGCGACTGCATAGATAATGTCGTAGCGACTGGTGACTGGTTCTGGGCATTCACTCCTGATGTGGATGAGGACGGCTGTGCAGACTTCTCACGTTTGGAGGCTGCCGGCAAATGTCAAGCACTTGCCACTCGCAGTTGGAACGACCGTCAATACTTGTGGCCTATACCGACTACCGAAATCCTGACTAACGGCAACTTGAAACCTAATAACCCCGGTTATTAATGATTCAAGCCTTTTCATAAGAAGGGCGTGTGAGAATAAAAGGAGGAAGGCTCCCTCACTTCTTTACACGCCCGTTTTCAATCTTGATACCATAAACTCACAGAGATGACCAGTCATCGTTCATTCTCTCTCGATGATTGGTTATCTCCTCTATTTTTAAAGATTTATATGAGATATTCGATTTGTATCCTCACGATCTTGCTGCTTTGGCCTTTCCCGGTTGTTGGAATAGATACTCAAAATGAACTCGCCATCCGTCAGATAAAGACAATTCAGGCGCCTTATGACTGGAGAACCACAACGGAGTTTTGGCAGGAGGTCATGACACCCTTGATAAAACAACCGCTGACATTATCCACCGAATCGACAGCTTCTATCCGCCTGCGCCAAGTGAAAACATTGACAAACGAAACCTACCAAATGGAGATTACCCGTAAGGGTGTGACCATTCAAGCGGGAACGAAAGAGGGGGCTAGTCGAGCATTGGCTCATTTGGCCCAGCTAATAGCTGCTGCTGATGAGCAAAAGATCCCCTGTACATACATCAAAGAGACACCCCGTTTTGTTTATCGTGGATTGATGATTGATTGCAGCAGACACTTCTGGAGCATCAATGAGCTGAAACGCGATATCCGCATGATGGCCTTGTTCCGATTTAACCGCTTGCATCTCCACCTAACGGATAACCAAGGCTGGCGCTTCTATATGAAAACCCATCCGGAAGTGGCACTCAAAGGGACTCATTATGAAGAAGTGCCTGAACTGTCAGATCGTTACTATTCCCGCGAGGAACTCATTGATTTGGTCAATTATGCCGCTGCAGCAGGAATTGATATTATTCCTGAAATAGATCTCCCGGGACATTGCCAGGCTCTGTTGACAGCCAGGCCGGAACTATCGTGCCACGGTGGTACATTTCAAGTCTATCCAGAAGAATATGAAGGGGTACGGACACGTCCAGGAGAGAATATGATTTGCGTATCCAATCCGGATACCTACGTCTTCATCAACGACATAATAGACGAACTGACAGCGATCTTCCCCTCCAAGCTCATTCATTTGGGAGGCGACGAAGTGGCTACTCATATTTGGGAAAGGTGTCCTCGTTGCCAAGCTCTCTATGCTCGCGAGAAGATGACTTCCTGGCATGAACTGCAAGACTATTTCACACAACGTGTCAGCCAAATGGTTCGGTCCAAAGGACGGCTTATGATTGGTTGGGATGAAATCAATGACCGACAGGCGGCTTCTCAGAAGGACGTCATTATGATATGGCAGACCGACGGTAGAAAGCAACAACGCATGGCTACAGAGCGTGGACTACAGATGATACTGTCACCAAAGGATCCCTGCTATTTCGACTTTGGCTATTCGCGCAACTCAACCCGTCGCGTCTATGAATGGGAGCCACTGGATAAGACTCTGAATGGTTGCGATATAGGGTATGTGTTGGGAGGACAGGCTAATCTTTGGACAGAATTTGTGACCACCCAAGAGGAAGTAGAGCGTATGCTTTGGCCGCGTGCCTGTGCCCTTGCGGAGGTGCTTTGGTATCAACCTGAACAAAAATCGTGGGAATGTTTCAAGAAAAAGCTGGCTTCAATCAAAAAACTGTTTGGCTGGACTGATACTGATTTCACAGAAGAAAGCCATTTGGACAACCTAGGCTTTGTGCCCACTGAAGAAGCCATACCATCTCTAAAAGAAGCTGCTGACATTACCACTGATATCGAAGGAATACGCTACTACCATAAAGAGTATGCCTTTGATGGAGACGAAACGACTTTCTTTGCTACGCCCTATTCTGTTCCTGCTGGCAGCAGTTTTACGGTGACACTCAAGGATTTAAAAACTGTGAAATATATACAAATACTGTTTGATGCCTCTAAGGAATATCCAGATATGGTGGAACTGCTAATAAGCAAGCGAGATGGTTTGTTTGTTCCTGTACCTTCCTCTCTGAAAGACGGGATTCTTACTGCCTCCTTCAATCAACCTCAGGAGGTGAAAGCTGTCAAGTTTACACTCCCCAAGTCGATGATGGCAAGACTGAGTATCAAGGAAATCTCTTTTATTAGCTATTGAATAACAACAAAATCTTTTCTTGATGATGAGAAAACAAGTACTTTTTATCCTAATCTTCTTATCCCTTTCTATGGGAAAGATGACATATGCCGCCGGCCTCATGGTAGAAGCTGAGAACTTTGCTTCTAAAGGCGGATGGGTGGTCGATCAGCAATTTATGGATTTGATGGGATCACCTTATTTGCTAGCTCACGGCTTAGGTTGCCCTGTAGCGGATGCAAAAACAGAAGTAGCCTTACCTGAAACAGGCGTTTGGCATGCCTACGTTAGAACCTACAACTGGACTTCTCCTTGGCATGAGGGTGAGGGACCCGGACGCTTTACCATTTCTGTCAATGCGAAAAGGCTCTCTGACCGCTTAGGTATCGAGGGAAAGGGGTGGATATGGCAATACGCCGGTTCCTTTCGCGCATCCAAGAAGACGGCTACTCTGCTGATTCATGATATGACCGGATTTGATGGCCGTGTGGATGCAATATGGCTGACTACTGATAAAGAGGCCGTTCCTCCCTCTGATGTGGCTGATTTGAATGCCTTCCGTCAGAGTATGGGCCTACTTCCCACACCGCGTGTGGAACGTGGCTACGACATGGTTGTCGCAGGTGCCGGGTTGGCAGGTATGAGTGCGGCGGTAGCTGCAGCCCGTTTGGGTTGTAAGGTAGCTTTGGTTAGCGACCGCCCTATAGTCGGTGGGAACAACAGCTCTGAGGTGCGTGTGCATCTGGGCGGTGCACTTGAGTTGGGGAAGTATCCTGCTTTGGGTGCAATGCAGAAGGAATTTGGTCCTCTAAAAGAGGGTAATGCGCAACCTGCTGCCAACTATGAAGATGAGAAAAAAATGAATTGGCTCAAGGCAGAACAGGGTGTAACCTGCTTCCTTGGGTATCATGTAGTTGCTGTGGAAAAAGAGGGTGACCGTATCGTTTCCTTGACAGCCCGTCATATTGAAACAGGAGAAGGCATCGCTTTGGAAGCCCCCCTCTTTGCCGACTGTACTGGTGACGGAACAGTAGGGTATCTGGCTGGAGCTGATTACCGCATGGGGCGTGAAGGTCACGATGAATTCGGTGAAGCGACTGCACCAGAAAGGCCAGATAGTATGACGATGGGAGCCTCAATTCAATGGTACTCCGAGGAAGGGAAACATAAAACCGTATTCCCGGAGTTTAACTATGGTATTGTTTTCAACGAGGCCAACTGTGAACAGGTTACCCAAGGTGAATGGACTTGGGAAACGGGTATGTACGCCAATCAAATCACCAAGGCAGAAGAGATTCGCGATTACGGTATGATGGTTGTCTATGCCAACTGGAGCTACTTGAAGAATCACAGTACAAAACACGCTGAATATGCTAAACGGTCTTTGGGATGGGTAGGCTATATTGCCGGTAAACGTGAATCACGCAGATTGATGGGTGACTACATTTTGAAAGAGGATGACTTGACGAAACATGTCGCTCACGAAGATGCGTCGTTTACCGCGACATGGAGTATCGACCTCCATCGTCCGGATCCCGAAAACAGCAACCACTTCCCTGGTAGAGAGTTTAAGGCCACGACGGATCATGTTGTCATCTATCCCTATCCTGTGCCTTACCGCTGCCTGTATTCGCGCAATGTGGATAATCTCTTCATGGCTGGCCGCAACATCAGCGTAACGCATGTCGCTTTAGGCACTGTACGTGTCATGCGCACCACAGGCGCAATGGGTGAAGTTGTCGGTATGGCTGCGTCAATCTGCCGAAAGCATGGTGTAGAACCAAGGGCTGTCTATCGTTATCATCTGGAAGAACTGAAACAACTTATGACTAAAGGGGTGGCACTTCCCGGATTGCCAAACAACCAGCGGTATAACGAAGGAGGAAGACTGAGTACCATGCCTCAATTCAAATAAGTTCAGAAGGACTACTTGGCATAACCGATAGAATGAAGATACAGGCTTCTGCTCTTTTGTTAAACCAAAAGTTTTCTCAAAGTGACAGGAGCCTGCATTTCATCATTTTTGCAGGAGTCGAAAGGTGCCGCCTTACTCTATCTCATTGACAGCCATTCTTAATTCCCCTTCCCGAATATAGCCAAGCGGTATGCGACGAAAAAGGCATCCTCCGCGGTACCCGTATGGAAACTGCCTGTTCTCCTCTTCTCAATAGTGGATTCTTTACTGCCATTAAGGAGCAGGGCGACATCATGGCCTGCTTCGTTGGTCATGATCACGACAATGATTATGCCTTAATGTGGTATAATGTTCTCTTGGCATATACCTTTCTCTTAATGAAAGTGTCTTCTTTAAGTTTGAAGGATGGGGTTAGATCTTGTTGAGTTGCAAACAAGTTGGTGGATAAGTGTTTTGTCTTGCGGTCTAATGTGAATCTAATATTGGCGTTATATGTTCCGTCAGCTTTTAGCTCACTTCTATTAATTTCAGTTTTCATATCCATACCTCTTGATTTCCAAGCCCAAAAATAATATTTCCTTTTCAAATAATATCTCTTGTTTTCTTCTATTTTCCTAAGATGTGTGCAAATTGTGTGCAATTAGATTTGTACGGTACATATATATTGGGTTATATCAATAATAGGAAGTTTACTTCCTGCATCATTTACAGCTTGCATAAATTCGGTACATTCTTGTTGTGTCATTTTCTTTCTACAATAAGCATAATACAGAAAGTCAAGGGTTGTCAGATAAGTGATATTGTTTTGGGAACAATATTCTTTTATGTCTTTTAAATTGCTACTCCCTAATACATCTTGGTTATCTCTGCAATAAATCATACACGCACTTTCCCCTTGCCCCAATCTACGTTGCAACGAGAAATACTCTTTCATAGATTCTCCTTTGGGAGAAAATATCTCTTTTCTTAATTTAGAAAAGTAGCAGAGATAATTATCTATGAAACCTCTTGTTTTAGAGTTCTTTGAAACTTCATTGTAAACCACGTCCAATATTATATATTCATATTCGGGGAATATATCAGGCAATAGTGAAAAGTTACCCGCTTCTATAAAATGGATAATTACATCAGCATCGAGTACTATTTTCGTTTTCTTGTGTTCCATTGATGCTTATTTTACTGAGTAGCTCCATATAATGGCTTTCTGAAATTTTTTCTTTATCGAATAAATTACGTGCCTTCTCTCCAAAATCACCGATAACCAGCCCCTCATTTGCAGCTTCGTATAGAGCTGTATCATATCCGAAACATCTTGCAGAGTGTTTTACTCCTATTTCAGCAAGTTGGGTACGTGTGTTTTCTGATATGAGGCCAATATTTAATAATCGATATAATAGAGCCGAACGAGAGACAGAAAAATAGTGTTCAAGTTTTAAAATCGTTGCTATGGAAATGTTTCTGGTATTTAGTTCTGTTTCTGGTATTAACTGACAAATTCCGGCTTCTGGCATTAATAAGGAGGAGGCAAACATATCCGCATTCTGCTCTATTTTATTTTTACTGTATCCTGGATTGCATTTATGTGGTGTCGGTTTTTCTTCTATAAATAAGTGATATAATTCGTGGGCAATCGTAAAATGCTGTCTTCCTTGCGGTTGATTAGAATTGATGAGCATAAAACGGTGTCCGGAATTATCTTTTAAACACATACCTGAAAAATTTTCAGACAGGGGTCTGAAAATTGTAAGTACATTCAGTTTTAGGAGCAAACTTTTCAATGTAATAGGCTCGGATGAACTAAGTCCATTATCTGTACGAAACTCTGATACTTGTCTTTCTATAATAAATTTATTCAGCTTCATTTTGGGCTATTCGTTCCATTTTTAGGTATGATTTCACAATATCCTTGAAATTAGCTATTTCTTTCAAATCACCGTCTTCTAAATCGGAAATTCTAAAAGCGGTGGCCATAATTTCATTATCAGCTTGAATATTATCTTCAAACAGAATAAAAGGCTCACAACCAAATAGACTTGAAAGCCGTTCTAAAATATCGTATGGAACTTCTCTTGTTCCTCCTTCATAATTACTATATGCAGAACGTTCTATCCCAATGGATTTAGCTATCTGTTCTTGCGTAAAACCGGATAACTCTCTAATTTTCTTTAGATTTTCTCCAATAATTTGATTAATCGTTTTCATGAGTGTCTCCTTTAATTTCTGTGGCAAAATTACCTATAATTTGTTGTATATACAAATACTGCCACAAAGAGTTTGCTTATTTATAGTTATTTAGATTACATGTTTCGAGATATTTTACAGTAATCATTATTCGTTGTATAGATGTTTGATTCTCTTTTTATAAGCGTATTGTATATTAACAAAGGGAACTATCTGTATCTATTGGTTATAAGCTATTTGATGTTTTTTAATATTTAGTTTTATACGGTTTTTCGACACTTTCTTATGATTGTTGAGAGAGCTTTGCCTTCTCGTTTTTGTAGTATATTGTTGTATTACAGCTGTTTATACTCTTATGCTATTCTTGCTATTGTCTTTTACCCGTTTGAAACTGACGTCTAAACTACTCAAAACCAATATTCAAAAGACTTTAAAACGTTTATATTCCATACAAATGAGGATATATAGACTATCGTAAGCAATTCCGCTTGCGGGTAATCACTAAAACCATGTATAATTTTTCAAAAGACGGTATCGTAGTCTCTACGGTACTTGATGCACGTACTGCCAACAAAGAAGGCAAATATCCTGTTAAAATCAAGGTTTATTATCAAAGAAAGCCCACGTATTATTCTATTGGTATCTGCATGACGAAAGAAGAATGGAACAAGCTGCCGGATCTTTAGTCCGTATGAATGTTGAAGCTCTGGCATAGAAAGGAACATTCTCTTTCAATATGCTCAATTTACGTTTGGGAAAAGCTACCGGTGATACTCTGAACAGTGCCATACGAGCTAAGATTGAGGAACTGAAAAACGAAGAAAGAAAGGATTGACAAAGAAACAGTTGAAGGCCATTTTTTGATTATAAGAGTGAAAATGAAACCACTAACAGATATAAAGACCTCTGGATATTCATTTACTTGTGCAACGGCATCAATCCGACAGACATGCTGAAATTGAAGTTCTCGGATATTGTGGACGGTGAAATATGTTTTGTGAGACAGAAAACAGAGGTATGAAGTTGATAGGTGAAGAATAAAGAATATCATTTACCGGTGTGTCACGTTTATCATTGATTATGACCACTTTCCAAAGGTTGTGTGCAAATTCTGTGCAAGGAGTTTCGGTGTGCAAGAAAAAAGCCGCTACAAGGTACTTGTAACGGCTTAATTTTCTTTGCTTTTGTCTTGTGGACCAGCCTGGGCTTGAACCAGGGACCTCCAGATTATGAGTCTACAAGAAATTATGCTAAAAATAGTTGATTGTCAGCCTATTAATACTCTCTTAAAATGCCAATAGAACAACTATTGACCAACATTGGCAAGGTTTATACAATACCAATAGCAGCATTTAGTAATGCTAAGTTTCTTGTTTCTTTCTCATAACAATTTCTATTATTTTAAAATATCACATTTGCTCCAGAAGGTAGAGCCTAAGATAGCATAGTTCTCTTCAACACTCTTATCAACAAAGAATAGTTCAGAGTAAGGGTGTCCCTCATATTCAAAATTGAGTTTGACTGCCTTACGCTCTCTAAACTTATTATCACTGCACCAAACAACTTTCTTCCCAACATAATGGAATGTATCTTCCAGTGAAATACTATCTACATAAGCAGGAAGAAAAGGAAGGGAGGGATTATATTTAGGTTTTACATTTACCTCTCCTATACCATTATTCAAAAGAGAATCCTTCTGCTTATCTGTTTTGAAGAAAGCTAAGAAAGTAGGGCTAATCAAATTGTGTTTCATTCTTTTGTCCAGAAGGAATGTAAAGCCTAAACCTTTTACTTGAATAAATACTTCTATTTCATCGTTTCTTATAGTCATATCCATACAGCTTTTTGAACTTATCCTTTGCTTGTTCTTCAACTATATCATCTGGAATAAACTCTGCATATTCATCTGCTGATTTTATCTGCCTAATTATTTTGTCAAAGTGATAATCATCCCTGAGCTGTTGATTTTCCCTCTCATCTTCCTCATTAAGATTACCAGTGAGATGTCTTATCCTATAGTCTTGTTGCTCTATGGTTTTCCTATTAGATTTCATCTCTGCATATAGAAGTATTGCAGCTCCTACGGCAAGTATTGCTATGCCCTCAATCATTACATTTTACATTATAAGTTTCAAAATCAATAATCCATTTATTCTCTATCAAAAATTGTACCCCAAGTACCCCATGAATCTGTATCCCAGTTTCATCCTGCACTTGTTTTATAGCCTCAGAAGCATCCAATACAGAAAAGGTGGAAGTATAATCCCTCCCTTCAAAATTGAATGTAGCTTCAATGATAGGGGTTTCTTTGTAGTGTCCCTCTATCCCCATTGTTCTATATGTCCCTTCAAGTAGCTTAAACTCACTCTTAAAATGTTCATATACAAAGTCAAATAGGGTGTTATGAGTAGCACCAGTATCAATCAAGAAACAAAAGTTATTTGTTTTTCCTGATGTCAGTATCAGTGGTAAACCTGTTTTTTGCAGACCAAATGTTAGTGGAAATTCCATTTTTATTCATTTATAATCAATCATTATTTCATTTTATATCTAAATTACCCCTCATAAGCATCTGCTAATCCACTTTCTACATCTTCCCTACTCCAACCATCATAGAAAGCTTGCTCATCTCCATAAGGGTCATCCCAATTATCTACATCATTCATCCTTTCTTCTTCATAATCCCAGAAAGAAGTTCTATGTGAATATGTTTTGGAAGTCTTTTTCTTGTTAGAAGTTACCTTGGCAATAGGCAATGTTGTTTTCCCTATATCTGACTTTTCCATCAGTAAAGGGAAAATCTTACCACTACTATTGGCAACAATGGATATGACTGGTTCTTTGGGAATCCTTCTTAAAGAAACAAAACCTATATTAGCTCCGTAAGTAAAATACAATTGCCTTGTATTAGGTTGAGCTTTGACATACAGTTTCTTGCAATGTGCTAATTCTTTAAATGCCTCTACTGAATAAGTACAGATGTAGGTTAAACCATCAAAAATGACTTTATTGCCTAATTGGTGAAGGTTTATTCTTTCTTCTTTATCACCGAGAAAAGCCTTGAGAGAAAAAAGAGAATCTTCCTTTATAGCCCATATTTTATCATATTTCAGAGGAACAACAATATTTTCCAATGTGTCAATGATACCCCATTTATTCTTTTCTTCAAGATAATGATATTCCATTACACGAGAAAAACCACAAGTAAATTGCGGGTCACACCAAGAATATTTGCCAAAAGGAACTACTTGTTTATTGTCAATATCAATGTAAGCATACTGATATTGATGATTCCTGACCAAAGATAGACCACAACTGAATGGCTGCATTTCCATATATTGAGGTTGAATGATAACTTCCCCTCTTTGGTTCTTAGCTCCAAATAAGCCATCCTCTTGAAATATAATATAGTCCTTATCCATGCTGCCTTTTTGTAGCCATACTACAAAAAAGAAAGTGTGGTGCTTTCCTGCTGAGTCCAAGGTATCACCACAACACCTACAATCACAAACAAGGAAAGCCCACACCTGATGGTATGAGCATTCACTCCCTTACTGCTGTGATTGTTAGTCTTCAAAGTGGTGATTTTAGGACTTCACAAGTAAGAAGCAAACACTTCTTTATCTAATATGTCTTGTTAAACTTCTATTTCATTAGCAATCATTTGATTGTTTCTGTTGCAAAGTTAAAACTTTCCACATATAAACAATCATCTGAAAGCTACTTTTAATAGGTTTCAATCCATATTAGTACCATAGGCATGAGCTTATTCTCTTATCTATCATTAAGGCTCTTGAAGTGGAAAAGTAATAATAACCTTCATATCCACCACTGGCAAATGTACCATTTATTCTATTACATATCTCTGATTCTCATATATTTTCAAAATAAAAGCCCCAATTCCATGCTGGAACCGAGGCTTACAACAACAATAAACACAATACAAAGGCTGTTCACCTTTATCTTTCTTTAGCCATTATACACATGAATATCAATCCAATAGTGATATTCAAAATGCCTTTTATCATTATCTCCATGTTATAATCAGTTCAAATATCTTAATACCCAACTACAGCCAGCTACTCCAGAAGGAATAACAAGAAAAAGATGGAAGACATTTCATATCCAATCTTTCTTCCAAACTACCTTCTGGAGCTTGTTTTCCAGTTCTCCATTCAGTCACCATAGAAAATACCTCTTGCTCACTTACTTCCTATATAAATATAACCAAGTAAGTGTAAAGTGTCGAATTTTTATTTTTATTCCTATAAGGTGCATTACAAGTTTTTTCGACACTACAGAATTTCCTAACATAATGGATAAATAAGAGTAGATACTCCGGAAGGAAATAGAAAATATAAGATTATTGTATAAACCATGAATATTCATTTTCTCCATACAGAGCCTTATTTAGTCCTTCTGTAAGCTGTGTGGCATTGAGTGACCTATCCAAGAAATTATCTATATAGCTGCTTTTGTTGGCTCCAGTGAGCAGATTATATACATTCCACATGGAAATAGCATTCTGATTCTCAGGAAGGGCAAAATTATCATCATTGTAATATGCCTTGGCTACAAGCCCTATCTGAGTATCAGTCATCAGCATTTGAGGAAGTCTTTTCTTCTGTTCAATTGGGAGATATTGGTATAATCTACTCTTTCCCAAGAACTGTGCAAATTGGCTTTCAGTCATATAACTATCCTTATAAGCACTCATGTAGTATAGGTGCTTGGCTATATTGTATTCTTGAAATAGCCTCATCACTGAACTAAATAAATCAGTAGTGCTCATCACCTTTAATTCTGACTTGTAACCATCACTTGATACACACATATTACAGCAAACCATGTTCTTAAAGCCTATAAATACCTTGAACTTTTCTGCACCTTTCTTACTATATAGATTCTCATGATTATATGCCCTTACTCCACCAATAGTAAGATTCAATCTATTGCCCATTATATCTTCATGGATAGTGGGAATTTCAAAACAGAACATCATTCTTTCATAGTAAATAGTCTTGTCTGATTCAAGTAAATCCTTCACTGGTTTATGAATAGCTTCGGGTGTTCTGCCTTTAATGACATGGCTTACTCTGATTGCAGGTTCTTCAATCCTCTCATTGGGAAATATCTGATTGGCAGCTTCCCAAACAGTTTCAATAAATGAAGGGTGACTGATAGTAATCTCATTATCCTTACTGAATACTGGCACTACACATTCCTCCCTTAGATGCTGTATAGTGACTTCTTTGGTATTGGCTTCTATAAAAGGTAATCTTTTGTTTTCCCTTCTGGAGCTGATAATTTCAGTCTCTATAGTTTCAACTGGGGTTTCAACCTCAAACTTTGGCTGATTGAAGGTTTGTATCAACATGTTAGTTCTGTGTACTGGCATTAACTGCATTGCTTCCATAATGTATAAAATTAGGATTATAGTTGATAATAGGTTTATTGTTCTCTTCTTGTAACTGCATCTTCTTCTGCATGAAATCTGATGTAAGTTGCTGATACCATTCTGGGTATTGGTGATAAATGGAGGTAAGTTCTTCAATAGTTTTAGCTTGACTTATCTTCTGCCTTATCATATCCAAGTTTACTCCATTATTACACCAATCCAGTATTATTTGCCCAGTAGTGGGTGTAATAGTAAAGTCTGGTTTACCCATGAATAGACTTGTTCTATCCTTTGATGCAATGGCTTGATGCTTCATATTAATATCAAGGACTATAGTAAATTCATAGTCTATTCCATCCCTCATGACAGCCTTTAATCCCACTTTCTCAGGAATCATCTTGCCATTTTTTTCACTAAGAACATAATCCTGCTTGCACCTCATGGTACAAATAACATGGCTTGGAGATTGTAGAATCTTCTGCATGAAGGCATTAATTCTTGGTGTAATCTTCTGCCAATTAGTGAATGAATTGCCTTGTAGGTTAGCATGGTATTCCAGAAGGTTATCCCAACATTGAGAAATGCTGTCTATGATTATCACCTCCATTTTAGCATCCTCACATATCTTTATAGCTTCAATATAGGTTTCAGGTGTGAAGTTGTCTTGAAGGGGTAATACATTGTAGTTGCCTAAACTGGCATACAAATCAGCACTCCCATTTTCACTGTCAATAATGGCAATTTTGGTCCAGTCATTTGTCAGACCATAGGCTAATAATAGTGCAGAATAGGTCTTTCCTGAGCCTGCACAGCCTTGTAGAGCAAGTTTTATTTTAGCCTGCTTCTTTGATGATACTCTTAAATTTAACATGACTATATTCTATTAATGATTAACTACTTAGAAAAAAAAGGCAGTCAGACTATTAATCCAACTGCCCTTCTGGAGCATTTTTATTAGTTTCTATAGAGTTGCCAATGTAGTAGCCCCTCCTTCCCCTTTCTGATGTAACAGAAGGAATATATCTCCAGTTTCAGCAGAGCATACTTCTGAAATGACTGGTATTGTCAGCTCTCCAGTCTCCACCTTCCTTGAACAAGCTCCAGTTTCAAAGCCATAGACAAAGAAACACTTGCCTGTGTGCTCATTTCTTTTCACTTCAATCTTTTCCACATTGTGCTGTGCTTTAAATTCAGCTACACTCATTGTTTTTAAGAACTTCAAGTTTCTTTCCATAATTGTAAATTTATTATTGTTGTAGAGGGGACTATCCCCACCTTGAGTGATGGGGGAGGTGATTGGTTGGAGTGCATAACACTCATGGCTCCAGAAGAGAAAAAAATAAAAAAATAATTTTGGATAATTCTTTTAGGTCAGTAAAAACAGTTATACTATTACATATATAATTCAAAAATAAATAATGGGAAAGGCTCTATTTTCTGACTATTTTTACCAACCTTCTATTTTCATTTATGCAACAAATTACTATGACTATTATTTAAAATCTGATTTATTTGTGTATTATTGAAACCTATAAATTTAAGAATACAGCAAATTAAGAGTTTTCTTAGATTAAAGGTTAAATTATATAATTCCCACCCATCAAGGGTATTAGGTTTCTTTGATTTATTCATAAAATGAGAGTAGTAATGCCTTGAATCTACAACTTGTTTGATTTTTATATTATCATTCTTCAATTTATCAATATCTGAAAATTCGGATATAATTGCTTCAAGCATTTTTGTAAGACTTGCTTCTGTTCTAAATCGAGTACAAAATCCCTCAAGAGCTTGTACTACAATAAGGAAATCTATACTTGAAAATATTTTTGTATTTTGAATGCTATCAATAAGATGTGCTCTTATTGGTGCTATATCCTCTTTGTCATTATACCATTTATGAATTATTTTCGGATATTGCTCAGAAATTAGATTATAATCAAACAAAAATTCATGTCTTTTAACTTCAGTAGATATATCCATCTTTTCTTGAATATAGAGGAATTGTATTGGATGACAAAATCTTTTCTCATTATTTATTGTTTTATCATATAGCAATATTTGGGAACAGTTTACAGTATGTAACGTTGCTAATGAAAGAAATTGCTCAAACATAAAGATATTGGCATAAAAATCTTCTACAGAACTATTATCCTGCTTCAATATCTTAATATAACCCGTTGGCGGAATTAATTTAAGTTGATAA
>NZ_GL882636.1 GCF_000195635.1 Bacteroides fluxus YIT 12057 | reverse complement strand
TCCCTTACCGCGCCTGGAATGAGAAATCAATATAAAAAAGTGAATATTTTACCCTAAATACTACATAATGAGGATAATTATTCGTATCTTTGTCGCCCGAATAAATAAAAGAAGCTTTGGGAAAGTTTGATAAATACAAGATAGATTTGAAAGGTATGCAGGCAGACTCATGCAAATATGAGTTTGTTCTTGATAACCTTTTCTTTGCTGACATTGATGCTCCGGAAGTTCAGAAGGGCAAAGTCAATGTGGGATTAGTTGTAAAGAAAACATCTCGTGCTTTCGAATTGAATTTCCAGACGGACGGGATGGTATGGGTACCTTGTGACCGCTGTTTGGATGATATGGAACAGCCGGTCAGTTCAACTGACAAGCTGCTGGTCAAGTTCGGTCATGAATATGCCGAAGAAGGTGACAATCTGATCGTTATTCCTGAAGAGGAAGGAGAGATCAACGTTGCATGGTTCATGTATGAGTTTATTGCATTGGCTATCCCCATGAAGCATGTACATGCTCCCGGTAAGTGTAATAAGGCTATGAGCAGTAAGCTGAGCAAACATTTGCGTACGACTCCTGACGATGAAATGGCAGAAGATTCTTTTGCCCCTGAAGAGGTTGGATTGATGAATGAAGAAACAGAAACGCCGGTGGATCCGCGTTGGGACGAATTAAAGAAAATATTAGATAACAATTAAACATTAAAGAAAATGGCACATCCTAAGAGAAGACAGTCAAGTACGAGACAAGCTAAGAGAAGAACTCATGACAAGGCAGTAGCTCCTACATTGGCTATTTGCCCGAACTGCGGTGAATGGCATGTATATCATACTGTATGTGGAGCATGTGGCTACTACAGAGGTAAGCTTGCAATCGAAAAAGAAGCTGCCGTTTAATAGCAGGCGGTTTGACTAAAACTTATACTTGAATATCGGGCGTCTAAAAAGATTTGTGAATGGAATGAACAAACCTTTTTAGACTACCGTTGTTTAAGTATTTCTATACGAAAATAAGATTTTAATGGAAAAAATAAATGCAGTAATTACAGGAGTCGGTGGATATGTACCTGATTACGTCTTGACAAACGACGAAATCTCGAAAATGGTGGATACCAATGACGAATGGATTATGACCCGTATCGGAGTAAAGGAAAGACACATCCTGAATGAGGAAGGCTTGGGTACCTCGTATATGGCGCGCAAAGCGGCTAAACAGTTGATGCAGCGTACGGGGGCCAATCCCGATGATATTGATTTGGTGATTGTATCTACTTCCACTCCGGATTATCAATTTCCCTCTATCGCGTCTATCCTGTGCGACAAGCTTGGTTTGAAGCATGCTTTTGCATACGACTTATCCGCCGCTTGTTGTGGTTTTCTCTTTTTGATGGAAACTGCCGCGAACTTTATCCGTTCGGGAAGATACAAGAAGGTGATTATAGTAGGTGCGGACAAGATGTCGTCGATTGTGAATTATAGCGACCGTGCCACTTGCCCGATTTTCGGTGACGGAGCCGCGGCCTTTATGATGGAGCCTACTACGGAAGAGGTAGGGGTTATGGATGCAATCTTGAGAACGGATGGCAAGGGGCTGCCTTTCCTCCATCTGAAAGCCGGAGGGTCGGTTTGTCCTCCTTCTTATTTCACGGTGGACAACCACATGCACTATCTCTATCAGGAGGGACGTACGGTATTCAAATATGCCGTGTCCAACATGTCGGATGTCAGCGCCGCGATTGCAGAGAAGAATGGTTTGACCAAGGAGACGATTGACTGGGTGGTTCCGCATCAGGCAAATCTCCGCATCATTGATGCCGTGGCACATCGCTTGGAAGTTCCTCATGAAAAAGTGCTGATCAACATCGAACGTTATGGCAACACAAGTGCCGGCACGCTTCCGCTTTGTATCTGGGATTTTGAGGAGAAACTGAAGAAAGGCGATAATCTTATCTTTACGGCATTCGGCGCCGGATTTACCTGGGGAGCTGTTTACGTGAAGTGGGGGTACGACGGAAAAAAGCACTGACAATTTAATGGCGGATATTGAATCGCGGATTAAATTCAGCTGAATACATAAATATAAAGAAACGCATCCTATTTCGATTCGATGCGTTTTTTTGTCTCAATCCAAATATGTAAAGTTATGCACAAAGCAGGTTTTGTAAATATTGTAGGGAATCCCAATGTAGGCAAGTCCACATTGATGAATGCCCTGGTAGGCGAGCGTATTTCCATTGCTACCTTCAAGGCTCAGACTACACGCCATCGGATTATGGGAATCTATAATACGGACGATATGCAAATTGTATTCTCGGATACTCCGGGCGTGCTGAAACCAAACTACAAGTTGCAGGAGTCCATGCTGAATTTTTCTACTTCGGCATTGGCGGATGCGGACGTCTTGCTGTATGTGACCGATGTGGTTGAGACTCCCGACAAGCATAATGATTTTGTGGAAAAAGTGGCCCGCATGGAGGTGCCGGTATTGTTGCTTGTCAACAAAATAGACCTGAGCAATCAGGAAAAGCTGGTGGAGCTGGTGGAAGCATGGAAGGAATTGTTGCCGAAAGCGGAAATTATCCCTATTTCAGCGGCAACCAAGTTCAACGTGGACTATGTGATGAAACGGGTAAAAGAACTTTTGCCGGACTCTCCCCCTTATTTTGACAAGGACCAGTGGACTGACAAGCCGGCGCGTTTCTTCGTTACGGAAATCATTCGCGAAAAGATTCTATTGTACTATGACAAGGAGATTCCTTATTCGGTAGAGGTCTCGGTGGAACAGTTTAAGGAAGAGGCGAAGAAAATACATGTCAGCGCCGTAATTTATGTAGAGCGTGATTCGCAAAAGGGTATCATCATCGGCAAGCAGGGAAAGGCTTTGAAAAAAGTGGCCACCGAGGCGCGCCGTGATTTGGAGAAGTTCTTCGGAAAAACGATTTTTCTGGAGACATTCGTGAAAGTTGATAAGGATTGGCGCAGCTCGGACAAGGAGTTGCGTAATTTTGGTTATCAGCTGGATTAAGAGTTATTCATACGACTGGGATAGTCGCAAAAACAAAGAGTGTGAACTATGGGAAATTTAGTTGCAATCGTAGGACGCCCCAATGTGGGAAAGTCTACGCTGTTTAACCGTCTGACTAAATCACGTCAGGCGATTGTGAATGAAGAGGCAGGGACCACGCGTGACCGGCAGTACGGAAAGACTGAATGGCTGGGGCGTGAGTTTTCGGTAGTG
Organism: Bacteroides fluxus YIT 12057; assembly: GCF_000195635.1. Lineage (GTDB taxonomy): Bacteria > Bacteroidota > Bacteroidia > Bacteroidales > Bacteroidaceae > Bacteroides > Bacteroides fluxus. The sequence goes on along the minus strand of NZ_GL882636.1, from coordinate 45,352 downwards.
GATACCGGTGGTTGGGTAGTGAATTCCGACGACATTTTCGAGGAGGAGATACGGAAACAAGTTTTGATGGCCGTTGATGAAGCTGATGTGATTCTGTTTGTTGTCGATGTGATGAATGGAGTGACTGACCTTGATTTGCAGGTAGCTGCCATATTGCGTCGTGCCAAGAAGCCGGTGTTGCTGATTGCCAACAAGACCGACAATAACGAGCTGCAGTACAATGCTCCGGAGTTTTATAAACTCGGATTGGGAGACCCTTATTGCATTTCGGCCGTGACCGGTAGTGGCACGGGGGATATGATGGATCTGATCGTGGGCAGCTTCAAGAAGGAATCGGAAGAGATCCTGGATGAAGACATTCCCCGCTTTGCGGTCGTGGGACGTCCGAACGCAGGTAAATCTTCTATTGTGAACGCTTTTATCGGGGAAGACCGCAATATTGTGACGGAGATAGCGGGAACTACACGGGATTCTATCTATACCCGCTATAATAAGTTCGGCTTTGACTTTTATCTGGTAGATACGGCGGGTATCCGAAAGAAGAACAAAGTGAGCGAGGATTTGGAATATTATTCTGTCATCCGTTCTATCCGTTCCATTGAGAATTCGGATGTGTGTATCTTGATGTTGGATGCCACCAGAGGTATTGAAAGCCAGGATTTGAATATATTCTCTTTGATTCAGAAAAATTCCAAAGGACTGGTCGTGGTCGTCAATAAGTGGGATCTGGTGCAGGATAAGACGGTCAAAGTGATGAAGACTTTTGAGGATGCCATCCGTAACCGTTTCGCTCCGTTTGTGGATTTTCCCATTATCTTCGCTTCGGCATTGACAAAGCAACGCATCTTGAAGGTGTTGGAAGAAGCGCGCAGCGTATATGAAAACCGTATGACCCGCATTCCCACCGCTCGCTTGAATGAAGAAATGCTTCCGTTGATCGAAGCCTATCCGCCTCCTGCGATCAAAGGTAAATATATCAAGATAAAATACATTACACAGTTGCCCAATACACAAGTTCCTTCGTTTGTTTATTTCGCCAATCTTCCGCAATATGTAAAGGAACCATATCGTCGTTTCCTTGAAAATAAGATGCGCGAAAAGTGGAATTTGACCGGAACGCCGATAAATATATATATACGGCAGAAGTAAGATAATATAGAATTACTTATTTAGAATAGAGTATTATGAAAAAATGTATTTTGTTTTTGTGCATGTGCTATGACTTATGCCAGTGAAGTAAAGGATACTAAAAAATCAGGGACAGGAAAGAAGGTGAATAGTGCTATAGATAATCCTTCTTCTTATTATAAGCGGCGAACTTTGCAAAAACAAAGCAATGATTCTATCGCAATAACCCAACGAAAAATTCGGCTTAATAAAGATGGATTAAATCCATTTGCGAAAATAATTAAGAAATAACAAGACTGTAGGTAAAGCATATATTGCATGTTACTTTATGAAAAGGATGTCCTGAAAGGGAACATCCTTTTTGTTTTGGAGCGAGATATGATAAAATTATTAATATTTTATTAATATATGGAGCGTTGGGAAAAATTTGCTTATTTTTGTTCGCATACTTAATGAATGTGTATATGGGATTGAAAAAAACAATTTATATATCTGTAGTATTACTTTTCATTCAGGGAATTGTGTTAGCCCAAGAAAATAATGAATTGTCGGAATTGCGTCATAAAGCTGCTAAAGTGAAAGATTTAGATGCTTATTGTGAAGTATGCAAGTATCTTTATGAAATGGGGAGTGGAGCTGATTTACTTTTGATTTATGCCGATTCTATTCGTCAATTAGCTATTCGTGATAAATCCTTGGACTGTTTTCTGGAAAGTTATAATTGGAGCAGTGAAGCTTATTTCATGAAAGGAGATTTTTCAAAAGGATTTAGTTTAAAGTACAAGACTCTTGTGTTGGCTGAGAATGCTCGGAGAATAGGTGATGCACTAATCCTTTGTAGCGATATAGGATATTATTATAATGTATGTGCCCGCTATGACTCAGCTCGATATTACTTTAACAAAGGGATGCAGTTGGCGGAAAAGACTCCTCTTTTGGCGGATAGATATAGGACAATGCTTACTAATTATGCAAGTTCTTATTTATTTGAGGGAAAAATGGATTCGGCGTTAGTATATACACTCCAAGCAAAAGAGCGTTCGGCTGCTGATAAAGATACCGCTATGCTGATAGAAAATCTGAATCAACTGGGGACCATTTATCGTCGGCAAAAGAATTTGGAAAAGTGTATCAGTAGTTTCGAGAATGCTCTTCATCTTTGTGAAGCCCAGAATAATTTCAGGACGGCTGCGTATATCTATGGCAACATCGCTACTGCTTATTGTGACTGGAAACGTCCGAAGGATGCAATCCCTTTTTCGGAAAAAGCTGTGGAGTATGCATTGAAACTGGGTAATCATCAGATGATTGGTGTTTGTTACGTCAATCTTGGAGCCATCATGTGTAATATTTCCGGCAGGAGGGAAGAAGGGATAGCTGTTCTGCAAAAGGCAATCCCTATTCTGGAGGAAGTGAATAACAGGAGGCGTCTCTGCGAGGTATATAGTTATCTGATAAATGCGTATCGGCAGAATGGGCAACAGAAAGCCGCAATGGATTATTTGGGCAAACTCGATAAGTTGGCTCATGAGCTGAAGACGGATGTGGAACATTATCGTTATTATAAATCAAAAGCTCCTTTGTTGCAGATGGGTGGGCGGTATGCCGAAGCCACGGATTATTATCTCCGGATGATAAATATGTTAGAGAACGGGTATCGCGACCCGATGGACTATGAACATTATATGCGTCTTGCAGAATGTTACCGGGCATTGCGTAAGGATGCTGCGGCATACGATTGTCTGTACAAAGCCTACGCCTTGCGTGATTCGTCATTTCATTTTGAATATACGGAGCAGTTGTCCGACTATTCAGTGAAATATCATACGAAAGAGAAGGAACTGGAGATCATCCGTTTAAGAAAGAATGAATTGGAGCGGGAAGCAGAGTTGTTGAAGCGGCGTATCATATTCGGTTCTGTGCTTGCTTTGCTTGTTATTGTAATGCTTTTCATGCTGTATATACGTCTGCGGCAGCAAGTCCGTATAGCGAGACTGGCTAAAATAGCAAGCGAGAAAGAACAGCAATTCCTGGTATTGCAGAAAGATACGGAACAACGTCTGACGCGTAAGTATATAGATGGCCTGGAGAGTGAACGGCAGCGCATGGCGACGGAGCTGCATGATGACGTATGCAATAGTCTGCTGGCTCTTGAGATGAATGTATGTTCATTGCCCGAGGTGAAGGACGGAAGGATGGATGGACAGTTGAAGCAGCTTGAAACGATCCGGCAGCGGCTGAGAAATATGTCGCATGAACTGATGCCTCCGGCTTTCCAATATGCTACCATTGATGAGATGCTGTCCGATTATGTATTGCATCTGACCTTGCCGGAGGGGATGAAGGCGGAATATTCTTCAACGGAAGGGGTGGATTGGCATAAGATTCCCCAGAAGGTAGGATTTGAATTTTATCGTATTGTGCAGGAAGCAGTCAGTAATGCCTTGAAATATTCGGCAGCGTCCTGTATCCGGGTGAGACTTGAGTGGAAGGACGGATTGCTTTCGGTCCTGATTGCGGACGACGGCAGAGGGTTTGAACCGAATAAAAAGACAAATGGTGTCGGATTGCGTACCTTGCTGCAACGTGCGGATGCCGTTGGTGCCAAGGTGGAACTTGATAGTGGAATAGGGAATGGAGTTCAAGTGAAAGTAACCGTTTTAGTATAATAGCTATGGAAAAAGGGGGAAAAGCAGAAATGTTGGTGGTAGATGACCACAGCTTGATATTGGAAGGCATTTGCAGGCTGGTAAGCAAGATGCCGGAGGTGGCAGTGGTCGATGCCGTTACTTCCGGTGTGGAAGCTGCCGGGCTGATTGCCAAGCGTGATTATGATTTGTATATATTGGATGTAAGGATGCCGGACATCTCCGGTTTCGATCTGATCGCCCGGATCAGGGAGGTGAATGAGCATGCGCGGATTATTGTCAATACGATGCATGAGGAAGTATGGATTATAAACCGGTTGGCGCAGAGTGGTGTAAATGCTGTAATTCTGAAAAGCTCGACTGCCTCCGAACTGGTGAATGCCATACATGCCGTACTGCGGGGAGAGCCGTATGCTTGTCCTCGTTTTACTTCCATTTACCAGAAGTTGCGCCGCTCTTCATCTGAATTGCAGCCGAGAGACGTTCCGACACGGCGTGAACGGGATGTCCTGCAGGCTGTAGCCAAAGGGATGAATACCCATGAAATAGCTGATTTATTAAAAATATCAGAAAATACTGTAGAAACTTTTCGTAGAAGGTTGATTTCGAAGTTCGGAGCAAAAAATGCGATAGATATGGTGTTGAAGGCTATTTCTCAAGGTTGGGTTATTGTTGAATAATTCATAAAAATGACATTTGTCATGGTTTTCCGTGATTTTTTTATTGAACGCTTTTGTGTAACTTTGTCCCGTAATTGAAATTGTACTTTACACTTTTATGTGAAGTTGTGGGGACAATCAAAATATATCGTGATGATATAAGTCAATTCTATTAACTGGTTTTATGAGGATGAGGTGTCCGGAATACTGTTCCGGACACCTTTTCTCGATTATAATAATGGCAGGATTTCTTATCCCTCTATATTCTGTATCTCCACTTCTTTTACCTTACGGAAAAGCTCGGATGCAAAGATAAAATTGTTCAGACGTTCATTGGTGGAGGTGAAGATATCGTCTTTGCTGCCTTCCCATTCCTTGTGCCCTTGGTAGATGTAGATGATTTTTTCACCGATGCCCATCACTGAATTCATGTCGTGGGTGTTGATGAGTGTAGTCATGTTGTATTCGCGGGTAATATCCTGTATCAGTTCGTCAATAACGAGCGAGGTCTTGGGATCCAGGCCGGAATTAGGCTCATCGCAGAACAAGTATTGGGGGTTCAAGGCTATGGCGCGGGCTATGGCGACGCGTTTCTGCATGCCTCCGCTGATCTCCCCCGGGAACTTGTCCTTGGCTTCAACCAGGTTGACACGTTCCAGGCAGAACATGGCACGACGGGTACGGTCCCGTAGAGTGTCGTTGCTGAACATATTCAAGGGAAACATGACATTGTCAAATACGGTCATGGAGTCAAAGAGTGCGGCGCTCTGGAAAATCATCCCCATCTCACGGCGCAATGCTTTCTTTTCCTTTTTGCCCATGGCAAGGAAATTACGGTTGTCATACAGCAGCTCTCCTTTCTCCGGTACCAGCAGCCCGACAATACATTTCATGAGTACGGTTTTTCCCGAACCACTTTGGCCGATAATGAGGTTTGTCTTCCCGTTTTCAAAAGTGGCGTTGATATCTTTCAGTACTTCTTTCTCTTCAAATGACTTACAAAGTCCTTTTAGTTCAATCATTTTGATTCTTGTGATTTAGCCACGCTCAAAACATTTCCAATATGAATCTCAGCGCATGGTGGTGATTATGATTTGCTGTTTTCATCCCATCAGCAATTGTGTCAGTATCAGGTCGGAAAACAGGATGAGCACGCTGCTGCACACAACGGAGTCTGTGGATGCCTTGCCCACTTCTATGGAACCGCCTTCTACCGTGTAGCCGAAAAAGGCCGAAACGCTGGCTATGATAAAAGCAAAAAACAGTGATTTGATGATGCCGCACCAGATGAACCATTCCACAAACATGTATTGTAAACCGTATTCCAGATCGACTGCCGACATGATGCCGCCGAACCAGCAAGTGCAGAAAGCACCGATGATGCCGGCGAATATACTGAACGTTACCATCAGCGGAATGGTGGTCACCATGGCTGATATCTTGGGCAATATCAAATAGTTGGCGGAGTTGACTCCCATGATTTCAAGGGCGTCTATCTGCTGGGTTACCCGCATGGTGCCTAATTCGGAGGCGATATTGGAGCCTACTTTTCCGGCCAATATCAGGCACATGATGGAAGAGGAGAACTCCAGAAGCATGATTTCACGGGTGACGTATCCCACTGTCCAACGGGGCATAAAGGGACTTTCGATGTTCAGCTTGATTTGTATGGTAATGACGGCTCCGATGAAAAATGATATCAGGAGTACGATACCGATGGAGTTCACGCCAAGCTGTTCCATTTCATTGATGTATTGGCGGAAGAACATACGCATGCGCTCGGGGCGGGCAAACACACGCCCCATCAGCATTATATATCTTCCCACTGTTTTAAGTGCTTTTATCATAACTCGTAAGTATTTGACTGCAAATGTACTCATTTCAGCTTATTTTTGCTACATTTGCGGCAAAATAAAGCAAGTATGGAAGAAAGCAAAATGGTACTCCGCACGGAAGATCTGGTGAAAAAGTACGGGAAACGTACCGTGGTAAGCCATGTCTCCATCAACGTGAAGCAGGGTGAGATTGTGGGGTTGTTGGGGCCGAACGGTGCCGGTAAGACGACTTCGTTCTACATGACCGTGGGGCTGATCACTCCGAACGAGGGGCGTATCTTCTTGGATGATTTGGATATAACGAAGTATCCGGTATATAAACGTGCGCAGACTGGTATCGGCTATTTGGCACAGGAAGCGTCTGTGTTCCGCCAGATGAGTGTGGAAGATAATATAGCCTCGGTACTGGAGATGACGGACAAGCCGTTGGAATATCAAAAGGACAAATTGGAAAGTCTGATTGCGGAGTTTCGCTTGCAAAAGGTAAGAAAGAATAAAGGAAATCAGTTGTCCGGTGGCGAACGGCGCCGTACGGAGATTGCGCGCTGTCTTGCCATCGACCCTAAATTCATTATGCTTGATGAGCCGTTTGCCGGTGTGGATCCCATTGCTGTGGAGGATATCCAGCAGATTGTGTGGAAACTGAAAGACCGTAATATCGGCATTCTGATAACCGACCATAACGTACAGGAAACATTGAGCATTACGGACCGGGCATATCTGCTGTTCGAAGGAAAAATTTTATTCCAGGGCACTCCGGAAGAATTGGCGGAAAACAAGATCGTGCGCGAGAAGTATTTGAGCAATAGTTTTGTGCTCCGCAGAAAGGATTTTATGGTATGAAGCGGAAAGCCGGCCGGTTGATAGGTCCTGCTTTCCTCCCGTGTATGGATATAAAAAAGACCGCCTCAAGCGGTCTTTTTTTTATATCTCCTTAAATCAATATATGATTAGAACTTGGGAGGTCTTGCTTCTTTAACTACCATTTGGCGTCCGAAGAATTCGGCTCCATCCAGTTCAGCGATAGCTTTGGCTGCAGCAGCGGCGTCTTCCATTTCAACGAATGCAATGCCTCTAAAACGCTTCGTTTCGCGGTCGTTAATGAATTTGATAGAAGTTACAGTACCATAATCTTCCATGACCTTCTGCAGGTCTTCTTCCTTAACACGGTAGTTAAGGTTTCCAACATAAATGTTCATAATGAAAAATGTAAAATAAATAAATGAATAAAACTCTCTTGGAAATCATGGCTGAATAATAACAAGGATCACAACGACAGAGAGTTTACAAAAACGTTCTTAAAACGGAAGTAAAAACCATGTAATGGAAATCGAGAAACTAATGCGCCATCATTCCGCGACAAAGAAACATATAATATTCGGATAAACAATATTTTTCCTTAAATATTTTAGAACCTGTTTTGATTTAGCTTCATTTTCTCGGAGAACCTAAGGCAAGGGAATAATGGAAATACCGTATGCCCCTGCAGGCAAGTACTTCTTGCGAACATTCCGGAAAGCTACTGAAAAGACTTTTGAAGCTAAGACTAAAAGTTGGAGGAGTTAAGTGAAAACTCTGTTCGCAGTGCGCGAACGGATATTCAAAGCTTGCGAACATGTATTCGCGGCTTGCGAACGGATATTCAAAGGCTTTGAACAGATTTCTTTCACTCGAAAACCAATTCCCCTCGCAGGGTCTTTATGATGATGCAGTTTCTTGGCCTGCCTTTAGGTGTATGCTTGAAATAATTCGGCAATGTTTTTTGATATTTGAAAGAATAACGCTAATTTTGCACGCTCATTTGAGAAGTGGAATAAAGTATAAATCAAATAAATAATTGTCAGAATGAACGTTTCATTACAAAACATTGACAAAGTAAGTGCATTGCTTACTGTAAAGCTTGAGAAAGCAGACTATCAGGAAAAGGTAGATAAATCTTTAAAGAGTTTCCGCCAGAAGGCACAGATTCCCGGTTTCCGCAAGGGAATGGTTCCTATGAGCCTCGTTAAGAAAATGTATGGTAAATCCGTAGTAGCTGAAGAAGTTAACAAACTGCTTTCAGAATCCGTATATAATTACATCCAGGATAATAAGATCAATATGCTTGGTGAGCCGTTGCCTAACGAAGACAAGCAGCCGGAAATTGATTTCGATACCATGGAAGAATTTGAATTCCTGTTTGATATCGCTTTGGCTCCTGAATTCAAGGCAGAGGTTTCTGCCGATGATAAGGTGGCTTATTATACGATCGAGGTGACCGACGATATGGTTGAAAACCAGGTCAAGGCTTATACGCAACGTACAGGTAAGTATGATAAGGTAGATGTTTACGAAGACAATGACATGTTGAAAGGTCTGCTTGCCGAGTTGGATGAAGAAGGTAATACCAAAGAAGGCGGTATCCAGGTAGAGGGTGCCGTAATGATGCCGTCGTACATGAAAAACGATGAGCAGAAAGCTGTTTTCAACGGCGCGAAGGTTAATGACGTACTCGTATTCAACCCCAGTACGGCTTGGGACGGTAACGCTGCGGAACTGGCTTCATTGTTGAAGATCGAAAAGGAAGCGGCCGAACAGATGAAATCAAACTTCAGTTTCCAGGTGGAAGAGGTTACCCGCTTCGTTGCCGGTGAGCTGAACCAGGAAATCTTCGACCAAGTGTTCGGTGAAGGTGCAGTGAAGAGTGAGGAAGAATTCCGCGCTAAGATAAAAGAGAATATTGCCGCTCAGTTTGTTGTTGACAGTGATTATAAGTTCTTGATTGATACGCGCAAGGTTATGATGGAAAAAGTGGGCAAGCTGGAATTCCCGGATGCACTGCTGAAACGCATCATGCGCTTGAACAACCCGGACAAGGATGAAAAGTTTGTAGATGACAACTATGACAAGAGCATCGAAGAACTGACTTGGCATCTGATCAAGGAACAGCTGGTGAAAGCTAACGACATCAAAGTTGAACAGGAAGATGTCACGAATATGGCTAAGGAAGCTACACGTGCGCAGTTTGCACAGTATGGCATGATGAGCATTCCCGACGACATCCTGGAAAACTATGCTAAAGAGATGTTGAAGAAGAAAGAATCTGTCGAAGGTTTGGTAAACCGTGCGGTCGAGACTAAGTTGGCTGCCGCGTTGAAGCCTCAAGTGACATTGGAAAATAAAAACGTTTCATTGGAAGAGTTCAACAAAATGTTTGAATAAGATTTTATTGGAAAATAGTTGATTTTATAAAGAAACACAGAGTTTGACAAACTATAACTCTGTGTTTTTTTGTGTCTCTGTGTTCTTTTTTGTTTCTTTGCATTCATAATATAAAACTAAAACAGAAATAAGAATGGATGATTTCAGAAAATACGCTACCAAGCATTTAGGCATGAACGGCTTGGTGCTGGACGATGTGATCAAGTCACAAGCCGGGTATTTAAATCCTTATATCTTGGAAGAACGCCAGCTTAATGTTACACAGCTGGATGTGTTCTCCCGTCTGATGATGGACCGCATCATTTTCCTTGGTACACAGATTGATGATTATACAGCCAATACGTTGCAGGCGCAGCTGTTGTATCTGGATTCCGTTGATCCGGGCAAGGATATCTCTATCTACATTAACTCGCCCGGTGGTTCGGTATATGCCGGATTGGGCATTTACGACACGATGCAGTTCATCAGCAGCGACGTGGCTACCATCTGTACCGGTATGGCTGCCAGTATGGCTGCCGTGCTGCTGGTGGCAGGAGCCGAAGGCAAGCGTTCTGCTTTGACTCATTCCCGCGTCATGATTCATCAGCCGATGGGCGGTGCGCAGGGGCAGGCTTCGGATATCGAGATTACAGCACGCGAAATCCAGAAGTTGAAGAAGGAACTTTATACGATTATCGCCAACCATTCTCATACGGACTTTGACAAAGTGTGGGCCGACTCTGACCGTGATTATTGGATGACTGCCCAGGAAGCCAAAGAATATGGTATGGTAGATGAAGTATTGATTAAAAAATAAATATGGCAGAATCAAGAAAAAATAAAAACAGATGCAGCTTTTGCGGACGCTCTGAAGATGAAGTCGGTTTTCTCATTACGGGAATGAACGGCTACATCTGTGACAGTTGTGCTACCCAGGCATACGAGATTACTCAGGAGGCCTTGGGGGGCGCCAAAAAAGGAAGTGCCACAAAACTAAATCTGAAAGAACTCCCTAAACCTGTAGAAATCAAAGGGTTTCTCGACCAGTATGTCATCGGGCAGGATGATGCCAAACGTTTCCTGTCCGTATCGGTCTATAATCATTATAAGCGGCTGCTACAGAAAGAAGGCGGTGACGATGTGGAGATCGAAAAGTCCAACATCATCATGGTGGGCAGTACCGGCACGGGCAAAACCTTGTTGGCGCGGACCATTGCGAAATTGCTTCATGTGCCTTTTACCATTGTGGACGCAACCGTGTTGACAGAGGCCGGGTATGTAGGCGAGGATATTGAAAGTATCTTGACCCGTTTGTTGCAGGTGGCAGATTATAATGTACCCGAGGCGGAACAAGGCATTGTATTTATCGATGAAATAGATAAGATAGCCCGTAAAGGCGACAATCCTTCCATCACCCGTGACGTGAGCGGTGAAGGCGTGCAGCAGGGATTGCTGAAATTACTGGAAGGTTCCGTTGTAAACGTGCCCCCGCAAGGTGGCCGTAAGCATCCGGACCAAAAGATGATTCCGGTAAACACCAAGAATATCTTGTTTATTTGTGGCGGTGCTTTCGATGGTATTGAGAAGAAAATAGCCCAGCGTCTGAATACTCATGTGGTAGGATATAGCGCAGCGCGCAATACGGCTGTCATAGACAAGAACAATCTGATGCAATATATAGCTCCGCAAGATTTGAAGTCTTTCGGACTGATACCCGAAATTATCGGGCGCCTTCCGGTATTGACTTACTTGAATCCATTGGATCGTACTGCATTGCGTGCCATCTTGACCGAACCGAAAAATTCCATTATAAAGCAATATGTCAAATTGTTTGAGATGGATAATGTGAAGCTGGATTTTGAAGATGCCGTATTCGAATATATCGTAGATAAAGCGATTGAATACAAGTTGGGTGCCCGCGGTTTACGCTCCATTGTGGAGACAATTATGATGGATGCGATGTTCGAAATCCCGTCAGAGCACAAAGACAGTTTTGTGGTGACGTTGGATTATGCGCGGCGACAACTTGAAAAAGCAAATTTGGCGAGACTTCAAAGTGCTTAGAATCAATAGGTAATACGTAGTGAGACTGACTTTTTTGCTTTTTATTGAAAAATATTAGGCGGATTATGCTTGAAATTTAAGAAGTTGTTTATAACTTTGTTAGGGTTCTTCATAAGAAAAAGTGCCGGGTGGCACTTTAAAAGATAACTCTATAAACAACAACCTAATGAATCATGGCAGGGAAGAAAACTAATTTGACAGACCAGCTGAAGAAATACTTCGGGTTCGATACATTTAAGGGAAATCAGGAAGCAATTATCCAAAACCTGTTGGATGGAAACGATACTTTTGTGTTGATGCCTACAGGAGGAGGCAAGTCATTGTGCTACCAGTTGCCTTCTTTATTGATGGAAGGAACGGGTATCGTAATCTCTCCCTTGATTGCTCTGATGAAAAACCAGGTCGATGCGATGCGTAACTTCAGTGAAGACGACGGCATTGCGCATTTCATCAATTCTTCTCTGAACAAGAGCGCGATAGACCAGGTTAAGTCTGATATTCTCAGCGGCAAGACAAAACTGCTTTATGTAGCTCCCGAGTCGCTGACGAAAGAAGAGAATGTCGAGTTCCTCAAAACAGTGAAAATTTCTTTCTATGCCGTAGATGAAGCTCACTGTATTTCTGAATGGGGACATGATTTCCGTCCGGAATACCGCCGTATCCGTCCTATTATCAATGAAATCGGGAAAGCCCCGTTGATAGCGTTGACTGCGACCGCCACTCCTAAAGTACAGCATGATATCCAGAAAAACCTGGGCATGGTGGAAGCACAGGTGTTCAAGTCATCGTTCAACCGTCCTAACCTCTATTATGAGGTACGCCCTAAAACAGCTAACGTGGATAGGGACATCATCAAGTTCATCAAGAATAATCCGGAGAAGTCGGGTATCATCTATTGCTTGAGCCGGAAGAAAGTGGAGGAACTTGCCGAGATTCTGCAGGCCAATGGCATCAATGCCCGTGCCTATCATGCCGGAATGGATTCGGCCACACGGACACAGAACCAGGATGACTTCCTGATGGAAAAGATAGATGTGATTGTGGCTACCATTGCTTTCGGTATGGGAATAGACAAGCCTGACGTACGTTATGTAATCCATTATGATATCCCTAAAAGTCTGGAAGGATATTATCAGGAGACCGGACGTGCCGGCAGAGATGGGGGAGAAGGACAGTGTATTACTTTCTATACTAACAAGGACTTGCAGAAACTTGAAAAGTTTATGCAGGGCAAGCCTGTCGCAGAGCAGGAAATAGGCAAGCAGCTTCTGCTGGAAACCGCTGCGTATGCCGAATCTTCCGTATGCCGTAGGAAGGCATTGCTTCATTATTTCGGTGAAGAATATACGGAAGAGAATTGTGGTAATTGTGACAACTGTTTAAATCCAAAGAAACAAGTGGAAGCTCAGGAATTATTGTGTACCGTGATTGAGGCAATCCTCGCGGTGAAAGAGAATTTTAAAGCGGACTATATTATAGACATAATACAAGGTAAAGAAACTTCAGAAGTACAGGCTCATCTGCATGAGGATCTCGAGGTGTTCGGATCTGGTATGGGTGAAGAAGACAAAACATGGAATGCCGTTATCCGTCAGGCGCTTATAGCCGGGTATCTGAGTAAAGATGTTGAAAACTATGGTTTGCTGAAAGTAACGGATGCTGGAAAGAAGTTCCTCAAACACCCGAAGTCATTCAAGATTGTGGAAGACAATGACTTTGAAGAAGTGGAAGAGGAGGCACCGGCACGTGGAGGCGGAGCTTGTGCGGTTGACCCTGCGTTGTACTCCATGTTGAAAGATTTGCGTAAGAAACTGTCCAAGAAGCTGGAAGTCCCTCCATACGTGATATTCCAGGATCCTTCCCTGGAAGCCATGGCAACCATTTATCCGGTGACGCTGGATGAGTTGCAGAATATTCCGGGAGTCGGAGCCGGCAAGGCAAAGCGCTATGGCGAGGAATTCTGCAAGTTGATTAAACGTCATTGTGAAGAAAATGAGATTGAACGTCCGGAAGACTTGCGCGTGCGTACCGTAGCCAATAAATCCAAAATGAAAGTAGCCATTATCCAGGCTGTTGACCGTAAGGTTGCGTTGGATGACATCGCCATGTCGAAAGGCATAGAATTTGAGGAGCTGCTGGATGAAATAGAGGCCATTGTCTATTCGGGAACCAAGCTGAATATTGATTATTTCCTGGAAGATATTATGGATGAAGACCACATGCTCGATATCTATGACTATTTCAAAGAATCTACTACGGACAAGATTGACGATGCATTGGATGAATTGGGTGATGACTTCACCGAAGAGGAAGTGCGTCTGGTACGTATCAAGTTCATTTCAGAAATGGCAAACTAAAAAAGAACGAATTTATAGATGGATAGCCCGGATCTGTGTTTCATAGGTCCGGGCTGTCTGTTATAGCTCCCTAAAGGGTTGTAGAGAGGAAAAATGTGATTCCTGCATTAAAAAAACGGCAGTTAGTATATTCTGTTTTGAATAAAAAACCGTATATTTGCACGCAATAAAATTTAAACGCATAGCCCTATGTCATTTATTGCTGATAAGATTGTAATGGATGGGTTGACGTACGATGACGTATTGTTGATTCCCGCTTATTCTGAAGTCTTGCCTAAAACAGTCGAACTCTCGACTAAGTTTTCACGAAACATCGAGTTGAAAATACCGTTTGTAACAGCTGCCATGGACACGGTTACTGAAGCGAAGATGGCGATTGCCATTGCTCGTGAAGGTGGTATCGGCGTCATTCACAAGAACATGTCCATTGAAGAACAGGCACGTCAGGTCGCTATAGTAAAACGTGCTGAAAACGGTATGATTTACGATCCGGTAACGATCAAGAGAGGTTCTACAGTTGCTGATGCGCTGGCATTGATGGCTGAGTACAAGATTGGTGGTATTCCGGTGGTAGATGATGAAAAGTATCTGGTGGGTATCGTTACTAATCGTGACCTGCGTTTTGAGAAAGACATGGACAAACGCATCGACGAGGTGATGACCAAGGACAATATCATTACCACGAATCCTACTACGGACATGGAAGCTGTTTCGCAGATCTTGCAGGAGCATAGGATCGAGAAATTGCCGGTGGTAGATAAGGAAAACAAGCTGGTGGGCTTGATAACCTACAAGGATATCACGAAGGCGAAAGACAAGCCGATGGCTTGCAAGGATGCCAAGGGACGTTTGCGTGTAGCTGCCGGTGTAGGTGTGACGGCTGATACACTTGACCGTATGCAGGCTTTGGTAGATGCAGGGGCCGATGCGATTGTAATTGATACGGCGCATGGACATTCCATGTACGTCATTGAAAAGCTGAAAGAAGCCAAAAAGCGTTTTCCGGATATTGATATCGTAGTAGGAAACATAGCTACAGGCGAGGCTGCAAAGGCGTTGGTGGAAGCCGGTGCCGACGGAGTGAAAGTCGGTATCGGTCCGGGTTCTATTTGTACTACCCGCGTTGTTGCCGGTGTAGGCGTTCCGCAGTTGTCTGCCGTATATGATGTGGCAAAAGCCTTGAAAGGAACCGGAATCCCCTTGATTGCAGACGGTGGCTTGCGCTATTCCGGTGATGTTGTGAAGGCTTTGGCGGCCGGTGGTTGCTGTGTGATGATCGGCTCATTGGTTGCCGGAACGGAAGAATCTCCGGGTGAAACAATTATTTTCAATGGCCGTAAGTTCAAGTCCTATCGTGGTATGGGCTCTTTGGAGGCTATGGAGCACGGTTCAAAGGACCGTTATTTCCAAAGCGGAACGAGCGATGTGAAAAAACTGGTGCCGGAAGGTATTGCAGCCCGTGTTCCTTATAAAGGAACTTTGTATGAAGTGATCTATCAGTTGGTAGGTGGCCTGCGTGCCGGTATGGGATATTGTGGCGCTGCGAATATCGAGAGACTGCATGATGCTAAATTTACCCGTATCACGAATGCAGGTGTGCTGGAAAGCCATCCGCATGATGTAGCTATCACCAGTGAAGCTCCGAATTACAGCCGTCCCGAATAAGGATATTGACTGATAAAATATATATGCCCGGAAAGAATGGATTGCTTTTCGGGCATTTTTGTATCTTTGGCGTCTGATAAGGGAATCTTTTTCCAATTATGATTTTATGCAGTCCAAAATGATGACTATGGTAAAGAGTGGCTTGGCGATTCTGTTTTTGCTGTCCGGTCTGGCGGTTATTGCCCAGCCGGATCCAGTGTTGATGCGTATCAACGGGAAAGAAGTGTTCCGTTCCGAGTTTGAGTATGCCTGCCGGCAGAATGGTAAGTTGGCGGATGGGGTACGGAAGCAACGGCAAGATCTTTTGGATTGGTTCGTCAATTTCAAGCTTAAAGTTGCGGAAGCAGAGGCGGCCGGGTTGGATACGGCAGAGGTTTTTCGGAGCAGACTGGACAGTTGCCGCCGTCAGTTGGTAAAGTCTTATTTGACGGATGAAGAAACAAATGAACGGGTTGCACGCAGGTTTTATGATAAAATGAAGTCCGGCCGACGCGCAGGACAGGTGCGTGTCAGTCATATTTATAAATCTCTTCCCCAGAATATCTCCGGTTATACGCTTCGGAAGGTGGAGGCGAAAATGGATTCAATCTATGAATCACTTGGAAAGGGAGCGACAGCCGCTGCCTTTGATGCCTATGTGAAGGACTTTTCGGATGACAAGACGACATTCTGGGTGAGGTGGCTGCAAATGCCGGCAGAGTTTGAAGAGGTGGCTTTTGATTTGCAGCCCGGTGAGATATCGCGTCCTTTTTTCACTCCGCAAGGCATCCATATTGTAAAGGTACTTGAAAGGAAGGCGGTACCCCCGTTTGATGAGGTAAAGGAAGAGATGATACGTTGCCGGACACGCCGTCATGGAATGGATAAGGGAACAGAGGCTTTGGTTGAAAAACTGAAGCAGGAATATCATTATACGCCTGACCGGGCGGGAATGGAAGAGCTGATGTCGAAGGGGCAGACCGGGCGAACATTGTTTACGCTGGGCGGACGATCCTATACCGGAAAAGAGTTTGCCCGTTTTGCCGCGGCGCATCCTGAAGGCATACAACGCCAACTGAATGGATTTGTCATGAAATCGGTATTGGATTACGAAAACAATCACTTGGAACGGAAATATCCGGTTTTTCGTTTGTTGATGCAGAAGTACCGGGAGGATATGCTGTTCAATGAAATCAGTAACCGGGAAGTCTGGGGACGTAGCAAGACGGACGAGGCAGGCTTGAAGGGCTATTTTGAGGATCACCGTCAGAATTATCATTGGGAAGCACCCCGTTATAAGGGGATTGTATTGCATTGTACGTCCAAACGTGTGTCAAAGCAGGTACGCAAATTCTTGAAGGGGTTACCGGAAAATGAATGGCTGGATGCCATCCGGTTGACTTTTAATGTGGGAGATACTCCTAAAGTGCAGGCAGAACAGGGATTGTTTGCGCGTGGTGATAATGCGTATGTGGATGATTTGGTGTTCAAAGGCAAGGAACCGGCTCCGGTAATGTCATTCCCTTTTACTGCTGTTCTCGGCAAGAAAGTGAAAGGTCCGGAGGACTATCGTGAAGTGGGCGGACAGCTTGTTACCGATTATCAGAACTACCTAGAACAACGTTGGATAGCGAAATTACGTGCTGCCGGTAAGGTTGAAATTAACCAAGAGGTTTTAAAAACCGTTAATTATCACTGATGCAACCAATTAAAGCACTATCTTCGTACCTTAAAATAAAGTAAATATCAATTGGCGATGCGAACAACTTGCTTCCTGCTTTTCATAACTCTTCTCTGCACGGCGTGTAGCGAACGGCACGACCATAAGGGACAAACGCCGTTGGTGGAGCTGGATGGCAGTTTTTTGTACCGGGAAGATTTGCAGGCAGTGCTTCCTGCCGGGTTGTCAAAGGATGACAGTCTGTTGTTTGCAGAACACTATATCCGCAATTGGGTGGAGGATATATTGCTGTATGACAAGGCGCAGAGTAATATTCCCAATAGTGGTGAGATTGATAGACTTGTGGAAAATTATCGCAAGGCATTGATAATGCATACCTACCAGCAGGCTCTCATACACCAGCAGCTATCAGAGGAGATTTCAGAACAGGACTTGACAGATTATTACGAAAAGAACCAGGCGCTTTTTAAAGTGGAGCGTCCGTTGATGAAAGGGTTGTTCATCAAGGTTCCTTTGACGGCGCCCCAGTTGGCTAATGTCCGGCGTTGGTACAAGACCGAAACGCAGGAGGCTGTGGAACATCTCGAAAAATACAGTTTGCAGAACGCGGTGAAATACGAGTATTTCTACGATAAATGGGTCACTGTATCGGAAGTTCTGGACCTGATGCCTTTGAAAGTGCCCGATGTGGATGACTATCTGGACAAGAACCGCCATGTGGAATTGAAAGATACGGCCTTTTGCTATTTCTTGAATGTGAGTGATTACCGCAGGATGGGAGAGGAGGAACCGTACGAGTTTGCCCGTACTCAAGTAAAAGACATGCTGCTGAATGTAAGGCAGGTGGAATTCATGAAGCAGGTAAAGGACGATTTATACCGGCGGGCTGTGAAAAGAGACAAGATTAAATATTATTAGTATAAGATACCAAGAATGAAAAAGTGCATGAACTTTAAGTTTGTAGTTTTATTTGCCTTGACGTTATTAGCCGGTTCTACCGTTTATGGACAAGACAACGTGATTGACGAGGTAGTTTGGGTAGTAGGCGACGAGGCTATATTGAAGTCCGAAGTAGAAGAGGCGCGTATGAGCGCCTTGTTCGATGGACGTAAGTTTGACCGTGACCCTTATTGTGTGATACCGGAAGAAATAGCTGTGCAGAAGTTGTTTCTCCATCAGGCGGCACTCGATAGTATTGAGGTTTCAGAAAATGAAGTTATCCAGCGTGTGGACTATATGACGAACATGTATATTGCCAATATCGGTTCACGCGAGAAGATGGAGGAGTATTTTAACAAGACTTCCAGTCAGATTCGGGAGACATTGCGTGAGAATGCCCGTGAAGGTCTGAAGGTACAGAAGATGCAGCAGAAGCTGGTAGGGGAAATAAAAGTCACTCCTGCTGAGGTGCGCCGCTATTTCAAGAATCGCCCTCAGGACAGTATTCCCTATATACCTACACAGGTAGAGGTGCAGATTATCACCCTGCAACCGAAGATTCCTTTGGAGGAGATTGAAGACGTGAAGAAGCGCCTGCGCGAATATACCGACCGTATCAATAAGGGGGAGAGTTTTTCCATGTTGGCGCGTATGTATTCGGAAGATCGCGGCTCGGCTATGCGTGGTGGCGAAATCGAATTCTCGGGACGTGGAATGTTGGATCCGGCTTATGCAAACGTAGCTTTCAATTTGCAGGATCCCAACAAAGTGTCGAAGATTGTAGAGTCTGAATACGGCTTTCATATCATCCAGTTGATCGAGAAACGCGGTGACCGTATCAAGACGCGTCACATCTTGTTGAAACCTCATGTGCCGGAGGAAGCACTGACGGCGGCCAATGCGCGCCTGGACTCCATTGCCGATGATATCCGCAACAATAAGTTCAGCTTTGAGGAAGCGGCTTCCGTACTTTCACAGGATAAGGATACGCGTAATAATCACGGACTTCTGCCGAATCCCAACAACAATACTTCCAAGTTTGAGATGCAGGAACTGCCGCCCGAAATCGCAAAGGTTGTAGATAAGATGAAAGTCGGTGAGATTTCCGAGGCATTCACCATGATTCCGCAAAAAACCGGTAAAGAGGAATGCGTCATCGTGAAATTGAAAAGCCGTACCAACGGCCATAAGGCTACGATTGCCGACGACTATCAGAATCTGAAAGAAATTGTATTGGAAAAACGTCGTGATGAGGTGTTGGACAAGTGGATCCGTGAGAAACAAAAACACACTTACGTACGCATCAAGGACGAGTGGAAGAAAAACTGTACATTCAAGTATCCGGGCTGGGTTAAGGAATAACCTGGCGGGAGTTACATAGAATTTTGTATGCAAAAGAAAAATACAAGAATGAGTTTTCTGAACAGGCATAGGTACCTACTTGCGGGTATTCTATGCCTGTTTGGCATGTGTCTGCTGAGTGCCCAGGACAAGAAGGCAAATCCCGGGGCGCCGGGGAAAAAGGATTCGGTGGCGGTGGGGCAGCAGAAAGCCGATACGTCCGGAAAGAAAAAGACACGTGTTGACCTGCTGTATGCCGATGAGGCGCAGGCAGACAAACAATTACGTCCGGATGTACAGGTGCTGATCGGTTCGGTAAGGCTGAAGCATGACAGTATGTATATGTTCTGCGACAGTGCCCTGATTTATGAAAAGATCAATTCGGTGGAGGCCTTCGGCAACGTGCGTATGGAGCAAGGTGACACTTTGTTTATCTACGGTGATTACTTGTATTACGACGGTATGTCCCAATTGGCGATGTTGCGCGAGAATGTACGTATGATCAACCGTAACACGGTACTGACTACCGACAGTTTGAACTATGACCGTCTGTATAATTTGGGGTATTATTTTGAAGGCGGTATGCTGACGGACGAGGACAATGTATTGACTTCGGAATGGGGGGAATACAGTCCTACTACCAAGCTGGCGGTATTCAACCATGAGGTAAAGCTGGTCAATCCCCAGTTTGTGCTGACGTCGGATACGTTGAAGTACAGTACTGAATCGAAGATAGCTACCATATTAGGGCCTTCAGACATTGTGAGTGACAAGAATCATATCTATTCCGAACGTGGTGAGTACAATACCGCTACCGGGCAGGCTGAATTACTTGACCGTTCCGTATTGACCAACGAAGGCAAGAAACTGACCGGCGACAGCCTTTTTTATGACCGTAACCTAGGATATGGCGAAGCTTTCAACGATGTCCGGATGAACGACACTGTCAACAGGAATATGCTGACAGGGGATTATTGCTTCTATAATGAACTTACCGGCAACGCTTTGGCAACCATACGTGCCGTGGCGATAGACTATTCGCAAGGCGACAGCCTCTTTATGCATGGTGATACCTTGCGGTTGGTTACTTACAATCTGAATACGGATTCCATGTATCGCGAAATGCGTGTCTATCATAAGGTACGTGCCTATCGGACGGATATTCAGGCTGTATGCGACTCATTGGTCTATAACTCAAAAGATTCCTGTATGACCATGTATTATGATCCCATCCTGTGGCATGGCAGCCAGCAATTGTTGGGTGAGGAGGTCAAGGTCTATATGAATGACAGCACTATCGACTGGGCACATATCATCAATCAGGCTTTGGCCGTGGAGCAGAAGGACAGCGTCCATTATAACCAGGTGACCGGCAAAGAGATGAAAGGTTTCTTTGTCGATGGAGATATGCGCCGGGTGGAAGTGAATGGAAATGTACTGGTGGTATTCTATCCGGTGGAGGAGAAAGACAGTTCCTTGATTATGATGGATTATACCGAAGGCAGTTTCCTGAAGATGCTTTTGAAAGACAGAAAGATGGAACAGGGCACGTTTGTCGGTAAGACCAATGGGGTAGCTTATCCCTTGGACCAGATTCCGGCAGATAAGTACAGGTTGCCTTCTTTTGTATGGTTTGACTATATCCGCCCGTCGAGCAAGGAAGATATCTTTAACTGGAGGGGCAAGAAAGCCGGTGAAGCCTTGCAGAAGAGCGACCGGAAACCTGTGGCTTCACCAAGGAATATGCATATAAAACGTAATAACAAGTAGCGCTATGGGAATGTTTACAATGCGGAAACCGCGTAGTTTTAATCACCGTTATATCTATGTGGATGAGCGGAAGGAAAAATTGGCGAAGATGGAAGAAAAAGCCAAGCGTGACCTGGGGATGTTGCCCGAAAAAGAATTCTCGCCCGAGGATATACGAGGCAAGTTCATAGAAGGAACTACTCACTTAAAGCGCCGCAAGGAGAGCGGACGCAGGCCGATGCACTTGGGAATAATTCTTGTGGTCATTGCTGTGCTGGCTTATCTGTGGTATGCTATCAGTAGCGGAATTATCTAATTCAAAATTCAAAACTTATCATGAGCGACATTATTCATTTGCTGCCCGATTCGGTTGCCAATCAGATTGCTGCCGGAGAGGTGATACAGCGTCCGGCATCTGTGATTAAGGAATTGGTTGAAAATGCAATTGATGCCGAGGCGCAGGAAATTCATGTTTTGGTTACTGACGCGGGGAAAACCTGCATTCAGGTGATTGATGACGGTAAGGGCATGTCGGAAACGGACGCCCGCCTTTCCTTTGAACGCCATGCTACTTCAAAGATACGCGAAGCTACTGATTTGTTCGCCTTACGTACGATGGGCTTTCGCGGAGAAGCCTTGGCCTCCATTGCGGCAGTGGCGGAGGTGGAGCTGAAGACACGTCCCGCCAATGAAGAATTGGGCACCCGTTTGCTGATTGCCGGTTCCAAAGTGGAGAGCCAGGAAGCTGTCTCTTGTCCCAAAGGAAGCAATTTCTCCGTGAAGAACCTGTTCTTCAATGTTCCTGCCCGCCGCAAGTTTCTGAAAGCAAACTCTACGGAGCTGAGCAATATCCTGAATGAGTTTGAACGTATTGCGCTGGTCCATCCCGAAGTAGCCTTTTATCTTTATAGCAATGATACGGAGCTGTTCAATCTTCCGGTAATGCCTTTGCGCCAGCGCATTATGGCGGTGTTTGGCAAGAAGTTGAACCAGCAGCTGCTTTCCGTGGAGGTGAACACCACTATGGTGAAGGTAACGGGCTTTGTTGCCAAACCGGAGACTGCCCGCAAGAAAGGTGCCCATCAATACTTTTTCGTCAACGGACGTTACATGCGGCATCCATACTTTCATAAAGCGGTGATGGATGCATACGAGCAGCTTGTACCGGTTGGCGAACAGGTTTCCTACTTCATTTATTTTGAGGTGGATCCTGCTAACATTGACGTGAATATACATCCTACAAAAACAGAAATAAAGTTTGAGAATGAGCAGGCCATCTGGCAGATCTTGTCTGCCGCGGTGAAAGAGACGCTGGGGCGTTTCAACGCTGTGCCTACCATTGACTTCGATACGGAGGACATGCCGGATATCCCGGCTTTTGAGCAGACTCGTCCGATAGAACCGCCGAAGGTGCACTATAACACGGATTTCAATCCTTTTAAAACCTCTTCGGCTTCCTCTTATGGAGGAGGTGGAAGTTACTCCCGCCCGAAGGTGGAATGGGAGGGGCTTTATTCCGGTGTTGAAAAAGCCAGCAAGTTGAATGGCCCCATGGAGGAAGAGCCTCCTATAGAGGAGGCTTGGACCATTTCCGATACCTCCCAGGAAGTAGCTGATGAAGGCAGGGAACCTTATCTTGAGGAGGCGGGCCGGGCTACCGCTTCCCTTTATGGAAATGAGCCTGTCATGGAAATGGGAGCCCAGCATCTACAATTCAAGGGACGTTTTATTCTCACTTCCGTCAAATCCGGTCTGATGCTGATTGACCAGCACCGTGCGCATATACGTGTACTGTTCGACCGTTATATAAGCCAGATCCGTCAGAAACAGGGAGTGTCGCAAGGTGTGCTGTTCCCTGAAATCGTGCAGTTGCCGGCCTCTGAAGCGGCTGTGCTGGAAAGTATTCTGGACGATTTGGCGGCAGTGGGGTTCGACCTTAGTCCGTTGGGAGGCGGCAGTTATGCCATCAATGGTATCCCTTCCGGCATAGAAGGATTGAATCCGGTAGATTTGATCCGGAATATGGTGCATACCGCCATGGAAAAGGGGAATGACGTAAAAGAGGAGATACAGACTATTCTTGCGTTGACGCTGGCACGTGCGGCAGCCATTGTTTACGGGCAGGTCTTGAGCAATGATGAGATGTCCAGCCTGGTAGATAACTTGTTTGCCTGCCCTTCTCCCAATTATACTCCGGACGGACGTACCGTGTTGACTACAATCAAGGAAGAGGATATTGAAAAGCTCTTCAGCAAGTAATTTCCCATCCTTTTTTTGACTCCTTCATGGCGGAATGTCAAAGCTCAAATTTTGAAAATATGAACTTGTAATTTGAGCATATTAAAAGACTAAAGAAAGGGTCGTATCATAACTCAATACAGAGCTTGATACGACCCTTGACACACCTTCCCACTTTTTTTTCTGTTTTCCGAACCTTTTAGTTTTGTTGGTGTTAATTAATCAGTTTGAATGATAAAGAATGAATTAACCACTTAACTATTTTAAGGTATATGAAAAAGATTCTAATGTTGCTGGCTTTGGCCGGCGTATCTTCTGTTGCTATGGCGCAGCAAAAGACAGAAGTTGTGGAGCAGATTGATGTTATCCAGATCCAGGATAAATATCAAGTAGTCACTAATCCGTTCTGGAGTAACTGGTTCTTCTCCATTGGCGGTGGTGCGGAAGCCACATTTGGAGACAATGACAAAGCAGGAAGTTTCGGTAAGCGCATCAGCCCGACGCTGAATTTCGCGGTTGGCAAATGGTTTACTCCCGGACTGGGACTGCGTTTGCAGTACAGCGGCCTTCAGGCCAGAGGCTATACATACGATGCCGGTGCGGATTATGTAAGAGGAACTCAGATGAAGGACGGCTATTACAAGCAGCGTTTTGACTATATGAATCTTCACGGTGACGTGATGTTCAACCTGAATGCTCTTTTCGGAGGCTACAACCAGCACCGGGTCTATGAAATTATCCCATACGTGGGTGCCGGATTTACTCACAATTATACAAAGCCCCACCGCGAGGCGTTGTCCGTAAATGCAGGTATCATCAACCGCTTCCGTATTTCAAACGCGATGGATATCAATCTTGAATTGAGCGCTATGGGTGTTGAAGATAAGTTTGACGGCGAAGTCGGAGGTGATCACGGCTATGACGGTGTGCTGAGCGCTACAGTCGGTTTGACTTACCGTTTCCCTGCCCGCGGTTTCCGCCGTCCTATGCCGCAGTTGGTTTCCCAGGCGGAATTGGCCATCATGCAGGACCAACTGGCTGAACTGGGTGCTGCCAACCAACAGTTGCAGAACGCCTTGACTGCTGCTCAAAACCAGCCGGTAGAGGAAGTTGCCGAGACGGAAGTCATCCTTACCGATCCGGATATTGCACCGCGTACCGTATTCTTCAATATTGGTTCTGCTGAGGTTTCCGCACGCGAGGCTATGAATTTGTCTTATCTGGCAGACCAGATGAAGCAGTTCCCGAATGCCACTTATACTGTAAACGGTTATGCCGACTCTGCTACCGGAACGCCGGCATTCAATAAGGAATTGAGTTTGAAGCGTGCGCAGGCTGTAGTAGATGTATTGGTAAAACAATACGGTATCCCCGCCGACCGTTTGAAGGTTGACGCAAATGGTGGTGTCGATAAATTCGGCCAACCGATTCTGAATCGTGTGGTATTGGTGAAATCTGCCAATTAGGAGATAAGAGCTACGAGCTGCAAGAGTTACAAGCTACAAGGAGTTACGAGTTATAGAAATGAGAAGGGGCATGTGTCATAATAACGCATGCCCCTCATTTTTTGTAACCGGTAACTTGTAACCGGTAGCTCCTTGTAGCTTGTAACTATCCCCCTCCTTACTCTCCGCTGAATTTTCTCACCTGTTCGGCAATCAGCTCTTCGTCATCGAAATAGTTTATTTTCATAGCTTTCCTGACGTCGTCCAAAGTTGAGGCGGCGGCTTCCCTTGCAGTATCACAGCCTTTCTTCAACATATCGTAGATGGAAGGAATGTCCTTTTCAAATTCTTTGCGGCGGTTGCGGATGGGTTCCAGTGTCTCCTGCATGATTTCGTTGAGGAACTTTTTCACTTTCATGTCACCCAGGCCTCCACGTTGGTAGTGTGCTTTCAATTCGTCCAGATTTAGGTATTCGGGCAGATACAGTCCGAAGTGTTCCGGACGGCAGAAAGCGTCGAGGTAGGTAAATACGGTGTTACCTTCAATCTTTCCCGGATCTTGCACGCGCAGGTGGTCGGGGTCGGTGTACATGCTCTTAACTTTCTTCTGTACTTCGTCGGCTGTGTCCGAAAGATAGATGCAGTTGCCGAGGCTCTTGCTCATTTTGGCCTTACCGTCAGTTCCCGGCAGGCGCAGGCAGGCGGCGTTGTCCGGCAACAGGATTTCCGGTTCCACCAATGTTTCACCATATATATAGTTGAAGCGGCGTACTATTTCACGAGCCTGCTCAATCATCGGTTCCTGGTCTTCACCTACCGGGACGGTGGTTGCCCGGAAAGCGGTGATGTCCGCTGCCTGGCTGATGGGGTAAGTGAAGAAACCTACAGGGATGCTCGTCTCGAAGTTACGCATCTGAATTTCGGTCTTCACCGTCGGGTTACGTTGCAGGCGGCTGACGGTAACCAAGTCCATGTAATAGAACGTCAGTTCGCAGAGCTCCGGTATTTGTGACTGGATGAAGATGGTGCTCTTCGTCGGGTCCAGTCCGCAAGCCAAGTAGTCGAGAGCTACCTCGATAACGTTTTGGCGCACCTTTTCCGGATTCTCCATATTGTCGGTCAACGCTTGTGCGTCGGCGATGAAGACGAAAGTCTTGTCATACAATCCGGAATTCTGTAATTCAACTCTTCTGCGCAATGAACCTACATAGTGTCCTATGTGCAGTCGCCCGGTGGGGCGGTCACCCGTGAGGATAATCTTTTCTTTAGCCATATTCTTGTACTTTTTTAATTCTTTGTTTGTATAGCCGTTCTCGGCCATAATGGTTACAAAGGTAAGTTTTCTTGGGAGAATAAGCAAGTTTGTATAAGGTATTCATGAAATATACTTATAACCAGGCGTCTGCAAGGCTGCCCGACGCCTTGCGGGATGTCTGTTCTTGTCAGTCAGGGAAAGGAACGGCAAGGGTTGGATGATACCTTGTTTCCGTAAAGCGTTAGTTCACAGGTGTGAACACTTTGTTTGGTTTAAGGAAACAGAATGCTGTTTGTAGTTTAATGCTTTAGGTTGACTACTCCTTAATCTTACTTGTAAGGATGGTTGACGGAGTTAATACTTAGTTATAATATCAGTTGACTCTTTCAAGAGTTATTTGCTGAAGGTTGCCCTTAAAAAATATTATTCTGATTAATTTGCTCTTCTCATAAATAAGTCGTTACTTTGCACAAATTTTAAAGACAACTATGCAACCGCAGGAAATGAGACTTAATTATAACCTCCATTCGAATGAGTTCCATTCGGGAGTCATTAATTTCTCTTTTTCCGAAAACGATATTTTTAGTTCTTTGGTAATGCGTTAATCCTTTATTGGGGTAACGCATTTTTTTTGTGAAATAGCTACAACTCGTAGTTCGTAGCTTGTAACTTGTAACTCGTAACTTAATAGACAACAAGAGAATATGGAAAAGAATTTAAAGAAGGTGCTTGTCTTGGGTTCTGGTGCGCTCAAGATTGGTCAGGCCGGGGAGTTTGATTATTCCGGTTCGCAAGCGTTGAAGGCATTGCGTGAAGAAGGTATCAGTTCGGTATTGGTAAATCCGAACATTGCTACTATCCAGACATCGGAAGGTATTGCCGATAAAGTCTATTTCTTGCCGGTGACTCCTTATTTCGTGGAGGAAATCATTAAGAAAGAACAACCCGACGGCATCCTGCTGGCATTTGGCGGACAGACTGCCTTGAACTGTGGTACTGAACTTTATTTGAACGGAATTCTCCAGAAATATGGTGTGCGTGTATTGGGTACTTCGGTAGAGGCTATCATGTACACTGAAGACCGTGATCTCTTTGTGAAGAAATTGGACGAGATTCCAATGAAGACTCCGAAAAGTCATGCGGTCGAGAGCATGGAGGAAGCGCTGAAAGCCGCCCGTGAAATCGGTTATCCGGTAATGGTGCGTTCTGCATACGCTTTGGGCGGTCTGGGCAGCGGTATCTGTCCGGACGAAGATACATTCATTAAGTTGGCAGAGAGTTCTTTCACTTTCTCTAAGCAGATTCTGGTGGAAGAATCTCTGAAGGGTTGGAAAGAAATAGAATTCGAGGTAATCCGTGATGCCAACGACCACTGCTTTACGGTGGCAAGCATGGAGAATTTCGACCCGTTGGGCATCCATACAGGTGAGTCTATCGTAGTGGCTCCCACTTGCTCCTTGACCGACGGGCAAGTGAAGATGCTGCAGGAACTTTCTACGAAATGTATCCGCCATTTGGGCATCGTGGGTGAATGCAACATACAATATGCATTCAATGCCGAAACCAATGATTATCGTGTCATTGAGGTGAATGCCCGCCTGTCACGTTCCTCTGCATTGGCATCCAAGGCTACCGGTTTCCCGTTGGCGTTTGTGGCTGCCAAGATTGCACTGGGCTATACGCTCGACCAGATCGGTGAGATGGGAACTCCCAACTCTGCGTACGTCGCTCCGCAATTGGATTATCTGATTTGTAAGATCCCGCGTTGGGACTTGACGAAATTCGCGGGTGTCAGCCGTGAAATCGGTTCCAGCATGAAGTCTGTTGGTGAAATCATGTCTATCGGACGTACTTTTGAGGAGATTATCCAGAAGGGGCTGCGTATGATCGGACAAGGCATGCACGGTTTTGTAGGCAATGACGGTCTGGAATTCGATGATTTGGATTATGAATTGTCCCATCCTACCGACCTGCGTGTGTTTGCCATCGCTGAGGCCTTGGAGAAAGGGTATACTATTGACCGCATTTTCGAATTGACGAAGATCGACCCGTGGTTCCTCGGCAAACTGAAGAACATTGTTGACTACAAGCTGAAATTGTCTCAATATGATAAAGTGGAAGATATTCCGGCCGATGTGTTGCGTGAAGCGAAAGTTTTAGGTTTCTCTGACTTCCAGATTGCCCGTTTCGTGTTGAATCCGGCTGGCAACATGGAGAAAGAAAACCTGATGGTTCGTGCCCGCCGTAAGGAATTGGGCATCTTGCCGGCTGTGAAGCGCATCAATACGGTGGCTTCCGAACATCCGGAACTGACGAACTACCTTTATATGACATATGCGGTGCAGGGGTATGACGTGAACTACTACAAGAACGAGAAATCAGTGGTGGTATTGGGTTCGGGTGCCTACCGCATCGGTTCTTCCGTAGAGTTTGACTGGTGTTCGGTGAATGCCATTCAGACGGCCCGTAAGTTGGGTTATAAATCCATCATGATCAACTATAACCCGGAAACGGTTTCTACGGACTATGATATGTGCGACCGTCTTTACTTTGACGAACTTTCCTTCGAGCGTGTGCTTGATGTGATAGACCTGGAACAGCCGCGTGGTGTCATTGTGTCTGTAGGCGGACAGATTCCGAACAATCTGGCAATGAAACTCTACCGCCAGTCTGTTCCTGTCCTAGGAACTTCACCGATTTCTATTGACCGTGCCGAGAACCGTAACAAGTTCTCTGCCATGCTTGACCAACTGGGCATTGACCAGCCGGCTTGGCAGGAACTTACCAGTCTGGAAGATGTAAAAGGCTTCGTGGAGAAGGTGGGGTATCCGGTACTGGTCCGTCCGTCGTACGTGCTTTCCGGTGCTGCGATGAATGTATGCTATGACGAAGAAGAGCTGGAGAACTTTTTGAAGATGGCTGCCGAGGTGTCCAAGGAATATCCGGTGGTGGTATCCCAGTTCTTGCAGAATACGAAGGAAATAGAATTCGACGCTGTTGCCCAGAACGGTGAAGTGGTGGAATACGCCATCTCCGAGCATGTGGAATTTGCCGGTGTGCATTCCGGTGACGCCACGCTGGTGTTCCCGGCGCAGAAGATTTACTTTGCCACGGCGCGTCGTATCAAGAAAATCAGCCGCCAGATAGCCAAAGAACTCAATATCTCCGGTCCTTTCAATATCCAGTTCTTGGCCCGCAACAATGAGGTGAAGGTCATCGAGTGTAACCTCCGCGCTTCACGCAGCTTCCCGTTCGTGTCGAAGGTGCTGAAACGTAATTTCATTGAAACGGCTACTCGCATCATGCTGGATGCCCCTTATACGCGTCCGGACAAGTCTGCGTTTGATATCGACTGGATTGGCGTGAAGGCTTCCCAGTTCTCTTTCTCCCGTTTGCACAAGGCAGACCCGGTATTGGGCGTAGATATGTCATCTACCGGTGAAGTGGGATGTATCGGCGACGACTTCTCCGAAGCGTTGCTGAATGCCATGATAGCTACCGGTTTCTCTATCCCTCAAAAGGGTGTAATGTTCTCTTCGGGTGCCATGAAGTCGAAGGTTGATTTGCTGGATGCCAGCCGTATGCTTTTTGCCAAAGGCTATAAGATTTACGCTACGGCAGGTACGGCGGCCTTCTTGAATGCGCATGGAGTGACTACCGAAGCTGTCTATTGGCCGGATGAGCGTGCGGATGCCGAGAACAATGTGATGAAGATGATCGCGGAACATAAGTTTGACCTGATTGTGAATATTCCGAAGAACCATACGAAGCGTGAGCTGACCAATGGTTACAAGATTCGCCGCGGGGCTATTGACCACAATATTCCGTTGATTACAAACGCCCGCCTGGCGGGTGCTTTCATCGAAGCATTCTGTGAAATGAAGCTTGAGGATATCCAGATCAAGAGCTGGCAGGAATATAAGTAATATAAGTCGTTCAGGAAACGATTGCGGGAGCGGGTTGCCGAAAGGTTGCTCGCTCTTTTGTTATATCAGGTTTAAATGTTTATCTTTGTTTGGCTTGCTGGATAAGAATTTGGCTTGTTGAATAAGGATTTGTCTTACTGGATAAAAAAGAAACTTTATGAATGAGGTTGAAAAAATGCGGAGTTCCCGGTTGGCGGATATGTCTGCTCCGGAGATACAGGTGAAGTTTGAGCATGCCAAGAGGTTGTTGGCGAAAATGCGTGTATTGAGTACCTATGATGAGGAGTACCGGAGTTTATTGGAAGAACTGGTTCCGGGGATTCCCGCGACATCCGTTATTTGTCCGCCCTTTCATTGCGACCATGGAGACGGGATACGTTTGGGCGGGCATGTTTTTGTCAATGCAAACTGCACTTTTTTGGACGGGGGATATATAACGATAGGCGCGCATACATTGATCGGCCCCTGTGTGCAAATTTATACCCCTCACCATCCGATGGACTATCTGGAACGCCGGACGGAAAAAGAATATGCCTATCCGGTAACGATAGGGGAGGATTGCTGGATTGGCGGAGGAGCTGTCATCTGTCCCGGAGTGACGATTGGCGACCGTTGCGTAATCGGCGCGGGCAGTGTGGTTACTAAAGATATTCCGTCCGATAGTGTGGCCGTCGGCAATCCTGCAAAAGTGATCCGAAAAAATATTGCAAAAAATATAGAAGTATAATTGCTTGAAAAACAGTGTGTATTGAAGTTTGATGAAAAAAAGATTAGAAAATAATACGCAAAAGTTTTGGTAATGTCAAAATAAGCTGTACCTTTGCATCGCTTTTGAAACGGAAGTGTAAGGGCGTTTAGCTCAGCTGGTTCAGAGCATCTGCCTTACAAGCAGAGGGTCGGCGGTTCGAATCCGTCAACGCCCACACAAAAAAACAAGCACTTTCGTTCTCCAAAAGGGCGTTTAGCTCAGCTGGTTCAGAGCATCTGCCTTACAAGCAGAGGGTCGGCGGTTCGAATCCGTCAACGCCCACGTTTAGAACATTTTTATTTGTTTGGTCTCGCAAGTAAATGCGGGACCTTTTTTTATCCGTTAACTTCCTTTTCTTAATTTCTTTTCCCTTTATGCCTTGTTACTCAGAAAAAAGCAGTAATTTTGCAGCCTGATAATTATCAAAATACGACGTATGAAACTTGATTTACTTACCGCAATCTCTCCGATTGACGGTCGATACAGAGGTAAAGCCGAAGCTTTGGCTGCCTATTTTTCGGAATTTGCACTGATAAAGTACCGCGTACAAGTTGAAGTGGAATATTTCATAACCTTGTGTGAATTGCCTTTGCCTCAGTTGAAAGGGGTGGACAAGGGTGTGTTCGAAACCTTGAGAAACATCTACCGTAACTTCTCCGAAGCCGACGCACAGCGTATCAAAGACATTGAAAGCGTGACGAATCATGATGTGAAGGCTGTAGAATACTTTTTGAAAGAAGAATTTGACAAGTTGGGCGGAATGGACGATTATAAAGAGTTCATTCATTTCGGACTGACTTCCCAGGATATTAACAATACCTCCGTTCCTTTGTCTATAAAAGAAGCTTTGGAACAGGTGTATTATCCCCAGATTGAGGAACTGATTGCGCAGCTTCGCACATATGCCGAAGAATGGGCAAACATACCGATGCTTGCTAAAACGCATGGGCAACCGGCTTCTCCGACTCGTCTGGGCAAAGAGGTGATGGTGTTTGTTTACCGTTTGGAACGCCAACTGGCTAACTTGAAGGCTTGTCCGGTGACTGCAAAGTTCGGTGGCGCTACCGGTAACTATAATGCCCATCACGTTGCATATCCTGAATATGACTGGAAGGCGTTCGGCAACAAGTTCGTGGCTGAAAAGTTGGGACTGGAGCGTGAGGAATATACTACCCAGATTTCAAATTACGATAATCTGTCCGCCATCTTTGATGCAATGAAGCGCATCAATACGGTTATGATTGACATGAACCGTGATTTCTGGCAATATATTTCCATGGAATACTTCAAGCAGAAGATCAAGGCCGGTGAAGTGGGTTCCAGCGCGATGCCGCATAAGGTGAATCCGATTGACTTTGAGAATGCTGAGGGCAATTTGGGGATGGCAAGCGCAATATTGGAGCATCTGGCCGTGAAGTTGCCGGTGTCCCGCTTGCAACGTGACTTGACGGATTCTACCGTGCTGCGTAATGTCGGTGTGCCTTTCGGACATATCATTATCGCAGTTCAAAGCTCGCTGAAGGGGTTGCGCAAGCTGTTGCTGAACGAACCTGCCATCTATCGCGATTTGGATAATTGCTGGAGTGTGGTGGCCGAGGCCATTCAGACTGTTTTGCGTCGGGAGGCTTATCCGCATCCATACGAGGCATTGAAGGCGTTGACTCGTACTAATCAGGCTATTACAGAGGCTTCTATCAAGGAGTTTATAGAAGAATTGAATGTTAGTGAAGAGATAAAGAATGAATTGCGTGTGATTACTCCCCATACATATACGGGAATTTAAGCAACATGAAGGAGCCGGAGTGGATTCACAACCTTTTGATCCGGTAATTGTTTATAGACTACAATAAATTTAAGGTATAAGTGAGAAAATGAATGACCGTGAGGTCAGTAGGTTTAATTTTATTCGAATAAAACAATGAGTACAGAAAACGAAACTTGGCGTGATGCTTCTTCCTCAGAGGAGAACTCGGGTGCCGGCCGTGATGGTAACCAGTTTAACAGAGAAGGGGGCTACAGCCGCCCGGCTTACAATCGTGAAAACAGCGATCGTCCTTATCGTCCGCGTTATAACAGTGAAAGCGGTGATCGTCCGCAGCGGCCTTATAATAGTGACCGCCCTTACCGCCCGCGTTTCAATCCTAATGCTGAAGGCGGTGAACGTCCGCAACGTCCTTATAACAGCGACCGTTCATACGGTAGCGGTGACCGCCCTTACCGTCCGCGCTACAATAGTGAGAATGGCGGCGAACGTCCGCAACGTCCTTACGGAAATAATGCAGGGGGTGACCGTCCTTACCGTCCGCGCTATAACAGTGAAAGCGGTGATCGTCCGCAGCGTCCTTACAATAGTGACCGTCCGCAGCGTCCTTATAATAGTGATCGTCCGCAACGTCCTTATAATAATGATCGTTCGTATGGCAGCAGTGACCGCCCTTATCGTCCGCGCTACAATAGCGAGAACAACGGCGACCGTCCGCAACGTCCCTACGGAAATAATGCAGGAGGCGACCGTCCTTATCGTCCGCGCTATGACTCAAATGCCGGAGGAAGACCCGGCGGGTATGGCAGCAGAGATAGCTATAGCCGTCCGATTCGCCGTTCTGCCGATTATGACCCCAATGCCAAATACAGTAAGAAAAAGCAGATTGAGTATAAAGAGCAGTTTGTGGATCCGAACGACCCGATCCGTTTGAATAAATTCCTGGCTAATGCAGGTGTTTGCTCACGTCGTGAGGCTGATGAGTTTATCACGGCAGGAGTGGTATCGGTGAATGGAGAAGTGGTGACGGAATTGGGAACCAAGATCAAGCGTGGTGATGAAGTGAAGTTCCACGACCAGGCGGTCAGCATTGAACGTAAGATTTACGTTTTGCTGAACAAGCCGAAAGATACTGTGACAACTTCTGATGATCCGCAGGCGCGTCGTACCGTAATGGATTTGGTGAAAGGAGCTTGCAGTGAACGTATCTATCCTGTAGGCCGTCTGGACCGTAATACCACCGGTGTGTTGTTACTGACGAATGATGGCGATTTGGCTTCCAAATTGACGCATCCCAAGTATCTGAAGAAAAAAATCTATCACGTACACTTGGACAAGAATCTGACGAAAGCCGATATGGAACAGATTGCCGCCGGTATCCAGCTGGATGACGGTGAGATTCATGCGGATGCTATCAGCTATACGGATGATTTCAAGAAAGATGATGTAGGCATTGAAATTCACTCCGGCAAAAACCGTATCGTACGCCGTATCTTTGAATCGTTGGGATATAAGGTTGTAAAACTGGACCGTGTGTTCTTTGCCGGTTTAACCAAGAAAGGTCTGCGTCGCGGTGAATGGCGGTACCTCACGGAACAGGAGGTGAACTTCCTGCGCATGGGATCTTTTGAGTAATATATAATATAAGGTATAATAACTGTTTTATGGAAAAGATTAGTAGAACAAAGATTGTTGACCTGTTGAAGCGTGAGGATTTTGGCGCTATGGTCAACGTGAAAGGCTGGGTTCGTACCCGCAGAGGTAGTAAGCAAGTAAACTTTATTGCGCTGAATGACGGTTCTACAATAAATAATGTGCAGGTTGTAGTGGATTTGGGCAACTTCGACGAAGAAATGTTGAAGGACATCACTACCGGTGCTTGTCTGAGTGTGAACGGTATATTGACCGAATCTGTGGGTTCCGGTCAGAAAGCTGAGGTGCAGGCTCGGGAAATAGAGGTGCTGGGTACCTGTGACAATACATACCCGTTGCAGAAGAAGGGGCATTCCATGGAGTTCTTGCGTGAGATAGCTCACCTGCGTCCCCGTACGAATACATTCGGCGCCGTGTTCCGTATTCGTCATAACATGGCGATAGCTATTCACAAATTCTTCCATGACAGAGGCTTCTTCTATTTTCATACGCCTATCATTACCGGCTCGGACTGTGAAGGTGCCGGACAGATGTTCCAGGTGACTACGAAGAACCTGTATGATTTGAAGAAGGACGAGAATGGTTCTATCATTTATGATGACGACTTTTTCGGAAAACAGGCAAGCCTGACGGTTTCCGGTCAGTTGGAAGGCGAACTTGCGGCCACCGCATTGGGAGCCATCTATACATTCGGTCCTACGTTCCGTGCGGAAAATTCCAATACTCCCCGCCACTTGGCAGAGTTCTGGATGGTTGAGCCGGAGGTTGCATTCAATGACATTACGGACAACATGGATTTGGCTGAAGATTTCATCAAATATTGTGTGCAGTGGGCATTGGACAACTGTGCCGATGACGTGAAGTTCCTCAATGACATGTTCGACAAAGGCTTGATTGAGCGCCTGCAAGGGGTGTTGAAAGAAAGTTTTGTCCGTCTTCCTTATACGGAAGGTATCCGGATTCTGGAAGAGGCGGTTGCCAAAGGTCATAAGTTTGAATTCCCGGTATATTGGGGCGTTGATTTGGCTTCTGAACACGAACGTTATTTGGTAGAAGAACATTTCAAACGTCCGGTCATCTTGACTGATTATCCGAAGGAGATCAAGGCATTCTATATGAAGCAGAATGAAGACGGCAAGACGGTTCGTGCCATGGACGTATTGTTCCCGAAGATCGGTGAAATCATCGGTGGCTCTGAACGCGAAGCGGATTACGGCAAGCTGATGACAC
The DNA here is from genome assembly GCF_000195635.1 of Bacteroides fluxus YIT 12057. Classification (GTDB taxonomy): domain Bacteria; phylum Bacteroidota; class Bacteroidia; order Bacteroidales; family Bacteroidaceae; genus Bacteroides; species Bacteroides fluxus. The sequence goes on along the minus strand of NZ_GL882636.1, from coordinate 9,870 downwards.
GTATCGAAGAACTCCACATCCCGATGAAGGATATGTGGTGGTATCTTGATACACGTAAATTCGGTACCTGCCCTCACTCCGGTTTCGGTCTGGGCTTTGAACGTCTCTTGCTGTTCGTTACCGGTATGACAAATATCCGTGACGTGATACCGTTCCCGCGTACTCCGCGTAACGCTGAATTCTAATTCTTCCGGAACAGAGCATAAGTCAGATAATGAAGTCCGCGCAAACTTTACGTTGTGCGGACTTTTTTTATGTCTGGAGTGTTATAATCCCGAAATAAATCTTTATATTTGTATCATACCGGAACGACATAACGTTAACCAATATCATACGAATATGAAAAGGAAGTATTTCTTTACCATGCTGGCGGCGGTGCTGCTTGCGGTAACAGGAGCGAAGGCGCAGGAGAACGCCAGGTTTAAACCTGCGAATCTGGTGGGTATCTGGCAGTTATGTCATTATGTGTCCGAAATTCCGGATGTTCCGGGAATGTTGAGGCCCAGTAATACATTCAAGGTATTAAGTGATGACGGGCGTATTGTCAATTTTACGATTATTCCCGGCTCGGACGCTATCATCACGGGTTACGGCACTTATGAACAGCTGACAGACAACTCCTATAAGGAAAGTATCGAGAAGAATATCCATTTGCCCATGTTGGACCATAAGGATAATGTACTGGAATTCGAAATGGGTGAGGATGGGGTGATGTACCTGAAGTATTTCATTTCGAAAGATTTGAATGGGAACGAACTGAATACCTGGTTTCATGAAACCTGGAAGCGGGTGAGTATGCCTGACAAGTTCCCTGAAGATATCGTCAGATGACGGAATTTGTTTATCCCTTCCGCCTGCTTGAAAAGTTCTGTAAGAGGAGCATTGCATGCGGAAGGCCGGTTGGGGAGTTATCCTCCGGGGAAGTTGAAACAAGCCCCGCAGGATAACTTTTTTTGTTGTATATCAGCCGTATGGCTTTCTAAAAAAAAGTAGAAAACGTTTGCCAGTTTTAAGAAAATCCGTACCTTTGCAAGCCGATTATTATCTCATAAGGATAAGCATTTAATTCATAGCGAGTTAATCTCCCTTTGTCCGAGGCGGTTAATTCGTGGTGAAGCAAATATTTAGTAGTAACATTTAAAAAACAATTAAGAGTGGATACTTTAAGTTACAAGACCATTTCTGCAAACAAAGCTACAGTGACTAAAGAATGGGTCATTGTTGACGCTACAGACCAAGTATTGGGTCGTCTGGGCGCAAAAGTTGCGAAACTGTTGAGAGGAAAGTATAAACCAAACTTTACTCCTCACGTAGATTGTGGCGATAATGTGATCATTATCAACGCCGACAAAGTAAAATTAACCGGTAACAAGTGGAATGACAAGGTATATTTGTCATATACAGGTTATCCCGGCGGTCAGAGAGAAATTACTCCTGCTCGTTTGCAGGCGAAGCCGAACGGTGATGACAAGTTGCTGAGAAAAGTAGTAAAGGGTATGTTGCCTAAGAATAAACTGGGTGCTCAATTGCTGAGCAATATGTACGTTTATGCAGGCAGCGAGCACAAACATGAAGCTCAAAGCCCGAAAATGATTGATATTAACGCACTTAAATAAGAGATAATGGAAGTAGTAAATGCATTAGGCAGACGTAAAAGTGCAATTGCACGTATTTTCGTAAGCGAAGGTACTGGAAAGATTACTATTAACAAGAGAGACCTCGCAGAGTACTTTCCATCAAGCATTCTCCAGTATGTAGTAAAACAACCGTTGAACAAACTGGGTGTAGCTGAAAAGTATGACATCAAAGTGAACCTCTGCGGTGGTGGTTTTACAGGTCAGTCTCAGGCTTTGCGTTTGGCAATTGCCCGTGCACTGGTGAAGATCAATGCTGAGGACAAGGCTGCTCTTCGTGTTGAAGGCTTCATGACTCGTGATCCTCGTTCTGTTGAACGTAAGAAACCGGGACAACCGAAAGCACGTCGTAGATTCCAGTTCAGTAAACGTTAAGAGTTGGAGAACGGTTGGGGCGGACAAGTTGCTTAATTCTCGACTTTCACCTCTCAACTCTCAACTGAAAAAGCGTTTAGTATCTAAACTACCGGGACTCTTTGTTTGGACAGACTACCCGGCGGTTGGTTTAGAAAAAACAAAAAAGAAAGTAAACGATTTAAAGATTAAAACAAAATGTCAAGAACTAATTTTGATACATTATTGGAAGCCGGTTGCCACTTCGGTCACTTGAAAAGAAAGTGGAACCCTGCAATGGCTCCTTATATCTTCATGGAGCGCAATGGTATTCATATCATTGACCTCAACAAGACGGTTGCTAAAATTGACGAAGCTGCTGAAGCTTTGAAGCAAATCGCTAAATCAGGAAAGAAAGTCCTGTTTGTTGCTACTAAAAAACAAGCTAAGCAGGTGGTTGCCGACAAGGCTGCATCTGTAAATATGCCTTATGTAATCGAGCGCTGGCCGGGTGGTATGTTGACTAACTTCCCGACAATCCGTAAGGCAGTGAAGAAGATGGCTACTATCGATAAACTGACTAACGATGGTACTTATTCTAACCTCTCCAAGAGAGAAATTCTGCAGATCTCTCGTCAACGTGCCAAGTTGGACAAGACTTTGGGCTCTATCGCTGACCTGACTCGTCTGCCTTCTGCTTTGTTCGTAATCGACGTAATGAAAGAAAACATTGCAGTTCGTGAAGCTAATCGTTTGGGTATCCCTGTGTTCGGTATCGTTGATACGAACTCTGATCCTTCAAACATCGACTTCGTTATTCCGGCAAATGACGATGCTACTAAATCAATAGAAGTTATTCTTGATGCTTGCTGCGCTGCTATGCAGGAAGGTCTGGAAGAACGTAAGGCTGAAAAGGTGGATATGGAAGCTGCCGGTGAAGCTGCTGCTAACAAGGGCAAGAAAAAAACTGCGAAAGCAAGACTCGACAAGTCTGACGAGGAAGCAATCAATGCTGCCAAGGCTGCTGCTTTCATCAAGGAAGACGAAGAGGCTTAATCATAGAAGTAGTCAAGTAGTAGGTAGTTAAGTAGTAAGTAGAAAATGTTCTGCTTACATAAGTTAGCAAATAGAGTATCTTCTACTTACTACTTAACTACCACTACTTGCTACTTTTTTTATTATAAACATTAAAACAATAAAGATATTATGGCTGTAAGTATGGCTGATATAACCAAGCTCCGCAAAATGACCGGTGCTGGTATGATGGATTGCAAGAACGCATTGACCGAGGCAGAAGGTGATTTCGACAAGGCAATGGAAATTATCCGTAAGAAGGGACAGGCTGTAGCTGCCAAGCGTTCAGACCGCGAAGCTTCCGAAGGTTGTGTTTTGGCTAAGACTACCGGGGACTTTGCCGTTATCATCGCTTTGAAGTGTGAAACTGACTTTGTTGCCCAGAATGCCGACTTCGTAAAATTGACTCAGGATATTCTTGACCTTGCTGTTGCCAACAAGTGCAAGACTTTGGATGAGGTGAAAGCATTGCCGATGGGTAACGGTACTGTGCAGGATGCAGTAACCGACCGCAGCGGTATTACAGGTGAGAAAATGGAACTCGACGGTTATATGACTGTAGAAGGTGCAGCTACCGTTGTTTACAATCACATGAACAGAAACGGTCTTTGTACGATCGTTGCCTTCAACAAGAATGTGGACGAGCAATTGGCTAAGCAAGTAGCTATGCAGATTGCTGCTATGAATCCTATCGCTGTTGATGAAGACGGTGTTTCTGAAGAAATCAAGCAGAAAGAAATCGAAGTTGCTATCGATAAGACAAAAGCTGAACAAGTGCAGAAGGCTGTAGAAGCTGCTCTGAAGAAAGCAGGTATCAATCCGGCTCACGTGGACAGCGAAGACCACATGGAAAGCAACATGGCCAAGGGATGGATTACAGCCGAGGATGTAGCCAAAGCAAAAGAAATCATTGCTACGGTTTCTGCTGAGAAGGCTGCTCATCTGCCCGAACAAATGATTCAGAACATTGCTAAGGGTCGTCTGGGTAAATTCTTGAAGGAGGTTTGCCTGTTGAACCAGGAAGACATCATGGATGCCAAGAAGACGGTAAGAGAAGCGTTGAAGGAAGCTGATCCTGAATTGAAGGTGGTTGACTTCAAGCGTTTCACTTTGCGCGCTGAATAATTCTATTTCGATTAGAATACGAAAACGGTCGCACGGGACATCCGTAGCGACCGTTTTTTTATGCTGTTTTATTCTCTCGAAACGCATCATCTGTTGAGGGCAAACGCATCATCTGTTTCCTCCTGACAGATCATCTGTTTGACCCAAACGCATCATCTGTTTTGAAGTGGTAATTTTATCCCACCGGTTTGGTCTGCGTATAGCCTTCTTTCTTCAATAATTCCAGCACTTTCTGTTTGAAATCACCTTGTACGATGATTTCTCCATCTTTGGCACTTCCACCTACACCGCATTTGCTTTTCAGCAGTTTGCCCAATTCCTTCATATCGCTATCGGTACCGACAAACCCGGTGATTAAGGTCACTACTTTGCCGCCCCGGTTTTTTCTGTCCAGTTGTACGCGGAGGCGTTGCCGGGCAGCTGGAAGGGTGGTTTGCTCTTCATCGTTTTCCATTTCGTAGTTATAGTCGGGGTTTGTAGAATAGACTACATTCAATCTTTCTTTCCAATCATTATTTTTCATATCAGTTCTGTATTATCCGAATCAAAAGTACTATTTTGTATGGAATCTTGCAATCTTTTTCTGTATAGTTTGCTGCCGTGGTGCCTGCTTTGATGTAACACTTTTGTAGAAATTATGTTAACTTTGCTTTGTATGGCTCTTATTTTGCGGAAAAAGATGTATTTTTGTCAATCCGTAATCTAAAGGAATGAAGAGATGACCGCGAACCGAGCAATTCAACAAAAGGATAGCATGAAAGTGCCGGAGCCTACTTTGCGCAGGTTGCCGTGGTACTTGTCGAATGTGAAGTTGCTGAGGCAAAAGGGCGAACGCTTCGTCTCCTCTACTCAGATTTCTAAGGAAATCAATATAGATGCCTCCCAGATAGCGAAGGATTTGTCGTATGTGAATATCTCGGGGCGTACACGCGTGGGGTATGAAGTGGATACGCTGATAGCTGTTTTGGAGGATTTTCTGGGATTTACCAATATACATAAGGCTTTTCTTTTCGGAGTTGGAAGCCTGGGCGGTGCTTTGTTGCGCGACTCGGGTCTGAGCCATTTCGGGTTGGAAATAGTGGCTGCTTTTGATGTGAACCCCGGTTTGGTAGGAACAATGCTGAACGGAATCCCCATTTACCACTCGGATGAGTTTGAACAGAAGATGAAGGAATATGATGTCAATATCGGCGTGCTGACTGTCCCCATTGAAATAGCGCAGCAGATAACGGATGCTATGGTTGCAGGAGGCATTAAGGCTGTATGGAACTTTACTCCGTTCCGTATCCGGGTGCCGGAAGATATCGTTGTCCAGAACACTTCCTTGTACGCCCATTTGGCTGTCATGTTTAACCGGTTGAATTTTAACGAAATCAAGTAAATGAAGATTATAGCTGTAGGAATGAACTATGCCCGGCACAATCAGGAACTGGGGCATGCGATAGTAAACAAGGAGCCGGTCATCTTCATGAAGCCCGATTCTGCCATATTGAAAGATGGAAAGCCATTTTTCGTTCCCGATTTTTCGGAAGAGGTGCATTATGAGACGGAAGTGGTGGTACGTATCTGCCGTTTGGGGAAAAATATTGCCCCGCGGTTTGCACACCGTTATTATGATGCGGTAACCGTGGGCATTGATTTCACGGCGCGCGACCTTCAACGTAAATTTCGTGAAGCAGGTAATCCGTGGGAACTATGCAAGGGTTTTGACAATTCCGCAGCTATTGGCGCGTTTGTTCCTTTGGAGCAGGCGGGAGGCGATGTGCAGAACCTTGATTTTCGTCTGACAATAGATAACAAGGAGGTACAGCACGGCAATACCTCGGATATGCTGTTCCGGGTAGATGATATCATAGCGTATGTCAGCCGCTTCATGACACTGAAAATAGGTGATTTGTTGTTTACGGGTACCCCGGCCGGTGTAGGGCCTGTCAGTATAGGCCAGCATTTACAAGGTTATCTTGGAGAAGATAAACTGCTGGATTTTCATATCCGTTAGAAGGTGTTGATTTATATTCGTTTGTTTCATTGTATCTCATTTAGTCGAATCATTCTTATAAATTTTGTACGCTGATGCCCGATTATGCGTTTTTTGACAAACTGCGGGATGTTTATCGTCGGTTGGCCTGTCAATACAAGGATTCTGCACTCTGCGTTTGAAATGTATGGGTTCACAAGATATCAGTTGGCATTGGGCGATAAGCTTCTTTAGGAAAAAAATCTGATGTAAACCGTGCAATTTGTGTTTTCTCCTTTTCTGGTATCTGTTTTTTCCGTATTTTCGTGTCATTTAAAAGAAGTGATTATATGAAGATACGTGTAGGTTTTGGTTTTGATGTCCACCAGTTGGTGACAGGTCGTGAGCTTTGGTTGGGGGGTATCCGTCTGGAGCATGAGAAGGGATTGTTGGGGCATTCGGATGCAGATGTGCTTGTTCATGCCCTTTGTGATGCATTGCTGGGGGCGGCGAATATGCGGGATATAGGTTACCATTTTCCCGATACTGCCGGTGAGTTCAAGAATATCGACAGCAAAATTTTATTGAAGAAGACTGTGGAACTGATAGCGGCTAAAGGTTATTCTGTCGGTAATGTTGATGCCACTATCTGCGCTGAGCGTCCCAAACTGAAAGCGCGTATTCCCGAAATGCAGCAGGTCTTGGCTGTTGTGATGGGAATAGATGAGGATGATGTCTCTATCAAAGCCACTACTACAGAGAAACTTGGTTTTACGGGGCGCGAAGAAGGTATCTCCGCCTATGCCACTGTACTGATTGTTAAGGAATAATCATATTGGTTTTCTATAAAATGTCCTAATCTATAATTAACCTCAGAAATTAAAATGAAGAAGATCTCTTTAACCCTTTGCCTGGTATTCTTGTCTGTTTTGTTCTGTCAGGCACAAGTTGCACCTTTAAAGTTCAATAAGAACGGAGAATTTAAAATAGTGCAGTTTACCGATGTTCATTTTAAATACGGAAATCCTGCTTCCGATATTGCTTTGAAGCGCATCAATGAAGTGCTTGATGCGGAGCGTCCCGATTTGGTTGTCTTTACAGGGGATATTGTATATGCCGCGCCTGCTGATACGGCTATGCGTGCGGTATTGTCCTGCGCTTCTTCCCGTAAGATTCCTTTTGTGGTAACCTTTGGCAATCATGACAATGAACAGGGTAAGACGCGTGCCGAACTGTATGATGTGATTCGCTCCATGCCTTATAATATTCAACCGGACCGCGGGGCGGTAGAGTCTCCTGACTATGTTCTTGCCCTGAAGTCTTCGGATGGCAAGAAGGATGCGGCTTTGCTTTATTGTCTGGATTCCCATTCGTACTCAAAATTGCCGGATGTGAAAGGCTATGACTGGCTTACGTTTGATCAGGTGAACTGGTATCGTGGACAAAGTGCCGCTTATACGGCACGAAATGGTGGAAAACCTTTGCCTGCGTTGGCTTTTTTCCATATCCCTCTGCCGGAATACAATGAAGCTGCTGCGGATGAAAATGCCATATTGATAGGAACTCGCATGGAGAAAGCTTGTGCCGCTGCTGTTAATACAGGGATGTTTGCGGCCATGAAAGAAGCCGGAGATGTAATGGGTACCTTTGTGGGACATGACCATGATAATGATTATGCCGTGATGTGGAAAGGTCTTTTGTTGGCTTATGGCCGTTTTACCGGTGGAAATACTGAATATAACCATTTGTCAAATGGTGCGCGTGTTATTTTGATGAAAGAAGGTGCGCGTACGTTTACTACCTGGATTCACTTGAAAGGTGGCGAGATTATTGATAAGACTGCTTATCCGGATAGCTATGTGAAGGATGATTGGCGCAAGCGTCCCTTGCAAGTTGAATAAAGAAAGTATAATCCGCCGTTTGTGGAAGGTCTGTCTGGTATGACAGATGCTGGTTTGTAGTATGTTTCGTCTATGTTTTTTTATAAAAAAACGTCCGGATGCTTTGTCTTATAAGATCCGGACGTTCTTTGTATTGTAGATTGGGGGATTACAGGTAAGTCTTATTCTTTCTCCTCTTGGGAAGTAATGTGCTTGCCGTTGACTTCTATATTGTCAAGAGTCAGATTGACAACATTGTCCATCTGTATGGCTTTCGGAGCCTTTTTAACTTTGATATTCCTCAGTGTGATATTGTACAGTTTAGCTTCTGGCAGGCCATTGGCCATCAATGCCACACTATCTACCCGGTTGCAGTTGATGTCTTCTATGCAGATATTACGGAAAAGGGTAGGATGGTTTCCACCGCGGTATCCATGATAGTTTGTGCGGAAATTGACAACTCCCCATAAGCATACGTCAGCCTCGATACGACGCATGTTCAAGTTTTCGAAATAACCACCTCTGTCCAGATTGGACTTGAAATAAATACCGTTCCGGCAACTGTCGATTTTGCAGTCTTCTATGTAGACATTCCGTACTCCACCGGACGTTTCACTACCGATCGTGATAGCCCAACGAGCAAAATGGCAGTTACGGATAATTACATTTTCTGTAGCTTGCCCGATACGCCATCCGTCTTGGTCACGTCCGGACTTGATGGCTATTCCGTCATCGCCCACATTGAAGTCCATGTTCTCTATAAGTACGTTCGTGCAAGACTCTGGATCGCATCCGTCGTTGTTGTAGTTGTTGCTGTCAATGTATATGTTCCGTACGGTAACATTGTTGCAGAATACAGGATGGATAATCCAAAATGGAGAGTCGAAAATCCGGACATCTTCAACTAACACGTTTTTACAGCCATAGAATTGTATCATGCAGGGACGGAGATAGTACCCTTCGCCAAATACACGCTCATAAACGGGGATGGAATCAATTCCCATTTGGCGGAGCCGGTCAACGGCGGGGCCTTGTTTGGCATGCCATCCGTTGAATGTGACAGCGCCGTTTCCGTCTAAAGTCCCTTTGCCGGTCAGTGCCACATTGGTACATTGGTAAGCGTAGATGAAAGGGGTGTAGTTGAAACATTCAGTTCCTTCCCATTTGGTCAGTACCATAGGGAGGTAATCAGAAGCTGCGGTTGAAAATTCCAGTCGTGCTCCTTCTACAATGTGTAGATTTACATTGCTTTTCAGGGTAATGGCACCTTTGATGAAATAATTTCCGGCGGGGATAAGTACTGTACCTCCCCCATTTTGGTTACATTTATTGATTGCCTCCAAAATTGCAGGACGACTGTCGAATGCTGTATCATTCTTGGCTCCGTAATCAGTTACGTTGTAAGTGCTGTCGGGAAAAGTGGGAGGTATGATATTCTTCAGGATTTCGGGCATCTTTGCCCATTGACCGCTTTCTTTTTGAGATGTTGTAGTACATGCAGATAAGAATAAGAGAAATAAATAGCCAAGTACGGATCGCTTTTTCATGATTTTTTAAGATTTATAATGTGCGGAACAAAATACGGCTTTCTTTTTCGAATGAGTAGGACGAATTGACTTTTAAATTGGATTTTTTGATTCAAATAGTATGTTTATATTTTAATTTTTTCTTTTTATATAGGCTATGGTTAGTATGTATAAAGTGATTAGTGACATGTATGTGCTAAGCTTATTTAGTTTTTATATATTGGATCCGGGTTGCATATCCATATACTTTTGAAGCGCTGTATATACGCGCGTATATATATAATGTGTCCCCCTTTTTCCCCTCCTCCCTTACCTTGAAAAAACATGTTCTTCAACCTCTT
>NZ_GL882635.1 GCF_000195635.1 Bacteroides fluxus YIT 12057 | reverse complement strand
GTCTTTCCCCTCTTCCATAGCTTTCGATATGTTTGGGAAATGATGCCTTAAAGCCTCCAGTTGTTCGGAATTGAACAAGTCTTTCATTTTACCAAGTTCTTTTTTCAATTCCTTGGTTTCGGTCTTTAGTTCTTGGTTCTCCGTTCTTAGTCGGTTACTGGTTGTCCTTGCATTGTCCATTTGCTGTCTATAATACTCTTTGTCGTTCTCGGCTTTGAATACCTTTGTGCCGTTTCGCTCTTTTTCAAGTATAGCCTTTCCCAGTCTATCGGATAGCTGTTCATTTTCCCCCTCTAAAGCCTTTATTTTGGCTTTTAAGGCATCTTTTTCCCTATCGTTAACCGTTTTCCCTATCAAGCCGTAAAACTTCTCTGAAGCCTTAGAAATGAGTTTTTGGACGTTTTTCTTTGTTTCAATGGAACGTAGTTCTTTCTGAAGCTGAAGAAGCTGGTTTTGCACGTCCTTGTGCTTGTCTAACGCACTGGATATATCGTTGGATAGTTCCTGAAGCTGTTCTTTCGCACATTCGGTCTTGTACTGCATAGCCGATAAGTGTTTGCGGTCAGAAGAAACACCACGTTCCATGCCCAGTGCTTCAGATGCTATGGTTTGGAGTTCTGCCATGTCATCACGCGATAAGCGCACACTCTTCCCGTTCGGCTGCGTCCAATCGAAAACTACATGGGCGTGAAGGTTAGGTGTCCATTGCTTTGCGTTCATGTATCCTTCGTCCTTGTGTATATGGATTTGAAACGCTTCAATACCGAAACGTTCCTTGCAGACCGCAGCGAATTGCTGGAGTTCCTGCATGGTGGTTTCTTGCTTGATTACTATTACCCCCTCCCGTATGGGTGCTGCTTTAGTCTGCATCTTCTGCCCAACCGTATCGAAATATCTCTGTTTCGCACTCTCCAGCCGATGGGAGATGCTATCTCCAACCCAGCTTTCATTCAAATGACTAAGTTCCGGACGAACATAGTCCAACTCTTTTTCCCTAAAGTTGTGAATCTCGCTCCCCGGCTTCACTGCTTGTACATGAATACTTGTTGCTCCCATAAGTTAACATTTTTGTGACAATCGATAACAGCCGGTGACAGCCGGCTGACAGGGGGTTAAGGGGGCTTGTCCCCTTACACACGTACCCTTTAGGGTGCTAGTGTGCTATCACCATACTGCATAGGTGCGAAGTTAGTGAATGTTTTGTAAATGCACAAATAAAGGG
>NZ_GL882634.1 GCF_000195635.1 Bacteroides fluxus YIT 12057 | reverse complement strand
CGATGAACAATATTTCTTAAATGAAAAAGCCGTGAGGGGATTGCGCAAAAAAAGTTCATTTGTGCGGTGGATATCATAAAAACCTTTACCTTTGCATCACTTTTATTAAACATTAAAAAATAAGTTAGTATGAAAGCATTTGTATTTCCGGGTCAAGGTGCCCAATTCGTAGGCATGGGAAAAGACCTGTACGAAAACTCGGCTTTAGCCAAAGAACTTTTTGAAAAAGCAAATGATATCCTCGGATATCGTATTACAGATATTATGTTCAACGGTACGGATGAGGACTTGCGCCAGACCAAGGTTACCCAGCCTGCCGTATTCCTTCATTCCGTTATTTCCGCCCTCTGCATGGGCGACGAGTTCAAGCCGGAAATGACTGCAGGTCACTCACTGGGTGAATTCTCCGCATTGGTTGCAGCCGGTGCATTGAGTTTTGAAGACGGTTTGAAACTGGTGTATGCCCGTGCCATGGCTATGCAAAAAGCCTGCGAGGCACAGCCCTCCACCATGGCAGCCATCATTGCCTTGCCGGATGAAAAAGTAGAGGAAATTTGCGCCCAGGTAAGTGCCGAAGGTGAAGTTTGCGTGGCAGCCAACTATAACTGTCCGGGACAGATTGTTATTTCCGGTTCCATAGAAGGCATCAACAAGGCTTGCGAACTGATGAAAGCCGCAGGTGCCAAGCGTGCCCTGCCGCTGAAGGTAGGCGGCGCATTTCACTCTCCGTTGATGAACCCTGCCAAAGTGGAACTGGAAGCAGCCATCAACGCAACGGAAATCCACGCTCCCAAATGCCCCGTTTACCAGAATGTAGATGCCATGCCTCATACTGACCCGGCAGAAATAAAGAAGAACCTGGTGGCTCAGCTGACAGCATCGGTACGTTGGACACAGACGGTGAAGAACATGGTTACCGACGGTGCTACCGACTTTACGGAATGTGGCCCCGGCGCAGTGTTGCAGGGCCTTATCAAAAAGATTGCACCGGAAGCAACGGCTCACGGCATTGCATAATTCTTTAAATATAATATTTTAAAGGAGGTGTGTCAAAACTGATAAAAGAACGCAAATTACACAAATTACACAAAAAAGCGAATCTGATAATCGTTGATTATCAGTAGTCATTAAAAAGCAGGGGTTGTGTTATTTGTGTAAGTTGTGTTCTAAATCTTTATTTTGACACACCTCCTTGTTTGTTTTACGGGCTGTCTCTTTTTCTATTTGCCGCCAAGAGATGAATGAACAAAAAGCAATTATCACAATTAAAAAATGCACTCTTTTGTTTTTTATTTCCGATTTTCCCTTACCTTTGTTGCCGTAAAGACAAAGGGGTGCCCCGACGGGCTGAGATTATACCCTCGAACCTGATGCAGTTAGTACTGCCGTAGGAATTGGATATTTTTTTCTTCACTGAACTTGCCGTAACGGCACTTCTTTGTATTTACTTCCATTGTTTTATTTCTTAATAAACAGAAAAATGAAAGTATTGGTCAACAGCAAGGAAGTGAAAACCGGTGCCACTACCCTTTCACAACTCATCGAGGAACTAGCCTTACCGGCACAAGGCATTGCCGTAGCCGTAGACAACCGTATAGTGCTCCGCACGGAATGGACAACGTATGCCCTCAGGGAATATATGCCCATTATCATCATCAAAGCAGCTTGTGGGGGGTAAGGATGATGAAGGACGAAAAACTGAAAAACGGAAAGCTGCAGTTCATCACGCATTATACGGAACGATATTCGTATCTGGATGCCGCACACATGGCCCTTGAAGGCGGTTGCCGCTGGGTGCAGCTGCGCATGAAAGACACGTCGATGGAAGATATAGAACCTGTGGCTTTGGAAATGCAATCCCTCTGCCGGCAATACGGCGCCACCTTCATCATCGATGACCATGTGGAACTGGCGGGAAAACTGCATGCCGACGGCGTACACCTCGGAAAGAAAGACATGCCCATAGCCGACGCACGCCGGATATTGGGCAAAGAGTATATCATAGGCGGCACGGCCAATACTTTAGAGGATGTACTGCAACACTACGAAGCCGGTGCCGACTACATAGGCTGCGGCCCTTTCCGCTACACCACTACCAAGAAGAATCTGAGTCCGATATTGGGACTGGAAGGATATACAGCCATCATCCGCCGGATGCAGGAGGCAGATATACACCTTCCAGTTGTTGCCATCGGCGGAATTACGATAGCGGATATTCCTGCCGTCATGCAGGCGGGCGTAAGCGGGATTGCCCTTTCAGGCACGGTATTGCACGCCGACAATCCGACAAAGGAGATGAGAAGAATCATCTCTTTAATGGAGAATGGAGAATGAGAAATGAAGAATAAATATATGACAACTGATATGGAAAAATTAGTGATTGCGGGACGTGAATTCAACTCCCGCCTGTTTTTGGGAACCGGAAAATTCAATTCCGATGAAGTGATGGAACAGTCTATCCTGGCATCCGGTACGGAAATGGTGACGGTAGCCATGAAACGCATCGAACTGAATGACAAGGAAGATGACATGCTAGTGCATATACAACATCCCGGCATCCAGCTCCTGCCCAACACTTCCGGCGTACGCAATGCCGAAGAAGCTGTTTTTGCCGCACAGATGGCGCGTGAAGCTTTTGGCACGAATTGGCTGAAACTGGAGATACACCCGGATCCCCGTTACCTGTTGCCGGATTCTGTAGAAACACTGAAAGCTACGGAAGAATTGGTCAAGTTGGGATTTGTAGTACTGCCCTACTGCCAGGCAGATCCCACGCTGTGCAAGAGACTGGAAGAGGCCGGTGCTGCCACCGTGATGCCACTGGGAGCCCCTATCGGTACCAATAAAGGATTGCAGACAAGAGATTTCCTGAGAATAATTATTGAACAAGCCAATATTCCTGTAGTAGTAGATGCAGGTATCGGTGCCCCGAGCCATGCGGCAGAGGCTATGGAAATGGGCGCTTCAGCTTGCCTGGTGAATACGGCCATTGCGGTGGCGGGTGATCCCGTAGCCATGGCGACAGCTTTCAAGCAGGCGGTAGAGGCCGGACGCATGGCATACGAGGCAGGCTTGGGAGTGCAAGCAGATAATTTCGTGGCGGAAGCCAGTTCACCATTGACAGCATTCTTAAATTTATAATGTACAATACAATGAACCAAAAGATAAAATTCCCCCGTTCTGAGAAAGTATATTTACCGGGTACGCTGTTTCCCGAATTGCGTGTAGCCATGCGTAAAGTGGAACAAGTGCCCAGTACGAATTTCGTTGACGGAGAAAAGGTGATTACTCCTAATCCCAAAGTATATGTGTATGATACCAGCGGTCCGTTCAGCGACCCTGCCGTTGAAGTGGATTTGAAGAAAGGGCTGCCCCGCCTGCGCGAGCCGTGGATACTAAAACGCGGCGATGTGGAACAGCTCCCCGAAATAACGTCAGAGTACGGACGCATGCGCCGTGACGACAAGTCACTCGACTCCCTGCGTTTTGAGCATATCACCCTGCCCTATCGTGCCAAAGAGGGGCAATGCTGCACACAGATGTACTATGCCAAGCAAGGCATCATCACGCCCGAAATGGAATATGTGGCAATCCGCGAGAACATGAACTGTGCGGAACTGGGAATAGAGACACACATCACGCCGGAGTTTGTGCGCCAGGAGATTGCCGCCGGACGTGCCTTGCTTCCTGCCAACATCAACCACCCCGAAGCAGAGCCGATGATTATCGGCCGCAACTTCCTGGTGAAGATAAACACTAATATCGGCAACTCCGCCACTACCTCCGGCATTGAAGAAGAGGTGGAAAAAGCCTTGTGGAGCTGCAAGTGGGGCGGCGACACACTGATGGACCTTTCCACCGGAGAAAACATCCACGAAACACGCGAATGGATAATCCGCAACTGTCCCGTTCCGGTAGGCACTGTCCCCATTTACCAGGCATTGGAGAAAGTGAACGGCAAAGTGGAGGCTCTCACCTGGGAAATCTACCGTGACACGCTGATCGAGCAATGCGAGCAGGGAGTGGATTACTTTACCATCCATGCCGGCATACGCCGTCACAATGTGCATCTGGCAGAGAAACGTTTGTGCGGCATCGTGAGCCGTGGCGGCAGCATCATGAGCAAATGGTGCCTGGTACACGACCGGGAGAGTTTCCTTTACGAACACTTTGATGATATTTGCGACATTCTGGCACAATATGATGTTGCCATCTCTTTGGGCGACGGGTTGCGTCCCGGATCTACGCACGATGCCAACGATGAAGCGCAGTTTGCCGAACTCGACACGATGGGCGAGCTCGTACTGCGTGCCTGGGACAAGAATGTACAGGCCTTCATCGAGGGTCCCGGACACGTGCCCATGCACAAGATCAAGGAGAATATGGAGCGCCAGATAGAGAAATGCCACGATGCGCCTTTCTATACGCTCGGCCCCATCGTGACGGACATCGCGCCGGGCTACGACCATATCACGTCCGCCATCGGTGCGGCGCAGATTGGCTGGTTGGGTACTGCCATGCTCTGCTATGTCACTCCCAAAGAGCATCTGGCGCTACCCGATAAGGAGGATGTGCGTGTAGGTGTCATCACCTATAAGATAGCCGCCCATGCCGCCGACCTGGCAAAAGGACACCCCGGAGCGCAGGTGCGTGACAATGCCTTGAGCAAAGCGCGTTACGAGTTCCGCTGGAAGGACCAATTTGACTTGTCACTCGACCCGGAACGGGCATTCAGCTATTTCCATGCGGGTAAGCATGTGGACGGCGAGTACTGCACGATGTGCGGGCCTAACTTCTGCGCAATGCGGTTGTCAAGGGAGTTGAGAAAGGAAAAGCCTCTCCCCTGACCCCATGAAGGTATGTCAACGGAAAAGAGGCCTATATTAATTATATTATAGAACAAAATGTTTTCAGACGAATTAGAAAAAATATCCTGGGAGGAAACCACGGAGCGTATCCATGCCAAGACGGACGCAGACGTGCGCCGCGCCCTCTCCAAAGAACGCTGTGACGTAGAAGACTTCATGGCACTTGTTTCACCCGCCGCCATTCCCTATCTGGAGACGATGGCGCGTTTAAGCAAGAAGTACACCGAGGCGCGTTTCGGAAAGACCATTTCCATGTTCGTGCCTTTGTACATTACCAACTCCTGTACCAATTCCTGCGTGTACTGCGGTTTCCATATCAGCAACCCCATGCCGCGCACCATACTGACGGAGGAAGAGATTGTCAACGAATACAAAGCTATCAAGAGGCTGGCTCCATTTGAGAATCTTTTGCTCGTCACCGGAGAAAATCCGGCAAAGGCAGGTGTTCCCTACATAGCCCGTGCACTCGATTTGGCAAAACCTTATTTCAGCAACCTGAAAATTGAAGTGATGCCCCTGAAGGCCGAAGAGTATGCCGAATTGAAAAGACACGGCATGAACGGTGTCATCTGCTTTCAAGAGACTTATCACAAGGCCAATTACAATCTCTATCACCCACGTGGCATGAAGTCCAAATTCGAATGGCGTGTCAACGGCTTTGACCGCATGGGACAAGCCGGCGTACATTCCATAGGCATGGGGGTGCTCATCGGTCTCGAAAAAGAGTGGCGGACGGACATTTGCATGATGGCCTACCATTTGCGCTATCTCCAGAAGCATTACTGGAAAACCAAATATAGTGTCAACTTTCCCCGAATGCGCCCCTCCGAAAACGGAGGCTTCCAGCCCAATACCGTTATGAGCGACCGTGAATTGGCACAGGTCACTTTTGCGATGCGTATCTTCGACCATGACGTGGATATTTCCTATTCCACCCGCGAACCGGCTTTCATACGCGACCACATGGCTACCTTGGGTGTAACCACCATGAGTGCTGAAAGCAAGACGGAACCAGGCGGATATTACAGCTATCCTCAGACGCTGGAACAGTTTCATGTAAGTGACGAACGGAAAGCCGTGGAAGTAGATGCCACCTTAAGAAGCCTGGGACGCGAACCGGTCTGGAAGGATTGGGATGCCAGTTTTGATTTAGCGTATAGTACTGAAGCTATTAAAAACGACCTTTAAAATGAACAGATATTCCCGCCAGATCAGTCTTCCCGAAATAGGGAAGGACGGACAGAAGAAATTACAGGAAGCACGGGTGCTGATAGTCGGTGTAGGAGGACTTGGGTCTCCTGTCGCCCTCTATCTTGCCGGTGCCGGTGTAGGAACACTCGGATTGATAGATGATGACGTGGTCAGTATCAGTAACCTGCAACGTCAAGTGTTATATACAGAAGCAGAAGTGGGTCAGTCCAAAGTGCAGTGTGCCGCTAAAAGGTTACAAGCCTTAAACAGCGGTATCAATCTGGAGATTTACCCTTTCCGCCTTGACCGGAGCAATGCCGGCGAACTGATAGGGAAATATGATATTATTGTGGACGGGTGTGACAACTTTGCCACACGCTACCTGCTGAGCGACACTTGTGCCTCCTGGGGCAAAGCGTATGTTTATGGAGCCATCCAAGGACTGACAGGCCAAGTCTCCGTCTTCTGCCAGGGTGAACATTCCAGAACCTACCGCGACCTCTACCCGGATGAACAAGGCACGCTGGACATGCCTGCTCCCGACAATTCCGTTGTAGGTACTACCCCTGCCGTCGTGGGCAGCCTGGAAGCCAATGAAGTATTAAAACTGATTTGTGGCTATGGCGAGACTTTGGCAGGAAAACTCTGGACCATTGATTTAAGGACCATGCAATCATACATCTTGTCAATCTGATACCAGCATCCGGACAGACGTTCTGATAAGAAAACCGATAAAGAATATGAAACTGATAGTTATCACTGCCCCGCAATTTTTTGAAGGAGAAGTTGCCGCAATTGTTTCCCTTTTCCGTGCGGGACTGGAAACCATGCACCTCCGCAAGCCAAAAGCATCCATAGAAGAGACCGAAAACCTGCTGCGCCAACTGCCTGCGGAATATATGCAACGCATTGTCACCCATGATCATTTCCAGCTGGCATCTGCATTCGGGCTGAAGGGTATTCATCTGAATGGGCGGAATCCACACGTACCCGCCGGTTATACAGGACACATCAGCTGCTCCTGCCACTCACTCCATGAAGTGGTAAAACGTAAATCGGCATGTGACTATGTATTCTTGAGCCCCATTTATGACAGTATTTCTAAAGAAGGGTACTCACCGGTTTATTCCTGCAAAGAACTTCAAGAAGCATGCCGAGCAGGCATTATAGATTCCAAAGTAATGGCATTGGGCGGAATCAGCCGGGAACATCTTCCGGAAATAGCTGCCTTGGGATTCGGCGGCGCCGCTTTGTTAGGAGACATCTGGAACCGGGCGGCATCTTCCATCCCGTTCCACTTCCGTGAACTGCTTTCCCATACTTGCAATGCCTGTCCTCCTCCTTTAATCATTAATAGTTAATATTCCAATAATCACAATATGCTTCCTCCCGTCATTCTCTCCATCGCCGGCTCCGACTGTTCGGGCGGTGCCGGCATACAAGCCGACATCAAGACCATTTCCGCCTTGGGCGGATACGCAGCTTCAGTCATAACAGCCGTCACCGCACAAAACACAGTGGGCGTACAAGCCGTATTTCCTCTTCCGGATGATATAGTCCGTACACAGATAAAATCCGTTATGGATGATTTAAAGCCCGATGCCGTAAAGATAGGCATGGTCCACAACACATCCCTTGTGCATGTCATTACCGAATGCCTGAAGAAATATCGTCCCCCATTTATAGTTTATGACCCCGTCATGATTTCCACCAGCGGGCGGCATCTGATGACGGAAGATACCATTCAAACCATACAAAAGGAACTTTTCCCTCTTTGTACTCTGATAACCCCTAACCTGGACGAAGCAAGCCTGCTATATGGCAGTCCCATCCATACCATAACGGATATGCAGCGGGCGGCACAGGAATTGTCCCGACAATACAATACCTCTTTCCTTATCAAGGGAGGACATCTGGAGAGTGACGAGATGTGCGATGTGTTCTATCATAATCCCTTGCCGGCAGCAAAGACAGATGCCTCGCCTGCATGCACACTCTATGCCGGTCCGAAGATTGAAAGTCATAACCTGCACGGCACAGGGTGCACACTTTCATCCGCCGTAGCGACATTCCTCGCTTACGGCAACCATCCGGATGAAGCCATCCGTCAAGCCAAAAAGTACATCGGCAAAGCTATCGAATGTGGAAAAGATTTACAGATAGGATACGGTAACGGACCTTTATGGCACTTTTTCTAACGTACTTTCAACAAAGCTTTTGCATCATTTCGTTTGAATAAGGAAGTCAACTCCTGCAATATTTCTTCATAATTTTCCTTATCAGCAATGTGGGGAGCAAATATTCTCAAGACTTTCATCTTGTCGTCATCAAAGGTATATAGTGACATCAGACGCGCACACTGATGACAGCTCAGACTGTTATCTACGGCAAGTTCCTCCATCATTTCAAGCTGGGTATCCTTGAATCCTCTGGCTTTTACATCATTGTAAAAACGCTGGAAGTCTGCTGAACGCATCCCCCTGACAAAAATCGTAGGAGAAGAAACGCTTACCTCATTGGGAACGGAAACAGACAGTTGAGGAGCAGCAAATGAATCCATGGCAACTACTTTATCCCCTTCAAAGCTCACGATAATCGAAGTCCGGCCACTGCTACCGGGCAACACTTTAGTGTATTCCCACTCTTCAATGTTCTGGTCAAAACGACGGTACTGTGGACTGCCTAGTATCTGGGTTATCCCTTGTTTACTCATTCCCTTTTGAATACGTTGCAACACATCCGGAGTTGTGTCATAAAAAAGGTTGGAACAGCTTGTACATACAATTGCGAATACCAGCCACATCATCGTTTTCCTGATTATTTTCATCATTCAGCTTTCTATTTTTAATGTTATACCGCAAAGATACTCAAATACAACAAACCTGTATTTTTCTTTCCCCTATTTCATCAGAGGGATTCCCCTACTTTTTTTATCGATATACCTATTGATATTGAATTTTATCTGTTATTTTTGCAACAACTATCACTATAAATAGGTAAAACATGGAAAAGGCAAAAGTATATTATTCTGATTTGCGTACCTCCCCGAATTCTAACCTTCTGGATAAAATGGAACGGCTGCTAAAACGGGCAGGTATTGAGAAACTACCTTTGAAAGACAACTTTGCAGCCATCAAAATCCACTTCGGGGAACCGGGGAATCTGGCCTATATCCGTCCTAATTATGCGGCACGCATGGCAAATCTCTTGCGCACGCTCGGAGCCAAGCCGTTTTTGACAGACTGCAACACTCTTTATTCAGGGCGTCGTGCCAATGCGGTCGATCATTTGCAAAGCGCTATGGAAAATGGGTTCAACCCGATATCTGCACAGTGCCAGGTTATTATAGGTGACGGCTTGAAAGGTACAGACTACCGGGAAATCCCCTTGAACGGAGAATATTGCCCTGCCCCGAAAATCGGTACGGCCATTGCCGATGCAGATGTCATCATCAGCATGAACCACTTCAAAGGTCATGAGCAGGCAGGTTTCGGCGGTGCCTTGAAAAACTTAGGAATGGGATGCGCCAGTGTAGGCGGCAAACTGGAACTCCATGCCTCCTCGCAACCTAAAATAGATACCGGACACTGTATAGGCTGCAATATCTGCGTGAAACACTGCGCCCATGACGCCGTGCATCTCAATGCACAGCGCAAAGCAGAAATAGACTATGTAAAATGTGTGGGCTGCGGGCAATGTGTGGCTTTGTGCCAACATGACGCAGCGGTAGTCAGCGACTGGGATACATCTGAACGTCTGAACTATAAGATTGCGGAATATTCCCTTGCCGTAGTGAAAGACAAACCTCACTTCCACATCAGCTTCATCATGAACGTTTCTCCTGAATGTGACTGCTGGAACCATAATGATGCCGCCATTATCCCTGACCTCGGTATGCTGGCATCGGCAGACCCCGTGGCCTTGGACAAGGCATGTGCCGACATGGTGACCCAGACTCCCATCTTGCACAGCAACAATGTGCTTTCCACCGAACACCAGCACGACGATTTGTGCGGATGTGACAAATTCCACATGATGCACCCTGATACTGACTGGCTGGCAGGCTTGCGTCATGCCGAGAAAATAGGATTGGGAACCATGGAATATGAACTGGTGAAGATTTAAACCTTTTTGAATTTGAATAATCATATAACAATAGCATATTAATTAATTTCTTAACGTCATACAAATGGAAACATCTACTAAACTTTACTCGCTGTCTTTCGATAATGTAAAGACCTATTTCTTCGCTCTCTTGTTTGTAGCCGGAAATGTTGCCCTGCCGCAACTCTGCCACTTGGTACCCGCCGGCGGACCTACATTGCTGCCCATTTACTTCTTCACGTTGATTGCCGCCTATAAATATGGTTTCCGCGTGGGACTGTTGACGGCTATCCTCTCTCCGGTCATCAATCACCTGCTTTTTGCCATGCCTGCCGCAACCGTTCTGCCGGCCATCTTAATCAAGTCCGGCTTACTGGCTGGAGCTGCTGCCCTTGCTGCACGCTACATCAAAAAGATTTCTTTACCGGCATTGTTAGGTGTTATTCTCACCTATCAAGTAGCAGGAACTGCTTTTGAATGGGCTTTGTGCGGTGACTTTTTCCTGGCTGTGCAAGATTTCCGTATGGGTATTCCGGGAATGCTGATTCAGTGGTTCGGAGGATACGCTCTGTTGAAAGCCATTGCCAAAATATAAAACGACAAACCGAAAGTCCTCACTTCATTGCCGGAGCGAGGACTCTATACCGATAAACATAAAATAAGTTAGCCTTATGGATAGAAGGGATTTTTTGAAAACACTGGCAGTAGCCGGAGCAGCACTGACCGTACAACATTCGGAAGCTATGGATGTGCTGGCACAGACATTTACCAATGCCGGAGGCGGTAAAGTCGATCTTGTCGCCGTAATGGGCGGTGAACCGGAAATCATGTTCCGTCGTGCCATTGCAGAAATGGGTGGCATGAAGGCGTTTATCAAACCCGGACAGAAAGTGGTGGTAAAGCCCAATATCGGTTGGGACAAAGTTCCCGCATTGGCAGGAAATACCAATCCGAAATTGGTGGCTGAAATCATCAAGCAATGCTTTGCAGCCGGCGCCAAAGAAGTTACCGTATTTGACCATACTTGCGATGACTGGCAAAAGTGCTACAAGAACAGCGGCATCGAAGCCGCCGCAAAGGCTGCCGGAGCCAAAGTCATGCCTGCCCATCTGGAAAGTTATTACCGTACAATCTCTCTACCCCAAGGTAAAAAAATGAAGAGTGCCAAGGTGCATGAAGCCATCCTGGACAGTGACGTGTGGATCAATGTCCCCATTCTGAAAAACCATGGAGGCGCCAATCTCACCATTTCCATGAAGAACCACATGGGTATTGTATGGGACCGGGGATTCTTTCATCAGAATGACCTCCAGCAATGTATTGCCGATATCTGTACCTTACAGAAAAAAGCGGTACTCAACGTCGTGGATGCCTATCGGATCATGAAAACCAACGGCCCGCGCGGCCGTTCGGCATCCGATGTAGTACTGACCAAAGGCCTGTTCATTTCGCAGGACATCGTTGCCGTAGATACGGCCGCCGCCAAGTTCTTCAACCAGGTGCGTGATATGCCCCTTGACAGTGTAGCCCACCTTGCCAATGGCCAGGCTCTGAAAGTAGGGACAATGGATCTGGATAGACTGAACATCAAGCGTATTAAAATCTAACGGGATACAAACTCAAAATAAACGGATTTCATGCTAAAGAAAACAAGAATCATCTTATCAGCTTTGTTTTTCGGGTTGATAACTTTCTACTTCCTGGACTTTGCAGCCATATTGCCCCATCAATTCCATGTATTGGCTCATATCCAGTTTGTACCTGCGCTGATGTCACTCAGCCTTTTCATTTTGGTTGCCCTGATAGCATTGACATTAATATTCGGACGGATTTATTGCTCTGTCATCTGTCCGATGGGGGTTTTCCAGGATATAGTCAACCGGATGTCAAAGAAAACAGCCCGAAGAAAAAAACGGTTCCGCTTCTCTCCTGCCAAGAATATACTGAGATGGACTGTACTGGCGGTGACCACGGTTACTTTTTTATGCGGGTTTACCGCTATATTGGGGTTGTTAGATCCTTACAGTGCTTTCGGACGTATAATGACCAACGTTTTCAAACCTGTCTATATGACCGGCAACAATCTATTGGAATCCGTCTTCTCACAGTCCGGCAATTATACATTCTACCAGGTGGACGCTTCTCTGATCAGTATGTCTTCATGCATGATAGGCCTGCTAACCTTCCTGCTGATTGGCTTCCTTGCCTGGAAGCACGGACGTACCTGGTGCAATACAATATGTCCGGTAGGTACCTTATTGGGATTCGTGAGCCGTTTCTCCCTTTTCAAAATACGTATCGATGAGAACAAATGCACACACTGCATGGTGTGCGGCACCCAATGTAAAGCCTCCTGTATTGACAGCAGGAACCAGCGGATAGATTATACCCGTTGTGTGGATTGTTTCGATTGTTTGGACAGTTGCAAGGAAGGTGCTCTTACTTATTCATTGCCTTCTGCCTCATTGAAAAAACATACGGGCGATAATGATCAACCGGAAGTGCCGGCAGATACGTCAAAACGCCGTTTTCTGACCATCGGCCTGGCCGCTACAGCTGCCTCCGGAGCTATGGCGCAGGCTCGCAACAAATGGGGAGCAGGCATGGGCGGGCAACGTAACTGGCAACGCAAACAACGGACACCCATAACTCCTCCCGGTTCGGTGAGTTTGGCACATTTCCAGGCACATTGTACATCGTGCCATTTATGTGTAAGCAAATGTCCTTCCCATGTACTGAAACCGGCATTCATGGAGTACGGTGCGGCAGGCATGATGCAGCCAACCGTATATTTCGATAAAGGATTTTGTAACTTTGACTGTACCGTATGCGGAGACGTCTGTCCCAATGGTGCCATCAAACCATTGACCGTAGAACAAAAACACCTGACACAAATGGGGAAAGTGGTGTTTATGAAAAGATATTGCATCGTTCATACCGACGGAACCAGTTGCGGAGCCTGTTCTGAGCATTGCCCCACCCAAGCACTCTCCATGGTACCTTATAGGAACGGATTGACCATTCCCCATGTTAACACGGATATTTGTGTCGGTTGTGGCGGCTGTGAATATGTCTGCCCTGCCCGCCCCTTCCGTGCCGTATATGTTGAAGGCAACGAAGTTCAACAGAAAGCCCGGCCTTTTGTCGAAAAGAAAGAAGAGGAAGTGAAAGTAGATGATTTCGGCTTCTAATTTTTTAGATTGTCCTTGAACTTTTTTCTTTCAAATTTCTTTCTCCCTCCGATAAAATAAGTAATTTCGTGCCGAACAATATTAAATATACATGGAGGTAGTAAGAAATAACCGGTTCACTAAGAAATATCCGGTAGGGTTTGCTTTAAGTGGCGGTTTCATCAAGGGCTTTGCCCATTTGGGAGTCATGCAGGCTTTACTGGAACATGATATCAAGCCGGACATTCTTTCCGGTGTAAGTGCCGGTGCATTGGCCGGTGTATTCTATGCTGACGGCAATGAGCCGCATAAAGTGCTGGATTACTTTTCCGGACATAAGTTCCAGGACTTGACCAAGCTGGTCATTCCCAAAGTAGGATTGTTTGAATTAGGCGAATTCATCGACTTCTTGAGAAGCAACTTGAAAGCAAAGAATCTGGAAGAACTGAAGTTGCCTCTAATCATTACCGCCACCGATTTGGACCACGGGCGGCTGGTACATTTTCATAAAGGAAATATTGCCGAACGGGTTGCAGCGTCCTGCTGCATGCCTGTATTGTTCGCTCCCGTCAAGATAGAAGGAACCCACTATGTAGATGGCGGCTTGCTGATGAACCTGCCAGTCACCACCATCAGACGCATCTGCGAAAAAGTGGTGGCGGTCAACGTCAGTCCATTGATGGCTACGAAATACAAGATGAACATTGTCAGCATTGCCTTGCGTTCATATAATTTCATGTTCCGTTCCAACTCTTTTGCCGAGCGCGAGAAGGCTGATTTGCTGGTAGAGCCTTATAATCTGGATGGTTACAGCAATACGGAACTGGAAAAAGCGGAAGAGATATTCATGCAGGGCTACAACACTGCCAACGAGGTATTGGAGCGCCTGGCGGCAGACAAAGGCAGTATCTGGAAAGAATAACACAACCATCATACTCTAAATACAAAAGAAATGAGTGACGAAAACAAACTGATCATTTACCAAGTGTTTACCCGTTTATTCGGAAACAACAATAACCATTGTATCAACAACGGCAGCATCACTGAAAACGGATGTGGCAAAATGGCTGATTTTACAGCCAAGGCATTGGGTGAGATAAAAAAGCTCGGTGCAACGCATATTTGGTACACAGGCATCATAGAGCATGCTACCCAAACCGATTACCGCCGTTACAATATCCAGCCCGATCATCCGGCCATTGTCAAAGGAAAGGCCGGCTCCCCGTATGCCGTTAAAGATTATTATGATGTGGATCCCGATCTGGCGAAGGATGTTCCGGAACGTATGAAAGAGTTCGAGAACCTGGTGCAGCGTACTCACCGCAGCGGCCTGAAAGTCATCATCGACTTCGTGCCCAACCACGTGGCGCGCCAATACCATTCGGATACCCTACCCGACGGTACATCCCAATTGGGAGCAAACGATGATACAAACTATGCCTTCAGTCCGTACAACAACTTCTACTATATTCCCCAGTCGGAACTGCATGGCCAATTCGACATGAAAGGCTCCGCTGCCGAAGCTTATAAGGAATTTCCCGCCAAGGCAACCGGAAATAACCGTTTTGATGCGTATCCCAATATCAATGACTGGTATGAAACCGTAAAATTGAATTATGGGGTAGATTACCAGAACGGCGGTACCTGCCATTTCGCTCCGACTCCCGACACTTGGGGCAAAATGCTGGATATTCTCCTCTTTTGGGCAGGAAAGGATATTGACGGTTTCCGGTGTGACATGGCCGAGATGGTGCCGGTTGAGTTTTGGGAATGGGCTATCCCCCGGGTAAAGGCACAATATCCTTCACTCTTGTTTATAGCCGAGGTGTATAATCCCGGAGAATACAACAATTATCTGTTCCGCGGCAAATTTGATTATTTATATGATAAAGTAGGATTGTACGACACTCTACGGAACATAGTATGCGGCAACGAATCGGCAACCGCCATCACCCGTGCCTGGCAGAGTCTGGGAGGTATAGAAAAACGTATGCTGAACTTCCTGGAAAACCATGACGAGCAGCGTATCGCATCTGACTTCTTTGCCAGCAATCCTCTCAAAGCGATTCCGGCGCTTATCGTATCGGCCTGCATGAATGTAAATCCAATGATGATTTACTTTGGCCAGGAGTTTGGCGAGTTGGGCATGGATAGTGAAGGATTCAGCGGCAGAGACGGGCGTACCACTATTTTCGATTATTGGAGCGTGGATACAATCCGTCGCTGGCGCAATGGCGGGAAATTTGACGGGAAGATGCTGACGGAAGACCAGCAGTACCTGTACCGCATTTACCAGCGCATATTGACCCTCTGCAATGAAGAAATGGCCATTGCACAAGGTGATTTCTTTGATTTGATGTATGCCAACACCAACGGATGGCGCTTCAACGAACATAAACAATACGCATTCCTGCGTAAATTCAAAAGAGAGTTATTGCTGTTTGTTGTGAATTTCGACCACATCTCCGTTGATCTTGCCATCAATATCCCCTCGCACGCTTTCGACTTTCTGCAACTTCCGCAAATGGACCGATACAAAGCTACGGACTTGCTCAGCGGAAAGGAAGAAACCATCAGCCTGCTGCCTTATAAAGCCACAGATGTTTCAGTGGGAGGATACAGCGGAAAGATATTGAAGATAAAACTATAGACAGTCATCTACTGAAAAAGCTCTGTTCGCAGGTTGCGAATATATGTTCAAGCGTTGCGAATATATATTCGGGCGTTGTGAATATCCGTTCGCAGGCTGTGAACAGAGTTCTTATATAGGACAAAGAAAGTTTATACCTTACCTGAAAAGCTTTTTCTCCGCACTCCGCACTCTTTTTCTCTTAATGCTTTTCCATGGCATTAGCGCTCATTCCCTTCGATACATTCCTTCAACCGATACAGGCGAGTAATGGCCGGGTTATAGAATGCATCCGGATAATGCGCGTCTATATCGCTCAAATTTGCCTGCACATACCGTTCCACATCATAAATGTCCTCAGCCTCACTTAATTTTACCTGTTGAGGGAAAGAAGTGCTCTTCGCCCACACTATCAGCGTCTTAACGCTTTCTTCATCATACTTGTATTCTGACATAATCTAATCTATTTTCCTGCAAAGATATAACAAATGCAAAAGTTGACCGTATATCATTGAACAAAATATGCACTTGTCGTGTTTTATAATTGTGTTTTTCATAGTATTAGATATAAGATTAATTAAAAGAGACGTACCCGCTTGTGACAAGTAAGTACATCAAAAAACAGAAGCGTCTGTTTGATTGATAAATGTGTAAGAAGCATCGGTTTACCAGAGCCGATGCTTTTTTTTATCCTTCTTTGCTATATGTTGGAAAATAATCCGTAAATTTGGCAGATAATAAGGAAAGAAAATGATATGAATATCCCTGTTATATTTCAATTTTTAGAAGAACTGTCTGCAAACAACAATCGTGAATGGTTCAATGCCCATCGGGATAAATACGAAACGGCCCGTAATGAGTTTGAAGACCTGCTGACAGTCATCATCTCCCGCATCTCCTTGTTTGATGAAAGTATCCGCGGCATAGAGGCCAAGGACTGTACCTACCGCATTTACCGGGATACGCGGTTTACGGAAGACAAGACCCCATACAAGAATCACTTCGGAGGCTATATCAATGCCCGGGGAAAGAAATCCGATCATTGTGGCTATTATATCCATCTGCAGCCGGGAAACTGCCTGCTTGCAGGAGGAAGCTACTGCCCTCCTTCCCCATTATTGAAAGCATTGCGACAGGCTGTGTATGATAATATGGATGAATTCCGCAGCATAGTGGAAGACCCCGCTTTCAAGCAATATTTTCCCGTAATCGGAGAGAACTTCTTGAAATCCGCTCCCAAAGGTTTTTCAAAAGACTATCCCTATCTGAAATATTTGCAATGCAAGGAATATACCGTCGCTTGCTATCGGCCGGACAGTTTCTTCCTTGCCCCGGATTTTCTGGACCGTACAGACGACATCTTCAAGCAGATGAAACGCTTCTCGGATTTTGTAAATTACACTATCGACGACTTTGAATAATTACCTATTATAACTAACTTAAAACATTTGAATTATGATTATAGACAAACTTGAAAACATAGAAAAATATGCTTCGCTGAACCCCTTGTTCACACAAGCCATTGAATTTTTAAAATCACAAGATCTCAATTCCCTGGAAATCGGGAAGACCGAACTGAAGGGCAAAGACCTGCTTGTAAACGTAGCCCAGACTAAGCCCAAAGCCAAAGAAGACGCCAAATTGGAAACTCACAGGGATTTTATCGACATCCAGATTCCTTTGTCGGGTACAGAAGTAATGGGTTACACCGCCGCAAAGGATTGCATCCCTGCCGACGCACCGTATAATGCGGAAAAAGACATCACTTTCTTTGAGGGACTGGCAGAAAGCTACATAGAAGTGAAGCCCGGGATGTTTGCCATCTTCTTTCCCCAAGACGGACACGCTCCAGGCATCACTCCGTCCGGAGTCAAGAAAGTAATCGTGAAAGTGAAAGCATAAATGTATCAAATACCCCAAACTCATCCTTTTATGGAAACATTGAATTTGATTAAGAACGACCCTTGGCTGGAGCCATACGCAGAGGCCATCAACGGACGCCATGAATATGCCGTAAATAAAGAAGCGGTATTGACCAACAAGGGAAAGCAAACATTGTCGGACTTTGCATCCGGATATCTGTACTTTGGTTTACACCGTACCGACAACGGGTGGATTTTTCGTGAATGGGCACCCAATGCGACCCAAATCTTCTTGGTAGGAACTTTCAATGGCTGGAAGGAAGAAAAGAAATACAGTCTGAAACGTAAGGCAAACGGTAATTGGGAAATCAAACTTCCGGCCGATGCCATAAAACATGGAGACTTGTATAAATTGATGATACACTGGGAAGGCGGATGTGGCGAACGTATCCCCGCATGGGCCACCCGTGTCGTACAGGATGAGCAGACCAAAATATTCAGCGCACAGGTATGGGCACCGGAAAAACCGTATAAAATGAAAAAACGGACGTTCAAACCGGCTACTGACCCTCTGTTGATATATGAATGCCACATCGGTATGGCACAGCAGGAAGAGAAAGTGGGCAGTTACAGGGAATTCCAGGAAAAAATCCTTCCCCGTATTGCCAAAGACGGATACAACTGCATACAGATCATGGCTATCCAGGAACATCCTTACTATGGCAGTTTCGGATATCATGTATCCAGTTTCTTTGCCGCTTCCTCACGCTTCGGGACTCCGGATGAACTGAAGGAACTGATTGACACCGCCCATAGCATGGGAATAGCGGTCATCATGGATATTGTCCACTCACATGCCGTGAAGAACGAAGTGGAAGGCTTAGGAAACTTTGCCGGAGATCCTGATCAGTATTTCTATCCCGGCGTCCGCCGTGAACATCCGGCATGGGATTCACTTTGCTTTGATTATGGGAAAAACGAAGTCATGCATTTCCTGTTGTCAAACTGCAAGTTCTGGCTGGAAGAATATCATTTTGACGGTTTCCGTTTCGACGGAGTGACTTCCATGTTATATTACAGTCACGGATTGGGTGAGGCATTCTGCAATTATGGCGATTATTTCAATGGACATCAAGATGACAATGCTATTTGTTACTTGACTCTTGCCAACCGCCTAATCCATGAAGTAAATCCCAAAGCCATCACAATCGCCGAAGAAGTATCGGGCATGCCGGGGCTGGCCGCCAAATATGAAGATGGAGGCTACGGCTTTGACTACCGTATGGCAATGAATATTCCGGACTACTGGATCAAGACAATCAAAGAAAAAATCGATGAAGACTGGAAACCGTCCAGTATGTTCTGGGAAGTGACAAACCGCCGGAAAGATGAAAAGACAATCTCATATACTGAAAGCCATGACCAGGCATTGGTCGGTGACAAAACCATCATTTTCCGCTTGATTGACGCCGATATGTACTGGCACATGCAGAAAGGGGATGAAAACTATACCGTGAACCGCGGCATCGCTCTCCATAAGATGATACGTCTGCTGACCGCAACTACCATCAATGGCGGATACCTCAATTTTATGGGTAATGAATTCGGGCACCCCGAATGGATAGACTTCCCGCGTGAGGGTAACGGATGGTCATGCAAATATGCCCGCCGTCAATGGGATCTGGTAGATAACAAGAACCTGTCCTACCATTATATGGGAGACTTCGACGCTGCCATGTTGGAAGTAGTGAAAAGCATTAAAAATTTCCAGGCCACTCCGGTTCAGGAAATATGGCACAACGATGGAGACCAGATATTGGCATACATGCGAAAGGACTTGATTTTCGTGTTTAACTTCAACCCCAAACAGTCTTTCACAGACTATGGTTTCCTGGTTCCCGCCGGAAGCTATGAGGTGATACTGAACACTGATGACCCGGCTTTCGGTGGCAATGGATTGACGGACGATACCATCAAACATTTCACGCTCCATGATCCATTATACAAAAAAGAGAAGAAAGAATGGTTGAAACTTTATATACCGGCACGCACTGCCATGGTTCTGAAAAAGAACAAATAATACAGTATATATAACTGAAAAGAGAGGCAGGTATCACTCCGGATACCTGCCTCTCTTTTCAGTTCGTTTTTGGGATGCTTATTTCAATTGAGACTCGATGAAGTTCAACATTGTTTTTGCATTGTCCATCATCTTCTTCTGAGCCGGTTTGTTAGCAGAAAGCAACGGAATCAACTTCTCCAAGTATCCTTTAGCTTCCTTGAATTCAACTTTTGCCTTATCAGCATCAGTCTTCAAGGTATTGGCGCCTTGGCTGTAATACAACGAACCCAAACTGTTGAGTGCATTGACATTCTCAGGCTGGATAGCAATAGCTTGCTTGAAAGCTTCTTCCGCTTCGCTGTTTTTCTTTGCTCTTTGTGCCAAAATACCTTGGTTCACATAATAAGTAGCATACATCTTAGTCAATGTCTTATTACCCGGATTTGCCTCCAAACCTTCCTTCAAGGTGGCAACATACTCATCATTTTTCTTCAGATCCTTCAAGGCACCAGCCTTACCGATATATGCATTGGCCAGGTTATACTTCTTTTGCACGGCAATATCAAAATACTTCAATGCTTCCGTCGGCTTCTTGATTTTGTCTGCACATACGCCACAGTTATATGCAATCACCGAGTCTTGATTGTTGGTCTGTGTCAGGTAAGTACTGAATTTAGTAAATGCTTCTTGGTAATTTTTCGCTTCAAGCGCTGCTTTTCCTTCGTTCACTAATTGTGCAGGATCGGCATTCTGCGCAAAGAAATTAGTAGCTGTACAAAACAGTGCAAGAGATAAGATTAATTTTTTCATGTGCTTTAATATTTTTAAAATTGATATTCCAAAGTTAGCAGCCTAAGGCTAAGGAGCAAAGTCTTTTTACCTTTTTTGAGCTTTTTAGAATAGTAATAACAAGTGTTATTTTAGGTAAACCGATACGCCATATCCCCTATCCTTTAAAATTTCGGGCCTATATCTTTGTATTTCAGAATGGCAAATGCCTATAAATCATTATTTATCAAAGTACCATTCCCTATTTCAGATTGAGGAAAGGGAATAGCGGACGTTTTCCAAAAGTCAATTCTACAAGAGGAAAATAGCAGAAGCGGAAAACAGTGATGTTAAAAAAGGTAATACTCTTTTCCCGTTTTTTCACCTATGCTATGATGAGAACTCAATTATTTTACAAAGCGGTCACTCATTCAACAGCCTCTTTCACTATCTCCATCACTACATGGCTTGACTCCAACCAGAACCAATACCATAGCCAAAGCATAATTCCACCCAGCCAAACAAGAACAACATCAATATAATATAGCCTCAATATTCTACTGATCAATACGCATAGAAGCTCTCCGCAAAGTACATAGGCAGTAACCATGGTGACAAGCTGGTCATTGGCAACAGTTATCAAAGCCAGAGTGCCTATAACAGGAATAAGAGAAGTACAATCAATTAGAAGTTGCAGTTTGTCGTTCATAATATAATAAAGATTAAAATACAAATATACGATTTATTCATGTAAAACTGAAATCCAAGCATTGAAATATAAAAAGGTGACAAGCGTTAAATTACGCTTATCACCTCTTGCATAGTAATGAGATTTCTGTTCCGAGATATTTTTTAGAATCTGTATGCAGCCCCAATATTGATGACGCCCTGGTCAAAATCACTGACCAACTGGTATCTGAACTCAAGATTCATGGCCCAGCTGCGGCTCAATGCGAATTCAGCTCCAACTCCCAGGTTTACACCGAACCGGCATTCGTTATGATTCCCATCGCCATCCACATGAACATGGTCTCCGTCCCAATCAATATCATACATGTCGAACATCCAGTTGGATAAAGTCAATCCAAACAGCGGATAAAGCTTGACATTGCTGGCTACCGGGCACAGATAATGGAAATTCACGTTCACATCCAACATGCTTACATTGTCATTTTCAAAAAAATAATTAAGAGAAGGTTCAATGCGTATAGGATTGGTTATGTTATACTGATACTTGATTCCTAATCCGATACTTTCAATCTCTGTACCATAACCAAGCCCGAAACCTATAGCCTGTTTTCCTTTCTGCGCATAAGCACCGGCTGACAACAAAAAAAGTGTTCCCAATAAAATGAATAATTTTTTCATACTACATAGTCTATTTTGTAACAGATAAAATAAAAGTAGGAAGAAAAGCACTTAGTCTTACTAGCTACTCAATTAAGGGGTACTACAAAAGAACAATTTAAAATTTATATCCCAAAGTAATGCCAATGTTCGCATTATGCGGAGCATCCCCGTCCATGATTTTGCAGAAACCAAGCTGCGTGTCAAGCCCTACAAGGATTCGGCCAAACTCTACCCCGAGACCGATGTTCCAACCGGCATCAAACCTGTTGTAATCCAATCCGTCATCACCGAATGTACTGATTTTCTCATCCCCGTTGACATTGACACCTCCAACGGATGCCTTGCCGTCAAATTTGGCATTACCGCCTACGCCGCAGGCAAGATACGGACCGGTCGCAATGACAAGATTGGTATTGTCTGCAATATTAAAACGAAACTGCACATTAATGGGCAATTCCAGATAAAGCTGGTTGATTTTCACATCTGCATCCGCATCTACGATGTTGCCGCTGTACCCACTTGAATATTTCGCACCTTTCTGTGAGAAGAACAGTGAAGGCTGCAAGGAAACAAGGTCGGTGAATTGGTATTCCATTCCCACCCCGATACGTGCTCCCGGTTTAAATTTGGAGTGGTCAGAGTTTTCGCCGATGTAACTGCTGAGATTGAGGCCAGCTTTTACATTGAAAGACACCTGCGCAAATCCTAAGGTACAAATAAGCGCAAAAAGAACTGTTAAGATACTTTTTTTCATAATGGTTGTAATTAAAAAAATGTTTATATAATAATGCATTTACTGCCATGATGATTTTGAAGGTCATGAGGTATCCATATTCTACTTTACTTATTGACCATATTATCTTTTCATTATTTTCTTGAAATCCTTTTCAATCTGTCGTCCCATGTTTACTATCGCACTGTCCACCTTATGTATTTCCGCCGGTGTAACAGCGTCCTTGTATCTGGCTTTGCCCAACTTGAAATTCATGTCGTCCAAAGTCCCCGATATGTTCAACCCCAATTTGAACGGTACCGGCGATTTCAGTATGGAAATATGGTAGTCAAAATTCATGTCCAATCCTTGTGTACCTCCTACCGCTGCCCTGTAACGGTCCATTGAAATTTCAAAAGGATAGATGGTCACGTTACCATCTTTGATACTGATATTTACTGAAATACTGTCGATCAAGTTTCTCTTTTTGTTCTTGAAAAAGAACTTTTTTGATATTTCGGCGAAAGTCTCACCATCCATCAGTACAAGGCTGTCCCCTTTTACATGAATGGCCGAGCGCAAGGTCGGTATCTTGATATTGAGACTGGAGTCCAATACCGCAGCAGCCGCCACATTAAAGTCCACAGTCCCTTCGAATGAACGCAGCATGGGTACGATAGTATCCAAAGAGGGTGCAAGGTCAACCAACTTTCCGATGTTAATGTTATGCAGCCGGAAATCAAAACCGGCAAATCCCTGTTCCGGGCGTTTTGCCTGATAAACAAGCGTAGTGTTCATGTTCGAGCCCATGCCTTTCATGCTGAGTTCTTTCAGGTGTATGGACTGGTTGCGGATATCTACGGCTCCGTGGACATCATTGAATATCACTTTTTCATAAAGAACTTGCCGGAAATTGGTTTGTAGTTCAAAGTCTAATTTCGGTGGTATGACAAACAACTTAAGATTTGTAGCGGTTGTATCCGCTTCGGCCGTAAGTGTATCCGAGGGAAAGGATATTGAATGTATAAGCTGGTTACAGTCCAAATGTTCCGACGCGACATTCAACTTGGCGCGTAATACTTTGTGGTGTTTCACAGCTCCATACAAATCATGAATTGCTCCATTTGCCGTAACGTCAGATCTGCCTATACGCATGGTAGCATTACGCAATGTGATGATACGGTTTCCCACTGTTACGGAGGTTTTTTGCATATGTATGGGAAGTGCACATTCCGGAATACGGATAGCCATATGATTAAAGCCCACGATGCCTTTGGGCATCCACAATGAATCACGGTTTTGTTCTACGGTGACTCCTATGCCGGCTTTGTTCATCCCTGCTTTGACTTCTCCCATACGGCAAAATAAAGTGTCTGCCTCCATGACAAGTCCTATTCGAGGCTTGCCCGGATCATGTTCTCCCGGCTGCACTTTCAAAGTAGCGGAAGATTTCCCGCAAAATAGACCGAGAGAATCTCCCAAAGCCACTTTTAGCTTATGCATTTCCATCTTACATTCTACCCGGGCCATTCTAGTCGTGTCTTTAACAGGAGTAGTCTTGACGGTAGCTACAAGACTTTTCATGTCAGAGTTCAACCGGGGAGAACGGAGAATCATGTCCTCGATTTTGGCGTGTGCCCCCAACCATTCATTGCCGGTAAAATTCAATGATGCATTGCTTATGAACTCAAAATGTCTCTGAGTATCACGTAATACGAGTTTGTCTGTCTTGAGTTGTCCTTCGGCCTTGATACGTCCCCAATCCTGTTTCTTTATGGAAGACAAGCGGCAATGCACTCCCAAATCGGTTTCCACCTTCCCTTCCATACTGATACTTTCCTGCAACGGGAAAGCCTGCTCCAGTGCATTCAAGTCTATGGTCGATTGAGTATGGAAAGTGATATCGGGATCTGTCAACAGATTCTCTACTTCCATATCAGCCGATATGTTGGTATTTGCCCCCTTAAAATGGAAAATCTTTAAATTCAGATAGGAAGGGTTGTTGCGCATCAGATCTATTTGCCCATAAAAATCAGCGTCTAATTTGTCTATGCCATAAGATAGTCCGGCATACCGGGCAGAGGCATTCTTTATTTTGATGTCCAATGTAGCCAACGGTAACTTTTGTTTTCCATAGGCTCCTTTTAGCTTTCCTTTGAAAGTAACCTCTCCCTTGGCAGACACCTCTGCCTTTTTCAAAATACTTTCCGGAATCATGTGCAATACTGTTTCCAACGAAGGGGCATGCAACCCGTATTGCAGGTCCAAATCAAGAACTTGTGCCATTGCATCATGCCGCAGTGTTCCTTTTATCCCCAATTCTGTACCGTTTATATCAATCAGGGCATCACGCAGAAAGAGAATGCGATGAACGGTATCCAGTTCAATGTCGGTCTTCAGATGGATGCCGATATGGTTAGCTATCAGTTGCCCATTTTGCCAGAAAAGAACATTCTTGTTTTTGAAATCCAAATTCAGTATGGAATGCCCTTTTTTCATGTTTGCTTTCAGACTCAGGTTCATGTCCCATAGATTGGCAAAAACATGTGTGTCCCGGTCATCCATAGTTACCGTGGCATGCTTTATGGCAACCTGCCCGATATTAAGTTCATTCACATGTTTGACCGTATCTGTTGATGATGAAGCTGTATTTGTCGTGTCAGAGAGCAGGATGTCCCAATTTGCAGTTCCGGTCTTGTCCTTGTATGCATAAATGTTGGCACTGTCCAGAACAAGATGATGGATATTTACCTTCTGTTGTTGCAAATAATCCATTGCATCAATTACCAATGTCGCTTTTTTGAAAGACAATAGCGTGTCAGTTCTCTGCCACATGGTATCACGGATGGCCCTTGAAACCAATGTCCCGTTTCTCAGTTGCAATCCAAACCGGGGAAAGGTGGAGAAAAAGGTAAGCTCTACACCTTTCATATCCAATTTTGCATTTAAATTTCGATTGGCTATTTCCAATACTACCGGAGTTAACTTCTCGGGAGTGAACACAAAATTCAGGGCAATCGTGATTATTATAAAGACAGCTATAATCAGCCCCCCTGATATAATGCCGGATATTTTTATAATTTTTCTAGTTTGATTTTTCATATCTTGATCAAAAGACACCTGCAAATCTATATATAAAGTATTAATAAATTAGCAACCGATAATGCCTAAAAACAAATAAAAGGAGTTTATGAACTGTTTTTCGGAATTAATGAATACATCTGCTGATCCTGATTTTGCTTCTACGGTACAGTGCAACCTTTGTTTTCAGATTGTCCGTAGTGGTATTTGGTCCATATGTAAGGGTATTGGTCGTCCGGAACCTACGTTTGAATTTGGGTGCGGCTTTTATTTTTGTGTGATTGGTGCATTAAAGTATATAATTGGGAAATAAAGTTTTCTATTCCACCTGTTCTACCAACAAGCAATACGATTTACGATTTCGGTGTAAAGATACTCTATATCCCCACTAAAATCCCCATAGTTCTGATACAGAAACACGACATCAGCGCAGTTGTCGGAAATTGTACTCTTGAACTGAATCCCTAATACTCTTGACATTTCTTCACGTAACCCTGCTGTCATTTTCCCACCAGCAAGCGAGCTTGGAGAAAACAGGTACAGGATAATGAAAATGAACTTCTTCCGTTGTGTTACACTATCAATACAAGGGGGCATCCTCTCTCATTCAACAACTCAACAAATATTTTATAGATTTCATGGATAAGGCTTTTGTCTTCCTGAATAATCCGATTTTACTCGTTCACCTCCCTACCCCACATCATAGCAGAATAAATAGCTTTTGCATACAAAAAGAGTTCCTCACGACTGGTAAGGAACTCAACTTGAAGGGCTGCGCATTTCGCATCAGTCCAGACGTTTTCATTTCTACTCATTGTTTATTAGTTAATTTTACACATCCACAATGTTAACAGTTAACATATGCGTTTACTTGCTAAACCATGTTATAAGATGGCTGAACAAAGACTCATAACTTGCATAACTCCCACAAATCACTATCTTTACAATGTGTTTTTCATAGTATTAGATTTAAGGTTAAACAAAGATTGGCTGTCTGGGAAGATAGCCTTTTTTGTACATATTACAGACTACACCTCAAGGGCAAGTCGCCTCTAATTTATCCGATTATTTGGAAGACCTCCATTATATAGTGTATCAGTAAACAAGATATCTTGCCCTTGCATTATCTTTAAAAATGTTTCCACCATTTGCTAAAAACAATATTTATTTCTACATTTGAATTTTAACTAATCAAACAACATCACTAAATGTAAGGATATGAAAAAGTTTTTATTTGCCATATTGGCATGCACAATTGCACTTGGCTTTACATCATGCAGAGAGAAAAAAGCAAAAGACAAGGTTAAGGATCGTGTAGAAAATGTAAAGGAGTCCGTTGAAGACGCCCTTGAAGAAGCACAAGAACAGATTGAGGAGAGAGCGGATGATGTGAAGAAAGTCCTGGATGAAGCCGGAGATGAAATTGAACAAGCAAAAGAAAAATTGGAATAAGAGGCAAGAATCCATTTAACTTATAGACATCATGAAAAAGATTAATTTACTACTGCTTTTTCTCCTGCTGGCATGCACTTTGTCTGCTCAGGACGGCATTTCCATCTTTATTGGCAGGGCCAACCGTTACGCAGCCGTGGAACTTTCTGATTACAGGAAGCGCCTATGCCTGGAATATAATATTTCAAACCGTTCCTTGGACGATTACTACAGACGCTGTGGGAAGGACTGGGGGAATGTAGGGATTGCACTTGAAATAGCTAGGACTTCCGGAAAAAAAATGCGTGACGTCTGTGATTATTACAACCGGTATCAGCGCTACGGGTGGAACCGTATCCTTGTGGAAATCGGCATAAATCCGGGAAGTGTGTATTATACCCCTTTCTATGACAGAGTCCATCACCATAGTGACTGCTGGTATGAATATTATAATTCATACTGTGAACGCCATGACAAATTTCACCATAAGAAACATAAATACAAAAAGCCGAAGAAACACCACAAGAGACACTATCGACATTATGACGATGACGACGACGACGATTGATCGGAATCTGAAATCCAAAGAGTGGACAGGCGTAATCTAATGCCTGTCCCCTCTTTTATATTAATTATACTAATAAGATTCCTGTTCCGGAATTTTCTTTAGAATCCGTACAAAGCCGTAGATAGATAATAGAATCAATCTTTTGCCTGATGCAGGGTGAGTTGCGGGAAGGGGAATCCTATTCCTTCTTCATTGAATGTAGTATAGACGATTTCATTGATATCATACAAAACACTCCAGTAGTCAGCGCTTTTTACCCAGACGCGCACCATAATATCAACGCTGCTTGCACTTAGTGAGCCTAAGACGATGAGGGAAGCGGGAGTATCCAATATGCGGCTGTCCGCATTGATTATGCGCTGCAAAACGGCTCTGACCCTCTTCACGTCCTCACCGTATTCAACACCGAACACCCATTCGACACGGCGCTTATCCTGCTTGCTGTAATTGGTGACGGCATTGCCACTGAGACTTCCATTAGGTACATAAATCATACGGTTGTCAAGAGTGGAAAGTATGGTGTGAAATATCTGTATTATCCATGCCAAAATCCACCAACTTTTCCAATGCCTGTTCCAGTTTTCCTCCAGTAGTAAGTGTTTCCATTGACTTCAAGATGGTTACTTCTACACAATAAAAAGCAACGGTGATTATTTGATAAACGAAATCCACCATCAATATAATTTGCAATAAAATTGTCATAACCGACTAAGTTAAAACTTACTTTTCCATTGGGAATTTCAATACCATATTCTTTGGTTTTTACAATATCCCCCTCGTAAATCTCTTTCCCGTTCTTGTCACGCAGTCCAGTGAACAGCCCAACGGTTTCAGCCCATACGTAATTACCCCGGCAGGTTCTTCCACAGATACATTCTTACTTTCAAGGTGCCCACTGAACTGTTTTGAGAGGAAACAAACTTGAGCCACGCCTAAACGGTTTTGCGTTGATACTACCGGACAGGGTTCGTCAATTCCAGATGCTTGATACTTCCCGGCTTTATTCATCGAATTGTACTTAATCAAAAAAGCATCTTTTCCTCCTGCTACGAACTTAATCAGTCCGGCATAGATACGTTCAAGTGTCTTTTCTGCAAGCGGCTTTTCCCGAAAAATAGACGTACTTTCATCAGAAAAGTCTAACACTTCTTTAACAGGCTTCCACTTCTCCAGCTTGGTAAACATATCCTGTCTGCCGCCTTTACAGTGAGTAGGCTCAGGGAATACTATCGGCAAGCCCTTTTGGGCAAAGATTCCAAAGAAGCGTTTCCGCGTGGTGTATGCCCCATAGTCGGCAGCGTTCAAAATCCGGTGTTCAAAGTTGTAGCCGTACTTTTTGACGTTACGCACCCACTTCTGATACAAGCGTCCTTTATCCATTGAGATAGGCTTGCCGTTTTTATCCATATCTCCCCATGACATAAACTCCTCCACATTCTCAATCTGAATATAATCAGGGTCTATCACATCAATGTAGCGGAAGAGATGTTCAGCAAGTGTCCGGCTGTCGGCATCATGCGGCTGATCACCTTTGGCCTTCGAGAAGTTGGTACACTCCAAAGAAGCATGAAGCATAACCATAACATCAGGATATAGCTGACGAATGCGTTCTACAATGATGTTTATTGGGGAAAGCTCCAATGTGCGGATGTCTTCGATGAAGTGGAGTGCATCAGGAATGTTGGCATCATGTGAAAGGATGGCGTTTTTGTCATGGTTTACACAGCAAACAACTTTTACACACCGCTTTCCATTCAACCGGGCTTCTTCCACTCCTTCCGAAAGACCCCCGGCACCACAGAATAAGTCTATCACGAACAACTCTATATCAGATAGTCCTTCCAGACTTTTAAGTATTTCTTTCAATGATTTCATTGTTTCACTTCTTTAGATTTCCAATCTGACGGCACTTTCGCCCATTTCCTGAACGACTTGTCGAATCCGTCAAGGTCAGAGAACATATCCATCTTGGCTGTATCGGTGGTTACGAGGGTGGCGAACTCCTTGAAATACTTGTCCGCTACTCTTACAAAGTCATTGTGTAGCTTCTTCAAGTCTCCGAGCAGAAGGCCGTTCTCTGCCATTAAGTCGCTCGCTTCCTCTACTAAGTTATTGGCTTCACAGTTCAGCAGATGGGCGGCTGAAAGAAGCATGTTCATTCTGTCGATGTTGCCGTTGGATATGGCGGCATCTATGTCCTCGTCTCTGACTTCGCAAGGGGCTTCTCCGTTGATGGTGGTGTAGCTGGGGATGTCGAACTTGGCTTTTATCCTCCTTTTGGTGGCTTCATTTCCGAAGACTGTCCCCTTTGAACTTAACCCGTGTAGTAATCGCAACTAGCCTATCCATTGTACGCTCCCCGTACTTTTGGGAAATTTCATCAAGTGACAAGTTGGTTGTCAGTATCAGAAATTTTCCCCTCTTTTCCGCTTCATCTACAATTTCACAGAATGCAAGCCTTTTCTCTCCGAATTTCACGCTAAGATTCTCTGTGCCGACATCATCAATGTAGATGATATGCTTTGCCTTCACAGCGTCTATATCGGCATTCATTTGTTGCGCATCGTAGCAGGAAACTATCTTGCGGCAATAATGATTGAGAAGCAATGGAATTATTTTCCAGCATATAAGCGACTTTCCGCTGCCCGTAGGTAACACCATAATGGCATTTGTTTTCTTCGCCCTGTTATTGAAGAAAGAAACGGCAGCATCAGAGGCTTTCTGTTGGTAATCACGAGTTTGTACATATCTATCTTCTGATTTAATGATAAAAGGGGAATCCTCACTAAGTTTGGAAAGAAATGTCCGGATTATATAAGCCTGTTCCTTACTTAATCCAACCGGAGAGAATGAACCATCATCATTCTTGACCATCATGACAAATGTTCCTGCTTCCAAATCATTCATAACCCTTTCTCCTTTCGTAACTTCTTATTAAGTGCTTTGTAATACTTGATTTATTGGTAGTAGTCTTTTGCGTATACCCATTTATAGCCATGAGATTGATAACTTCTTCTCCCTTTTTGTTTATCACCATAAAGGCATTTTCTTATGCCAGACTCTTTAAATCCTAAAACTCTTTGAACTTCAAAAGATGAACTCCAATCTCTTATTTTCTCTCCACCAATGGAGAGCTGCACAATAGGCTTAGAATTCCATTTCTTGCATATTTTTCTATTGCCTAATTTATTATGCAGAACCTTAACAGAATGTATTTGATTCTCAAAACGTGTACACCATTCAAGATTACTTGATACATTATCCGATTTATTTCCATCTTTATGATTTACATCGGCTTTATCAAAATATCCATCACAAAAAGCCATTGCTACCAATCTGTGAACATACATTGTGTATTGTCTGTTATCCTTGTATATTTTTACAGATAGATACCCTTTGCTTTTTTTGAAAAAACGCAAATTAGATGATTTTATAGTTCTGTATTGAGAACCAAAAGGAACAATTCTTTCAACGCTTCTAATATTGCCTATATTAGAAACCTGATATAATCCCTCAAATCGGGGTATGTCTTTCCAAATTTCAATCATAAGCCTTTCTCTTTTTTTAATTTCTCCATCAAAGCAGAATAATATTTGATTAATTCCTTATACTCAAAATCCGTGTAATGCTTAGAAGTATTCTTCGCTCTATATTCAACTAAATCAACTCTTTGCTATCCGATTTGGGATATAAATAATATTGTGTACCAAATTTGTACATAAAAGAAAATCTCACTATCTCTGCATCAAATCAATAACCATACAGTCATGTTAGTAATCAGTAGTAGAGAATTCAGAGACAACCAGAAGAAGTATTTCGATTCGGTTGATAATGGAGAACAGGTAATTGTTCAAAGAGGCAAGGATCGTTCTTATAAACTTGTTCCTGTGACAAGTAGCGATGTTTGTATGACTGAAGAAGAGTTCTACGAAAAAATAGACTGTTCTATCCAGCAAGCTAAAGAGGGTAAGGTATTGAGAGTATCAACTAATGAGGACCTTAAAAACTTGCTTGGTTTATGATTGAATATGAACTGGAGTTTACCCAAGAAGCACGGATGATATTCAGAAGCATAAGAAGAGCGGCAATAAGCCATTATTAAAGAAGCTTGAGAAACTCCTTTTGGAATTGAGGCAACATCCTTCAACAGGTACCGGGCAGGTTGAAATGTTGAAACATTACAAAGAAGAAACCTAGTCACGAAGAATCAATGATGAGCATCGGCTTGTTTATCGTATCAAAGAGGATGTGGTAGTAGTGCTTGTATTATCTGTATATGGACATTATAAGTGGAGAGTAGAAGGCAGCCGAATAGCTGCCTTTCCTTTTATTCATATTTCAGTAATAATTCAGGCCTGTTTATGACGTGCTTGGGCTTCCGTCGAGACTTCTTAATGCAGTATGCGATAATGTATAAATATGTATTTATAGTTTAAATTAACTTATTTACACCAGCCAGATTCCTGATAGAAATAAAGAATGAGTATGTTTGCGTAACATTTAAAATTAGGAATTATGATAAAGAAAATCGGGTATATCGAAAGCGATGGAGTGAAGTACATTTCCGTAACCGATGTTTTTGCTTATTTACGTGAGCAAGGAGTTATTGATACTGATAAAAGAGCGCATTCATATCAATGGGATTTTGAACGGAGCATTGTCAAACTAATGCACGATGCCTATAAATCCGGTGAAAAGACTGATTCTGACGTGCCCTTTATTATAGAAGGTTCTTTTTACTGCCACTGGGTGCATTTCACTTATGAAGACTTTGTGAAGTCCATTAAAGACGTAAAAAACGAGATGGAACTAAAAAAGGTCGTTTATGCAATAGACTTAGTTGAGACAATTGATAAAAACAAGATGTTCTATAAGAGAGTGTACGCATTGAAATAGCATGTGTCATGCCAACATCTGCGACATTAAGCAGCATCATCCGGATACTTTCTATAATCCGGCCATTGATAGATTGTATCGGTTGAAGGAAGTAATAGAAGGGTCGGCTGAATAAGTTGCTCCTTTTCAGTAAAAATCCCCGTAGCGGCTCAACTACGGGGATTACCTTTCTTCTTATCCTTTCATCATCATAATATCAGCTTTCATCTCTATGTAATCCTTGTACTTTTGGGTCAACGTAAAAAACTGAGGGGGTAAAATTA
>NZ_GL882633.1 GCF_000195635.1 Bacteroides fluxus YIT 12057 | reverse complement strand
ATCAACTTAAATTAA
Organism: Bacteroides fluxus YIT 12057; assembly: GCF_000195635.1. GTDB lineage: Bacteria > Bacteroidota > Bacteroidia > Bacteroidales > Bacteroidaceae > Bacteroides > Bacteroides fluxus. The sequence continues at coordinate 156,108 of NZ_GL882633.1, read as the reverse complement.
TTCCGCCAACGGGTTATTAATACAAAGACTAACAAGCGAATAATTATGAAGAAAGTTCGAAGATTTTGTGGTATGCTGTTGCTGCTGGTTGTTTTTGGACTGCCGGTATTGCATGCGCAAACGTATGACAGATTATGGAAACAGGTAGAGCAGGCTCAGAAAAAAAGCTTGCCACAGACGGTGATAAAGCTGGCCGATGAAATTTATCGGAAAGGTGAAAGGGAACAGAATGCTCCTCAAATGTTGAAGGCTTATCTGTGCCGGGAAACTTATCAGCAAAAGTTGGCTCCGGACAGTCTCTATTCCAATCTGGCAAATATGGAACGTTGGGTTTTGGCAGAGAAGGATCCTGTGAACAAGGCTATTCTGCACTCTTTACTGGCACGTGAGTATGCCGATTTGATGCAGGCTAACCGGCGCGCTTTGTCTTCACGTACCTTACTGGATGTTGATGAGGCTCCCGGAGATATTCGGGAGTGGAGTATCGGCCAGTTTGTAGATAGGATTGACGAACATGCCCGTGCCTCTTTGCAGGACTCGGTTCGTTTGCTTGAAATCTCTTCTGAAAAGTATATACCTTTTGTGGTGTTGGAAGAAGGGAGCCGTTTTTATCGGCACGATCTGTATCATCTGCTGGCAAGCCGTGCCGTATCGACTTATGGGCTTTTGGCGAATTTTGACGTGGATTCTCTGATACATAATCGTATAAACAGTATCTACGGGAACATGATCAATGCTTACCGGCATCGGGCAGGTTCGGAAGACGCTGTTTTGCTCTGTTCTTTGGACTTTTGGGACTGGAAGATTTCCGGTGGTCTCGGCAGTGAACCTTATCAGACTTTAAGAATGAGGAGAGACTTGATAAATAAAGAGTATCTCCGGGCATTGGACAATTTGATTGATGAGTTTGGTGAGCGTGATGTTTGTGCGGAAGCTTATATAAAGAAAGCTTCTTATTTACGTACAGGAATAGAGGGACGTAGCATTGCCGAGGCATTGAAGGTATGCGATGAGGGATTGAAACGTTATCCTTCCTATAGACGTGTCAATGAACTGAAGAATATACGTGAACAGATTTTGCAGCCCGAACTCGTCGTGACTACCCGTGGAGGCGGATATCCCGGTGACTCGGTCAATCTGAATGTACACTTCGGCAATCTGTCCGGGTTTACTCTGAACCTGTATGCCACTAATTTGAGTGAAGTGCCCTGGATGGATCATGGCATCAACAAGGACACCTATAAAAAATATGCCCGGAAGAAGCTGTCTTCCAGTCATTTTGACTTGAAGCCGTTGCCCGGCAGGGGGAAATTGCCGGAGGACGTGCCCTATCTTTCTACAGATACGGTCTTTAAATTTAAAATGCCCCAAGAAACGGGAGTCTATATTCTTCAGGTTGTGTCTGACGGAGGCACGGTCCGTACGGAAGACAAGTTTTTGGTATCTACCCGTTTCAAGGTACTGACACTGAATCTGGGAGACGGACGTATGGAAGTAACCGCATTGGATGCCCATGACGGACAGCCGGTTGCCGACGCACAGGTCAGTTTCTATTCCTCCTATAATGAACAGGGCCGGAAGTTGGTGGAAAAGGTGGTGACTGATGCCGGTGGAAAGGCTGTCTTGACTTGGAAGGATGGAATCCGCAGCTATGTGGCTCGCAAGGGAGATGATACAGCGATGATGCCGCAGACTGTTTATATGAATCGCCCCTACAACGATAATATGGATACCGGCTGGAAGCAAGTGGCTCTATTGACGGACCGTTCGCTTTATCGTCCCGGCCAGACTGTTTATGTAAAAGGAATTGCCTATAAGCAAAATAAGGATAGTGCCTGTGTGCTGGAAGGGGTTGACTATGAACTGGTCCTTTGGGATGTAAATCGTAAGAAACTTGCTTCCCAAAAGGTGAGAACCAATGATTTCGGCTCTTTTAGTACTGAGTTTGTACTTCCGTCCGCTTGTCTGAACGGAATGTTCAGCATACAGACCGGAGACCCTCAATCTACCGTGTCTTTCAGGGTGGAAGAGTATAAACGTCCTACTTTTGAAATAAACTTTACCCCGGTTGCGGAGGCTTACCGGCTGGGCGATAAAGTAATGTTGAAAGGAAACGTCAAGGCATTTAACGGTATGACAGTGCAAGAGGTGCCGTTGGCTTATACCGTGACTCGCCGGAGTCCGAGAATGGGTTATTGGGGGGATGCTGACAAACCGTTGCTGGCAGATACCTTGCAGCTGGATGCCGACGGTGATTTTGCCATTCCGCTGACTTTGGATGCACCCGCCGGAGAGAATGCAGGCCGGTTGGGCAATGTCTATACTTATCATGTGGAAGCTGTGGTGACGGATGAGGCCGGTGAAACACAGACTGCTTCTTATAATTTGTTGGCAGGGCCTAAAGCCTATTCATTGGATGTACGTCTGCCTCAATATATTTGCAAGGAAGACAGCCTGTCCTTTGTGTGGGGGGTAAATAATATAATGGGCGTTCCCCAGGATATAAAAGGTTCTTACCGTATTTATCCGGCTGAAAACAGATCTGGATTCAGAAATGTAAAAGCAGGCAAAAAAGCGGAACAGGCTGTTCTGACGGGAGATTTTATCGCGAATCAACGTCAGGATTTCCCGGTTTGGAGCAAGCTGCCTTCGGGAAGCTATAGCCTGGAACTTTCCGTTCGTGACAGTTTAGGGCACGAAGAGGATAATGGGGAATATGGCGGTGACCGTTTCATGCTGTTCTCAAAAAATGATGTACGTCCGGCTGCATTTACGGAGCTGTTCTATTATAAGGAGAACGAAGAGTTTGATGCCCGTCATCCTGCCGCTTTCCTGCTGGGTACCTCTTATCAGGAAGCGTATGTGCTTATGGATGTATTTTGTGACAGAAAACGTATTGAGAGCCGTGTCTTGCACTTGAACGATACAATTGTCCGCATGGAATTTCCTTATAAGGAGATGTATGGAGAAGGAATCACTGTTCTTTTCAATTTTGTGAAAGGCGGGGAAATGTACAGCCATCAGGTGTATCTGAAGAAGCGGCAGCCCGAGCGCACCCTTGACATGAAGTGGGAGGTATTCCGTGACCGTTTGCGTCCCGGACAGAAAGAGGAGTGGAAGCTTGTCATAAAGACGCCCCAGGGCTTGCCTGCCACTGCCGAGATGTTGGCAACTATGTATGACGCTTCTTTGGATAAAATCTATAGTCGCGACCAGTTGCTGAAGGTCTTTTATCCGAGTTATTTATATGGGGCTTTCCGTAATGCAAGCCATTACGACACCAATTTTTTCTCAGTCTATTTTCCGTTGAAGGCTTGGAAAGTACCTGCTTGGCAGTTTGACCATTTCTGTTCTCCTTACATGGATGATGTGTTGCGGATAGTGATGGTTGAAGATAACGCTTCTTTGGAGGAGACTGTAGTAGTAGGGTATGGAAATGTGCGGACAAAGTCTGCGACCGGAAGATTGAATGCGCATAGCCTGAATAGTGCTGCGGCGAAAGTGGAGATGAAATTTGTTCCTGCTGCCGAATCCGGGGAGCGGCTTGCAACGGCTGAGGATATCGGAGTCAGTGATGTTGTTTTTGAAGAAGAATTCATCCCTGTGGGTGCACAGACTTTGCAACCTGCGGTAGATCTTCGCACCAATTTTGCAGAAACGGCTTTCTTCTATCCGCAGCTCCGTACCAATGAACAGGGAGAAATCGCTTTCTCCTTTGTGATGCCGCAAAGCTTGACCCGTTGGAACTTCCGGGGATACTCACATACCAAGAATATGATGACGGGAATGCTCGATGCGTCTGCCGTTACCGCCAAGGAGTTTATGCTTACGCCGAATATGCCTCGTTTTGTCCGTGTAGGCGACAAGACACAGATAGCCGCTTCTGTAGCCAATCTGACCGGTAAGGCGGTAAAGGGAACAGTGACATTTACTCTTTTCGACCCGATGACGGAAAAGGTTGTTGCTACCCAACGCCGGAAATTCTCGGTGGAAGAGGGAAAAACATCTGCTGTTGACTTCCATTTTGAGGTGACAGGCCGTTATGATTTACTAGGGGTTCGTATGGTTGCCGATGGTGGGGCGTTCAGTGATGGCGAACAACATCTGTTGCCTGTATTGAGCAATAAAGAGTATATAACAGAAACGCTTGCGATGCCTGTTCGTGGAGAAGAAACACGTACATTCTCATTGGATAGCCTGTTCAATCATAATGCCCGTACGGCGACCGAACGTCGTTTGACGGTAGAGTTTACCGGAAATCCTGCCTGGTATGCCGTGCAAGCTTTACCGGTGCTGAGCTTGCCATCCACAGAGAATGCTATATCCTGGGCTACTGCTTATTATGCCAATAGTCTGGCCGGATTTATAGCCAACAGCCAGCCGCGTATCAAGGCAGTGTTCGATCGTTGGAAACTGGCAGGTGGAACTAAAAATACTTTCCTCAGCCGGTTGGAGAAGAACCAGGACGTGAAGAATATCTTGCTCGCCGAATCACCTTGGCTGCTTGAAGCTACTACCGAGGCGGAACAACAGGCACGTATCGCCACTTTATTTGATGTTAACCAAATGAATGGCCGTAATCTCTCAGCCTTCACCAAGTTGAAAGAATTGCAGGGTGAAGATGGTGGATGGAGTTGGTACAAAGGCATGTCCGGCAGTCAATATATCACCGGTTATGTCACCGGATTATTAGTACGTCTTCCTTTAATGACGAAAGAACCACTTCCTTCAGAAGTAGTTGAAATGAAACAGAAAGCTTTTGCTTTTCTGCATAAGCAGGCTTTGGAGGAATACCGTATGATTCGTAAGGCGGAAAAGAACGGTGCTAAGATCACTACTATTTCCGATGCTACCATGAATTACCTTTATCTGGTAGCCCTCGGTAACGAAAAGGTACCTGCTGCAAACGAAGCTGCTTACCGCTACTTCCTTTCTATGGTGAATCGTAATCTTGAAAACGGAACAATGGTACGCAAGGCACAGTCTGCTGTCATCTTGTTGAAAGCCGGACGTACCGGCCAAGCGAACGAGTTCTTGGCGTCCATCAAGGAACACTTGGTGCGGACGGATGAAATGGGAGCTTATTTTGCTTTCCATGCCAATCCGTATGCTTGGGGAATGTTGCCCATACCTGCTCATGTAGAAGTGATGGAAGCCCTGCTTATGGCAGGTGGTAATGAAGCTTTGGTAGAAGAGATGAAACTTTGGCTGTTGAAACAAAAGCAGACTGTCGGCTGGAATTCTCCGGTGGCTACCGCTGATGCCGTTTATGCTTTGCTTTGCCAGGGCGGCAACTTGTTGGAGAACGGTGGAGATGTACGTATTGTTTTGGGCGGTAAAGTTCTGGAGACGTTTTCTCCGGCAAAAACCACTGTTCCCGGATTGGGATACGTAAAGGAGACCTTTACGCAAGGCAGCCCCGAGTTGGAAGCCAACTCCGTTACTGTTGAGAAACGGGATGCGGGCATTGCCTGGGGAGCTGTTTACGCTCAGTATCTTTCCCCGATATCTGATGTGAAACAACAGGGGGGCGAATTGAATGTTAAAAAAGAGTTATATGTAGAACATATTGCAGCCGATGGCAAGAAGTCCTTGCGACCAATTACTGATGTTGCTCAATTATCCGTTGGTGATAAAGTTGTTTCACGCCTGACCATCAGCTTGGACCGGGCTATGGACTTCATCCAATTGAAAGACCAGCGTGGTGCTTGTTTCGAACCGGTAGGAGCACTTTCCGGTTATCGATGGAATAATGGTTTCGGCTATTATGTGGAAGTAGAAGATGCTGCCACCAACTTTTTCTTCGATCATTTGGGTAAGGGGGTCTATGTGCTGGAACATAGTTACCGCATAGCGCGTGGTGGAACCTACGAAACCGGCCTGGCTACCATCCAGTGTGCCTATGCTCCGGAATATGCTTCACACTCAACTGGTGGAACTGTAGTTATAAAATAACAGGGAAACTTTAAAATAGTGATCAGTGTTTAGTGATAAGTGATTTGATAGGAATAAGCAAATCACTTATCACTATTTATTTTAGGTACTCTCAACGAAAACTCCTATTTTTGTGCAGCTAATTAAAGACAGCGTATAAAGGAAAGAAGCTCCTCACTGCCTAAAAATAGAAATGATGAAGACTGAAGAAATAAAAGACTTGTTCAAAAAGTTTGAGGGCATGTGCTTCTAACGAGATATGCTTGTAAGTCGTGGTATTAAGAAAAAACTTTGATAATAAGATAGATGAAGCGAATACTTATAACATTATTTTCAATAACCGCGTTAGTGGGTACAGCCGTGGCTCAGCCCCGTTTTACCTCCAATACCGAAATGCATAGTTTCGGTCAGATAGAATGGAAGCATCCGGTGACGGCGCAATATACCGTTACGAATACGGGTGACCAGCCTTTGGTGCTCACTGAGGTAGATCCGGATTGTGCCTGTTCTGTGGCTCAATGGACCAAGACTCCCATTGCTCCGGGGGCTAAAGGCACTGTCAGTGTGACGTTCGATGCAGAGGCTTTGGGGCATTTCCAGAAATCCGTTGCGATATATACCAATGCGCAGCCCCATTTGGTGTATCTGAAATTCAATGGAGAGGTTGTGCGGGAAATCAAGGATTTTACCAAGACCCATCCGTACCTCATCGGGCAGATCCGTATTGACAGGAACAGTCTTGACTTTCCCGATGTGCAGCATGGGGAGAAACCGGTGCTTCACATGGGGGTAGTAAATCTCTCCGAACGCCCGTACGAACCTGTCTTGATGCATTTGCCCCCTTATCTCCGGATGGAAGCGAAGCCCCATGTATTGCAGAAAGGAGAAAAAGGCATGATTACCTTGACGTTGGATTCTGAGAAACTGGCTGACCTTGGACTGACGCAAACTTCTGTCTATCTGGCACGTTTTGCCGGTGACAAGGTAGGAGATGAAAATGAGATCCCGGTTTCCGCTATCCTTTTACCGGACTTCTCCGGCATGACTGATACGGAAAAGGCAAATGCGCCGGCAATCAGCCTTTCTGCCAAGGATATTGACATGAGTCCTGTTTTGGCCAAGAAGTCAAAGGCCCGCCAGGATATCATTTTAACCAATACCGGGCGTGCGCCGTTACAGATAAGCAAACTGCAGGTATTCCATCCGGCGGTAGGTGTCAGTCTGAAGAAGAGTCTGTTGCAACCGGGTGAAAGCACCCGCCTGCGTGTGACGGTGGTGAAAAGGAATATCGGTAAGAAACGCCGTCATTTGCGTCTGCTGATGATAACGAACGATCCGATGCAACCGAAGGTAGAAATCAATATTAAGGCGAAACAATAAGAAATCCATCAATCAGAAATCTTATCATGGAACATCCCGAGAATAGTGAAGCATACAAGGGCTTGGTTGTCAATGCAGGTGTTGAGCAACCGTCATCTGTCAATCCTTATTTGAAGCGGAAACCAAAGAAACGTCAACTTTCCGTTGCAGAATATGTGGAAGGTATTGTGAAGGGCGATGTTACGATACTGAGCCAGGCCGTAACATTGGTGGAAAGCGTGAAACAGGAACATCAGGCGATAGCGCAGGAGGTGATAGAGAAGTGTTTGCCTTATTCGGGAAATTCTGTCCGTATAGGCATCAGCGGTGTGCCCGGTGCCGGTAAGAGTACTTCTATCGATGTATTCGGGCTGCACATCCTTGAAAAATATGCCGGAAAATTGGCGGTCCTTGCCATCGACCCCAGCAGCGAACGGAGCAAAGGTAGCATTTTGGGTGACAAGACACGTATGGAACAGTTGTCCGTGCATCCCAAATCATTTATCCGTCCCAGTCCGTCGGCGGGTTCATTGGGCGGTGTAGCCCGTAAGACCCGGGAAACGATTGTACTTTGTGAAGCCGCCGGTTTTGACAAGATATTCGTGGAAACGGTCGGGGTGGGACAGAGTGAAACAGCCGTGCATTCTATGGTGGATTTCTTCCTGTTGATCCAGCTGGCTGGTACGGGGGATGAGCTGCAAGGCATCAAACGCGGCATCATGGAGATGGCGGACGGTATTGTTATCAATAAGGCGGACGGGGATAATCTGGAGCGTGCCAAGCTGGCGGCAGCGCAATTCCGCAATGCCCTGCACCTTTTCCCTGCTCCGGAAAGCGGCTGGACGCCTCAGGTGCTTACTTACTCCGGATTTTATAATTTAGGGGTGAAGGAAGTCTGGGACATGGTATATCAATATATTGATTTTGTTAAAGACAACGGTTATTTTGAATACCGTCGTAATGAGCAAAGCAAATATTGGATGTATGAGACCATCAACGAACAGCTTCGCGACAGTTTTTATCATAACCCCAAGATTGAAGCGATGCTGGCGGACAAGGAAAAACAGGTGTTGCAGGGGAATCTGACTTCTTTCGTGGCGGCCAAGAATCTGCTTGATGCCTATTTTTCCGAACTGAAGAAATAAACTCCATTAAACGTAAGAAATCATGGAAGTACAGGCCAACTATATCAAACGTATCGTCATACACGGACTGTGGCACCGATACGATATCGCATGGGATTTGCGTCCCGACGTCAACATTCTTTCCGGAATCAACGGAGTGGGAAAGACCACTATCCTGAACCGTTCGGTCAACTATCTGGAACAGACTTCCGGAGAAGTGAAAAGTGATGAAAAGAACGGGGTGCATGTCTTTTTTGATAATCCGGAGGCTACTTTCATACCGTACGATGTCATTCGTAGCTATGACCGTCCGCTCATTATGGGGGATTTTACGGCCCGTATGGCCGATCCGGAAGTGAAGTCGGAACTGGACTGGCAGATTTATCTGCTGCAGCGCCGTTATCTGGACTATCAGGTCAATGTAGGCAACAAGATGATTGACTTGCTGGGCGGTGATGAAGAACAGCGTGGCTTGGCTCCTGCCCTGTCTATACCCAAACGGAAATTCCAGGATATGATGGACGACCTGTTCAGCTATACCCGCAAGAAGATTGACCGCAAGAGCAATGACATCATCTTTTATCAAGACGGTGAACGCCTTTCTCCTTATAAACTTTCATCCGGTGAGAAGCAGATGCTTGTAATCCTGCTGACTGTCCTGGTGCGGGACGGGGACCATTGCGTGCTCTTCATGGACGAACCCGAGGCGTCGTTGCACATAGAATGGCAGCAGAAGCTTATCGGCATGATACGCAATCTGAACCCTAATGTACAGCTGATTCTTACAACGCATTCTCCGGCGGTCATTATGGAAGGCTGGCTGGATGCCGTGACGGAAGTTAGCGATATTTCAACCGGTATAGACGATAGTGGCAAGACGGTAAAGTGACAAGGTGAACATGGCGACTTCTTTAAGACATAATTTGACCTCGGCCTATCTGGACGCTGCCCGCAAGCTTTCGCCGAAGAAAACTCGCAGGCGTATTGTGGCGTATGTGGAAAGTTATGACGATATAGCTTTCTGGCGGACATTGCTGTCGGAGTTTGAAAATGACGAACGTTATTTTCAAGTGATGCTTCCTTCGGCCACTTCGTTGGCAAAAGGAAAGAAGATGGTGCTGATGAACACCTTGAATACGGCTGAACTGGGGCGCAGCCTGATTGCCTGTGTAGATAGTGATTATGATTTCCTGTTGCAGGGGGCCACCAATGTGTCGCGCAAGATCAACCGGAATCCTTATATTTTCCAGACTTACGGATACGCCATAGAGAACTTCCATTGTTTTGCGGACAGCCTGCGTGAGGTCTGTGTGCAGGCTACGCTGAACGACCGGTTTATACTGGACTTTCCGGCATTCTTGAAACGCTATTCGCAGATAGCTTACCCGTTGTTCTTATGGAATGTCTGGTTTTATCGCCAACATGACACACATACTTTCCCCATGTACGATTTTAATGCTTGCGTACGTCTGCAGGAAGTCAATATCCGTCATCCTTATAGCAGCCTGGATGCAATGCAGCGCACGGTATCGGCGAAACTTTCTGAACTGGAAACCCGTTTCCCGAAGTACATAGAGCATGTCGACCGTTTGGGAGAAGAACTGCAACGCCTGGGATTGACTCCCGATACCGCTTATCTTTACATCCAAGGACACCATATCATGGATTGTGTGGTCTTGAAGCTACTCATACCGGTGTGTACCGTCCTGCGCCGCGAACGGGAACAGGAAATCAAACGGTTGGCGGAGCATAACGAACAGTTCCGTAATGAACTGACCGGTTATGAGAACAGCCAGGCCAATGTGGAGTTGATGCTGAAGAAAAACAGCGGCTATAAAAACCTTTATCTTTATCAGTGGTTGAAAGAAGATATCCGGGAATTCCTGGAACGGGAGAAACTTGAATGAAGAAAAAAATATCGGTTTTATGGATATACTGAAGAATATAGATGAACTTTTGATCTCTTTGGGAGTGGCTCCCTCTCTGGCGGATGTGCTGGACCAGTTTATTGCCTTTGCCTTGGTACTCGTCATTGCTTTTGTGGCCGATGCGGTATGCAGGCACATCCTGATGAAGGCGGTGGCTCATCTTGTCAGGAAGACAAAGGCGACTTGGGACGACATTGTTTTCGACCACAAGGTAATGGTGCATCTCAGCCGTATGGTGGCTCCGGTCATTATTTATATTTTTGTTCCGGTGGCATTTGCAGAGACAAGCTCATCTACTTTGGGATTTATCCAGCGTGTTTGTCTGATATATATACTTATTGTATTTCTAAGCTTCATCAACTCTTTTCTGAAAGCGGTCTATGTTGTCTATAGCGAGAAAGAGCAGCTTCGTGACCGTCCGTTGAAAGGCATGCTGCAAACCGTGCAGGTTATCCTGTGGTTTGTCGGGGCCATTGTTGTCGTCAGTATTCTCATCGACAAGTCGCCCCTCTCCTTGTTGGCGGGGTTGGGAGCTTCGGCGGCCATTCTGATGCTGGTATTCAAGGACAGTATTATGGGGTTCGTATCGGGCGTGCAGCTTTCTGCCAACGATATGCTGAAAGTGGGCGACTGGATTGCGATGCCCAAATATGGCGCGGACGGTACAGTCATCGAAGTCACCTTGAATACCGTTAAAGTGCGTAATTGGGATCATACAATCACAACGATTCCTCCTTACCTGCTTGTCAGCGATTCTTTCCAGAACTGGCGCGGCATGCGTGAGAGCGGGGGACGGCGTGTAAAGCGTTCCATCAATATCGATATGACGAGCGTCAAGTTCTGCACTCCGGAAATGTTGGCAAAATACCGTAAGATTCGTCTTTTGAAGGAGTATGTGGAACATACGGAGCAGGTCATTGAGGAATATAATGCCGAGAACCATATTGACAACTCCATTCTTGTCAATGGCCGTCGCCAGACGAATTTAGGCGTTTTCCGTGCCTACCTCACGGCTTATCTGAAGAGCCTTCCCGATGTGAACCAGGAACTTACCTGCATGGTACGCCAGTTGCAGCCCACCGACCATGGTATTCCTATGGAGCTTTATTTCTTCTGTGCCCTTAAAGACTGGGTGCCGTATGAAGGGGTACAAGCCGATGTCTTCGACCACGTACTGGCCATTATTCCGGAATTTGACTTGCAGGTATTCCAGTCTCCGTCAGGCAGGGATTTCCAAAGGGCTTTCTCTTGACGTTCAATGCTCATGTTACATATAGAGAACTTTCAAGGAAGCTACTGGAAAAGCTTTCTGAGGTAGGACTAAAAGCTTGCAGAGTTAGGAGAAAACTCTGTTCGCAGCTTGCGAACGGATATTCACAGGCTGCGAACATGTATTCAAAGCTTGCGAACGGATATCCGCAAGCTTTGAATAAAGTTTTTCCACTCAGTTTTATTTTACCCAATTACCGCTCATCCAGTCACATTCTGCCTTGATGGCTTCGAAAGAATCGTATGCCAGACTGGTGTCAACGGTATTTCCTGCGGCTACGAATGCCTCGTGGGTGTAGATACCCTTTTCACTCTTCAGCTTGGAGTCAACAGTCATGTTCTTCAACTTGGATGTACCTGCCAGCAGGGCATTCTCGGTCTCTTCACTTTCCAGAGTAACCGCATTTCCCTTGCCGCAAACCTTGGCACCGTCAATGGTTACCTGGGTACCGCGGCGCAGGCGGATTCCCCGTTTGTTTTCTGTGGAACCGTTGCCTACGAAGATGAGGTTTTTCAAGGTAGGATGGGCTATAGGCGTGGCGGTGAAGTCGTTTTCATAGTTGTCCGCTTCGATGAGGCAGTCGCAGTCATAGCCTAGCGTGGCCTTCGGTTCTTGGTAAGCCACCAGGTTGGTGCCTGTTCCTCTCCAGCCTTCGGTCCAGTCGTAAGAGTCGTCGCTGCAACTTACCACTACCATGTTGCTGATATTGACCGTACCGCCGAAGAACTCGAAACCGTCGTCTGAACCTTTATATGCTTCGCAGTGGTCAACTGTAGTACCGTTACCCACCCCGTAGAAAGTGATGCCGTTGGCCTCTTTCTCCGGATTGAATGCGTAGCCGCTGTATTCGACGCGGACATAACGTAATGTTCCGGAATTGTCGGCATCATCGTTGCCGCCGTATGCGGCGTCACCAATCTCGGAGACTCCCGATCCTACGTTGGTCTGTGCCTTGCCGCAGATATGGATACCGCCCCATGCACCCGGCTCTTTCAGGTCGCTGGTCATGACGATGGGTTTGTCTGCCGTACCTACTGCATTGATTTTACCGCCTTGTTTCACAAGGATATAATCTACGATGTCGTCATCACCGATGGCAGTGATGGTTACACCCTCTTCGATGATCAGCGTTGCACCGTTCTCTACGATGTACTCGCCGCTCAGTTTATAGGAATTGCCGGCTTTCAAGGTTACATCCGAGGTGATGGTGCCTTTCAGTGTAGCGCCGTTTTCAATTCCGTTGCCATTCTCTCCTCCGGTTCCGTTGTTGTCGTCGCTGCATGAAGTGAAGAAAGACATTCCGGCTGCCAGAGCCAGTGAACACAATTTCCAGTTTAAAGATTTCATAATTCAATTTGTTTATTGGTTAGTGATTATAGCTTCACTCCGGTTCCTTTCCCAAAGGGGGGAGAGGAGTAAAGTTTTGTTTGTTTATTTTTTTAGAAGTTGTAGCTTGCGCCTATTTCAAAGTTCGCGCCTTTCTTGTAGCGTTCCACTTCGACGGTCTGCCCTGTCTTCGGCACTTCTTGCTTGAAGACGACCGCGCGGTTCAGCAGGTCGTTCACCTGAAACTTCATGCTGAAATGCTTGTTGAAGTTGTAACCGGCGTTGAAGTTCAGTGTGTGTACGGCTTGCTGCTTCACGTCTCCCAGGCCGGATATTCCTACGGAATGGATGCGGCTGCCTTGCAGGTTGTAGAGCAGGGCGAGGTTCAGCTGGCGTATCTCGCCGAAACGGGGAGAGTAGGTAAGGTCGGCGTTCACGAGGATGGGCGACGCTCCTTGCAGGGAACGTTCCTTGTTGGTATAGGCTCCACTTTCGGGCAGCTTCACGTTGGTGTACATGTAGCTGACGTTGGCGCCCAGACGCAGGTCGCGTACCAGTTCTTTGCGGATTTCTACCTCCACGCCGCCTGCCATACCGTTGTCGGCGTTGTTGAAAGAGTGTATCGTGCTGCCTCCGTTGAGCATTTGGGTACGCTCGATGGGCTTGTCCAGGTATTTGAAGTAACCGGTGACGGAGAGCATGTCGCCGTTTTTCTTGAAGAGCTCATACCGCAGGTCGAAGTTAAAGTTGTAGCCGTTCTCCAATTCCGCATTACCGCGAATCTGTGCCGACCCGTAGGATTCCTGGTAAAGGAACGGTGCCATTTCGATGAAGGACGGACGGGTGACGGTACGTGAGACGGAAAATCGGAGGCTGTTTTCCTCGTTTACTGCATACTTCAGGTTCAGGGTGGGGAAGAAGTCGTTCTTGTCCAGATTACGGCGTTTGGAATACTTTTCGCCTCCGTCTGTGGCATACTTCACCCACTGTTTGCTGATTTCATACCTCACGCCTAAGTTCACCAATATGGACTCGGTGGGGTAGAAATCGGTCAGCAGATAGCCGGCATAAATGTCGTTGCCTGCTTGATAGGTCTCGTAAGGGTACATATAGCGTCCTACGGTGATGCTGCCGTTGGCTATGTTTTCCTGGTTCAGAAAGCCGTCCGTATCATATATGTTGTCGATGGTGGGCTTCAGTTTCCGTACATCGTAGTAGAATCGCGTGCCGGCATAGTCACGGTTCTTGTCCTTGTAGTTGAAACCGGCTTTGATGAAGTTCCGTTCGTTCCATTTCCATTTCAGCCCGAAGCCGGCGTTCCATTCTTCCTCGTCCAGCTCGCCGAAGTAGCGTGCGGTCTCTTGTTGGTTCAAGGTGAAGAGGCTGAGGCCTCCCTGACTGTTCTTGATGTACATCACTTGGCGTCGGTCCGGTTCTTCGCTGCTTGTCTTGCCGTAGGAAGCTCCCCAGGTCAGTTCCCATTGTTCCTGCCCGCCGAAATTGTGCTGGCCGTTCAGCTGATGGTTCCAAAGGGTATATATATGGGTGGCATTGTTGCTGCCGGTCAGTTCGTAGCCTTCGGAGTCTTTGCCTTCCCGGCGCTGATAGGTATCACTGGCGTTGCGGGCGTAGAAGAAGGTGTAGCCTATGCGGTCATGTTTGCGTAACGTGTAGCCCAGATAGCCCAGCGCGGCAAGCTTCAGCTCGTCTGTATAGCTGTCGTAGCCGAAACTGTCCAAAGCGTTTCCGCTGGCTTCCAGAGTCTTGTAGAATGCATCGTTCATGGTTTGATGTCCGTTTGAGGCACTGATGGAGGCCAGCACGCTTAGTGTCTGGTTGCCGATGCCGAAATTCTTGCCGATACCGATGTTTCCGCCCAGTTCGGGCAGGGACGTTTTCTTGCTGACGGCAAAGGAAGTGTTGAATATGTTTTTGGTCTTTACATACTCGTTGAATTCGGTGCGGCTCATATCCAGTGCCGCACGGTCTATGGAAGGGGTGTTGAACAGCGAGCCGTCTCTGTCCATCCGGTAGCATTCCTTGCCCAGTGTGTTGAACTTGCCGCCTGTGTTGAAGCTGAGGTTGAAGAAATCACTGGTGACGTTTTCCTTGGTGTTGATGTCGATGTGTGCGCCGGAATAGTCGGCGAAGGATCCCGCGTCATATACCTTGCTCACGGTAATGTTCTGTACGGTGCTGGACGGGAAGAGGTCGAGCGGAATCAGTTTGTTGTCCGGATTCGGCGAGGCGATGGGCAGTCCGTTCAAGGTGGTCGCGCTGTAACGGTCTCCGAGTCCCCGTACAATCAGTTGCCCGGCATTGGCGATGGAAATGCCCGTGATTTTCTTCACTCCCTCTTCTACATTGCCGATGCCCTTGATTCCCATTTCTTTGGAACCTAAGTTCTCGATGGCGAGCGTTGCCTTCTGCCGTTCCATCTGCAAGGCGCGCTCACCTTCCAGATTCTTCTTGGCTGTGACTTGCACTTCGCTCAAGGTCTGCGCGTCACTGTCCATCTCAAAATCCAGCAGAGTTTCACCGTTTACTTTTACGGCATTCCGGGTGATGTCCTTGTAACCGATATATTTCACGGTCAGCGTGTAGGTCCCGTTGGGTATTTCCAGTATGTAGTTTCCGTCTATGTCGGCCACGGCGCCTCTGGAGGTTCCGGATATCTGTATGGTGGCCCCGGTCAGCGGTTCCTTGGTTTGTTTGTCGGTGACAGCCCCTTTTATGTTGTCTGCCATGGCAGGCATGGCGGAGATTGCCAACAGTAAAATAAGAAAGAAAATTTTTCCCGAATTCAGTTTCATGTTCATCTTTTATACGTTCTTTAATCCGCTGCAAAGATGAGGCTAAAATATTACGGGGAGGATACGCAGGCTATACGTTTCATTTTCAAACACGTTACGATTTCATTACGCTCTTTTGCCTTTTTTCTATCTTTTGCTTTCAAATAAAGATAAATATATATCTGAGGGTTGTTTGTTGGAGTTTTATGCTTATTTTTGTACAATTGATAAAACGAATATGTATGAATACCGAATATGGTGATGAGAAAGAGCGTTTTCGCCGTTTGTCTATGCTTGGCCAGATAGGGTGGTGGGAAGCCGACTTTTCTTCCAGGCAATATTTATGTTCGGAATATATATGTAAGCTTCTGGGGTTGGAAAGCGATACTGTAAGTTTTGCCGATTTCAAGCAGAGGATACATGAAGATTATCGTGTGCACATCAGCCGCAGGTTTTTGGCCTTAGAGGAACTGGATGTTTGTGAACAGGTTTTTCCCGTTTCCGTAAAGGATGAGATGGTGTGGGTGCGTTCCCGCATGGGATACAAGGAACGTACACCGGATGGAGGCCTGAAAGTTTTTGGAGTGCTCCAGTGCCTGGAAGAAGGGCCGGACATCAAGAAAGAGGGCCGGATCATGCACCGGATCAACAATCTGCTGTACAGGCAGAATTCCATATCCCAGTCATTGTTCCATTTCTTGAAGGACGATGAGGTAGATCCCGGCATTTATGAGATATTGAATGATATCCTTGAATATTTCAAGGGGGGACGTGTCTATATCTTTAAATATACAGAAGAATTCCGGAGCCAGAGTTGTATTTATGAAGTGGTTTCCGAGGGGGCAGTCCCGATCATGGACACGATGCGGGATATTCCGACAGAGCGTCTTCCCTGGTGGACTTCACAGATACGGTCACAGAAGCCCATCATCCTGGAGTCGTACAGGCAGTTGCCGGAAGCGGCCGAGAGTGAATGTGCCCTGTTGGTGAAGCAAAATGTAACGTCACTGATGGCGCTTCCTTTGGTTGCGAACGAGCAGGTATGGGGATATATGGGGGTTGATTTGCTGGAACGGCAAATCAGCTGGTCTAACGAGGACTATCAATGGTTCAGCTCTCTGGCTAATATCATCAGTATCTGTATCGAGTTGCGGAGGGTGAAGGACCATGTGGCCCGCGACTGTAGTTTCCGTAACGATTTGTTCCGCTACATGCCTTTGGGATATGTCCGTATGTCCGTTATATGTGATAAGGACGGAAAGCCTGTTGATTACACCTTGACGGATATCAATGAAGTCTTTGCGGAGTTGTTCGGTATCTCCGTGTCTGATTATATTCATAGAAAGGCTTCCGATATTTATAGTGATGTGACTCCGAAGCTGGATTTCCTGACCGATATTCTGCAGTCTGATGTACATGAGGAACTGGATATGTGTTTCGGGCGTACGGAAAAGATGTGTCATGTGGTAATGTATTCTCCTCAGAAGAATGAGGTCGTTGCCCTGTTTTTGGATACAACAGACACTATACAGGCTCATCAGGCATTGGATCATAGTGAGAAATTGTTCCGCAGTATATTTGCCAATATTCCGGCCGGCGTAGAGATATATGATCAAGAAGGGTGTCTGGTGGATGTTAACAATAAGGACATGGAAATATTCGGGATCAAGGACAAGGCGGATATAATAGGTATCAATCTGTTTTCGAATCCCAATTTCTCTGCTGCGTTTATAGAACAGATAAAAACGAAAGATGAGGTGGATTTCCGTCTGGACTACTCCTTCGAGACTATCCGGGGCTATTACCCTACAGACAAAACGGAGGTCATCAATCTATATACCAAGATAAGTAAGGTTTACGACAGTAAGGGGGTGTTCACCGGTTATGTGATGATTAATATCGACAACACGGAACGTATTGACACCTTGAGCCGTATTTGTGATTTTGAGAATTTCTTCTTGCTTATATCGGACTATGCCAAAGTGGGTTATGCCAAACTGAATCTGCTGGACCGGAAGGGATATGCCATCAAGCAGTGGTATAAGAATATGGGTGAAGACGAGAATGCTCCTTTGACGGATGTCGTCGGGGTTTATGAAAGGATGCATCCGGAGGACAGGACACGGATGCTGGACTTCTTTCAAAAAGCGTGCACCGGCGAGGCAAAGGATTTTAGAGGAGAGCTGCGTGTTTTGCGGGAGGATGAGAAGAATAAGTGGAACTGGATACGTACCAATGTCGTGGTCAACCAATATCAGCCGGAAAATGGGCAGATTGAGTTGATCGGCGTCAATTATGATATCACGGAATTGAAGGAAACGGAAGCCATGTTGATTGAGGCTAAGGAGAAAGCCGAGGCGGCAGACCGTTTGAAATCTGCTTTTCTTGCCAATATGAGCCATGAGATCCGTACTCCCTTGAATGCCATTGTTGGTTTTTCCAGCTTGTTGGGGGAGACGGAAAACGTTGAGGAAAGGAAACAGTATATAGCGATTGTGGAGGAGAACAATGACTTGTTGCTACAGTTGATTTCGGACATCCTTGACTTGTCCAAAATAGAGGCCGGGACATTCGACTTTACCAAACGTGCATTGGATGTGAATCTTTTATGTGAGGATATTGTACGTACTATGCGCATGAAAGTCAAACCGGGAGTCGAGCTCCTTTTCGACTCTCATTTGCCGGAGTGCCAGATAGTGAGCGACCGCAACCGTCTGAACCAGGTTCTTGCCAACTTTGTCAACAACGCCGTCAAGTTTACTTCTGCCGGCAGTATCCGGGTGGGGTATGAACCCTTGGACGAAAACCGTCTGCGCTTCTATGTGGCTGATACAGGCATCGGCATCGAGCCGGAAAAGCAGGTGCAAGTGTTTGATCGTTTTGTGAAGCTGGATACTTTTGTACCCGGGACGGGCTTGGGACTTTCCATCAGCAAGAGTATCATTGAGCAACTGGGAGGGACTATCGGAGTTGACAGCAAGGTGGGTGAGGGTTCTTGTTTCTGGTTTACCTTGCCGATAGGATAATCTTTTTTATGACAAAGGGAGGTGTGTCAAAACTGATAAAAGAACACAAATTACACAAATTACGCAACCCCTGCTTTTTAATGACTACTGATAATCAACGATTATCAGATTCGCTTTTTTGCGTAATTTGTGTAATTTGTGTTCTTTTATCAGTTTTGACACACCTCCTTTTATAAAGGCTGATTGTTATAGTCCGAATGAGAATTTGTCAATGGACTGATATACTGCGCTGGCGATACTCAGTGCCAGGATGCCCAGTGTACATATAGCCAGGCTGGCGCGGGTATAATTGTCGCTGCGGAATGCCGCGATAGGCTCATCGCTCTTGTTGATGTACATTGCCTTCACTATTCTCAGGTAATAGTAAAGTGAAATGATTGTATTGAGCAGGGCTATAAACACCAGCAGGTGGAAGCCGCTCCGGAACGCCGCCGCAAAGATGAAGAACTTGGAGAAGAAACCTGCGAACGGCGGAATGCCGGCCAGGGAGAACAGCGCCAGTGTCATCAGGAAAGCCAGCTTCGGATTGGTGCCGTACAGCCCGTTATAATCTTCCAGTGTATATTTGTGTGCACGGAGCGCCACGATGGTGATGACGGTAAATACTGCCAGGTTGGCAAACATATATATCAGTACATAGTACACCAGTGACGTCATGCCTTGCGATGTTCCGCTGATGATGCCCAACATGATATATCCGGCTTGGGAGATACTTGAGAAAGCCATCAGTCGTTTTAAATTCTGCTGGCGGAGTGCGAAAAGGTTGGCCAATGTGATAGAGGCGATAGTAACCCAGTAGAGCACTTCCTGCCATTGTGCAACCATCGGTGCGAATACTTTGATGAGGATGGCCATCAGCACGAAAGCGGCAGAACCTTTGGAGATGACGCTCAGATAAGCGGTAACCGTACTTGGCGCGCCTTCGTAAACGTCGGCCGTCCAAAGATGGAACGGTACCAGTGAGATTTTAAATCCCATGCCGGAGAAGAAGAATACGAATGCCATGATCTGTAGAGGATTACCATCGAGATGGGCCGGGATATCCGCGAAATAGAGAGTACCTACCGAGCCATAGATCAAGGAGATGCCATACAGTAACAGCCCGCTTGAGAAAAGCGCGGTGAGAATGTATTTGGCGCCTGCCTCGGCGGAATGGTGACGGTACTTGTCGAAGGCAACCAAGGCTGCCATAGGAATACTTGCTGTTTCCAGACCGATGAAGAACATCAGGAAGTGTCCGGACGATATCATGAAATACATGCCCAGCAGGGTAGAAAGTGTCAGCACGTAAAACTCACCTTGCTTGATGGCTGTGTCGGGACGGCGCATCCATTCGTGTGCCATCAGGAACACAATCAGTGTACCGATACTCAGGATGGACTTCACGATACTTTGTATCGGCTGGTTGTGATACATGCCGCCAAAAGCATCGGCCACAGGTCCGGGCACAATCGTGATAAGCGTATGTATGGCGAGCAGAACAACGGGGAGCATGGTATTCAGCATCGGCTTGCCGCTGTTCTTGTGTGCATCCGGACTCATGAAGAGGTCGGCTATGAAGAGGATGACGATGACCAGTACCAGCGACAACTCTTCTTTCAACAGGAGAAATTGGGAATAATCCATGTTAGAAATTTATGATTTATAATTTATGATTTATGTTTATGATTTGAGATTGAAGATTTGAAATTTAAGATTTATGATTTACGCGCATGTATCAGCAAATCATAAATCTTAAATCATGAATCTTGAAACACTGTCTCCAATCATTTCGCTTATCCACCACGGTGCCATACCGAGGGCGGCTACGCAGGCTATAAGGATAATGACAGCTGTACGTTCGTCCCAAGTGGCATCGGTCAAAGCGAGGTGATGCTTGTTGGTACAAGTACCGTACAGGATCTTGCCTACCAGTCTTAAGATATAGACTGCCGTAATCACAATGGATGTACAGGCGATGACCGTCCAGACACGGTGGAATGTGTCGGGGTGCTGGAAAGACCCTGTGAAGATGGTCATCTCGGCAACGAAGCCGCTGAGTCCCGGCAAGCCTAAGTTGGCAAGACCGGCAATCACATAACAGACTGCCAGGAAAGGCATGACCTTCATCAGTCCGCTGAGTTCACGGACGTCACGTGTGTGGGTACGTCCGTAAATCATACCGATAAGGGCGAAGAACAGGGCTGTCATCAGTCCGTGTGAGAGCATCTGCAATACGGCACCTGTACAGGCTGTCTGGTTCATCATCAGAATGGCGAAAAGCACCAAGCCGCAATGGGAGACGGAAGAGTAGGCGTTGATGTATTTCAAGTCCGTTTGTACACAAGCGGAGAATGCGCCGTAGACAACGGATATACCGGTAAGGACCAGGAATATCCAACCCAATTCCTGTGCGGCTTCGGGCATCAGGTACATGGCGATGCGGAAGCATCCGTAACCTCCTAATTTCATCAATACACCGGCATGGAGCATGGATACGGCAGTAGGCGCGGAGGCGTGACCGTCGGGACTCCATGTATGAAACGGGAACAGGGCACCCAATACGCCGAAACCAAGGAAGGTCAGCGGGAACCAGATGCGTTGTTGTTCGACAGGTATATTGTGCAACTGGGCTATTTCCAGCAGGTTCATGGTAGTGGCGCCGGAACCATAGTAGATGCCTAAGATACCGATCAGCAGGAAGGCAGAACCACCCATCAGCATTAAAGTCAGTTTCATGGCGGAATATTCCTTGCGTCCCGAACCCCATACACCGATTAGCAGGTACATCGGGATAAGGGCCACTTCATAGAACATGAACATGGTGAACAGGTCTGTTGAGATAAAGAAGCCGAATACACCGATGGAAAGGAAGGTGAACCAGAGGAAATATTCTTTAGTCAGCGGTTGCAGGCGCCAGGAAGCGAAGGTACCGGTAAAGACTATGATGGCCGAAAGCAACAGCATGGCTACCGAGATACCGTCCACACCTACGGAGTAGTGAATGTTGAGGGCAGGATACCAGGGAATATCGGCACGGAACAGCATTTCATCCGTAGCGCCGGCCTGACGGGCATTGAGGTACATCACGGTCAATGCTATCGAAAGAACCAGCAAAGCCGATGCACCGGTTACCATCACCGCGCGTATTTGTGCGATGTTGCGGCTGAGCCAGAGACCCAGCAACATCAGCAAGGGGATGAGTACAAATAATGATAAAAAGTTCATCTTTATATTTACGATTTAACGATTTACAATTTATGATTGAAAGATCTCGGGTTATAGTAACAACAGCAGTATCAATGCGAGGGTACCCAACAGGAATACAAATGTATATTGCTGGATACGTCCGCTTTGCAGGCCGCGTATCTCGTCACTGGTGGCTTCGGCACTCCAGGCAAGGAAATTGAAGAAACCATCAACCACATGGCGGTCCCACCACGCAATAGGGCGGCAGATGCAGGCGAAGATGATGCGGTGAGTAATGAACTGATAGACTTCATCCATATAGAAACGGTGATAAGCGGCTGTCCACAAACCTTTAAAGCGGCGGGCAAGTGCGTTGGCGACAGGTTGCTTGCTGCCTGCATAGATATAGGTCGCCATCGCGATGGCGGCAATGGCGACGGCGATACTTGTGCCTGCCACTGCCCAATCGAGATGAATATTGTATTCCGTACCGTTGGAACTGATGAAATGCCCGAAAGGAAGGACGGTTTGCCAACCTCCTACCACTGTTATCGCTGCGAGGAACATCAAGGGGATGGTCATCGTCAACGGGCTTTCATGCGGTGTATGTCCGGCATGGAGTTCTTTGTTTTCCGTTCCCCAGAAGATGCCGTAATAAAGGCGGAACATGTAGAATGCTGTCATTCCTGCGATGACGGTCATGATCCATCCCATGACAGGGCTGAACTGGAAACAGGCTGTCAGTATCTCGTCTTTGGAGAAGAATCCGGAGAACGGGGGGATACCGGCGATGGCCAGACAGGCTATCAGGAATGTGATATGCGTGATAGGCATATACTTTCTCAGTCCGCCCATAGCAGACATCTCGTTGCTGTGAACCGCATGGATAATGCTGCCGGCGCCGAGGAAGAGCAATGCCTTGAACATGGCATGAGTGAACAGATGGTACATCCCTGCCATATAACCCAACCCGCCATGATGGGGATCGGACGATGTGCATACGCCCAACGCCACAATCATGAAGCCGATTTGTGAGATGGTGGAAAATGCGAGTACACGTTTGATGTCGCTTTGCACACAGGCAACGCTGGCGGCATAGAAAGCGGTAAAGGCGCCTACGTATGCTATGATATGCAGTACATCCGGGGCGTATGCTATGAACAAGGGGAACATGCGCGCTACCAGGTAAACACCTGCGACCACCATCGTTGCGGCATGAATCAAGGCGCTGACCGGAGTAGGTCCTTCCATGGCATCCGGCAACCAGATGTGCAGCGGGAACATGGCGCTTTTTCCGGCGCCACCGATAAACATCAGTCCCAAGGCTAATGGAAGCATGGCAGCACCGCCTTTAACCAATGCCATTTCGTTGGGATGGAAAGTATAGGTTCCGGCATAATAACCGTAAACGAGAATACCTATCAAGAATCCCAGGTCGGCAAAGCGGGTGACGATGAATGCTTTCTTGCTGGCGGCAATGGCGGCCGGTTTGGTATAGTAGAAACCGATCAGCAGATAAGAAGACACGCCTACCAATTCCCAGAAGAGGTACATCTGGAAAATGTTCGTGGCTACTACCAGTCCCAGCATGGACATGGTGAACAAGGAAAGGAAAGCATAGTATCTCTGGAAACCGCGTTCGCCTTTCATATAGCCGAAAGAATAGATATGTACCATGAATGAAACGGTACTTATGACAATCAGCATCATGACTGAAATCGGGTCGAGCAGAATGCCCATGTCGATACTGAGTGACGGTGTGAACGGCAGCCATGTGAAATTGTAGGGCATCAGTGTGGCATATGTACCGTCAGCCAGTCGGGGAGCGCTGAAGTACAGTCCTGCAGTGAGGTAGGAAAGTACTGCTACCGCACCCAACACCACGGTGCCGATCAGCCCGGCAGTGCGGTGTGACATCCATTTGCCTCCCAGTCCTAAGGTAAGGAAGGAGAGGAAAGGAAGGAGAAGGATTAGAATTGTATATTCCATTTCTTTAAATTATTAGGTTTTACCATTTCAGTTCGTCCAGTTTGTTTACTTGGATACTGCGGATATTACGGTAGATGTTGATCATGATGGCAATAGCTACTGCCGTTTCTGCCGCCGAGATGGCGATGGAAAACAGGGAGAAGAAATATCCCTCCAGTCCTCCGGGGAACAGAAAACGGTTGAATACCGCGAAGTTGATATCCGTGGCGTTCAGAATCAGCTCGATGCTGATAAGTATCGCCAGTGTGTTGCGTCGGGTGAAGAACCCGTAAATACCGGCGAAGAACATGATAGCCGAAACTATCAGATAATATTCCATGTGGATCATAAGAATTATGATTTATGATTTATAATTTATGATTTAGAATGTGCACTGATGATTTATGAATTGTGATTTGTGATTTACAACCTATTGCGCGGCTTATAAATCATAAATCATAAAATCATCAATCTTACCGTTTCCGGGCGATAAGCAAGCCACCCACGATACATGCCAGCAACAGGATGCTGACTGCTTCGAAGGGCAGCAGGTATCCATATTTGTCACCACTCAGCATGTGATGGCCGATGGTCTTGATGTTGACCTCCAGAGGTTCCACATCGGTAGTGGCGATGAACTTATGGTTCAGGGTAATGAACAATACTATGACGGCACCTCCTATGGTAGTTCCCAATCCGGCAAGGAACTTGCTGCGTTTCAGTTTGCCTGCGATGTCACCTTCACCACTGGTAAGCAGGATGGAGAAGACATATAGCACAACAATACCGCCGGCATAGACCATAATCTGGACGGAACCGAGGAAGGTATAGCCCAGCAGGAAGTAGATGCCGGCTGTTCCGAAAAGTACGAACAGCAGGTAAGTAGCCGAGCGTACCATACGGTGGGTGGTTACCGTCAGGATGGAAAATACGGTAATAAAAGCCGCAAGGAAGTAGAATACTACTGTTTCAAGATTTATTTCCATGTTGTCTAATTACAAGTTATTAATTACAAATTACTTTGTCATCTCTTCTTTGGGAGTGGCAGGTTTCTTTTTTTCTTCCACGTGACTGCCCGGACGGTTCAGTGTCAGCACTAATTTGCTCCGGTCAAATACGGCATGCTCAAAGTCCTGGTCGAACATGATGGCATCGTGCGGACAGGCGTTCACGCAAAGCTGGCAGAACATGCATGAACCGAGGTCGTATTCATATTTTGCCAGGATTTTCTTTTTCTTGCCTTCTTCCGTTTCAATCATTTCGCTTGTCACTTTGATTGTGTCATTGGGACAAGCCGTCTGGCACAGGCCGCAGGCTACACAATGGTGCTCGTTGTTGGCGTTATGGGGCATGGTCAGCGTGCCGCGGAAACGGTCGGAGAGTTTCAGGGTCGCGCGGTTTTCCGGATACTGTTCGGTAGTCTTTTTACGGCAGAATACGGTCATGGTCGTTTTCATACCCGTCAACAAAGAGGTGATGCCGCGGAAAAGCTTGACGAAGTAAAGTCTCTCCCCCGGCCTCTCCCCTGTAGGGAGGGAAGACGGGTTGCCTTTATCTATATATCTATCATCTACTTTCATATATTCTTTTATATTATCTCTTTTATACTTCAATACTATCTCCTTCCCCTCCCTGCGGGGGAGGGGATAGAGGGGAGCGGCTTTAAAAGTGCAAGTCGAATACTACAATTAATACCATCAGAATCAAGTTCACCATGGAGATGGGAACCAGATATTTCCACTCTAAGTTCAAGATCTGGTCGATACGCAGGCGCGGGAAAGTCCATTTGATCCACATCAGCAGGAAGACTACGAAAAAGGCTTTTCCGAAAAACCAGACAAAACCGGGAATGTAGTCCATCAAGGCATTGAAGCCGTCCAACCCTGCAATATGAAGCGGCATCCAGCCTCCCAGGAAGATGGTGGCGGCTACGGAAGCCACGATGAACAGGTTCAAGTATTCGGCGAGGTAGAAGAAACCGAATCCCATACCGGAATATTCCGTATGATAACCGGCTGTCAGCTCACTCTCCGCTTCGGGCAAGTCGAAAGGACCACGGTTGGTCTCCGCATTGCCGGCGATGAGGTAGATGATAAAGGCAATCAGTGCGGGAATATGTCCTTTGAAGATGAACCATCCGTCGGCTTGCCCTTCCACGATTTCGGAGAACTGCATGGTACCCATCAGAACTACCATTGTCAATATGCTCAATCCGCAGGACAATTCATAACTGATGATTTGCGCGCCGCTTCGCATGGCTCCGATCAAAGAGAATTTGTTGTTGGAGCTCCAGCCCGCCAGCAGGATACCTACTACGCCGATACTCGAAGCGGCCAGCAGGAAGAATACGCCCACGTTGAAGTCCAGTACCTCCAGCCCTTTATTGATGGGCAGGCAGGCGAATGTCAGGAATGAAGCGATGATTACCATGAACGGGGCCAAGTTGTAAAGGAGCCGGTCAGAAAACTTCAAGTCGATGATTTCCTTTGTCAACATCTTGATGACGTCGCAGGGCACTTGGAGCAATCCCCATTTTCCCACACGCATCGGGCCGAGGCGACATTGGAAAAAGGCGCATATTTTACGCTCCATGTATATCAGGATGATGGCAAGTATGGCATACATCAGAATGATACATATGCCAATCACCACACATTCAAGGAATATAGCCAGACCTTCCGGCATCAGGGAAGTCAGCGTCTGGTGAATCCAGTTGGTTACTATACTAAAGTCAAACACGGTGTTTTGAATTTTGAATTATGAATTTAGAATTTATAATTATCTCTCATCTGTCAATATCCGGTACTACATAATCCAATGTTCCGCCGATGGCGATAAGGTCGGCTATCTTAGCTCCGCGGCAAATGGTATTTACGGTTGATACCAATGGCAGTCCCGTACTGCGGAAATGCAGGCGGTAGGGCATCTTGTCGCCGTGGCTTTCAAGGAAAACGCCGAACTCGCCGCGACTGCCTTCCACGGCTGCATAGTAGGTGCCTTCCGGCACACGGATAATCGGTTTCATCTTCTCCTGATAAGCACCTTCCGGGATGTTGTCAATCAATTGCTCGATAATTTTCAGACTTTCCAGTATTTCATCCATACGGATAAGGTAGCGTGCCCATGAATCACCTTCGGTGCGGATAATTTCCTTGAATTCCACCTTATTATATACAGCATACGGCATTCGTTTGCGCACGTCGCAGGCCCAGCCGCTGGCACGTCCGGTACCTCCGGTGGCTCCGAAGGCGATGGCGTCTTCCCGTGAGAGTACACCCACTCCTTTCAGACGTTGCTGCGCAATGATATTTCCGGTGAATACGTCATGGTATTCGTGCAGGATACCACGGAGATAGGGGATGAACTCTTTCACCTTTTTTACGAAACCGGGCGCAATGTCTGCCTGTACGCCGCCGATGGTGTTATAGTTCATGATGAGGCGTCCGCCGCAGGTTTCCTCGAAGATGTCGAGTATTTTCTCACGGTCACGGAAACCGTAGAAAAAGGCGGTCAGCGCGCCCAAGTCCATGGCAAGGCAGGAATAGAACAGCAGGTGAGAATCTATCCGTTGCAGTTCATCCATGATGGTACGTATATACTGCACACGTTCGCTCACTTCTACACCCATTGCCTTCTCGATGCACATACACAAGGCATGGCGGTTCTGGTGTGCGCCCAGATAGTCCAGACGGTCGGTCAGGGCTAAAGTCTGCGGGTAAGTCAGGCTTTCGCACATCTTTTCGATGCCCCGGTGGATATAGCCGCAGTTGGCATCGATCTTGTCGATAATCTCACCCTCCAATGATACACGGAAGCGCATGACTCCGTGTGTGGCGGGGTGCTGGGGGCCTATGTTCACTACATATTCTTCATCTCCGAACAGTTGCAGCTCTTTATTCTTGACGGTGCCGTCCGGGTTCAGTTCCAGTTCAGTGGTGGTGTCAATCGTCTCTTCGTTGTCCATACGCAGCGGATTATCCTTTTCGGGATCGTTGTCCTTACGCATGGGGTAGCCTACCCAGTCATTGCGCAGGTAGAGGCGGCGCATATCGGGGTGGCCGATGAAAACAATGCCGTAGAAGTCATATACTTCGCGTTCGTTGAAATCAGCGGCTTTCCATATGTCACTGACAGAGGGGAGCTCGGGGCGTTCCCGGTTCAGGGTAGCGGTGCGTATTGCCATACGTTCACCGGTGACGGTTGACTCTAAAAGATAGACCACACCGAGTCCGCGAGGCGTGTCCGGCGCGTCTTTTTCATCAGGCACTCCCCAATCCATACCGCTGAGGCACTCCAGGAAGTCCATCTGTTTCTCTTTCCGCAGACGCAGCATTTCGTCGTGCAGGGCTGACGGCTCTATGTACTTTATTTCCATATTGGGATTAGTCATAACTAAATTACTCTTCTTTCGGCTTTTCTTTTTGTCTGTTCACTCCACCGAAATAATTCTCGATTTTCACTTTGCGTTGCAGTTGCATCATTCCGTAGTAGAATGCCTCCGGACGTGGAGGGCAGCCGGGGATATAGACGTCTACCGGTAGAATCTTGTCCACACCGTTCACTACGTGGTAGGACTTCTTGAAAGGTCCTCCGCTGACTGCACAACCTCCTACGGCTATCACATATTTCGGATCCGCCATCTGGTCGTAAAGGCGTTTCAGTACCGGGGCCATCTTGTTCGTGATGGTTCCGCAGACCATAATCATATCTGCCTGGCGAGGACTGGCACGGGCTACTTCAAACCCGAAGCGCGCCATGTCATAGCGGGCTGCACCGAGGGCCATGAATTCGATACCGCAACAGCTGGTTGCAAAGGTAAGGGGCCACAATGAATTGCTGCGTCCCCAGTTGACGAAATCGTCCAGTACGCCGAGAGCCACATTGGCACCTCCTGCGTTAAGTTCCCGGACCAGTTTCTCCAACGTTTCGTTGTCGGTAAACTCCTCATAAGGGATAGATTTTATTTTCGGTTTCTTCGTTATTTCCATTCCAAAGCTCCTTTCCTCCAGGCGTATGCAAGGCCCAGAACCAATATAATCAGGAAAAATAAAACACTGAAAAGTCCTGCCACTCCTAATTCACGGGTGATGACTGCCCATGGAAACAGGAATACCGTTTCCACTTCGAACATCAGGAACAAGATGGCAAACAGGTAGTATCCTACCCGGAACTGCATCCATGATTTGCCGCGGGTAGGAATACCACATTCGTACGGTTCCATCTTCTGCGGATTGTACGAACGGGGAGCTATCGCATTTGAAAGCGCGATGACGATACCCACGAAAGCGATTGCCGTCAACAGGACGACCACTAACAAAGTAAAGTTCATAAACCTGATAAGATTTTAGATATTAATATAGATACATCGCGTCGGATGACAAAACCTCTGATTTGTTGTCCGGCGGGGCTTGCAAGCAAGCTAATGCGCTTGTCTGCCTTTTATTAAATGATTATCTTTCTTAGCCCGAATATATAATAATTGGTATCGGGCACCGGATGGGGAGATAAGTACAACAAGCGGTCGCACTCCGGCGAATGGGCATGTAGCTGCATTCTGAACAAGTTTGTACGCAACAAGATACTTTTGTTGCCGGGCACTTGTGTACTGTCCACGTGCTCCATGTAGAGGGAGACAGTGTAGAAATGATCGTAGAAGTTTTGAACGGCTTGCTGTGTGGCAGGAGCTTGTGACAGAAAACAACATTCGGTTGGGTTACTGGCAGGAGTGCATAAAAAGTCCGCGGCTTTCGTTGCACCGTTGTGCAGTAAGGCTGCGAGTATGATGATTATACTAAGTTTTATGCATTGCTTCATACCACAATTCTCTCTTTTCAAGCCGCAAAGATATAATAAGTATCTCTCATTTTGCTATCTCCGCATAACAAAAAAAGCTATTTTTACACTTTTTATCCTAAATCAATTCCGTTTCCAGAATGCAGGGGTAAACAATAATAGTACGGTGAACAATTCCAAACGTCCCAATAGCATAAGAAACGCCAACAGCCATTTGGCTATATCGGGCAAGGCGTTCCAGGAGTAAGCGGGGCCGCATTCACCCAGTCCGGGGCCCATATTGCCAATACTGGAAATGACGCAACCCACGGCCTCTTCGGCGCCGATTCCCATGGCCATCATCAACAATACACTGATTATGATTATAATCAGATAGAGGAAACAGAAAGCAAGGACTGTCGATACGATGGACGGAGGGATTACCTGTTTGTTGATCCTTACCGGCAACACGGCATTGGGATGGATTATATGTTTGAATTCATTGCGGGAAACTTTTGAGAGTATCACCATGCGGATGCATTTCAGTCCGCCCGTCGTACTGCCTGCGCAGGCTCCCATCACCATGATGATGGTAAGCAGCCCCCAAAGGACAGGAGGCCACGTCATATAGTCGTCCGTGGCAAAACCGGTTGAGGTTTGCAGGGAAATCACTTGGAACAGAGATTTACGGAAGGATTCTTCTACCCCCATCGGGCTGGTATAGTAAAGCACCACAGCTATGACGGCGGTAAAGGAGACCACTGACCAGAAGTACCATTTCAATTCCGCGTTACCGATGAATTTCTTGAATTTCCGGTTGACGAACAGTAGCAGCAAGGTAAAGTTGATGCCGGAGACAAACATGAAGGTGGAGATGACATATTCTATATAAGGTGAGTTGTAGTAGGCTACACTGGCTTGCTTGGTTGAGAATCCGCCGGTTCCCGTGGTGGCAAAGGCATGGCAGATACTGTCGAACCAGTTCATTCCTCCCAACATCAGCAATGCGACGAGAATCCCGGTGATTCCTGCATAGATGCTCCATATCCATTTGGCGGTGATGCCGATGCGCGGGTGCACCTTATCGTGGGTAGGGCCGCTGGCTTCTGCGGCGAAAACCTGTAAGCCGCTGACACCGAAGATAGGCAGTACGGCAATTGTAAACATGATGATACCCAGGCCGCCGATCCATTGCGTCATGCTACGCCAGAACAAGATACCGTGTGGCAGCGACTCTATGTCATCCAGAATGGTGGCGCCTGTACTGCTGAAACCGGACATTGTTTCGAAGAAAGCATTGGTGATATCGGGTATATAGCCGCCGATATAGAATGGAAGCATGCCGAAGAGCGAGAATGCCACCCATGCAAAGCTGACCAGGACATATCCGTCACGACGTGTCAGCTGGTGTTCGCCTTCCCTTCCGAGGGCGGCAAGCAGCAAACCGGCTCCTGCTGTGATGGCTCCCGCCTTCCAGAAGGCTGCCAGGTCACCTTCTCCGTAATAATAGGATACGCCGGAGCAGCAGAGGAACATCACAGTCTCCAGCAGCAGCAATATACCGATAATACGTATGATTGTCTTAAAGTTGATCACGGCCTTTAATTAAAGTACTTTTCTATTTTCTTAATCATCATGTTCAGGCAGAATACAACCACATGGTCACCGGGCTGTATCAGTGTGTTACCCATTACCACCACACCTTCACCCTGGCGGATGAGTCCTCCGATGGTAGTCCCCTTGGGCAGCCCGAGGTCCTTTACCGGATGTCTGGTGATTTTAGAACCGGCTTTTACCGTAAACTCCGCTACATCCGCATTGGCGAATGTCAGGCATTTCACGTTGCTGACGTCCGCATCGAGCATCATCTGGTAAATGTGGCTGGCGGAAATCATCTTCTTATTGATGACGGTACCGATATCCAGGCTTTCTGCCATACCTATATAATCAATGTTTTCTACTTCTGCTACCGTTTTTCTGACTCCCATGCGTTTGGCGGCGAGGCAGGCCAGAATGTTGGTTTCCGAGTTTCCGGTAAGGGCGACAAATGCTTCCGTGTTTTTTAATCCTTCTTCTACAAGCAAGTCCATGTCACGTCCGTCACCATTGATAATCATGGTCTTGTCATCCAGGATTTCTGTCAGCCGGTTGCAGCGCGCCAAGTCGTTGTCTATGATTTTCACCTGCATATAGTCCGGCACATACTGCGCGGTTCGTACGGCAATACGGCTTCCGCCCATAATCATGACATTGCGTACGTCGGGATAATCTTCTTTACCGGCTATCTTGCGGATATAGGGGATGTATTTCCGGGTAGTGGTGAAATAAACGATATCATGCAGCTTGATGACATCGTCGCCCCGCGGAATCAGTGTCTCGTTGTTCCGTTTGATGGCTACTACGTGGTAGGGCAGTTCCGGACCGCCTAACTGATGGAGGGGGATATTCAGAATCTCGGCTTTCTCGCGCATTTTGGTACCTATCAGTATCAAGGCGCCCCCGCAGAATTCCCACCACTGGCGTACCCAACTCATACGGATGGAAGATACGATCTCTTTGGCGGCAAGCATCTCCGGATAAATCAGCGAATCTACACCTAATTTCTGAAAGAATTCCTTGTTCTTTGGAAGCAAGTATTCGTAGTTGTCGATGCGGGCAACCGTCTTTTGTGTGCCGAGGTTGGTGGCCAGCATGCATGCGGTCATGTTCCGGCTTTCGTCGGGAGTGACGGCGATGAGCAGGTCTGCCTCACCTGCTCCCACTTCCTTTAATCCTTTTATGGAGGTGGGGGAGGCTGTGACCGTCATTAAATCGAAGTTGGAACTCAAGGTACTCAACCTCTCTTCGTTGTCGTCCATCAGAATGATGTCCTGTTTTTCGCGAGACAATAGCTTGGCTAAGTGTGTGCCTACTGCGCCGGCACCTGCAATGATTATCTTCACTTTGTTTAATTCATAATTCAAAATTTATAATTGATTGGCAGATCCCTTCTTCATCCATTCCACACAAGTGATACAACTCCTGTATGGTTCCATGTTCTATAAACGTGTCGGGTACGCCGATACGCCGTATGTGCGGGGCATATCCGTTGTCTGCCATAAATTCCAGTACGGCACTGCCCATGCCGCCCTTCCGGATACCGTCTTCGACGGTGACGATGCGTTGGAATTTGCGTCCCACTTCATGCAGCAGTTCTTCGTCCAGCGGTTTCAGGAAACGCAGGTCGTAGTGGGCGATGGAAATTCCTTTTTCTTTTTCGGCCTGTTCAATGGCCTTTGCCGCGATATTTCCTATCGGGCCAAGGGTCAGCACGGCGATATCCTTTCCGTCTTTCAGCTTCCGGCCCTTGCCTACCGGGATTTCTTCCAACGGACATTTCCAGTCCAGCAATACACCGCGGCCACGAGGATAGCGGATGACGAACGGGCCTTTGTCCGGCAGTTGTGCCGTGTACATCAGCCGGCGCAACTCATGCTCATTCATCGGGGAAGACAGGGTAAGGTTGGGTATCGGACGGAAATAGGCCAAGTCGAAGACACCGTGATGGGTAGGGCCGTCTTCACCGACCAGTCCGGCACGGTCGAGGCAGAGCACTACAGGAAGCCGGAGGATGGCGATGTCGTGGATCACATTGTCGTACGCCCGTTGCATGAAGGAAGAATAAATGTTGCAGAAAGGCTGCATTCCTTCCTTGGCCATGCCGCCGGAGAAAGTAGCTGCATGTCCTTCGGCTATACCCACGTCAAAGGCACGGCCGGGCATGGCTTCCATCATTTTGTTCATGGAGCATCCTGTAGGCATGGCGGGTGTGACACCGATGATTCTTGGGTTTTGTTCAGCCAGCTCAATGAGCGTTTCTCCGAATACGTCCTGGAAGAGGGGAGGCAGGTTGCTGGTATCTGCCTTGATGCGTTTTCCGGTTTCCGGATTGAACTTGCCCGGTGCATGCCAGATGCCGGGTTCTTTTTCGGCGGGCTCAAATCCTTTTCCTTTGACAGTATGCAGATGCAGGATCTTGGGACCTTCCATGTCCTTGATATCCCGGAGGATACGGGCTATATTCTTCACGTCGTGTCCGTCAACGGGACCGAAGTAACGGATATTCATCCCTTCGAATATATTTTGCTGTTGGGCTGCCATGGACTTCAGGCTATTGGCAAAGCGGATAAGAGCCTTGCGGCGGTCTTCGTTCAGGACACCCATCTTGAACAGTAGTTTGGAGGTTTTGAAGCGCAACTGGTTATAGCGGTTGCTTGTAGTCAGATTGAACAAATACTGTTTCATGCCGCCCACGCTGCGGTCTATTGCCATGTCATTGTCATTCAAGATAATGAGCAGGTTGTTGGCTGTAGAGGAGGCATTGTTCAATCCTTCGAATGCCAGTCCGCCACTCATGCTTCCGTCTCCTATGATGGCAACCACATGCCGGTCTTTTTCCCCTTTCCGGGCTGCGGCTACTGCCATGCCGAGGGCTGCCGAAATGGAGTTTGAGGCATGTCCGCAGGTAAAGGTGTCGTACTCGCTTTCCTCCGGTGAAGGAAAGGGGCGGATACCTTTGAATTTACGGTTGGTGGAGAATGCTTCGCGGCGTCCGGTCAATATTTTATGGCCGTACGCCTGGTGTCCTACGTCCCAGACGATACGGTCGTAAGGGGTGTTGTAAACATAATGCAGTGCCACGGTCAGTTCTACCGTACCCAGGCTGGCGGCAAAATGTCCGGGATTGCAAGAAACTTCTTTAATGATGTCTTGCCGCAGTTCTTTGCAGATTTCGGGAAGTTGCTCCACGCTCAGCCGGCGCAAATCTTCGGGAAGTGAAATGGAATTTAGCAAGTTATATGTTGTTGGTTCTGTTCTCATCGTTCATTATGAAGATTACAAAATGCAAAAATAACAAAAGAAAACGGATGTCATGGAGTTTTCCGGAAAAAAGTTGGCGGGTAGCTGCCCGATTGCCGTGTTTAGAACGCCAATTCGGTTGCTTCTCTTTCATTCTACCTATGTTGTAATTTTAGATGTGTTTGTAGTTTTCTGTAAATCAGCGAGTAATTTTGCCAGCCTATTGCCTGTCCCTTGGCAAGCTTTTGCCAAAGCGGTGGCAAAGTTTTGCCAAAGCGATGGCAAAGTTTTGCCAATTGTGTGGCAAAAGCTTGCCGATAAGGAGGCAAGGTCTTGTCAATGTATGCCTGTGACTATTTAAAGAGTAAAATAGGATATTGTACTGACTTGCAGATTTCGGGAAGTTGCTCCACGCTCTATTGGCGCAAATCTTCGGGAAGTGAAATAGAATTTAGCAAGTTGTATGTCGTTGGTTCTGTTTTCATCGTTCATTATGAAGATTACACAATGCAAAAATATCAAAAGAAAACGGATGGATGGCTCTTTGGGGAAGAAAAAATAGGGAAAGTCCTATTAAACTGATTTATTGCAGTTGTCAAATTTCTGCTTTGTGGATGTTAAGGAGAAAGATGTGACTATTTATTCTTTCCACAGTGAAGAAGAGAATAGATATTAGGTAACCGACCGTTTAATCTTGTCCGTTGTACTGGATAAACTTCCCAAGGTAGGGGGATGACACGCATTTGTAAGTTGTACCATGCTTATATACGTAGTTGCGATGATTCACAACAGACACTTTTATATAAAACACTTTGATGATAATTGGAAAGTAAAATATTTTTATAGATGCAGCTGCCAGTTGTTTGATCATGTGATTGTGCAATTTTATAATTTTTTGAAGTTTCCCAATCTTATATTATAGAGGACTTGATGTATAGTTTTGATACGTTCATGGTATAATATATGTTTATTGGATAGATATTGCTGGTTATAGGTGCTAAATGAAGTCTTTTGAAAAAAAAGTTGTTGTAGATAAAAAAATGGTTTGACAGCATGGGTATTTGAAATAAATTTATATATTTGCGGTGTTGATTCTATTTTATTTAAAAAAAATAAAAGACGAATGCTTGGACTAGCAGACTTGTTGTTATCTTGTTCTTTCCTGCTGATAAATTTTATGTTTGTGACTGTGAGAAACCTTTTGTGAGATACTTATGTCGTTGGTGTATATCGTTTTATGGCAATTTTGCAACAAAATATTTAAATCTAATTTATTATGGAAAAATTTAAATTTGTTGAACTTCCGAAAGAAGAAGTATTGAGTGAGGTGGAACTGTCTTTTATAGAGGGAGCTGCTAATTGTACGAATTATGTGGTGTGTATAGGAGACGGAAAACAAAGTAATTGTGGTCAATATGATGATGGACAATGTTCGGGTGGAGGTTGTTCCCCTGGACTTTTTTGTAGTAGCTATTCATTTTAAAAGTTGTAATATCGTATGATTTGGTCACGATATAACATCTTGTTTGAGAGAGAGGGAATTTATTTGTTTTATAATTCCCTCTCTAACGCTTTTGCCGAATTGTCCAAAGAAACATTTTATTTATTGGCTGACTGTAAAGCGGGAGAAATATTCTCGACAGAGGATGAGACTCTTATGAGTAACTTGAAAAGAATGAGGGCTGTGGTGGATGATGATGTAGAGGAATTTTTGAAAGTTAAGTATCATGTTATGACTCGTAGATTTGACAATCATTTTTTAAGCCTTACCATCAACCCTACTCTCGGATGTAATTTTGCTTGTCCCTATTGTTTTGAAGGAGAGCATAATAATATTTTTATGACGGATGAAGTGGAGGATGGGATAATTGACTTTGTTAAAAGAAAAACTGATGCTAAAAGAATAGATGTCACCTGGTTTGGGGGAGAACCGTTATTGGCCTTTCAAAGAATAGTGTCGTTGACCCGCAAAATGCAATCATTGGGATTGGCATATAGCGCAGGTATGATTACCAATGGTTATCTCTTGAACGAGTCTGTTATTTCTCAATTGAAGTTATTAGACATTAAGAAAATTCAGATTACGGTTGATGGATTACAGGAGGAACATGATAAACGTCGTTTTTTAAAAGGCGGATATCCTACTTTTGAACGGATTGTAGAGAATATTGATTTGTTGAATAAATTAGTACCAGATATACATGTTAATATCCGTGTTAATATTGATAATAGTAATATGGATGATTTTATTTATGTATTCGACTTTTTCTATCAAAAACACTATGCAAATATAAATGTAACGCCGGCTTTTGTAGAAGATCAGGCGGGCGATAATAGCTGTGCTTTTAATAGTAGGGAGAAGTTTACCTTTCTTGTTAACTTGTTCCGGAAACATGGAATGGAATTCAAGAACTTTTATCCCTCTTATAAGTTCTCGGAATGTTCTATTCGTAATTCAAATGTTGCGGTGATCGGTCCGAAAGGAGAAATATACAAATGTTGGAACGATGTAGGCAAGCAAGACCGCATAGTGGGTGACATTTGGGGAAAAGTTTCAAATAGACGGCTGTTATTGCAATATTTGGCAGGTGCAGACCCTTACGATGATATGCAATGTCGGGAATGTGTGTTGCTGCCGGTTTGTTCGGGAGGCTGTCCTTACCTAAGACTTATGCAACAGGCCAAAAAAACAGACCGAAGAGAGGTGTGCCCATTGATGAAACTGGATGTAGAAACGCATTTGTGGTTGCACTATCTGACTAAAAAACACAAGAAGTAATGCCGTAATAAACTGATAAATCTAAATACTTGAAAAATATGTTGCGAAGAATACTTGGAATTACTTTTGTTTGTTGGCTCTGTTTGTCCGTTTCGGCCCAGACTAAAGGTAAGTTTGAAATAGAAGGATATGTGTACGAGAATCTGGGGAAGACTCCTTTGCAGGGTGCAATGGTGAGGCTCATTGGCGCGAAAGGAGCGGTGATAGACTCGATGAAGACTACAGGGAGGATTCAGACCGGAAGTGTAGTCAGGAATCTCTCAAGATACATATTTTATGTACCCCGCAACGTGGAGACAAACTATATCATCGAAGCTGATGCCAACGGGTATGACCCCGGATATATGGAGGTGAAGATTAAAGACTTGGGGAGCAGGGAAAAAAAGAGGGAACTGCCGGTTATCTACTTGACACGTGCCAGACAGTTGCAGGAGGTGACCGTTACTGCCTCCAAAGTGAAGTTTTACCACAAACTCGATACGTTGATATACGATGCCAGCGCCTTCCAATTGGCGGAAGGCTCCATGTTGGATGTTTTGGTAGCTCAGCTTCCCGGGGTGGAAGTGAAAGACAACGGACAGATATTCGTCAATGGCAAATTTGTGGAGAGCCTGTTGCTGAATGGACGCGATTTTTTCGGCAAGGACAACCAGCTGATGTTGGACAACCTTGGTGCATACGCCGTGAAAGACATTTCCGTTTATGAACGTGCCGGCAAGCAGAGTGAGTTCTACGGCAGGGATATGGGTGATAAGGACTTCGTGATGGATGTGCGCCTCAAGAAGGAATATCAGCACGGCTGGATGGTGAACCTTGAAGGTGGAGGCGGAACGGAAGAACGCTATATGGGGCGTGCTTTCGGACTATACTTCACCCCCTATTCGCAAGTTGCTTTTTTCGGCGGCATTAATAACGTGAACGACCAACGCAAGCCGGGGCAGAACACGACATGGACACCCGAGAGTGTGCCGAAGGGTGATCAAAAGGTACGTCAGACGGGAATCGACTATAATGTCAGTTTCAATAAAAGCAAAACCCAACTGCAAGGTAATGCAACTTTCGTCCAAATGACAGACAATAGTGTCGTTGGTACGGAGAGAACCAACTTGTTGCCATCGGGCAATACATATGATTATCAGTACAACCGTGCCCGGAGGCGTACCACAGAGTTCAAGCAATTCAACTTGTTTAGCACACAAGGGAAGTACATCTGGAGTCAGCTTAATGAGAGAGTCAACTATACCAAATACGAGAACAGCAGCAGCTATTCGGCGGCTACGTTCGATGAGGAGAAGCAGGCGATGAATCGGGAAATCATTGACGACATCTATTCGGAGGCATACGTGGATCAACGTGACGGATTGATGAACCGGTCGCTGCAAAACAATATACAGGATGGACATCGGTTGGATGCGTTCCTTCAGTACAGCAACAGCTTCAAATTCAAGAAAAACTCCGACGGGTTGAATTATAGTTTCGGAGGACAATACATTGAGGAAAAATCTGACCTCTTCAAGGATTATACCATCAATTACGGTGACGAATCCACTGCGGCTTACAAACAGAACGAATACTACAACCAACCGAATAAAAGCTATGTGCTGAAGGCTAATGTGGGTTACATGTACAGGCTTGATGAAAGTGATTATATTCAGCCCGAATATTATTTTACACACCAGGTTCGTGACAAGGACTCACACCGCTATCTGCTCGACCGGTTGGAAGAGGAAGGTATATTTGGTTCACTCCCGGCCGGCTATCAGTCCGTGTTAGACCTTGACAACAGTTTTACTTCGCGTTATCGGGATAATACACATCAGTTGTCGGTGCGTATGAGCCATTGGACAAAACGTTTCTCTTTCACCGTAACCCCTAGGGTCTATATCTTTGACCAGTCGTTAGACTATAGGCGTGGCGGCAAACGTCATCGTGTCAACCGCAACACTGCTTCGTTCGCTTTGGCCTCATGGACGGAAATGATGTATAGGTTTGCTTTCAAGGACGATCCTTTTATGGGATCGCAAGCCACGCAAAGTCTCAAACTGAGCTACCTGATAACTCCCCGCACGCCCGATTTGGCTCACTTGGTGCCCGTCAAGGATGCCATCGACCCGTTGAACATTTACGAAGGTGTGGAAAGCTTGGACAACGAGCGTCTCCATAACATAGAGCTGATTTGGGCAATGCAATCACGCAATGCGTTCAATAATACGCTAATGTTGGGTTATCGCATAACCGAGAGCATGCTGACACGCGGATATAGCTACGATTCCAAGACTGGCGTGCGCACCATCCGCTCTTATAATACCAACGGTAACTGGAACCGTTTCATCAACAACACGCTTTCGTGGCAGTTCGGCGGCAAGAAGCAGTTCGTGCTAAGCTCTATCTCCCGTGCCGAGCAGTCGCACATGAGCGATATGATTGGTGTCGATGTGACGAAGCCTGTGAAATCCACCGTGAAGAACTGGTTCTTGACGGAGAATCTGAAACTGGACTGGCAGTTGGGAAAACAAAAAATAGGGTTGCGTGCCGATGTCATTTGGCGTGATACCCGCAGTACTCGCGAGGACTTCACACCATTTCAAGCTGCCACACTTAATTACGGCGTGACCGGCGTGTTCAAGCTGCCTGCCAACTTCGGTCTTTCCACCGACCTCACTTGCTACACGCGGCGCGGCTATGCCGACAATGCCCTTAATACCACTGATGTAGTGTGGAATGCCCGCCTCAGTTACACGGCGTTCAAGGGCCGCTGGGTGTTTATGCTCGATGGCTTCGATATCCTTAACCGGTTGAGCAACGTGACGTATGGCGTCAATGCGCAGGCGCGTACGGTGACCTATACCAATGTGTTGCCCCGATATGCCATGCTGCACGTACAATATAAGTTCAACATCCGGCCGAAGAAACGTTGACGGATAAAAAGGGTAAAGGAAGATGGAAGACGGGTGGTTGTTGCAGTTCCATGAGGATTTAGAGACTTGTGTGACTCGTGTTGTAAGTGAGAT
Source organism: Bacteroides fluxus YIT 12057 (assembly GCF_000195635.1). Classification (GTDB taxonomy): domain Bacteria; phylum Bacteroidota; class Bacteroidia; order Bacteroidales; family Bacteroidaceae; genus Bacteroides; species Bacteroides fluxus. The sequence goes on along the minus strand of NZ_GL882633.1, from coordinate 115,812 downwards.
GCGGGTAGCATGGCCTTGTGGCTGTAAAATGGGTAATGTAGATGCGTCTTCCGTCATTCTCCGGTATCTGTGGCAGAAATATCTCTGTAAGCGTCCGGCTGTCCCCGATGCGGACACTTGTAGGTGTGCCATAAAGGAGGTGGAAACATCGTTGTTGCCACTTATAATGTTCAAGGCTAATCTGGTAGAGGAGCAGGACAATGGTAATCGGGAGTGGTATGAATGCTTGAAGGGGCAGGAAAACAAAGTGCTAGTATTTGCCACTTCACCACGCATACTCGATTATTTGAGGCCGCTGATAAAAGCACTGGAAGAGGATTTTGTGTTGCTTTCCACGACGCCTGTTCCTGATGATTTTGGGATTCCATCACATGGTACCGTGATACGGCTGCGCATGCTCAAGGCTAAGTTCTTCCGCAATGCAGAGATGGAGCAGACCTTGCCATGGTTTTATAACTTTGCCAATGCTATAGGTTGGTTTATTGAGATTCTGAAACCGCGATTATTGGTATGTATGGATGGATGCCAGTCCGAATATCGCCTTGCCGCAGCTTTCTGTAACGAGAAGCATATTCCTTCTGTTTGTTTGCAATTAGGATGGCCCTCGTATCTCCATACGGGATTTCGTGACTTGCCGTACACCCATTTCCTCACATGGGGTGATAAGTTCAATCCTTTGTGGGAGAAATATAACAAGCATACCTGCTTTGTAGCTGCTGGGTACATGGATGAGGCTATTCGAAACGGTCAGCATCGGGCGATAACATTTTTTCTTCAGGCACCGGTTTACTTAAATACAGAAATATATCTTGACAGGATGAGTGATTTAATTCGGGTTACAGCAACGCATTATCCTGACATTTCTATTTTGGTGCGGGAACACCCCGAGTATAGAGGTAACACTAGATGGTTATCTCGTTTTCTTCAATGTAGTAATGTCAGTATAGTTAATAACGATAAATTGGCGGATGTGTATGCTCGGACTAAAGTGGTAGTCTCTCACTTCTCTTCGGTGCTGATGGAGGGACTAATGTATGGTTGTACCCCCTTGGTGTTTAACCCAACACCGGGTTCAAGCTATTATCCGGATATTGAAGCAGAAGGGATAGGGTTTATTTCTAAAAATGAAGTGGAATTTTTTTCCAAACTGCCTAGTTGTCTCCGACAAGCACCTTTGGAGGAATTGCCACAATGGTTTAAGGCAACAGGAAAAGAAGCCGTAGATCATATAATTAAGATAATTGATGATATATTGGTTGAATATGAACTATAATATAGCGTTTGTGCCTGTTAGAAAAGGCAGTAAGGGAGTTTCAGGGAAAAATACCCGGTTGTTGTGTGGAAAACCTCTGTTATGTTGGATATTAGACACATTGGTACAATCTTCGTTTTTTGATGAAATTTGGCTTGCTACTGACTGTGACGAGACTGAGAAAATAACTATTGGCAGATATGGTGAAGAAGTAAAAATTTATCGTCGATCTGATACTTCCGCTACGGACAAGTCATCAGTGATGGAGGTGATAAAAGAGTTCATTTTTTGGCGTGAACCGGCGGATTCTGATTGGTTTTGCCTTTTTCAGTCCACATCTCCTTTCACTACTTTGGGCGATATAAAGAAAATGTTGGAAATGGCAAATTCTGGAAGGTATGATTCAATAGTGTCCTGTGTAAGGTTGAAGAAGTTTAGGTGGTCTGAGACCGCTACTCCTCTTGATTACTCTTTTGCTAACAAACCACGTAGGCAAGATTATAAAGGTTTCTTGGTGGAGTCCGGAAGTTTTTATTCGGCTTCCGTTCGGATTGTCTTGTCCGAACCTTATATCCTTTCAGGGGAAGTAGGAATCGTGGAAGTAGATTCAGAGTTGGCTATTGATATAGATGAACCGCGCGATTGGATGGAGGCTGAGTACATCGCTGCAAATACGATTCTAAAATTATGAAATTTTCATTGGTTCGCCAACGGGATGCGATGCAGTGTGGTATTGCATGCCTTACCATGATATGTCGCCATTTTGGCAGTAATGTAGATATTTCGCAAGTGGAGCAGTATTGCTGTGCCGCCAAACGGGGAGTAAGCATGCTCAGCCTTGTCCGTGCGGCAAAAATATTGGGACTGGACTCCAAGCCCATGCGTCGTACATTGGACGAGCTGGCACAAGGTCCGTTTCCATGTATATTGCACTGGAATCAGAATCATTTTGTTGTGCTTTATAAAGTGGATCGGAAAGGCTCGCGCTTTTGGATTGCCGATCCGGGTAAAGGGCTGATGAAATATTCTATGGAGGATATGCGGAAACATTGGACGTCAGTTTCCTATAATGGTAAAGAATGCGGTGTGGTTATGTTTTTGGATTCTACAAGGGATTTCAACGAAAATCTTAAGGGTAAGACGAAAGAACAAAAGCAGATATTTCACTTTTTAAAAAGATATATTAAACAATATCATCATCATTTTGGTGTCATTATATTGTGTCTCGTAATCAGCTGTGGATTGCAATTGTTGTTACCGTTTTTGACCCAGTCAATTGTGGATGTAGGCATCGTTCGGAAAAATATTGGATACGTATGGCTCATTTTGCTTGGACAGCTGATGATAGTGACCGGTCGTACGATAACGGATTTTGTGAGGAGAAAAATATTGTTGCACATATCCCTGCGTATTAACATCTCGCTTGTAAGTGACTTCTTTACAAAGTTGCTTAAACTTCCAATGAGCTTCTTTGATATTAAGCTTTTGGGTGATTTGTTGCAACGAATCGGAGATCATAACCGTGTACAGCAATTCCTTACTACACAGGTGCTCAACATTATGTTTACGATGGTCAGCTTTGTGGTGTTTGGGGGGATACTTCTTGTTTACAATCAGTTGATATTTATGGTATTTATATTTGGAAGTGTTATGTGCGGACTTTGGATAGCCACATTCCTTAAACGTCGTCGTATCATTGATTTTGAACTGTTTGAAAAACAAGGAATGAACCAGGACATTACTTACGAATTTATAACTACGATACAGGAAGTTAAACTACAGAATTGTGAACAGCGACGCTGTGATGAATGGGAAGAAAATCAAAATGATCTCTTTGCTATCCAGATGAAGTCTCTCAACCTGCAACAGACACAGGAATCCGGCAGTGTTCTTATCAACGAGGTGAAGAATATCTTCATCACTGTGCTTGCTGCTACGGCGGTGATAAACGGACAAATGACTTTGGGAGCTATGCTTGCTGTACAATATATAATAGGCCAACTCAATTCACCGGTGCAGCAACTCATGAACTTTCTGTATTTTATGCAAGATGTGAAAATATCTCTTGAGCGCATTAATGAAATTCATTGCTCACGGGACGAACAAAAGGTCGCAGGTAAACTTATAGGCTTTGCCAATGCTGACAAATCTATTTCCATATCCAATATGAATTTCAAATACAACCGTCATGCGTTGGAATATACGCTTAAAAATATTTGTCTTGATATTCCGGAAGGAAAAGTTACGGCCATTGTTGGGGCATCGGGCAGTGGAAAAACTACATTGATGAAATTGTTGCTTGGCTATTATGAAGTGCTGGGCGGAGAGATTACCATTGCTGGGTATAATATTAACGACTACAATCTCAAATGGTGGAGGAAGCAGTGTGGCGTGGTGATGCAGGATGGTGTGATTTTTTCGGAATCCATTGCCCGAAATATTGCTGTGGCAGATGGGGAGATAGATGTAGGACGGATGGAGGAAGCTGCTAGAATGTCCAATATATATGATTTTATCATGTCATTGCCTCTACGTTTTTATACTAAAATAGGACGTGATGGCATCAGTCTCAGTCAAGGGCAGCGACAACGTATTCTTGTGGCCAGAGCTATTTATAAGAATCCTGCATTCATCTTCTTGGATGAGGCTACGAATTCTTTGGATGCGAATAATGAGCGTGCTATTGTAGAAGAACTCCATAATTTTTATCGTGGTCGTACCGTGGTGATTGTGGCTCATCGGTTAAGTACTGTGCGCAATGCCGATCAGATAATTGTGCTTGAGCATGGTGAAATATCAGAATGCGGTACTCATTCAGAATTGATAGCAATTCGTGGCAGTTATTTTGAGTTGGTTAAAAATCAATTGGAACTGGCCGTTGAATGACTAAATGCCTAGTTATTGCGGGATTATTTGCCATTCTTTCACTATCTTTGCTGCCTTGAAGAGATGAATCATGAAATGTTGTAAAGGCTATGAACTTATATACTTCCGTTGAGTTGCCTGCCGGTTTGCCCCGGCTGACGCATGCCGACCGACTGCTATTGCTCGGTTCTTGTTTCGCTGCCGAAATGGGGGAGAGGTTACTTTCCGCCAAGTTCCGCTGTGACGTCAACCCTTATGGTGTACTTTACAATCCTCTTTCCATCTCTGTCGCATTGCGGGAAATAGAGGCGGGAAGAAGTTATGGAGCAGAAGACCTTTTCCTGTTTCGCGAACTTTGGCATAGCCCGATGCATCATGGGGACTTTTCTTCTGCCGATAAGGAAAAAGTGTTGGAAACCATCAACACCCGGTTGCAGGAAGCACATGCCGTTTTCTCTCAATTGGACTACCTTTTGCTTACTTTTGGCACGGCATGGGTCTATGAGTCCAAAGAGACGGGGCGGGTGGTATCCAACTGTCACAAACAACCGGAGACAAAGTTCACACGCCGTAAACTTTCTGTCGATGAAATAGTGCTTGACTATAAGGAATTACTGTCGGATGTATTGCTGCGGAATCCTAAACTGAAAGTATTGTTCACCGTCAGTCCCATCCGCCATGTCCGTGACGGGCTGCATGCCAATAACCTTAGCAAAGCAACTTTACTGTTGGCTGTCGAACAACTTCAGATGCTTTTTCCGGGGCATGTCTTTTACTTTCCTGCATACGAATTATTGCTGGACGAGCTGCGCGACTACCGTTTTTATGCCGAAGATATGGTACATCCTTCCAAGCTTGCCGTTGACTATGTGTGGGAGCGGTTTGTGCATTCCTGTATCTCTGCCGATGCGTTACAGATTATGGAGGAAAGTGAAAATATACGTAAATCATTAGCACATAGACCTTTTCATCCGGAATCTGATGAATATAAGCGTTTTTTAGGACAAATTGTGTTAAAAATAGAGCGACTTAACGGAAAATACCCGTACTTAGACTTCAAAAAAGAGAGAGAAATATGTCGTATTCGATTGAAAGCATAACCGAAAGCATGGGTGCACGGCGTGTGGGAAGTGTACCGGCTACCATTGATTGGCTGCTTACCGACAGCCGTTCCTTGAGTTTTCCCGAGGAAACATTATTCTTTGCCTTGACTACCAAACGGAACGACGGTGCCCGCTATATCCCGGACCTGTATGCCCGTGGTGTCCGTAACTTTGTCGTCAGCGAGGAAAGTTATAGGGACATTGAGAGTGGAAAATTGAAGCCGACTGCCAACGACCAGTCGCCGGTTGTCAATTATCTGATAGTGCCTAATCCGCTGAAAGCTTTGCAAAAGCTTGCCGAACAGCACCGGGGGAAGTTCCAGATTCCTGTAATCGGTATAACGGGCAGTAACGGAAAGACTATAGTTAAGGAATGGCTGCACCAGCTTATCAGTCCCGAACGGGCGATTGTACGTTCTCCGCGCAGCTATAATTCCCAAATAGGAGTACCTTTGTCCGTTTGGCAGATGAATGAGCAGTCTGAACTGGCGATATTTGAAGCCGGTATTTCCGAGCCGGGTGAGATGCGTGCCTTGCAGAATATCATCAAACCCACGATCGGTATCTTGACCAATATAGGCGGAGCCCATCAGGAAAACTTCTTTTCCTTGCAAGAAAAATGTATGGAGAAGCTTGTCCTGTTTAAGAATTGTGATGTGGTGATTTACAACGGTGATGATGAATTTATCAGCAACTGTGTGGCAAAGTCCATGCTTTCTGCCCGCGAGATAGCGTGGAGCCGGAAAGACATGGAACGTCCTTTGTATATAAGTAAGGTAGAAAAGAAAGAGGAGTGTACGGTGATCTCCTATCGTTATCTGGATATGGACAATACATTTACCTTGCCTTTCATTGACGATGCTTCCATTGAAAATTCGTTGAACTGCCTTGCCGCCTGTCTGTACCTCATGTTGCCTGCCGAAAAGATTACGGAACGTATGGCCAAGCTGGAACCCGTTGCCATGCGTCTGGAAGTGAAAGAGGGCAAGAACGGCTGCCTGTTGATAAATGACAGTTATAATTCCGACCTGGGCTCATTGGATATTGCACTCAATTTCTTGTATCGCCGTTCGCTTGTCAACGGGCTGAAGCGGACACTGGTACTTTCCGATATTCTTGAAACGGGGCAAAATACTCCTACCCTTTACCGGCAGGTGGCGCAACTGGTGAACAGCCGCGGCATTGAACGTATCATAGGTGTGGGCAATGAAATAGCTACTTGTGCCGCACGTTTCGATGTGGAGAAATCGTTCTATCCTGATACGAACACCTTGATACGGGCCATTGAGCGTGGAGAACTCCGGTTGGAAAACGAGATCATACTTATTAAAGGGGCACGCAAATTCGGCTTTGATGCCTTGACGGAGGTGTTGGAGAAGAAAGTGCATGAAACCATCCTGGAGGTGAATCTCGGTGCCATGATTGCCAATCTGAACAGCTATCGCAGCAGGCTGAAGCCGGAGGCCAAGACTGTATGTATGGTGAAGGCGTCTGCATACGGTGCCGGTTCATACGAAATTGCCAAGACTTTGCAGGAGCATCACGTGGATTATCTGGCTGTAGCTGTGGCTGATGAAGGTTCCGAACTCCGCAAGGCCGGGATTACGGCAAGCATCATCATCATGAATCCGGAAATGACGGCATTCAAGACGATGTTTGACTACAAGCTGGAACCCGAAGTCTATAGTTTCCACTTGTTGGAAGCCTTGATTAAGGAAGCGGAGAAAGAGGGGATTACCAACTTCCCCATTCATGTCAAGGTGGATACCGGTATGCATCGTCTGGGATTCGCTCCCGAAGACATGCCCCGTCTGATTGAACGCTTGAAGGGGCAGAATGCGGTTATCCCACGTTCCGTCTTCTCTCATTTTGTAGGCAGTGACGCACCGCAGTTCGATGCTTTCACACGTCAGCAGATCGTAAACTTTGAAAAGGCATCCATGGAGTTGCAGAATGCTTTCCCGCATAAAATACTTCGCCATATCTGTAATTCCGCAGGAATAGAACGTTTTCCGGGTGCGCAGTTTGATATGGTGCGTCTCGGCATCGGGTTGTATGGAGTCAATCCGGTGGACAATTCTATCATGAACAATGTAAGTACCTTACGTACCACCATTCTGCAGATACGTGATGTGCCCGGAGAAGATACCGTAGGCTATAGCCGGAAGGGACATTTAAGCCGTCCTTCACGTATTGCCGCCATTCCTATCGGGTATGCCGACGGATTGAACCGCCATCTCGGCAACGGCCATGCCTATTGCCTGGTAAACGGGCAGAAAGCACCCTATGTGGGCAATATATGCATGGATGTCTGCATGATTGATGTAACGGACATTGACTGCAAGGAAGGGGACATGGTAGAGATTTTTGGTGACCACCTGCCCATCACGGTGCTTTCCGATATACTCGAAACCATACCTTATGAAATATTGACGAGTGTTTCCACACGGGTGAAGCGAGTGTATTATCAGGATTGAATAAATGCTGAATCATCAGTCTAAAATTATAAATCTTGCTATATTTGCATCAAATTAATTCGATACGACTATGACAAACTTACTTTTATTAGGCTTTCTGCCCAGTGGTTCCGAATGGATTATCATAGCACTGGTTATTCTGTTGCTGTTTGGCGGCAAGAAGATTCCCGAACTGATGCGTGGTTTGGGCAAAGGTGTGAAGAGTTTCAAGGATGGAGTGAACGAAGCCAAGGAAGAAATTGACAAGGCCAAAGAGGATTTGGACAAACCGGCTGAAGAAAAAAAATAAGGCGGTGGATTAATGGCAGAAAAAGAACTTACTTTCTGGGATCATTTGGATGAACTTCGCCGGGTGCTGTTTCGTGTCCTCGGGGTGTGGTTCGTATTGGCGGTAGGTTATTTCGTTGCAATGCCCTATCTGTTTGATAATGTGGTGTTGGCTCCTTGCCATAATGACTTTGTTTTCTATGATTTATTACGCTGGATAGGACGAGAACTGGATTTGCAGGATGAGTTCTTTACGCAGGAATTCCGGGTGAAACTGATTAATATCAATCTGGCTGCCCCGTTTTTTATCCACATGTCCACAGCCTTCTGGATGTCGGTGGTGACGGCTGCCCCTTATCTTTTTTATGAGGTCTGGCGTTTTGTGAGTCCGGCTCTCTATCCCCATGAACGCAAGGGGGTGAAGAAGGCGTTGGGCATCGGTACGGTAATGTTCTTTATCGGGGTGTTGTTGGGCTACTTCATGGTTTATCCGCTTACATTGCGCTTCCTTTCCACCTATCAGTTGAGTGCGACGATTGAGAACCAGATTTCTCTGAACTCATATATAGATAATTTTATGATGCTGGTGCTTTGTATGGGACTGGCATTCGAACTGCCGTTGGTGACTTGGCTGCTGTCCTTGTTGGGAGTGGTGCACAAGTCTTTCTTGCGCAAGTACCGCCGTCATGCTATCGTGGTTATAGTCATTGCTGCCGCTATCATTACACCTACGGGTGATCCGTTCACTCTGACGGTGGTGGCCGTTCCTCTTTATCTGCTCTATGAGTTGAGCATCCTGATGATAAAGGACAAAAAGAACGGTGAAGAAGATACGGAAGAATGAATGAGGTAGAGGAATATTTTGACGTGTTGCTGGCGGTTTGCAAGGAAGGTAATTTGTCCTTGGATATGGCTTACCGCCAGATGCGGGAACTGTTGGAACGTTTATGCCGTACACAGATGGCGGACAGCAGTTTGCAGATGACAGACCTTTCTGCACGAATCAGTTTCGTGGCTTCGAAGGCGGGGCTTTCCATGGTTGAGCAGAATCGCCTGCATACTTTCCGGCTGACTTCCAATGCCATACTGAACCGCCAGGCGGAACCTTCCCGGGAACAGCTGCTGCGTGATGCCAAGACGCTGGCATTTTTCATCAGGCGCCTGACAGGGGAAGACATACCCGCCGGGCTTTATCGCCTGTTGCCGCATGCGGATGCTACCTATGTGGTGTCTCCTCTTGCCAAGGAACGGATACGGCGGATGCGTGTCTGTTTCCAATACGCCGATGATGCCTTTCTATATGTATTGCCGGTAGATAGGCTTGCCGATGAACCGTTGCGCGTCCGTTACAATGTGCCGCAAATCAATGAGGAATTTGCAGAAACCTGTCAACTGCTGTGGCGCCATGCCCAAGTCAATCTGCTTGATGTGGCTGTGGATGACGCCGGTATATTGACTCCTTCTTTTATCATACTCGAACCGGATTACTTGATAGATATCAGTGCGCTGGCAGAATGTTTTAAAGATTACGGACACCATCCCGCCAATTATATGCTGGCGCGTTTGCAGTCACCGGATAATACCCGTCCGCTGTTGCTGGGTAATATAGCCAATCTTTTTCTGGATGAGTGGATTCATTCCGAAGAATCACCCGACTATTTGACGTGCATGAAGAAAGCTTTCCGTTCGTATCCTATCGAACTGGCTGCTTGTGCCGATTTGAGGGACAGGGAGAAAGAAGCGGAGTTCTTTGCCGACTGCAGGCGGCATTTTGATAATATCCGCCAGACCGTGACGGAGACTTTCCGTGCGCCGGGGTATGGGCTGGACAAAACGGATGCGGTGTTGGAACCCTCTTATATCTGTGAGGCTTTGGGCCTGCAGGGACGTTTGGACTATATGCAGCGGGATATGTCTTCGTTTATAGAAATGAAGTCCGGCAAGGCGGATGAATACGCTATCCGCGGCAAAGTGGAACCGAAAGAAAATAACAAGGTGCAGATGCTGCTCTATCAAGCGGTGCTGGAATACTCGATGGGAATGGATCACAGGCGGGTAAAGGCTTATCTGTTTTATACCCGTTATCCATTATTGTATCCGGCACGCCCTTCATGGGCTATGGTAAGGAGGGTGATGGACGTCCGCAACCGGATAGTGGCAAATGAGTATGGCATACAGTTGAGAAATAGTCCTCAATATACGGCGGAACGGCTGAAGGAGATTCATCCGGACATACTGAATGAACGGCAACTGGACAATGTCTTATGGAAGCGTTATCTTTATCCCTCCATTAATGCCGTGACGCAACGTATCCTCGCCCTGTCATCCATAGAGCAGAGCTATTTCTACACGCTCTATAATTTTATAACGAAGGAACTCTACACTTCCAAATCGGGAGATATAGATTACGAAGGACGTGCGGGAGCTGCGGCATTATGGCTTTCCACGTTGGCGGAGAAGTGTGAGGCCGGCGAAATCCTGTACGACCTGGCTATCCGGGAAAACCATGCCGCGGATGCGCATAAGCCGTATTTGCTTCTGCGACGGACAGTATATGGTGAGGCTGTTGAAAACCAGGTACTTCCCAATTTCCGGCAAGGGGATGCCGTAGTACTCTATGAACGGAACAAGGATGGTGACAATGTGACCAATAGAATGGTTTTTAAAGGAAATATAGAGCGCATATCTGATGACGAGGTCTGCATGCGTCTTCGTGCAGCTCAACAGAATGCGGGAGTGTTGCCTGCCGGAAGCCGTTATGCCATAGAGCATGACTATATGGACACTGCCTTTCGCGGAATGTACTTGGGACTTTCTGCCTTTCTTTCCGCAACGAAAAGCCGGCGTGACTTGCTTTTGGGGCAGCGTATGCCGGAATTTGACCTTTCTTTGGATGCCCGTATCGCTGCTGCCCCGGATGCCTTTGCCCGGATTACCTTGAAGGCGCAGGCTGCCGGAGATTATTTCCTGTTGATCGGACCTCCTGGTACCGGCAAAACTTCACGTGCCTTGCGTGGGATGGTAGAGGCCTTTTACCGGGAAGGAAAACAGATTTTGCTGCTTTCCTATACCAACCGTGCGGTAGATGAAATCAGCAAGGCGCTTGCTGCCATTACCCCCGAGATTGATTTTATCCGTATCGGCAGCGAATTATCCTGTGACGAGGCGTATCGCGGGCATCTGATTGAAAATGTGCTGGAAAGCTGCTCTACCCGTCGTGAAGTGCAGGAGCGCATTGCGCGTTGCCGTGTCTTTGTGGGGACGGTTGCCACCTTGTCTGCCAAGACTGACTTTTTCCGGCTGAAAACCTTTGACGTGGCTATTATAGATGAAGCTACCCAGATACTGGAGCCTCAGCTTTTGGGGCTGCTTTGCATCCGGAATGCTGCCGGTGCAGATGCCATCGGTAAATTCATACTGATAGGCGACCATAAACAGCTTCCTGCCGTTGTTCTGCAATCTTCCGAACAGTCGGAGGTCTGTGATGAGGCATTGCAGGCTATCGGCTTGTACAATTTGAAGGATTCTCTTTTTGAACGGTTATACCGGAATATTACCCGGAAGAATCTGCAGGCTTTTACAGGTGCTTCATCATGGGTGCCCGGTCGTTGTTACGATATGCTGTGTCGTCAGGGACGTATGAATGTGGAGGTTGCTTCGTTTCCTAACCATGCCTTCTATGGAGGGTTGCTGGAACCGGTGGGATTGCCGCATCAGCAGGGCGAACTCAGCCTTTCTCCCGGGTTATGCGGTTGTGAGTTTGCCGGACTGCTGACACGTCGTGTGGCGTTTTTGCCTTCTGTTCCCGAAGCATTGTCCCGGTCTGTCAAGATGAACCATTCGGAAGCGCGGATCGTTGCCTGTTTGGCTGAGGCTGTCTATCAGCAGTATGCTGTAAGTTCCGGCTTTAACTCTGCTTTAACGTTAGGGATCATTACTCCTTATCGCAGCCAGATAGCTTTGATCAAGAAAGAAATTGCCGCTTTAGGAATAACGGACTTGAATGATATATTAGTAGATACGGTGGAACGTTTCCAGGGAAGTGAACGTGATGTCATCATCTATTCTTTTTGTGTCAACCGTGTCTATCAGCTGAAATACCTTGCCAATCTGACGGAAGACAATGGAGTGCTGATTGACCGGAAACTGAATGTTGCCCTTACCCGCGCGCGCAGACAAATGTTTATGACGGGAGTACCACAGTTGCTGAAACTTAATCCCATTTATGCCAGACTGTTGGAGTCTGTAGCGGTGAAATAATGAAAAGGAATCGTTCATTACCTCTTGTTTAGTAAATATTAAGCATTTTCTATTTCTTTATAGAGTTTATTAATAGCATAATGTGAGATAAATCAGTATATTTGCAGCACGTTTTTTTCATAGAGATTTAGATTTAAGGTTAGAAGAATTGTGGAAGTCGTGAGACTTCCCTTTTTTTGCCTTAAATTGTTTCCTCCTTACGCTTGATCTTTGCTTAGTGAGGGGGAAAATAAAAAGCGCTTTCGTGAGAAAGAGCTTTTTTTATTGTATGGGGTAGAGGATGCCGTACCCCTGGATTATCATTCCTTAATACAGCGTATGGAGATTACTTTCAGATAGTTTTTTCCGCTGGCTTGGCTGTCGCTGAATACAAATTGGGGAGCATCGGCTGTGAGAAATATAGTTTGTGCGGGGATGACTTTTCCGCCCTCTTCCTCGTCCAGGGTCCAATAGCCTGTCATATAATTATCTATCTTGTGACCGCTTTCTCTCCACATGCCTATGGGATAGGCGTTGAATCCGGTCAAATTAGATACAGCGGCTAATGTCCCTTTTCCTTCCAGCAGTTCCCAGGTACCGGCTTTTAATAATGCGGCTTCGTCTTTTAGATAGGTTTGCATTTTTTTCCAATCCTCGGTTTGAGGCACTCTCCAGCCTTGGGGAGCAAGATTCCCTTTCAACAAGGTTTCGCCATTGTAGAAGTAGAATCCATATTCGTCTGATAGGTAGTAGCCTGTTTCACTGTGGTCGGTCAGTGTTGTTTGGCGTTTGATTTCCGTACCGTCTTGATAGCATGTTGCTTTTAGTTCTTCTCTCATCCAATATTGGGTTCCTATTTTTACCAAGGCATAGGCTTGTGATTTGCTTTGCCGCACATCGTGCAATACATATTTGCTGATGTTGACGCTTTGGGTCTCTTCAAGGTTGGTGGCGGTGATGATTTTTCCGCTTTTACTGATGTAAAACTTTTCGATGGGTGCCGATGTACCGGCTGTGTAGGTTAGTGTGTTGGCTGCCGTGTCCCAAGACGCCGTTCCTCCGTGCAGGTTCCGGGATTCACCGCACAGCTGCAGGACGGTTCCTGCGGTCAGGTCTGTCCTTTCGTTCATTACCGGATAGACAACAATGGCTTGTGAAGCGATAGGGGCATTTTCTGCCTGTAGGTATTCTTTGCATATCTCGGCGATGGCTCTTCCCTGATGGTATATTCTATATATGTTTGAAGTGTTGAATGAGAGTGCGGAGGTGTGTATCTCGTTTGTCTGCAAGTCTCCTTTTCCGTCTTCTTGCGTTGTTTCGGTGCCCCAGGATTCTATTTCTCCTACAATTCCGGCCAATGTATGGTCTGCTTGCGAGATGGCTATTTTAATGACACGCTGGGTGTTGCTTTCCAAATCTATTTTGGATATCGGGCAGGTATAGATTCCGCCATTCCACTCGATGATAATGGATTGGTTGTCCGCGTCGGCGTGTTGTGGAATGACTATTATTTCCTTGCCTACCAGGGTTTCGTCTGCCTGGGCCCATTCTCCTGAAGCTATGATATCGGCGGCTGCGGAAGTATTGCTGATTTCACCGCTGATTAAATCATAGTCGGCCTTTGTAAAGAATCCGCTTGCCACAATTTTGGGAGAAGATTTCAGCATCTCTTCCAGGTTCTCCCCTTCTTGGGGAACCAGTGTGACTTTTAGTTTGGACAGGCGGTGCCGGAAACTGAGTGACACTACTTCATTGCTGCTGGATATATTGTTTTGGGTGGCTACGAGGAAGTCGGATGCTGAATGGTTCTTGGCGGTACTTTGATCTGTCTGTACAGAGATGGGAAGGACTGTGCTTCCTATTTGGAGTCCGTCTTGCTGGTAGGGATAGTAGGCTGTGAAGTCAAGTGCAGCGTTTCCTTCTGGATAGAAGACTGTCTTTTCGGGGACAAGGATTGAGTTGTATTCCAGACTGAGGTTGTCTATGTAGCGTTCTGTACCGAGGCTTGTACCGGTAAGTGTAGCGAACAGTCCGATTTTGTCACCGTTCTCAAATCCTGCGTCGGTAACTCTGGTAGAGACTGCCTGTTTTATTCCGGCGGAGAAGTTGATGGGGATACTGCTTTCTTTTACAATCTCTGTTTCAATCTGGTTGACACAGGCTGAAAATAGTACGGCGATAAGGAAGGATTGGCTGGATAGCGTTTTCAAGTGTTTTTGTTTGTCCATATTCAATTTATATTAAAGCTATAAACGTTATAGCTTGGGTGTGCTCATAACCAGTGTTCTGAATTTATATTGAGGCAGAGCTGTAATTGGTATGGAAAAGTACTGTAACTTTTGAATGCTAATTGACGGTATTCCGCTGAATAATCCGTTGTTCTGTGTTTTTCTTTTCTTTGCACTTGTCTTAAACGGAGGCAAAGGTAATTTGATTTTTTAGAATACAGGTGTAAAACGGGAAAAAGTTAAAAAAAATGTATCTGAAGTAAGCCTTAAGAGTGTTTTACTCGATTTTTAAGGTTCACTTCAGATACAATTTATTTGAAAGTCTTTCGTTTTATCAATCCAAAACAATAGGCTTATATTTCGGAACTAACGCCTTCATGACAATCCAGCCTAATAAGTAGGCTACTGCACAAATACAGAAAATAATAAAGTAACCGGCAGGTTTACCGGAGAATCCCATGAATTCCATTGCGGGACGTGCGTATTGTGCTCCTTGTTGCAACAGTTCTTTGGTCATTTCCACTTCTGTACCGTCTGCCATCGTAGTACCTGCTGCATAAGTAAACAGCATACCGGATCCTTTATTGATAAGGAAAGAACCCACACCACCGGCCATACCTCCGATACCGGTAACGGTAGCGATAGCCGATTTTGGGAACATGTCACCTACGGTAGAGAATATATTGGCAGACCAGGATTGGTGGGCGGCACCGGCAATACCGATGATGATGACCGGGAACCAATACGAATAATTACCTAAAGGTTGTGCGAATAATGCCAGCAACGGGAAGAAAGCGAATATCAACATGGCTCGCATACGTGCTGCGTACGGATTCATGCCGGTTTTGTTGATAATGATGGTTGGCAACTTTCCTCCGTAGATGGACAGCATGGTAATTGCGTAAAGTACAAAGATAAGCAACATGGCTGTGGGGCTGTCGGAAGAGAAGCCATATACATCGCTGATGTAGGCAGGGGTCCAGAAAAGGAAGAACCACCATACACCGTCTGTCATGAACTTACCGAAAACGAATGCCCATGTCTGCTTGTAGCAGAAACTTTGCAGGAAGCCCATTTTCTTTTCTTCTTTGCCTTCTTGGGGAACAGCGGCAGCACCGTCCTCATGCTTGTCCTGTTCAATGTATTCCAGTTCGGCCTGATTGACATGCTTGCTCTTGCGAGGGTCGGTATATAGGAATACCCACATTCCCATCCAGATAAAGCCAAGTGCGCCAATCACGATGAATGCCATTTCCCAACCGTTGCCGACACCTATTTCCTTGAAATACTTGGCAAGCAAAGGAATGGTAACCGGAGCGGCAAGCGCACCTACCGTAGCGCCGGCATTGAAGATACTGGTAGCGTAGGCACGGTCTTTCTTGGGGAAATATTCTGCCGTAACCTTGATGGCTGCCGGGAAGTTGCCGGCTTCACCTAATGCCAGGACGAAACGTGCGGCAATAAAGAAGTAAACGCTGACGGTGGCGATGGTCAGTGCCATTGCAGAGCCGGCTTCTACTGCAATCAGTGCGTCGGAACTGTCCAATCCTACCCATAATTCAGTGGCATAACCGCAGACGGCATGGAGGCAGGCGCCAAGTGACCAGATACCGATAGCCCATAAATATCCTTTTTTCGTACCCATCCAGTCAATGAAACGACCGGCGAATAACATGCTGACGGCATAGATAATGGAGAAAATGGAGGTAATTGTACCGTAATCGTTATCGGTCCAGTGGAATTCAGGAGCGATAAAGTCTTTCCACGTCAGGGAAAGTACTTGCCGGTCAAGGTAATTGACAGTTGTCGCGAAAAATAACATGGCACAAATTGTCCAACGGTAATTGGTCATTTTGCCCAGTGTGTTTTGAAATGTACTCATGATAGTAGATTTATTATTTTGGATGCAAAAATACGGGTTTGTGTTCTGATTAAGGTGTAATATTTGGTGGAAATGCTGTAGAAAGTGATAAAAACAGGCATGGATTAGAACAATCCATGCCTGCTAAATATGGGAAATCTTTTTATTGCATATCAATGTATTTGATTTCGTCCTTGTCGCTGTACTTCAGGTTCTCGCCCGCCATACCCCAGATGAAGGTATAGTTGCTTGTTCCGGCGGCAGCGTGGATGCTCCATTCGGGAGAAGTGATGGCTTGTTCGTTGTGCAGCCATACCAGGCGTTCTTCTTTCGGTTCGCCCATCAAGTGGCAGATAGCATTGCCTTCGGGCAAGTTGAAGTAGAAGTAAGCTTCCATACGGCGTGTGTGAGTGTGGGCAGGCATGGTGTTCCATACAGAACCGGGAGCCAGTTCGGTAAGTCCCATCTGCAACTGGTTGGTACCGCCGTCTTTCACTCTTTCCAGAACGTCTTTCACAATCAACTGGTTTACGATACGGTCGTTGCTGTCTTCCATTTTTCCGTAATGATCGGAAATACCTAAGGCATATTTCTTGGGATTGGCCTTTTGAAGTTTGGCGTCCGTAGTAATCAGCTGAGTGACAAACTGCTTGTAGGCGGGAGCGGAGTTGATGTAAAATTTAGCCGGTTTGGTAGCGTCGTTGCTCTTGAAAGTCACTTCTTTATTGCCGCAACCTACGTACAGGGCTTCCTTGTATTTCATGGGGTATTCCTTGCCATCTACCGTAACTACACCGTCACCGCCAATATTGATGACACCCAATTCACGGCGTTCCAGAAAGTAAGTGATTTCCGGACCCAGTTCGCGGAATGTTTCCAGTTTAAGGGTTTTGTTTACCGGCATGGCGCCTCCGTAAATCAGACGGTCATAAAGGGTATAAGTTACGTTGATTTCGTCCGGAGCCATTACTTTCTCCATCATGAAAGAACTACGCAAGCGTTCTGTGTCATAGTGCTTCACGTCTTGCGGATGGCAAGCGGTCTGTACTTTGTAGTTTACTTGGGCGGAAGCTGTCAATGCAGCTGTACCCAACATTAAGGCAATTGCTAATTTCTTCATTTTTAATATAAACTTTTAAATATAAATATTACATACTAGTCTCTTTTGCTGCTTTTTCACTGCGGATGATGGCACGGCGGTTGATGAGCATCAGTGCGATTGCCACTAAAGTCAGCAGTGCGCCTCCCAGATACGAGAGTTTGATACCTCTATATATAGTCCAGCCAAAGAAAGAGGAAGCAAAATCGAGCGCACCTCCGGAGAACCCCTCGGGAATGCGTGCTGCCGGATCATGAGTTTCGGCATATACATTGTTGGCTGCCAAAGTAAAGTCGGGAGCCATGTCAGTTACGAAGTATAAACCGATGATCAGTGTGACAAGGCCTACTATCAAAGTTTTCAGTACATTACCTTTGGTGAAGGGCAATACCATGGGGAACAGATAAAACATTCCTGCCAGGGAAGCTAACGGAAGGAACTGGTTACCGGGGAGGAACACCGCCAGTGCCAGGCTGACAGGGATCAGGATGACTGATGCTACCAATGTAGTGGGGTGTCCGATGACTAAGGCGGGACTCATTCCGATGTGTACTTTCTTGCCATTGAATTTGGATTTCACCAGTTCGGATGTCTTCTCGGAAATGGGTTTCAATCCTTCGATAAACAGGGAAGTGATGCGGGGGATGAGTTCCATTACAGCTCCCATTGTAATGCCCAGGAAAAGTATCTTCTTGATATCCAGTTGTGCGGCCCATCCAATCAGCATACCTACAATGACACCCAACACCAGCGGTTCGCCGATTACGCCGAACTTCTTTTTCATTCCTTCGGCATCAATGTCCAATTTAGAGAAACCGGGTATCTTGTCCAATACTTTATTGATAATGATGGCGAAAGGCATAAAGCTTTGGCAGAACGGTTGGGGAATGGAAATACCGTTCAAATCGTAGTATTTCTGAAATTTCTCGGCGGTGAGGTCTGCACACACCAAGGTGATGACATAGCAGATGATGGCGGCAAAGTACCCCCAAGCCAGATTCTCACCGGTGACAAAGTAGGCCACGGCTCCGATAAATGCAAAATGCCAGTAGTTCCACAAGTCGATGTTGACTGTCCGGGTAGTCTTGGTGATAAGCATCAGGAGATTGACTCCCAGACATACCGGTATGATTAGTGCACCTACGGCTGTATTGTATGCTACGGCAGCAGCTGCAGGCCATCCCATGTCAAATACGTTCAGTTGCAGATGATACAAGTCGGATATGGCTTTTAAGGGGTTGTCGAAGTTGGTTGTTAACAAGGCTGTAACTACACCCAGACCCACGAAACCTACTCCGACGAAGAGCCCCGATTTTAGTGCCTTGCTAAATTTCATTCCTATACACATGCCAATAATTGTAAAAATAATTGGCATCATTACCGACGCTCCCAAAGCGATGATGTAACTGAAGATTTGTCCCATTCTCTTGTGATTTAATTAGATAATTGATTATGTTTTACAATGGTATGAACTAAAAACCGGGGTCAAAAATAAGACCTTTTCTTTATTAATCAAATTCGAAAAGCATAAATCTTAGTAAAAAGGACGATTTTAGACAAAATTGGTCGTTAGCGTGCACAAAATTGTTCGTTTTCGTACACGAAAATCAAAAAATACACTCTCTCCGTTGAAAAGTACACACTTGTTTGGAAACAAACCGCTACTTTTGTTCCATGAAATAAAGTAGGTCTAATACCCAAAAATGAACGACTTCATGAAAAAAAACTCTATTTGTAAATTTATTGTATCTGGTCTGTTGTTGGCTTTCCCTTTGGGAATGTTTGCGCAACGGGTAAGTTGTGAACAACCCTGGTCTGTGCGCATGGCAGAATCGGAAATGATTCGTTGTCCGGAATCCTGGCAGCTGGACTTCCAACCCAAATTGAAATGGGACTACTGCCATGGCTTGGAACTTCAATCCATGCTTGATGTATATGACCGTTACGGAGACAAGAAATTCTATGATTATGCTTTGGCGTATGCCGATACGATGGTAAATAATGACGGGACCATCAAAATGTACAAACGCGAGGAGTTCAGCCTCGACCGTATCAATTCCGGCAAGTTCATCTTCCGCATTTATGAGCAGACTAAAGATGAAAAGTACAAAAAGGCGTTGGCGCTGATGCGCAGCCAGCTTGATGACCATCCGCGTAATGCCGATGGGGGCTTCTGGCATAAGAAGGTTTATCCGAACCAGGTTTGGTTGGACGGTATCTATATGGGGGCACCTTTCTATGCGGAATATGCTTTCCGTAACAACCGGGTGAACGATTATGCGGATGTCATCAACCAGTTTCTCATGGCAGCACGCCATACATACGATCCGAAAACGGACCTGTTCCGCCATGCATGCGACGTAAGTCGTACGGAGCGCTGGGCCGATCCGGTGACGGGGCAGTCAAAACATAGTTGGGGACGTGCCATGGGATGGTATGCCATGGCATTTGTAGATGCCCTCGATTTCATTCCGGAACACGAGGTCGGACGTGATTCCATGTTGATGGTTCTTAATCAGCTGGCAGCTATGGTGAAGCGTGTACAGGATGCCAAGACGGGCTTGTGGTACCAAGTGTTGGACAAGAGCGGTGAGAAGGGCAATTATCTCGAATCTTCCTGTTCTACCATGTTTGTCTATACTCTGTTCAAGGCTGTACGTAAGGGATATATTGACAGGTCTTATTTAGATGTGGCAATCAAAGGCTATAAAGGTATTCTTGATAATTTCATTGAAGTGGATAAGGATGGGGTAGTTTCCATTACCCGGGCATGCGCAGTGGCCGGATTAGGAGGAAAGAACTATCGTTCGGGCGACTATGATTACTATATCAATGAAACCATTCGTAGCAATGACCCGA
The DNA here is from genome assembly GCF_000195635.1 of Bacteroides fluxus YIT 12057. Classification (GTDB taxonomy): domain Bacteria; phylum Bacteroidota; class Bacteroidia; order Bacteroidales; family Bacteroidaceae; genus Bacteroides; species Bacteroides fluxus. The sequence continues at coordinate 95,562 of NZ_GL882633.1, read as the reverse complement.
AGGCTGTGGGGCCGTTTATCCTGGCATCATTGGAATGGGAACGCCTTCAGGAGGTAAAGAAAAACTCTACACAGACGCAATGGAACCGTAACATTGTCGTGTCACGTGACGGTACAGGTGATTACCGTACACTGACAGAAGCCATGGAAGGTATCCGTGCCTTCATGGATTACAAGGTGACCGTGTTTGTTAAGAATGGCATCTATAAGGAAAAGGTGATTGTCCCTTCCTGGATCGAGAACGTGGAATTTGTTGGCGAAAGCGTGGAGAATACGGTTATTACCTACGATGACCATGCCAATATCAATAAAATGGGTACGTTCCGTACTTATACCGTAAAGGTGGAGGGAAACGGAATCACTTTTAAGAACTTGACGATAGAGAATAATGCTGCCCGTCTGGGGCAGGCTGTAGCCCTCCATACGGAAGGTGACCGCCTGGTATTCATCAACTGTCGTCTTCTGGGTAACCAGGATACAGTTTATACAGGTGTGGCAGATACCCGCCTCTGTTTCTTGAATTGCTACATAGAAGGCACTACGGATTTTATCTTCGGTCCTTCTACGGCTTTGTTTGAGGGTTGCACTATACACAGCAAAACCAATTCTTACGTAACTGCCGCTTCCACTCCTGCGCATATCGCAGTAGGTTATGTATTCAAGAAGTGTAAACTGACGGCAGCTTCCGGTGTGGATAAAGTCTATTTAGGCCGCCCATGGCGTCCTTATGCTGCCACTGTATTCATCGATTGCGAATTGGGTAAGCATATCTGTCCGGCAGGATGGGATAACTGGCGTAATCCCGGAAATGAGAAAACCGCTCGTTATGCTGAATATGGAAGCACGGGAGAAGGTGCTTCCGTGGACGGTCGTGTAAACTGGGCCAGACAGTTGACCAAGAAAGAAGCTGCAAAATACGATGATATGAAATATATCTTCGGCATGTGCAGTGACTGGAGTCCGTTATAAGAAACTCTCTCTCATCGGGCTGAAGCAGTCAATCAGGATTCCTGCTTCCAGACAAGTACATCCGTGCAGTGCATCCGGTTCGATATAAACTCCGTCACCGGCAGAAACAATCTGTTTTTCGCCGTTGACGGTGAATTCGAATTTACCGCTTGCTACGTAAGTGGTTTGTGTATGGTAGTGGGTATGCGGGGTACCTGTGGCACCTTGTTCAAATTTTACCTTGACAAGCATAACCTGTCCGTCATAACCCATGATTTGGCGTACGACTCCTTCGCCTGCCGGTTCCCATTCTTTTTCTTGCTCAAGAATAAAAGTTTTGCTTCTTGTCTTTTCCATGTGGTCTGTTTTTTATCTGATTTCAAGAGGGCAAATATACGATTAAAATTAAATTTTCTACTGATTGCACCTTTTTTTACACTGAAAACGGCAGGCTTTTGGCTAATATTGCAGCCTGAAACTTAAACATATTTTATATACGGAACCATGAAACATAAATTGATTTTACTTTTAGGCTTGTTTTTTCTGTTTTCGGCTTTCAAAGCAGATAAGCCGGTGATTACTGTTTTTATGATCGGAGACTCTACAATGGCTGATAAGAACCTGACCGGAGGGAATCCTGAAAGAGGGTGGGGACAGATGCTTCCCGGTTATTTTTCCGAGGATATCCGGGTTGACAATCATGCCATGAACGGTCGCAGTTCCAAAAGTTTTATTGATGAGGGTCGTTGGGACAAGGTACTTTCTCTGGTTAAGAAAGGTGACTACGTCTTTATCCAGTTCGGTCATAACGATGAAAAACCGAAAGCCGACCGTCATACGGATCCCGGAACAACATTTGATGCGAATCTGCGTAAATTCGTTAACGAGACACGTGCCAAAGGGGGGATTCCGGTATTGTTCAACTCTATTGTCCGTCGTAATTTCGGGGTAGCTGCCGATGCGCAGACAGTGAAAGCTGCCGTCAATCAGGATGATTTTCGCAAGGATGCCAAGCATGAACCGTCTGCTGCGGTGAAACCGGAAGAAGGCAAGAAGCTGATAGATACGCACGGAGCCTATCTGGATTCCCCACGTAATGTAGCCAAGGAGTTGAATGTTCCGTTTGTGGATATGAATAAGATTACCCACGATCTGGTGGAAGGCCTGGGTCCCGATAAATCTAAGGAATTGTTTATGTGGGTGGCTCCCAACACAGTTCCTGCCATGCCTAAGGGCCGTGAAGACAACACACACCTTAATGTATATGGTGGTCGTGTAATAGCGGGGCTGACGGTAGGTGCGATAGCGGAAGTTGTGCCCGGACTGGCAAAATACGTACGCCACTATGATTTTGTGGTAGCCCAGGACGGTAGCGGTGACTTCTTTACCGTTCAGGAGGCTATTGATGCCGTACCGGATTTCCGGAAAAGTGTCCGTACCACCATATTGGTCCGTAAAGGAGTATATAAGGAAAAGATTGTCATTCCCGAAAGTAAGATCAATGTTTCGTTGATAGGGCAGGAGGGAGCTGTCCTTTCTTATGACGATTATGCCAACAAACCCAATTGTTTCGGTGAGAACAAAGGTACCTCCGGTTCTTCTTCCTGCTATATTTATGCTCCCGATTTCTATGCGGAGAATATTACTTTTGAAAATACGTCCGGTCCGGTGGGGCAAGCGGTAGCTTGCTTTGTCAGTGCTGACCGCGTTTACTTCAAGAATTGCAGATTCCTCGGCTTTCAGGATACGCTCTATACTTACGGGAAGGGGTGCCGTCAATATTACGAGGATTGTTACGTAGAGGGGACAGTCGATTTCATCTTCGGATGGTCCACGGCGGTGTTCAATCGTTGCCACATCAACAGTAAGGGAAATGGCTATGTAACCGCTCCCTCAACCGACAAGGGGCAGAAATACGGCTATCTTTTTTATGACTGCCGATTGACAGCCGATGCCGGAGTGAATAATGTGTATCTTTCCCGTCCCTGGCGTCCGTATGCGCAAGCTGTCTTTATACGTTGTAACCTGGGGGAACATATCCTTCCGGCAGGTTGGGACAACTGGGGCAACAAGGACAATGAAAAAACGGCTTTTTATGCGGAATATCAGAGCCAGGGTGAAGGGGCCGATCCTGAGGCGCGTGCTTCTTTCTCTCATCAGTTGAAAGACTTGAAAGGCTATGGAATGGAAACCGTGCTTGCAGGAGAAGACGGCTGGAATCCAGTGAAGAACGGGAATGAATTGCTGACTATAAAGAGATGAAATACTAATTAAACATATTGTCGATGAAAAAGATTTTTTTATTTACGCTGCTGCTTGCCATGGTGTTTCCGTTTTCTGTTTTGGCGGAGAACTATCCCTACAGGAGCGATGTACTTTGGGTAACCGTACCCGATCATGCCAATTGGGTCTATAAAACAGGAGAAAAAGCAACTGTGGAGATCCAATTCTATAAATATGGTATTCCGCAGGACGGGGTTACCGTCAATTATGAACTCGGAGGTGACATGATGCCGGCCGATTCCAAAGGTTCTGTGGTCTTGAAAGATGGAAAAGCCACCATCAAGATAGGCACAATGAAACAGCCCGGTTTCCGGGATTGCCGCATGACGGCTACCGTCAACGGCAAAACCTACAAGCATCATGTGAAGGTAGGGTTTTCTCCAGAGAAGATTCAGCCTTACACCAAGATGCCTGCCGACTTTAAGGAATTCTGGGACAACAACAAGGCCGAACTGGCCAAGTGTCCATTGAAATATACCAAGAAACTGGCTGAGGAATATTGTACGGATAAGGTAGATTGTTATCTTGTGAAACTGCAGGTAAACAGCCGTGGGCAAGCTATTTATGGCTATCTTTTCTATCCGAAAAATGCAAAAAAAGGTTCTTGTCCTGTAGTCCTTTGTCCTCCGGGTGCCGGAATCAAGACCATTAAGGAGCCTTTGCGCCATAAATATTATGCCGAACAGGGCTGTATCCGTTTTGAGATAGAAATCCATGGGCTGAATCCCGAGATGACTGCCGAAGAATTCAAGGAGATCTCCAATGCTTTTAACGGTAGAGAGAACGGGTATTTGAATAACAGCCTCGAAAACCGCGACAACTATTATATGAAGCGTGTCTATCTGGCATGTGTCCGTAGTATCGACCTGCTTACTTCGTTACCCGAATGGGATGGAAAGAACGTGGCTGTGCAAGGTGGCAGCCAAGGTGGTGCTTTGGCCTTGATAACTACCGGACTTGATTCCCGTGTGACGGCTTGTGTTGCCAACCATCCGGCACTCAGCGATATGGCAGGTTATATGGCGGGACGTGCAGGCGGTTATCCTCATTTCTTCCGCGTGCCGGGCATGGATACTCCGGACAAGCTGAAAACCATGGCTTATTATGATGTGGTGAATTTTGCCCGTCAGATTAAAGTTCCTACGTATATAACGTGGGGATACAATGATGACGTGTGCCCTCCTACCACAAGCTATGCCGTTTATAATGTATTGGACTGTCCTAAAGAGGCCTTGATTACTCCTATCAATGAGCACTGGACTTCGGGAGATACGGAATACGGGCAGTTGGCGTGGATATTGAGACATCTGAACAAGTAAAAGCTTTATCCTTCCTTTTTTGAACCTGTACGGTTCGTATGCACAAGATGCCGTCTTGAATATAACAAGATGGCATCTTGTGTTGTATAAGGTAGTATCCTATACATGCCTATGGGAAGAACAGGGCATCGGAGGGAGGGGAAATATATTTTATAATGAGTGGAATAATTATCGCACATTGCCTGTAGAGTACTTTCTGGATGGGGTAAATCTATTTTTGCACTTATTTGAGCATATTTTTCACCTCAAGAAATAATATATTTCCCTCCTTTGCAGTGCGAGGTCGGACCATGAATCCTTGCATTGAGAAACTTTGAATCTTTATTTATTAACCAAATGTAGTGATATGAAAAGCATTTTGAATTTCAATGTCAGAAGTTTATGTTTTGTTCTTGCCATGCTGGTGGTGCAATGTGCCTTTGCACAGAACAAGACTATTACCGGAACGGTGACTGACAACAAGCAAGAACCTTTGATTGGTGTGAATGTGGTTGTAAAGGGGAATACTTCCGTTGGTGCAATTACAGACTTGGACGGTAAGTATTCACTATCGGTGCCTGAGGGAAAATCTACCCTTGTGTTCTCTTATATAGGATATGTTACACAGGAAGTTCCTGTGGAACAACAACCTGTTGTCAATGTAATTTTGAAAGAAGATGCACAGGCATTGGATGAAGTAGTGGTTATTGGTTATGGTACTGTAAAGCGCCGTGACTTGACCGGTGCTATCGCTTCAGTAAAAGGAGATGAAGTGGCAGCTAATCCCGTATCGAATGTTGCGCAGGCTTTGCAAGGGCGTTTGCCAGGTGTAAATGTGGTGTCCCAAGATGGACGTCCGGGAGCTTCAGTTACAGTGCGTGTTCGTGGAGGAGGTTCTATTACTCAGTCTAATGATCCACTTTATGTAGTTGATGGTTTTCCTGTGGGCAATATTAGCGATATACCGGCATCTGAGATTGAGTCGATTGATGTATTGAAAGATGCGTCTTCCACTGCTATTTATGGCGCACGTGGTGCAAATGGTGTAATTCTGGTTACAACAAAGGGAGCCAAGGAAGGTAAAATCAAAGTGTCATACGATGGCTATGTTCAAGCAAAACATGTATCAAAGACTCTTGAAACCCTTTCTGCTCAAGAGTATATTCTTCATAACTGGAGTTATGCCGCTTCTCGAGGAACAGCTAATAAAGATGCAGTTGAGAAATATTTTGGGTTAGGAAGTAAATATGGTAATCATTATGCAGAATATGGAAACATTGCGGCGCACGATTACACAGACGATATTTTGCGTACTGCATTGGCCCATAACCATAATTTAAATATTTCAGGTGGTACGGACAAGACAAGAGTCGTATTTACTTTAGGATATATTAATGATGAAGGTATTAAGATAAATTCTGATTACCACCGTATGAATGCTTCATTTAAACTTAAGCAGAAAATAACGAAGAGACTTGATTTGGATTTAGATGTTCGTTATACAGAATCAAATCTGAATGGTAATGAAGGGGTAACAAATGGTAAAGGTTCCAATGTATCTGGAGCTTATCGTTATCGTCCGATAGATAATCCGTTGGGCGGTGTTTCCTATTCAGAAGTTGCTTCGGGATTTAGCTTTGGTGTTGCTAATATTGACGATAAACACAATCCAGTAGAGTTGATAAACGATATTAAGAATGAGTCGTACAGTCGTTCATTGAGAGGCTCAGCTGCATTGTCTTGGGAGATTATAAAAGGGATGACTGCTCGTTCTGAGATTTCTTTAACTCGTGGAACTTCCAAAAATTCTTACTATGAGAATGGGTATACCAATGGTGATAAACGTGCTACGCTTTCACGAGGTATGAGTGACGGTGTCCGTTCGGTAACTACTGTAAATTATTTGTTTGATTTGGGAAAGCATCACTCATTCAATGTACTGTTGGGTAATGAAATCTTGACATCTGATTCGGAATCTTCTTCTTTGTCCGGCCGTGGTTATCCTGATACATTCGACTATGACCGCACAATGGGAATGATTCATACGGCTACTACTACAAGCTCCATGTCCAATTCAATCGGTGTGCCTAATCGTACAGTTTCTTTCTTTGGGCGGTTAAACTATACATTGATGGATCGATATCTATTTACAGGAACATTCCGTTCCGATGGCTCGTCCAAGTTCTCACCTGATCATCGTTGGGGATATTTTCCAGCGGGAGCTTTTGCTTGGCGGGTATCCGAGGAACCATTCATGGAAAATACTAAAGATTGGCTTTCTAATTTGAAATTGCGTTTATCTTATGGTACCTCTGGTAGTGATAATATCAGTTCTAATCTTTGGCGCGAAACATGGTCTAGCCAAGGTTCTGGCAATAATCATACTCCTATTAACGGTATAACAGGTTCCTTTTATCGCCCTGATGGTTTGCTTGCAAACAATAAACTGAAATGGGAAACGACTATCTCCCGTAATCTAGGTATTGATTTTGGTGTATTTGATAATCGTTTTAATGGTAGTGTAGAGGTTTATTGGAATACAACGAAAGACTTGTTGATGGCTGTACCCGTAGACAACACTACTGGCTATTCCCATCAATTCCAAAATTTTGGAAAAACTTCCAACCGCGGTGTTGAACTTTCGTTGAATGTAGATGTCATTAATAAAGGTGATTTTCGTTTTAGTATAGGAGCAGTTTACAACTACAATCGTAATAAACTGGATCAACTTGCTAATGCAGAGCAATATCTCTATTCTTCGTATTGGGCATCTTCGGCCCTAGTTCCTTCTATGGACTATATGCTTCAAGAAGGGCGAGCTATTGGTTTGGTGCGGGGATTTATTAGCGAAGGTCATTATGGTGTGAACGATTTTGATTATCAAGATGGAAAATATATTCTGAAGAAAGGTATTCCTGATTTGACTAAGGCTCTTACTGCCACTTATATGCATCCATTTGATTTGCCTGAAGGCCAGACTGCCTTTCCTGGTGCGCCTAAGTTCCGTGATGTAGATGAAAGTGGTACGGTTGATTTGGATGATGCTACATGCTTGGGTGAAGTAATGCCCCGCCATACAGGTGGTTTCCAGTTTAACTTTGGATATAAGGATTTTGACCTTTCTGCAAACTTCAATTGGACAGCCGGTGGAAAGGTATATAATGTAAATTCGATGATTAATGCTTCAGGTCAGGAATTTGATGGTATCGGTGCACAACGTTCGGCTTGGGTGGCAGATGCTTTCAAAGTATACAATGTAGATGCTTCCGGGAATCTTTACGCAGTTACTGATCCTACAGAACTGAGTACTTTGAATGCTCATGCTAAATACCATCTTCCTTATCACCAGAGTGGCATTACTTCTTCCGAATGGTTAGAAGATGGTTCCTATCTTCGTTTACAAACGCTGACTTTAGGATATACTATACCTAAGAAGTTGACATCCAGAGCAAATATTGAAAGAGTACGGTTCTATTTGACAGCAACCAACCTCTTTACCATAACTGGTTATTCTGGCATTGATCCTGAAGTAAACTCCAATCCTACTGGTAGTACTGGATTCACTAGTGGATTACGTATCTTTCCGACATTGAATATGGACTTTGGTGCTTATCCACGTGCGCGTTCCTTCACTTTAGGAGCTAATATTACTTTTTAATTGGAACTTGATGTTTAACAAATAATAAATAAGATATGAATAAGGTATTAAATATAACTCTTGCATCCGTTATGGCTTTTACTTTGGCTGGTTGTCAAGATTTTTTGGATACATCTTCCTCTAGTGTAACAGATCGTGACTTTGTCTTTTCAAGTGAAGAGTCTGCTCGTGGTGCTCTATACTATGGATATGAAACGCTACGTGCTAACGGAAGTTTACATTCTGTAGGTTTCTTCTGGCATCCGGTATGGGGATCAGATATAGAAGATTCTCAAGATATTTATAATGAAGGTAGTGCAGGCATACAGGAGAAGTGGTTTTATCCATCAGGTACTAGTAATTACAATATTAATACTGGTGAAGGGACCGAAGTGTTCAGTAAGGTTTATGAAACGATTGCTGTGGCCAATTCCTTAATTAACAGTTTTGAGAAGCTTCCTAATTTTCAGGAACTGATGACAGGAGAACCTAATAATCTTTCGGATATTTATGGTCAGGCAGTAGCTTTGCGTGCTACTTGCTATTGGGAGTTGTGCCGTTGGTACGGTGATGTGCCTCATGTCTTGAATGCAGGTGAGGCCGCACAGGGACTTAATTCCCGTTATGCTATTTATGATTATCATATTCGTAAACTTATGGAGGTAGAGCCACACATGTTCCGTCCTGGTGAAGGCACTACTCGTGCTGATGTAATGAACCGTACATATGTACAAGGACTCATTGGGCGTCTTTGTCTTTATAATGGAGGATATGCTACTCGTCGCACAGATTTAGGGGCTGATTTCTACGTGGATGGTGACGGCAACAAACTTTCCTTTGATGATTGGAGCGTGGAGAAGAATAATGCTATTTATGGCCGTCGCAGCGATTGGAAAGAAGTTTTTCAGATAGCTGTAGAATATCTTGAAGCGTGTTTATATAATTCAGGTTCAGTGGGGTTACGTTTTACAGACCCACGCACTAAGGGAGCAAATGGTGAAGAATATGGCAATCCTTACCAATATATTTTTCATCAGATGCATGCTAATAATAGTATTGCTTTGGCTGACGAATCCATTTATGAAATTCCTTTTGAATATAACGGTGGTTCACAACGTCCTGCTTATATAGGCCGTCCTTCGACAGGAGGAAATGGACAGGCTCCTTGTGTAGCTTGTGGGCAAGATCGTATTCAAGTGCATTTCTATTATGGCTGGTTTGACAATAATGACTTGCGTCGTGATGCATCGGTTTCTGTAACAGGAAGTACCGGTGGTGGACAAGAACAGATACAGTCTTTTGATCGTAGTGCATGGGGCAAGGGTTGCGGTCCGGGTACTAATAAATGGGATTGGAACCGTATAGAGAATCCGGATACGAAGACTTACGGAAACTCTGCCATTAACGTTTCTTATATGCGTATATCAGATATTTATCTGATGTTGGCCGAGATATACGCTGCATTAGGACAGGATGGTAAAGCTAAGCCTCATCTGGCTACTGTGCACAACCGTGCTTTTCCTGGAGGAGTGGATCCTAATTTTGATAAATATATTGCAGATTGCGGTTCAGTATATGATGCAGTGTTAAAAGAACGTGCGTTGGAGTTTAGTGGTGAAGGGGTACGCCGGTTTGATATTATCCGTACAGGAATCTTGCCAAAGGTAGCTGTAGAGACACGCCGGACAATGAATGCTATTATTGATGGAGTAGTAACAAAAGGTTATTATACTTTTGAGAACGGTAATCAGCTTCCCGCTTATATCTGGACCAAAATGGTAGATGCGAAGAAAGAATATGGTTATCGTCTGACTACCGAGACACCTGCTGATAAGAAAGAAGATCCGGTTCTTTTTCCTGGATGGCGTGGACAGCATAATGATTGGGGAAGTGTGGTTCCTGCCTATGCCGATCAGAATTTGACAAATGTTGCTATTAAAGGATTGTTTAAGTATATAGCTCCGGGAAGTCCTGAAGCAAAAGCATTGGAGGCTGAAGGGTATATAAAGACTAATTGGGCTGTAGACATGGATGCTTATAGGGATTCTTATGCAACTAAATTATTTGCGGGTTATACTGATGAAGATTATGTCGCCAAGAATCCGCCTATTCATCTGTTGCCAAATACTTATCAAGTGCTTCTGAATACCGGTATTACTAATGGTTATGGTTTCAAACAACAATAAATGCTACTTAAAAGAATGCTAAAAAAAATATTTCTTTGTATGTTAGGGCTGGTCACTTCGGTGACCGCCCTTTCCCAGTCTGTAAAAGGCTATGAGTTGGAACGGGAAATGCCTGTTTTTCTGGATGAGTTGAAAAAAGAACTTACTTATCCCATGGCTTGGGGGAATAGTCCCATAAAAGAGTTTGATGAATGGCGCACACAAGCGCGTGCCACAGTATTGGATGCCATGTTGGCTCCCCCGCCTTATACTGCTGACTATAAGACAGAAGTATTGGCTGAGGAACAACGAAACGGTTATCGCGCCCGGAAAATCCAGTTCAACCTTTCGGGATATTCGCGGGTAAATGCCTATATGCTGGTACCCGACGGGGAAGGTCCTTTTCCGGCTGTAGTGCTCCTTCATGATCACGGAGGGCATTATTCTATCGGTAAGGAAAAGATGATACGTCCTTTTGGAGTGGAATCTGCCGTGCTTGAAGATGCTGATGCGTGGGCAAAGCAATGTTACGGTGGTCAGTATGTAGGCGACTATCTGGCAGCCCATGGTTATGTCGTGATTTCTATAGACGCCATTTTTTGGGGAGAACGCGGACGTAAAGAGGGTATAGACGGAGAAAAACACATGTGGATAGCCGGACATTTTCAGATGTTGGGACGTTGCTGGAGTGCTTTCATGAATTATGAGGATGTATATACGACTGATTTCCTGGCAAGTCAACCCGAAGTGGATGTAAACCGTATCGGCTGTATGGGATTCTCTATGGGGGCATATCGCACTTGGATGTTGGCTGCCCTTTCAGATAAGATAAAGGCGGGGGCGGCTGTCTGCTGGATGGTGACTACAGATTGCCAGTTCTCCTGGAAGTATGGTAGGGAAAACGGTGGTTTTGCGAATACATTGCCCGGGCTTCGCCGTTATCTCGATTATCCGCATATTGCTTCGATAGCCTGTCCCAAACCGATGTTCTTTCTGAACGGAAGATTTGACAAATTGTTTCCACCGGAGGGTGTCAATGATGCCTTTTCAATAATGCATAATGTATGGAAGAGTCAGAATGCAGATGATAGATTGAAAACTGAAATCTGGGAGATGCCGCACGATTGTGGTCCGAAGGTCCAGGAGGCTGTACTGCAATTTTTGGATAGATGGCTATAGAGAGATAACATCTCGCCTTCTCGGAAGGTAGCCGGTTATAGCTGCTGTATAAAAACATCAAACTTATCAGTAATCATTAAGCCAAACTTCTGTTTCAACCGTTGTTTGGCTTTTATTACTGATTGAGTGGTGATATTGAAGAGAATGGCAATTGAGTTATTCTTGATTCGGGCACGTATCAGGTAGCATACCTTTAGTTCTTGAAGTGTAAATGTATATTTCTGAAGAGAAGCAGCAAGAGAATTCCCATAAAGCGCATCAATCATTGCAAACAGATTGTTCCATTCCTGCTCATCTCTGATAATGCCATAAGCAGGGGATGTCTGTATTCTATATAGCTGGCTCATGGCTAAAAGTTGTGCAGACGAGCAACCGGTGATAGTAGAAACTGTACGGAACTCTTTTAATTCTTTTGTCAGTTGCTTGTTTCGGGACACTAAGTAAGCATTCCACTCTTTCTGAGCCGGATTTGTGTTTTCAATGATTGGTTTACTCATACTTTCCTTGTTTGTGATTACGCAATTTCTTTATTTCTTCCCGCATCTGCCGTACTGCTGTAGAATTTACTTTCGGTTCTTTCGTCAATACTATGCGCTTCATTTCTTCGAACTTGTCCGGTTGCCTGAATTCCTGTTCCGCATAAAGCTTCGCAAGGAGATAATAGGGATAAATACGTCCCGGCAATCTATGAGTGGAACGGATGAACCACTCCTCCGCCGACAGGTAATCACCCGCCTGCCAGTAGTTCTTGCCTATGACATTCAGTATCATCGGATCATTGCTCCGTCGCAAAGCCTCCTTCAGGATGCGGTTGGAGTCCTTGGCTTTTTGCTGTCTGTGCAGGGCATGCCCGTATTCAAACAGGAAGGAGGCACGGTCTTTCAGCAACGGATAAAGCCGTCCGTAATCCTTTTCCGCAGATTCGTAGGCTCCGGCATTATACAGTACCTTGGCATTCATCCATTCCCGGCAGGCGTGTTCCGTTTTCAAGTCATTCTCCAGACGAAGACCACCGACGCTTCCCGCCAATACTGCCAAGGCCAGCCATTCCCTGCGGCTGCCCTCGGAAACACAGGCCAGCAACAGTCCCCCGAAAGTTACCATGAACACAGGAAGCTGCAAGGGATAAGACGAAAAGGAGAAAACCATCAATGAAAGGACGGCACCGCAAACGCCATACCGCCTTTTTCTGATTCCTATGTGCAGGCATGCCATGACAACCGCCAACAGGCATAAGGCCAAAGGAACCCCAAGTTCAACCGCCGCCTGCAAGTATTCATTAAAGGCATACTCGGGACTTCCCGCCACGCGCTCTTCCCATGGTTCATAGTCACCCGCAGCAAAATAGGTTTCCTGCGCGTCGCCGTATGCTGCTGCAAAGTTGCCTGTGCCATGTCCTTCCCAAGGCTTCCCCGCAATGGCATTGCAAGTAATCTTCCACATGAACAGACGCCCCCTTGCAGAATCCGGCTTCAGTGCAAACAACAATCCGCCGGCCAGTAATAAAAGGCATGACATGCCGATGGCAATCACCGCTGTCCGTCGTCTATGCAGCCGCCACTGTCCGCGAATACGATTTCCCCATCCGGCATAGCAACCATATACCCATAGGCAAGAGATACCCGCAGCCAGCCAGGCCGAACGGCTCATGCCGGCAGGAAGCACACAGAGGACAAGCAGCATGGCCAAACTTGTTGCCGCATACCCCGCCTCCCGTACAATCGCCTCCCGGGACCACCGGTCTTGTCGGGGCTGCCGAAGCGTCCGCCTTTTCTGCCTGCAAAGCAGCCATTGATACAGGCATACGGGAAGCGTCATCGCCAAATATCCCGAATAAGGACCGGGATTGAAGAAAGAGCCTGTCAAGGCATAGAGCGGATGATTGGATGATGTGAAACCATAAAGTTGACGCAACCCCCAAACAGCTTCCGCACTTCCCTGGACTATCAGTACCCATGAAATGGCACTAACGTAAGATAAGGCAACTTTGTTTGAGGAAACCAGCAAACTTAACAGAATGCCGATCGGAACCACAATAGCCGCCTTGTCAAACCATCCCCATTGTCCTACGGTTTCACCCATTGGAAGAGTGGAATGTGAAATGCAAACAAGTGACAGCGGCACAGCGACGGCAGTCCATTGCAGAACAACAGCAATTCCGCATCTTATCTTATTTATCCTATCTTTTTCCATATTCTTTCCCAACGAGTGGTTCCGGTACTTTTATCTATGGACTTCCATATTCTCCAAACCTTGCCTACGATATATTCTTCGGGTAACAATCCCCAATATCGGGAATCTCTGGAGTTTTCCGTTTTATCTCCCCCCATGAAATAGTAATTCTTTTGAAAGGTATAGTTTGTAATTTCATTCCCGCCCAATTGATAGCATCCTTTCTGTTCTGTTAATTTAGCCCCTTGTTCCCATTCTATCAGTTGCCTGTAAAGTACTACAGAAGAATGCTCCAGATGTATCTGGTCACCTGCACGGGGAATATAAAGCGGACCTAACTCTTTAATATTCCAGTTCAACAGAGAATCAAAAGGATAGGCATAGTAGCAATTCTGCTTTATCAACCATTGCACCCCCTGCTCTGTACTCATTATGCGTGCCAGCTCATCCTGAGATTCTATATTCCCGAGGCTGCCGCCGTAGCCGCTCACCCGATAATGTCCATTCTTTATTTCCAGTGTATCACCCGGTAGAGCTATGCAACGTTTGGCATAATAGAGCATCACATCAAAACCAATGCTGTCCCAACGCTCGGGGTAAGGGAAGTTGAATATTACCACATCATTATGGAGAATATCACTTGTACCGGGCATCCGTCTTATATGCAGTGGCTTATGATCTATCGCGTCTTCCAAGCTGAAAAGACGTGCGCCTGCGTAGCACTTATTTACCAGCACATTGTCTCCAGGCTGCAAGAGCGGACACATCGAGTCACTGGGGATGGAAAAGGATGTAAAAAGAAATATCTGTGTAAGGACATAAAACACAAACAGAAGCGCCGTACCGACAAGAAAACGCCACGACCATTTGAGCATCATATCCAAACAGTATTTCCCATTCTTATTTAGCCGTCCGGTCATTCCCGTATCCCCTCCGTTACGTTGCCAAGACTGTCTAAATAGAGCACTCCTGTCAAAAAATTAAGATTCGCCCCGTCTCTACATTCTGCTATAATGAAGTTATTGTCTCCTACGACATTCTTCACTATACACTCTCTGCCCTTGCGTTCTCCCAAAGCCAATACTTGATAATTGTTCGTACCTGAACCGCACAGATAGATATACGAATCCTTTTCTCCTGCTTCCAAAGGCAAGGTCACCCTCAAATCAAAGAAAGGATTGTAATACGAATCCGTTACATCCTGATAATACGGATTTTTCAGGAATGTGCGATAGCCATCATCTTCCATCACAATATCGGGACGTTGGATGTCAAATGTTCTGCGGTACACTTTGGGAGGAATGAGTTTACGGCGTTTAGAGAACACAATTCTAAATGTTTCAAAATCAGAATCTCCACCGCTAAAAGTTTGAAATATATGGTTTTCATCCAACATCGCACACCAGGCATGCCCATCTGTCGATTTGGCCCACACCGTACGATCTACAACGGTCGGGATTCCTACCGCCCGTAAAAGAAATGCGTAAAAAATGGCCAGTCCTTCGCAATTGCTCCTGCCGTTTTTATTCATTTCCTCAATTGAAGGATAAGTGGGGGAGAATCCGGCATAGGTATAACGCTTTTTCAGCATGCCGTTCAAGAAAAGGCAAGCTTCACCGGGTGTAGTGAATCCTGCCGAATCAAGGTAATGCAGATAGCGTTGCTGCATTTCCCTGCGCAGGGAGCAGAGCGGTTCGTTCATAATCCGATAAGGTAGGATATAACGGCAAAAATCATCAAAGGAGAAGCTGCGCGACCAGGGTTTCTGCCACACTTCAAAAGCAAGATCTATGTTTTCTATCAGATAGTCGGCGGAGACCACCTCAATATCGCGGTGTTTTTCTGTACGTATCTTGTATCCGCATGCGGACAAGGAATCCATCCGTGACATTAGGATTTCGTCATATATACCAATCTCTAAATCAAATTCATAAGATTGACCCTGAGGGTCTTCTATCCATTCATGTACACCAATATGATAAGGCATGTTGCGTATAAGGAATTCAGCAGCCTTCAGTTTTAGGGAGTCACTGCGATAATATTCCAATACACGTTCCAACTCAGCACGGTTGTCACCGGCAAGGCGCAACGCCCGTTCTAACGCCGTTTCCTGACGGCAAGATGGAAAGAAGAAAAAAACCAGACATACACATACAGTGAAATAAGGATATACATTATTCTGTGCTTTCATTTATTTTTCATTTTTATTTCGCAGTTCCACTGATTTTCAACCTCAATGGCGAAGATTCTGCGTTGCAATACACGATGATGGTTTTATTGAAATGCTCAGGGTGGTCGGCTTTGTAGGTAACCTGCAAGGAGATACTGTCCCTAGGACGAACAGGCTCTTCAGGATAGTCTACGGTAGTGCAGCCGCAGGAAGTATTCACATGCTCGATAACCAACGGATGATTGCCGGTGTTTTTCAATATGAAAGTGGCCTTTTGTTCCTTTTTCCAATCGAAGCTTCCTAAAGAAACAGCCATTTGCCCGATACCTACTTTAGTCTTTATCACTTTTATGTTTTTCTTATATTCGACTTCCTCTCCTTGAAGAACCTTTAAATATAATTCTTTCACTTTGGGATTTAATACAGGATTACCAATTGCTATTATTTTATTAGTTTTATCAAGCAAGAAAGTTTGAAAAGCCATATCTTTAGGAAAATTATTCAGCCTATTTAAACTATCTTCTACATCAATACAAATAGGATGATGAAAATGGTCTGTGCGCAATGTATGGCGTATATCTCTTCTGTCTTTAGTATTTAGAAAGAACAAAAACTGTACAGAACGAGATGTTACAGAATCTACAACAGACATAAATCTTTTCCATTCAGGAAGCCTTAGCTTGCAACTTGTACATCCTGTAGAATCCACATAAGTTAAGATTTTATATCCTACGTGAATATCATAATCTATTGTGTCCTCATCTAAAATAGTAAAAACAGGATTTAAAGGAAATTGTATCATTTTTCCATCCCATGCTTGTACCAAATCCTCCATTTCTGTCATTTTAGAATTTTTACAAGAAAACAAGGCTAGCCCAGCAAAAGCAAACAATAACAAAATTTTCATACCTAAACAATTGATTGCAAAAAATACTTCTCTATTTTTTCTCTGTAAGATTGAACAACTCAAAAGTCATATAATCTTCCGAATTGCCATAAAGCATCTGATAATCACGGCTGATATACAATCCATCCTTATGGACAAAAAACACATAAGAATTGTAAATGGCTTCCGGAAACAATGTCTCTCCTATAACATGGAAATCCTTGTCTAAAATGATTACTGAAAATTTCTTCCTGCCATAAACGGATTTTCCCCACCATTGGATATTATCTTCCAATTCTGTTTTAGGATAAGCAAAACGATAGTACACGTCCCTATACGAATCATATATCAAATCGCCATAGCGTGCCAGTTCAAGATTAAGTTTCGGTCCTTTTTCCGATAATTCCTGCTTTTCCGTTGGAGAGTCAATATAGCGGCTTTTCACTTTCACTCTTTTTACATCGGAGTGATCCACTGACGCTACTACTATATCCTCACTTGCATAAAAAGAATAAATAAATTCCTTGCCGTTAAATATGCGACTAAAACGAGTGTCATTGGCTTCCAGTTCCTCTTTAGTCAGAATGCTGTAAGTCAACGGAAGTCCCTCACACTTTTTCAAGACAGAGTCAACAGTCACGCTAAGAGGCGTTTTATCCAAAGCATGGAAACGCTCTACAGCAGGTTGGGTAATATACATTTTATCATCAATCAGAACCGGAGCGATATAGGGATGGGAAGAGGGGGTATAAGATGGAAGCACCTGGTATCCTTCGCTTGTAGTCCCATAAGGTATTTTTTGAACGACACGGCAAGTTGTATCGACCTTTATCAATCCTGCATAGGCATAAGAAGAAACATAGATATTATCCAAATCCTTAATATAAAGTCCTGTAGGTTGGACCACACCATCGGGGCCTTCGGATTCTATATTCAGCTTAAAAAGGAATTCACTTTTCGTAAAGTCATAAAACAGGATCTGATTAGTACGATAATTAAGGAAAGCAAGATATTCCTTCCCCCCATCATTAAACACATACAGATAGAATGCGTTATACCGGACATCAGAGTCCAATGCTATTGTTTTGTTTTTTTCCGTTGTCTCCAAATCATATACATACGAATTTGTATTCTTTTTCTCATTACCGCATGAGAAAAAAAGGCAAGACAATAAAGATACAAATAAATACTTCATCTTGTGCTTAGTTATTGAGAATGTTTAAAGTTCATTTTATTATAACTTTAAACATTCTCGTATTAATAATTTACAACCTATAAATTAAAATCCGCAAGGACAGACTGCCCCATTGTCATAGTAATTACAGATTGCTGAATAATCAGCATTAGTATGACATTGATCCGAAGTTTCTCCGCTCGCCAACGCCTCTACATTTGCCAACATCAAATCGGACATTGTTTCTGATTTCTGGTTGGTATAAACACCATATCCCGCTACTACTGCAAATACAGCGACAAAAGCTATCTTAATTAATTTTTTCATATTAGTCTTTTTTTTTAAGTGAATAAAATAATGGTTTTCATTAGGTGCAAACACAAAGTCCACATCCCATTATCAGGATTGAAGCGTCCTGAAGAGTCTGTTTTCACCAATCTATTGAAATAGTTAAAAACAGGCTACAATTTCAATTCTATTTCCTATCTTTGCCTAGACCTCCTTTAGGTGGGTTATGGAACGGACGGCACGCCTGTACCATCAAAACGTTCACCGTTCGTTCCTCTCCATTCCTATTCTTCCTTTATTTCATTTTATACTTTATTATCGGCTCATCCTTATTCACGTCCGTAGCAAGAATGATTCCTTCCCGTTCATTTACGGATATGCCACAGACATGGTGGTCGAGCACATATCTGCGTAATGGTTCACCCGTCAGGCTGAATACATAAATGTATTTTCCTCCATCCACATGGATGCCTCTCCGTGCATTTTGAGCGATTTCTTTAAAAGAACGTCCGTGAAAGACAGCATAAACAGCACTATCCGTAACCTGTACGTCGCTGAACCCCATGATACCCGTAGGGATGCCATAACCTTGCGAAACTTGAAACTTCGGCTCGCCGTGCGGGCCGATCCGTACCACGTGCGTACTGTCCTGCAGATTATAGATTTCGAGTATTTCGCCCAACTGGGTGACTGCCGCAAGCACTCCGTTCTCCGGATTGTAGTCGATAAAGCTACGCCATGCTTGCGCCAATGCGGGACGGGCATTCTTCAATGCGTCTTCATTGGAAGAAGGAATTTTGCCCATCTTGCGCAATAACTTTCCTTCACGGTTTACCCAACAAAAACGGCTGTCGCCCGAATAATCAGGAATGATGAAAGTACTGTCACCGTACGTTACAAAGTCCAATGCCCGAAGAATATCTTTATCCAAACCCACCGTCTCCTGACGAAGCAATGAATCACCGGATGAGTCAAACCCAAACCGGGTTAATTCGGACTTGTTGGCGTCAAGAGTCCATAAGGATTGCCCGTTCCAACGGATATTTTCTGCTGAAAGCATCTCTTCGGGAGAATCACCCAACTTACCGAAAGAAGACAGATAACTGAAATCAGGATAATGGAACAGATGAAAAAAAGTCTCTTGTCCATGCAAATCCATAACTACAGCCCTATCACCTTGTACCCGAATACGAAAGGGATAACGGAATAAAGCCGTATACAATACCTGCGTTGAAGCGGATAGTTCTTTCGTTTCCGGAAAGTCGGTATAGAGCATTCCCTTTTCGTGTGTCGCAGTAGCACATGCGGCAAGCAGGGTAAGCAACAGCAATATGTTAATTAAAGGCTTCAAGGTGATAGTCTTCTATTACGTACTCCACCTTTGCATGGTTTTTAGGGCAGTCTACAGAACCTGTACCAATGCACATGGCATTTGGCCCCCATTCACCAGAGGCCAAAGCATCTATATTCTCCAGCATCAGCCCCTCTAAATTACCTTTCTTGGAATTAAGCTGAAAGCAAACAGCAGCCATTGCAACTAAAACCAAACCAATAAATAAAGCTTTCTTTTTCATGTTTTTCATATTAATTATGTTCTTGTAATGATGATAACAAAGGTAGAGGGAAACTTGAATTTTATCCAAATTTTAAGTCTGACAAAGTCTGACAGAACCTTCTTTTTAACAATGTCAGACTTTGTCAGACTATACTGTCAAGCCCTGCAATTCGGACTTTTCTTCGATGAAATGGCCTTTTTTCAACTGATAAGCAAGCCTCTCATTTTCTATCGTCCAATCGGTATTTTGAGACAAATACTCACGCAGCCTTTTGATATTAGTATGTACTTTCTCTGATGTTCCTGTACCATCCGGCCACAACAACTCCATTATCTCATCATTAGACAGCCTGCAATCTTTCGCATCCAAAAAGCCTCGCAACAATTTGGCAGACATAGGTGACAATATCACCCTGCCATTGGTATTTTTCAGTTCTCTTAAGCTTGTGTCAAAAAACAAATCATCTTCCAGTTGATAGATACACGACCCACTTTTGTCGGTAACAACCACCGAAACTTTCCTCTCTGCAACCATTGATGTCCTATTGAAGAAAAATCGGTGACAGCCCCTAACCACATAGTTCTGAATCAAGGGCAAGCAAAAGCAACTGACAACCAGAATGCACAACCAAAGTATATCCATTAAGGAATAAACCTTCCACAAAGGAAAATATGTATATCCGGTCACACCAAACTCACATCTGTATCCCAGATAATAAGACACAAGGCTATCCGATTTTGCCACATAAAATGAATCATCCGAATAAGTGTAAGTTTCATGTTCCTGCCAATCTGTTACAGAGACCCGCACCGCCGTTTTCCCGGGATAACCCATTTTTGCCAATAAGCCCTCCCACACCAAATTTAAAGAATCAGCTCTCAATGGATATTTATTAAGCATAACCGAACGTAATCCTCTCAAATAAGAAGCCCGTTCTATATTATGAATGTGCCTTTCATAAGGAATGACTATCTTCTTTATGCCATGTTCACTTTCTATAGACACCGTTATAGGTCTTTTCTCCCGGTCATTGGACTCTGCTACAGACGCATCTACATAGCCATCTGAATGAAAATAAATATCCTTTTCATTTCGCTTCCGTAATTCATCCTCCAAAGCCTGCCGGAAAGTTCTATGAGCCTGGACTTTCCAATACTCCGTCTTGTTCTGATAAAGAAACCAGGCTGTAATGCAAGCTGATACAAGCCCTATAGCCACACATACCAACAGCAATTTTGTATTCTCGCACATGACCTGTTTCCATTTCCTCCCCCCGCTATTCATTACAAATATTATATTGACATAAAAAAATAAAAGTAAACACCTATTACATGCTAACAATGCAATGATTGTAGCAGCCAACAAAGGTAATAAGATTTCAATGAAATATAAAAAAACGACTTGGTTATCCCGAATAATCTTTAAATAGACATCTTGTTTGAGAATTATGGACAGGATTGCCTATAGCAACAACCTTATTTTCACTATTTATTAAAAATGTCTGAAATTCATCTTTGTTGGGAAAATTGTTTAATAAATTGAAGGATCAGCTTTGTCTATATATACTGGGTCTGAAAATTGTGTATGTTTTAAATATTCTTTCAAATGGGACACATCACCTTTTTTAGGATTGAAAATAAACATACAAGGCACATCTAAAGAATCTAAAATAGAAAACAAATCAGTCCATTTTTTTAACTCAATCTACAGCTAACACACCCTACAGAATCAACATAATTCACTATAGCATATCTATAATGTTCAAACCTGTATTTATCCAAGGTATTTTCTACATAATTTCTTGGCTCCCATTTTTCAGGGAATTTAATAACCTTACCGTTCCACTCTTTAATAATATCAACAGTAGTTTGCTTCTTTTCGCTTGAACATGACATACACATTACAAACAATACACAATATAAGTATTTCATTTCATCAAATAATATTTGATAACAACTGGATTGTCTTCATCTTTCACTTCTTCCAATCTCCGCAATGTTTTCTCAGACATATACATTCTGCTTTCCTCATTCACATATTTCTCTAATTCATAAGGAAACAAGATTGTAGCCAAAACATTGTCTTGTAGAGCATAACATCTATGCATATTCACCGGAGCTTCCGGAGACAAAAAATAAGTTTTTTTTGTTTTCCTGTTATAAATCAGATGATAAGTTTTCTTGTTTCGGATGCAACAAGCATACACAAATGAATCATCAATCATCCGAATAATTGGCAATAAATATTCGGACGCTAACAAATATTCACATTTCTTCCAAAAAAATTCTTTTGAGCCTATTTGGTCCTTTAATTTTTCATCCAATTCTTTCTTTGTCACCTTATCTCCTAAATCCAATTCGTAAATAGGTTTAAAATTTCTTTGTACCAAATTATATTCATAAAAATGATAATCCATATAATAAGGAGCATAATATAACGCAGCATCACATTGCGAAAAAGCTTTCTGCATCATTGTTAGAGTTGAAACATACCCTTCCTCTATAAGAGAGACGTCCTTTGAATGAGAGGTCTTATCCGTAGAAAAATCACATAACCGTATCGTAAGGTTTTCTTCTTCATTCCGGACAGGTTCAAAAGCATATATATTCTCGTCTAAAAGATCCATTTTCATAGCAGCAAAATTGTCACTATTTGGCAAACGGCTGTTTTCTACCCAATTAAAAGAAAGGTCATAGCGGTGAATGATTCCCTGTCCTACCGGACTGTAAATCTCTATCATATTAGAATAACGGTTATAAACTGCATCAACCGCCATCAAGTAGTCATGGGGACCTTCACCTCTGCAGGTATTAGAACTGCTTATATAATCACCGTTCTCATCAAATAAAAAGATATATTGCCTACTGTCCATAATCATATACATCTTTTGTTCCTTCAAATATTGGAAACTACTAAACTCCTTCATCAAGGTGTGGTCTTTACTCTCTAAAGGAATAATTTCAATACTGTCTAAAAAAGACATATCATCCTTTATTGCATTTTCAACAGATATTATCTCCGTATCCATAAACACTTCATGCTTAATAGTTCCCGAAGTGCAGGAAGATATCAAATACAGTAAACAAAACAATATAATATTCTTCATACAATTCTTAATATAGTCATGGGGCAAGTCAAGATACTTCATTGACTTTAACTTTACTGCCAACCTTTTTCTGCGATTAGCATTAAAGCGGATTAGTATCTGACATGCCTCTGACATTAATCATTAATAACAAACATCACAATAATTCGACGTGTTTGACGTGCGTACACAAGCCGGTCCTGTATATTTGTTTTTCTCTAATAAATTTCCATATCTGGCCCAACAACGTCCAGGGTAGAAATATGTTAATGACGATCTTCGCCAAGACTCCCGCCTTCAATTACATATTCAACTTTAATTCCTTTTTTCGGACAATCCACACTCCCCTTTCCAACGCAATCTATTGGAACGTAACTTTCACCGAAGGCTAGCCTTCTATATTCATCAAGAGTAGATCATCCATTTCTTTTTTAGTGTTCAGACCTATGAAAGCACTGATTGCACATACCATGCATAAGGCAACTGCAAAAAAACTTTTTTTCATTTCGAGCATATTTATATAAGATTAGTTATTTCATATGGAGCATTGCTGCTTTTATATGCACGCAAAGGTATGTGAAAAGTTGCAGATATTCCATTTTACTCTGTAACCATTAGTAACCAAGTTTCTATCCATCTGATTCTGTTTCGTTTAGTTGGATTTGGTTACACTTGGTTAGTTTGCGCTGACATCTCTTGAAGAATTGTCTTTTTTTTCGATGGAATGGGCTTTTTTTTAGTTGATAGGTCTTGTTGCCGTCATAAACGACAGTTATATCAGAAATTCCTTCCAATGTTTTGAACATCACGATACAAGGTTACAGAATATCCTCCTGTAATCAGGATACAGAAAAACGTGGCTATACTTAGGGCTATTATGTTTTGTTTCATTTAGCAAGGTTGGATATCGCCTGCAAATATACATTATATGATTGGATATGGAGTTTCTTTTGCCATAGTAATTGCAATCCTCACTTTTATATAAGGTTTATAATACGGTTATGCACTTAATTACCAGCGTATTCTGTTTACGCATGAGTTGCATGCTGATGTAAAAGGCTTTACTCAAGTATGTAACGGTTGTTACCTCTTAGTGTAACGGTCGTTACCCAATAATGTAAACACTTTTATGCCTTGATGTAAAAGATGTGATGCAATGAAGCAAGGAATGCAATACTTTCTGCTGATGAAAAGGAGTCCTATTTCCAACAATATGTTTCTTTATAGGCATCAAAGTACTCCTGCTGCTTCAGTCCTAATTCTTTGGCTAATGCAATAACCTGTCTTTGTTCGGCGGGTGACAACAGTGTTTCGCCTTTCCGCTTCTGGTAGTATCTTCTGAATCCCCAACTGCCTATCAGTCTGTAACGGAAGATAGGAGATACACGTACTGGAAGTGATTCTGTTGTACATAAAAAGCCTTTGGCATAACGGACTTTCTTGTTGGAACAATAGTATTCACATTTGCCCGGTGTCATTTCTGCAATCTTCCGGGGATTCAAGGTAGATAGGAAAGGAGAACTGGCAGGGGCAAAGTTGTAGGATATCTGCCGCAAACAGGTGGCACTTTGGGGACAGTCCCGGGCGGCACATAGGCCGAATTGTCTGGGAACTTCTGAATAATCAAATGGTTGTTCTTCCATTGTTTCTTTAAATATTAATGTCTTGGTATTTTTCCGACATGAATTTATAGTGTACAAAAGTAACTTATTCTCATCGGATAAACAAAGAACCTTAAATAATTTTTATGTCTTCCGCCTGTCCGCCTGCCTCTGATTGACCTTGTATTCCGTAGGAGTGATACCGTACTGCTGTTTGAAGCATTTACTGAAATAGTGAGAATCGTTAATCCCCACCATATAAGCAATCTGTGCCATATTATACTCTTCTGTCTCTATTAGCTGCGCAGCACGTTTCATGCGTATTTCTCTGAGGAATTCGACAGGTGATAAGCCGGTTAATGTCTTCAGTTTCTTGAAGAATACGGAACGGCTCATGTTCACTTCCGACGCGATGTCTTCTACCATAAGTTCGCCATTGTCCATGTTCTTTTCAATGGTTCCCAATACCTTGTCCATGAACTTGCGGTCGTTGGCAGAAAGGAAAGGTTCCGGAACTCTTTCGGGCTGTTGTGCCTTGAAGTGCTCTGCGGGCGGTTGCTCGGAGCGGGCAGGCAGCAGACTGGCGCAGTACAATGCTTGCAGTTTCTTTCTTTGTTCGAGCAGGTTGAAGATGCGGGCTTTGAGATAGGCGGCACTGAAGGGTTTCGTAATGTAATCGTCTGCTCCCTGTTTCATGCCTTCTATCTTGCTTTCTGTATTCGATTTGGCGGTCAGCAATACGATAGGTATGTGGCTGGTAGTTATATCTTCACGAAGGGCACGCACCATTTCTATTCCATCCATTCCGGGCATCATCACGTCGCTGACAATGATATCGGGCTGACAGTTCTTGCTTTTTTCCAAACCGGACTTTCCATTCTCGGCTTCTATCACATTGAAGTGCTGGATGAAGATGGTTTTCAGGAAAAAACGCAGTTCCTGGTTGTCTTCAACGATAAGAATACTCTCTTTTTCCTTATCCATGTATTCTTGCCCGCTTTCGGCAAGGAGGGGGAGCTGTGAGGTTTGGAATACCTGCCCGGTGTCTGTTATTACCTGGTCGGACAGGATAAATTCTGTAGTTTCGTCAAAGTGACTCTTGCCTTTGGGAAGTCTGATGGTAAACCGGCTCCCTTCACCCGGGTGGCTGTGCAGGCTGATGTGCCCATGATGCATTTCGACAAGTTCTTTCACCAGTGATAGCCCGATGCCGGTACTCGACTGATTGAACAGGTTCTTGTCCATCAGGTTCTCGAAACGGACGAATAATGATTTTTGTTTGTCTTCTGCTATGCCGATGCCTTGGTCTTCTACCGTAACGGCTACTTCCGTTTCCGTTTCTGTAATCACTGTTTTTATCTGTTTGCCCTGCGGAGTATATTTGAAGGCATTGGACAACAGGTTGAACAGAATCTTTTCCAGTTTGTCCGTATCTGCCCAGATGTGGAGGGAGGCAAGCTCCGTCTTCAGCCCGAAGTCTATTTGGTGTTCGTCGGCCAGATAGTTGAAGCTTTCCATAATGTGTCGGGTAAAGGGAATCAAATCTATCTGCTGCACCCGCATCTTCATTTTGTTGTTTTGTATTTTACGGAAGTCCAGTATTTGGTTCACAAGACGGAGCATGCGGCTGGTATTCCTTTCTACCAATGACAGTTGTTCCTTTTCTTCGTGATTTAAATGCCCGTTCTGCAGAATCTGTTCTATGGGGCCTGCAATTAAGGTAAGCGGAGTACGCAACTCATGGGATACGTTGGTAAAGAAACGTAGCTTGATGTCTGATATTTGCTGTTCCACCGACACTTTGTGTTTCAGGCGAAAGATGGTGAACAGTATATAGGAGGCGGTAAGGATGACGAGGACAATGAACAGGGTATAGAGCAGATATGCCCAGGGTGTTTCCCAGAAAGAGGGAAGCACGGTAAATTGCATGGTACGGACATTTTCCACCCATACTCCGTCGCTGTTGGTTGATTTCACCTTGAGGGTATAGGTGCCTTTGGGGAGGTTGGTGTAAGTGGCTGTCCGCTGGTTGCCTATGTAATTCCAGTTCTTTTCAAAACCTTCCAATTGGTATGCATACGAAATGCTGTTGGGGTATCTCATGTCCAGGGCGGCAAACTGGATGCTGAAGCTGTTCCGGTTATGGGGCAGTTTTATCAGCCGGGTGTCGTCGATATCGGTAGTCAGGATTCCGCCTGTCCTGGGAGTTACCGTTTGTTCCGCCTGCCGGAAATTGGTAAAGATGATAGGAGGGACATAGCGGTTGGTATTGATGGAATCCGGTGAAAAGTAAAGAATCCCTTTTACGGTATTGAACATGAGTTGCCCGTCCTGCGTTTTCAATGCGGCGCCTTCATTGAAGTTGATATGTTGCGGGAATACTTTGGAGGGGTAATTCTCTATATCTCCGGTTGAAGGGGTAAACTTGCATAATTCTTCTTCTGTAGCGAACCATAGATTCCCTTTTCGGTCTTCGGCGACGGAAAGAAGGATATCAGAGGAGAGTCCTTCTTTCATTGTGTAAGGCCGGAACGTGGCTTTGTCGTCATCAAGCGAGATCAGTTTGTTGAATCCTCCTCCGAAAGTGGATATGTACATTTCACCGTTTCGGGTAAAAAAGATGCTGTGCACATCGTTGTTGCTGAGGCTGCTCATGTCCGAAGGTATGCGGCTGAATTGGCGGAAGCTGACTCTTTCCGGTTCACTGAAATTTCCGTCACACATCAGCAGGCCGGTAGTGCTGCCGATCCAGATGTTTCCTTTGGGGTCGCTGGTCACGAAGCGTGTGCGGTAGCATTGGCTGATAGGGTAATTTTTCAGCCGGTTCCTGTAGTTGATAAACTGGGGGGATTGGGAGCCTGCATCGAGGTTCAGGAAGTTGATGCCTCCTTCGAATGTGGCAATCCATAGCCGGTGCTGCTTGTCTTCATACAGGCTGTAAATATTGTTGCCGCTTATGCTGTATATGTTGTCTGTCTTCGCCGTGTATTGCTGTAACCGGAAAGATTTGGAATCTCCGTTGGGAGTGGCGGCTATCAGCCCGTTTCCTTTGGTTCCTATCCAGATGGTGCCGGTATGGTCCTGTGTAAAAGAATAGGCTATCCCCAGTTCATCCGTACCGTTTGGAGATATTTTACCCTGGGCGGTAAGATTGCCTATATATTTCAAGTCCTTGTCATAAATACGTATGATTTTGTCTTTGTTGCCTGCCCATATATTTCCGCTTCTGTCCTGATAGACGGCACGGGTGTTGTTTCCGGGAAATTCAGAGTCCTCCGGATGTGCGGCAAGCAGATGGAAGTGGCTTGTGTTGAATGTGACCTTTTCCAGCCCGTTGCCATAGGAGCAGAGCCAGAGGTTGCCCTGCCGGTCTGTAAACAACCCGGTCACTTTGTTGTCGGAACTCCAGCCGGATTGCAGGGCGGGATTGTAAAAGGGACGTATCCGGTTGTTTTTCCGGTCATACCAGGCGAGCCCTCCACCGGAAGGATGGAGCCATAACGAGCCGTTGATGTCTTCGTAGATATACATCTCGGGCCGGGAATCCACGATGTCTTTGCCGTATTTGTCTTGGAGGATAAAGTAGTCAATGCATGCTGTCCGGGGATTGAAATGAGTGACTCCCGTGATGTTATGCCTGAGCCATACCTCCTGGTGCGAATCTATGTAAACTTCCTTGATGTGGTTGTCTTTCAGATTTTTAGAAACGGTGGTGTTGTAATGGACCGATTGGCCTTTTTCCGGACTATATACAAAGAAACCGTCACTGGCCGTACCTATGAATAGTTGCTTGTCTTGGAGTGGCCGGATGAATTTGACGGATGAGTGGGTCGGGAAATCTTTCAGGATAAACTGTTCGTTGGCAAACTGCCAGACACATCCTTTGCTGGAGGTGAAATAGATGGTTTGCCCCTCTTCCAGCGCTTCGTAGAATGGTTGCTTTTCCGATTTGGGAGGTGCCACGAAAAAGGGGGACAGTTGTTCTCCTTTTTCGTCCCGGCTTAGTTTATACATGCCGTTTTCGGTCAGCAGCCATTGGTTCCGTTGCCGGTCCAGGAAGATTTGGTTTACTCTTTCTTGATAGGGTATTTGATGTGCTTTGAAAAAATTATCGGCAACCATCTCATGGGTATCGGGGTGGGTTGTGATATGAATCAGTTCTTTTTGGCTGGTGGTTATCCATACGTCCCCCGTAGGCAGTACGTACAGTTCCTGTGAGAGGTAATTGTCGTATGGAATGGCCTGGAATTTCTCTGTTCTCGGGTCAAAGCGGAAGACACGCTGGTCATAGCTCTGTAGCCAGATATAGCCATACGGGTCTTCTTTGATATTGTCCATCCGGTTATTGCTCAGACCGATATGGTCTCCCGGATGGGCTTTGTAGTTTTTGAATGTATATCCGTCGAATTTGTATAATCCGTCCCATGTGGCAAACCACATGAGCCCTTTATGGTCTTGTATAATGCTTTGTACCGTCTTCTGGGACAGGCCGTTCTCCGATGTATATTGGGTGAAGATATGAGGAAGTTGGGCATGGCACAGGCAGATAGCCCATAAGCATGAAATGAAACAAAGGAAATTCTTTCTCATAGTCGTATTTTCTTGATATTGGCCCGGCTATTTTAGCCATTTATTGAAGAATTCCAAAGTCTCTTTCTGCATCTCCCTGTTGAAGAAATGTTTCTCGTTCCAGATTTTAGTGACAAGGCGGTCTGCCGCATGCTGGCTTTTCCAGACAGATTGCATGGTGGCGTATGCATCTTTCACTCCCGCTACCGGAAACAGTTTGTCTTGTGTTCCGTTGAAAAAGAGGGTGGGCTTGGGACAGGCAATGCTGGCAGTGTGCGGATAGTCCAGGTACCGGCGCAGGTTGGGGACAATCATGGAGTAGGCCGAGCCGCCTTTATTCTGATTGTTAGCCAGGCTCATGAGGTAGCCGGTAGTATTCATCCAGCAGATGGAAGCAGATGCTTTGACGCAGTCGGTGATGGCGGAAAGCATCCAGGAGCGGTAAGCTCCCATGGAGAATCCCAGGCATCCTATTTTTCCCTTGTCTACAAAAGGAAGGGAAGAGAGGAATTCAGCGCTGCGTACATCGTCCATATTGATAAAGGCTCCCCAGGAACTGCCCATTTGCAGGAAATTGGAAGCCAAAGCCTGTTGCCCGTCATAACTGATCCCCTCTTTACGTCCCCGTTCTCCCCAGAACAAGGCATCTATGGACAGTACGACATAGCCGTTGGCCGCAAAGTAATCTCCGGTATATTGACTGTCGTAACAACGCATGACCCAGTCATCCGCATCTGCCAGGACTTCGGGCTTTACATGGAAGGGACGTACCATTTTTTCTTTCCCGATAGAGAAGTGTGCCCCGTGGTCGTGCAGCATCACGATGGCAGGAAAAGGGCCTTTCCCTTCCGGCACAAGCAGATAGGCGGGGATACGGCACCATTCCGATACGTTGAACAGGATTTTACGTGCCTCGTATCCGTTCCTGTGTTCCGTATCCACTACTTCCATTTCATGACTTTCCGGGGCAGGGGCAAGGTTCTGCATGCATTCCGTCAGAACTGCGCGTGCTTCCGTACGCCATTGGCTGAATATTTTTGTTGGAGAGTTTCCCCATGCCATGGGATAGGTGAGTTGCTGTTTCAGCTGCTCGTAAAAGACCGGCATGTTCTTTACTACTTCATAGGATGTGGTGTCGGTCTGCGCTATGGCTGTGAAGTGCAGGGAAAAAGACAGAATGGAAAAGAGAAGAATGTGTTTCATGGTTTGTCTATCTGTTGCGGTTATTAAATTAGAAGCAAAGATACAAGAATTTTCAATGAAATATGTATCTTTACCGCACAGAATGGACTGAATATGATGAAAAGAATCTTATACCTGATAGCAGGCTTGATTTGTGTGATGGCGGCAAAGGCACAGCCGGATTGTTTTTTTACTCATTATTCATCGGAGGACGGATTGTCCCAGAATACGGTTATGGGTATCCTGCAGGATTACAAAGGGAATATGTGGTTTGCCACCTGGAATGGTTTGAATAAGTTCGATGGATATTCTTTCAAGGTCTATAAGGCGAAGCTTGGAAGCCAGATTGCTTTGACGAATGACCGTATGGACCAGATTTGCGAAGATAAATTCGGCTTCCTCTGGTTGCAGACCTATGATAACCATGCCTATCGTTTTGACCCGAGTACAGAACGTTTTGAACGGGTGCCTGCGGAAAATGAACCGGGCAGTGGTGTGGCGGTCACCTCTATACATGTCCTGCCGGGCGGCTCGGTATGGCTGTTTACGGAAAAAGAAGGAGCCATTCGCGTGACTACCGACAGTATTACGCATCGGTGTGCCACGACATGGTATTCGGGCAAGTCCGGAGTTTTTCCGGTAAATCATGTGCATGGAATAAGTGAAGACGCTTCAGGGAATGAGTGGATACTCACTGATAACGGGCTGGGCTTGTTGTCTCCGGAGGCCGAAGAGCCTGTCTCTTTTTTTGTGGAAACGGCAAGGCAGGAAGAAAATAAGAGGATTTCCTTTTATACCAGCCAGGAACAGGGAGAGGAGATCTTCTTCGGCTCGGATCACGGAAGAATTTGGTGTTACCGGAAACAGAACGGGCAGTTCCGGCTGCTTCAGCTGAACGTACCTTCACGGGTGGTTGCGCTCAAGAAACTCAACGAACAGGAAATGTTGGCGGTAACTGCCACTGACGGTGTCTTTATTTATCGGTTCCGTTCCAAGGAATTGGAGCATTACACGACTTCCGGCTTGGCCGAAGCTCCTGTGCATTCTGTGTATGTGGATAAGAACTCGGAGGTATGGTTTGAACAATATGTGTCGGGTTCCATCATTCATTTCAATGCCCGGAACAAGACTTTCAAGACGGAAACCGTCGCGGTGGAGCCTACCAGTACAGACCGTTCCCGCCCGGCTTTCCATGTGCATGAGGATGTTTACGGCACTGTATGGGTACACCCGTACGGAGGGGGCTTCTCTTACTTTGACAAAGAAAATAATTGCCTGCGTCCTTTCCATAATAGTTTGACGGGGAATGGCTGGAAGTTTTCCAACAAGATACATTCCGCCTTTTCCGACAGGCAGGGGAATTTATGGATGTGTACTCACTCCAAGGGGCTGGAGAAGGTGACTTTCCGTCCTTCGCTGTTTTCGCTCGTTACTCCTGTACCCCATCGGTATGAATCATTGAGCAATGAAGTCCGTGGGCTTTGTGAAGATGACGAACATAACCTTTGGGTAGGCTTAAAGGACGGCAAGCTCCGGGTATATGACAAGAACCGTGAGGAGCGGGGCTATCTGACTGAGGCAGGGGTGATAGCGCGGACGGGTACTCCCATGCGCGGCAATGTATATTTTATCATGCAGGATAGTAAGCGCAATCTATGGATTGCCACGAAAGGTGCAGGCTTGGTGAAGGCCGAGCCTCTGGGAAATGGACGATACAGGCTTACCCGTTACCAGTATAGTAAGGATGACATTTACAGTTTGAGTGACAATAACGTCTATTGCGTCTATGAAGACGCTCGTGGACGCATTTGGGTGGCGACTTTTGCTGGGGGCATAAACTATCTGGCACGCAGCCAGGATGGCAGGGAGATTTTCGTCAGCCATCGGAATAACCTGAAAGGCTATCCTATCAATGATTGCTATAAGGCGCGGTTCATAACCGGTGACGGACAAGGGCATATCTGGATAGGGACCACTGTAGGGGCATTGATGGTGGACGAAGGTTTCGAAAGCCCGGAAGATGCAAAGTTCCATCATTTTATCCGTGTTCCCGAAGATTTGCACAGCTTGAGCAATAACGATGTGCACTGGATTGTTTCTACCCGTGAAAAGGAGCTTTACCTGGCTACCTTCGGAGGCGGACTGAATAAGCTGGTGTCACTTGACAAAGAGGGGAATGCCAGGTTCAGATGCTATTCCGTTGAGGACGGGTTGCCCTCTGATGTCCTGCTCTCGGTGCGTGAGGATGGAAAAGGCAACCTTTGGATGAGTACGGAAAACGGTATCAGCAAGTTTATACCTTCTGTCGGGAAATTTGAAAATTATAATGATAAGGACATTTCTTACCGGGTGCGGTTCAGCGAGGCTGCGTCTGCCGGCACTTCTTTAGGGAATATCCTGTTCGGAACAAGCGACGGTATCTTTATATTCAATCCGGATTCTACGCGTAAAAGCAGCTATGTTCCTTCCATTGTGCTATCCAAGTTGCTGATAGCCAATGAAGATGTGATGCCGGGAGATGATTCTGTATTGAAACGGGGACTGGATGATGTCAGTAAGCTGGTCTTGTCACACCGGGAGAATATTTTTACGATTCAATACGCTGCCCTTGACTATTCGGCGCCTGCCGAGATTCAGTATGCCTATATCCTGGACGGTTTTGAGAAAGCCTGGAATTATGTAGGCAAGCAGAGAATGGCTACTTATACCAATCTGCCAAAGGGGCATTACGTTTTCAAGGTGCGTTCCACAAATGCCGACGGTGTCTGGACTGATAATGTCCGTACGCTTGAGATAGAGATTCTCCCTTCATTCTGGGAGACTCCTTTTGCTTATTTCCTTTATGTCCTGTTTGTCTTGCTGATCATTGTAACGGCCGTGTATATCTTGTTCACAATCTACAGATTGAAGCATGAGGTGGCTGTGGAACAGCAGATGACGGATATGAAACTGCGCTTCTTCACGGATATTTCTCATGAGTTGCGCACACCGCTGACTTTGATTTCCGGTCCTGTGGAATATGTGCTGGAAAATACCTCTCTTCCGGCAGATGCCCGCGAGCAGTTGCAGGTAGTGGAGCGTAACACAAGCCGTATGCTGCGCCTTATCAATCAGATTCTGGATTTCCGTAAGATACAGAACAAAAAGATGAAGATGCAGGTTCAGCGCATAGACGTGGTGGCTTTCACCCGCAAGGTCATGGAAAGTTTTGACTCCGTGGCCGAAGAACATCGCATTGATTTTCTTTTTGAAACGGAAAAGGAAGAACTGTATCTGTGGGTGGATGTGGACAAGTATGAGAAGATTGTATTCAATCTGCTTTCCAATGCCTTTAAATATACGCCGAACGACAAGATGATCAAGGTTTTCATTCATGAAGACGAGAAATCTGTTTCTGTCGGGGTGCAGGATCAAGGTATAGGTATTGCCGAAAACAAGAAGAAATCCATTTTTGTCCGTTTTGAGAATCTGGTGGACCGTAACTTGTTCAACCAATCCAGTACGGGCATCGGACTCTCGTTGGTGAAGGAACTGGTGGAAATGCATAAGGCCGTTATCACAGTAGATAGCAAGGTGGGAGAAGGCAGTTGCTTCCATGTCGATTTCTTGAAGGGCAAGGAGCATTATGACAGTTCCGTGGAATTCCTGCAGGATGATGCTGCCGCAGGGCTGGAGGCGGCAGAACATGCCGTGAATATAAACAGCGTATCTGTATCACAGGCGGATGAAGGGCAGACCATGGAAAATAGGGATGCGGAAAAGCAGCAGGAGACAATGCTTTTGGTGGAGGACAATTCGGAATTACGTTTGTTCCTGCGCAGCATCTTTGCACCGGAATATCGTATTGTGGAGGCGGCGGATGGCATGCAGGGATGGAGCAAGGCGCTGAAATTCTTGCCGGATATCATTGTCAGTGATGTGATGATGCCGGAGAAAGACGGTATATCCATGATGCGTGAGTTGCGTGCGGATATGACCACCAGTCATATTCCGATCGTGCTGCTTACGGCCAAGACTTCTATTGAAAGTAAACTGGAAGGTTTGGAGTATGGCGCCGATGATTATATTACGAAACCTTTTAGTGCCACTTATTTGAAAGCACGTGTCAGGAACTTGCTGGTGCAACGGCAGAAGTTGCAGGAATTGTACCGGGAAAATCTGATGTCGCCGGGTGCTGCCGCTTCCGGAGAATGCAAGGGACAGGCTCTGCAGGAACAAACTCCTGAAATGTCTCCCAACGACCGTAAGTTTATGGACAAACTGGTGGAACTGATGGAAAAGAATATGGATAACGGTGATTTGGTGGTAGATGACTTGGTACAGGAATTGGCCGTCAGCCGTTCCGTATTCTTCAAGAAGCTGAAAACCCTGACCGGACTGGCGCCGGTTGAATTTATAAAGGAGATGCGCATTAACCGTGCCGTCCAGCTGATCGGCACCGGAGAATATTCGATGACGCAGATTGCCTATATGGTAGGTATCAATGATCCGCGCTATTTCAGCAAATGTTTCAAGCAGAAAATGGGGATGACGCCGACGGAGTATAGGGACAGGGAAATGAGAAAGTAACGGAAGGGGAAAGGATAACTGAACTTAAATGCCGTTGAGCGTGTTATTAAAACAATAAAAACTAAACTGAAACTATGATTGTATTTTTGATATTCGTGTTGCTGATAGCTCTGGCTATAGGCTGGAGCTTGTGGAAGGCCCCGTCCGACGTTGATTTGTGGGGAAAAGATTTGGATGAATGATAAATAACAGAGGGGGCACTTCAGTTTTTGCGGTGTCCCCTCTTCCTTGCAAAGAATGTCTATTTTAAAATCTCCCGATCTTACTCATAGACCTGTTGTTTTATTCAATAATCTATGAGAATCCTTACCAACCTTCATTTTGGTGTCCTTCTAGAGCAGGGTTCAGCTCAATGGCTGACAATGGAATAGGACGTAAATAGAATTTGTCGGTTACCTGCCCGGCTGATATGTCCGGATTATGTGCTTCTACATATTCGGCAAGTTTACCGGTACGTGCCAAATCGGCCCAACGATGGTATTCACCGGCAAGTTCACGGGCACGCTCGTTCAAGATGTAATCAATGTTCATTTCTGCTTCTGTGGCCGGAGTTGCCTTGGCACGGTTACGTACAATATTGACAAATGCAACAGCTCCGGCTGGATCATTTGCCTTGATGCAAGCTTCTGCGGCAATCAGGTTGGTTTCACCTAAACGTGCCAGGTAGATGTCACGCATGGAAGACTGGGTGTTGAAATAGGTCTTTCCGTTCTCTGTATCATCAAACTTGCGGAAAGAGGCTACGCCATATACATCTTCCGTCATTTTGGCGTCATAGCTTGTTTGGATGCCGGAGATGTTAGTCCCTTCCGGAAGCATTTCCACTACCTGTGCATTGGCGCGGGCGTCGGGATATTCGGCGCGCCATGCATCTATGTTGGCTATTTCCCAGGAGGGACAGTAGTAATAGGTGACAGGACTTGTGTTTTTCTTGTCCTCGTCATAGTAATCCCAATAACTTTTCCGTAATTCTGTCATGAAGGTGCCTTCATAACGTTCGTCTTGTGCCGGATTGGTGGTATTGGTATTGAATACTTCATGCATCCATAAAGTTGGAGTCAGAGTGGAAGATGTATATTTATGCCCCTTTTCTTGTCCATCCAGATAAGAGCAGAAATGGGCTTGTTGCTTGTTGCCGTCATCCTTGGGATCGTCCACCGTTTCTGCGCTATAGCCTACATAAAACAGGACCTCTGCATTGCCTTCACCTGCATTGCTGAACAGGGTCGCAAAAGGTGTGGTCAAGGCTTGCCCGGCTCCGGCTGCCTTTGCTGCTGTAATGGCTGCCTGGAAATCAGAAGTGGAATTTGTTAAATATCCTCTTGACAGATAGGCTTTTGCCAGATAATGGTAAGCCGCTTTCTGGTTGAAACGCCCGTCTGTAGCGTTTGATGCTAAATTGGAAGATGTGCTCAGCTCTGTTAATTCGTTGATGATGAAGTTATATACCTCTTCTGCGGAGACACGTTCGGCACTTGTCATAGTGCCCGAAACACGTTCCTTGACTAAAGGCACACCACCGAATTGTTGTACCAAGTTCAAATAGTAAAGTGCGCGCAAGCCGCGTGCTTCGGCTATTCTGCCAGCTCTTGAAGTATTGTTTTCACCCCAATAGATTGTTTCATTGGCTAATGATATGGCTTTGTAGTGATCCGTATAGAAGGTGGCTACGGCGTCATTGGCACTGGTGAACGCATTGCCGTATAGGTCGCATACGTTCACCGTGGTACGTCCGGTGGCAAACAAGTCTGTACCTCCTTCAAACAGCCAGGGGTCACCGCCATAGATGGTTCGCAGTGAACTGTAGGCTGCATTGGCAAGGCTTTCGTAACCATTTTCGGTAGCATAATAATCTGGTCCCGGAACATTGGATTTCAGTTCTTGATCCAGAAAATCGGAACATCCGGTCAATGCGGCGAAAGAGAATACTGCCGCAAGTATATATATCTTTTTCATAATCATATTCATTTTTATATTAGAATTTCACGTTAAGACCAATCTGGTAGCTGATGGAACTCGGACCACCGGTACCATCGGAAATGCCTGCATCCGCCCATTCCGGATCAAACCCTTTGTAGTCGGTGAATGTGAATGGATTCAGTACATTTGCATAGATACGAAGGCTTTCTATCCCCACTTTTTTTATCAGATTCTTGGAGAAGGTATAACCTACAGTGATATTTTTGATTTTCCAGTAAGAAGCATCTACATAGTTGTTGGCTTTGAATTCGGTATTCTTGCCTGTGTACCAGCCGTTACCGCCACCATGATTGTAGTTGGCGTCATTGAACGGATAAGGGTAAGACCCTACGATGGTATGATCGGCGACTACAGTACGGTCTGAGGTTAACGAGGAGTAATCTTTACCGTCCCAGCTGTAGTTGAATACAGGTGCCCCTTCGGGAATATAGAAATCCATACTTAGCTTGGTACGGCCACGGTCTGAATAATCTGTAAATTCTTGCATGAATGGGCTATAGAGCGTATGGCCTTGTTTAGTATTGATGGTCATGGAGAAATCCCAATTTTTGTAAGAGAGCGAAGTAGACAGATTACCAGTCCATTTTGGTAGTGCCTGGCCGATAATCTGACGATCAGAGTCATCAATCTTGCCGTCTTTGTTAATATCTTCATAGGTCATACATCCCTCAAAATATCCATACCATTCACTCTTTGTTTTGGTGACACCGTTTATGGTCACTTGTTCGTTCGCCGTGGCTTGCGTGCAGATACCGGTTTGTTTCAGGTCGTAGGCTACGTCAATGGGTTGGCCTATGAACCATCTTTGGGCACGCATATCCTTTTTTTGTCCTTGCAGTTCCAGAATTTCATTTTTGTTCTTTGCAAAGCTGGCTGTGACGTCCCAATAGAAATCTTTTGTTTGAAACAAAACTCCCTTCAACATTAATTCAATACCTTGGTTGCGGACTTTACCGACATTGGCTGTCATTTTTCCGTCGGGTGTGCCTTGTTCAAGCAGTAGTTTCTGATCCATCAACAAGTCTTTTGAAGTTTTTGTGTACCAGTCTAGGCTACCGGAGATTCTTCCATCCAAGAAACCGAAGTCCAAGCCTGCATTGAATTCTGTTGTTTTTTCCCAACTCAGTAACTCATTTACCACATCAGGTCCAAAACCTTTTCCGAAACTTGAATAATAGAGTTTGCTGGCGAGGAATAATGTTTCATAGTTGCCTACAGATGCATTGTTGCCGGTAGCACCATAACTGGCACGTAATTTTAAGTTGCTGATCCAAGGGGTGTTCTCGCGGATGAAGTTTTCTTCGCTGATGCGCCAAGCCAACGCCGCTGAAGGGAACATGCCCCATTTATGTCCATCCTGGAATTTGGATGATCCATCCCAACGAGTAGATACGGTAGCCAGATATTTACCTCTGTAGTTGTAGTTTATCCGGAGCGCATAAGATAACATGGTTGCCTTTCCATAGGAACTTTCAACGCCACTGTATGTACCTGCTGATCCTAGATTGTACCATAAAGTTTCAGGAGTAACCCCTTCTCCAGTCAGTGCGTATTTTTCAGCTTCTGTGCTATACACGCTCAATAACGCCATGGCATTCAAGTTATGGTCATTATTGAAGCTCTTCATGTAGTTTACCTGTGTATCCCAGGTGTATGAGAAAGACTCGTTTCGTGTGACAGATGCAGATGCTGTTCCCGTAGGATTGGTGGTCGCATTGTATGTCCCGGATTGCATGGAAGACAATCCACCGTAATATTCACCTCGGCGTCTGGTGGAAAAGGTGGGGGAGAAGGTTGTCTTTATGATAACATCGTCAATCGGTTTGTACTGTGCGTACATTGTGCCTAAAACCCGGTAACCTTTTGTCTCGTCTTTTGAGTTCATTGAATCTATCAAGGGAGATACGGAGGAGGAGAATCCTGCCGGAAAGGTCAGACTGGAAGATTGTCCCGGACGTAAGTCTTTGCCTGGCTGATAATTGACTTCACCTGTTTCTGTATTATAAGGTAACCAATACCCGTTTGCGCGGAAAGCTTCCTGTACGGCGCGTTTTGAACCGTAATCATAGTTGAATGCTACAAGATTGATGGTAGTACCGATAGCTACATGCTTATTGATTGCGCCGTCAATGGAAGCTTTTACATTGTAGCGTTTCATGGCATCGCCCATCACACCGTCTTCCTGTTGATAGCCTGCACCTAATCTGTAGGATACCTTTTTGCCTGCACCGGCTACTTGTATGAAGTGATTTTGTTGTGTGCCGTTTTCAAGCATCAAGTCTCGCCAATCAGTGAAATCCCCGGTTAAAAATTGTTCGCGCATCTTTGTTGAGATATTATTGCCTTTGTCATTCCATACGGATGCCAGATTTCCCGCTGTCATTTCCAGGGGAAGCCGTCCATTGGTGATGCTTGCATTTTTTACAGGAGTGGCATACTTCATGTAACGATAGTCCATCCATTCTCTGTCGTCCATGAAGTCGGGCATGCGGGCTACGGTTTTATAGCCTACATAGCCGTCATAGGAAACGGATACTTTCATCTCTTCACCGGTTTTAGCCTGTTTGGTAGTTACGATTACTACACCATTTGTGGCACGTGATCCATAAATGGCTGTAGAAGATGCGTCTTTCAAGATATCAATTTTCTCAATATCCGAAGGGTTTAGGAAATTGATGTCGTCGCATATGACTCCATCTACAACAAACAAGGGGCTTGTACTTCCTCCTAATGTGCTCTTGCCGCGGATGGAAATGTTGAAGCTTTCGCCTACACGGCTTGAGGATTGGGAGATATCCACACCGGCTACTTGGCCTTGCAAAGACTCCATGACGGTAGATGCGCCTTTGGCGGCTAACTTTTCATTATCTACGCTACCGACAGAACCGGTTAAATCCGATTTTTTCTGTACGCCGTAACCTACAACAACCACTTCGTCCAGTGCCTGTGCATCTTCCTTTAAGGTTACCTTGATATTGTTTTGAGTACCTACGGCAAGTGTCTGCGTAATATAACCGATAAATGATACTTGAATTTTGGCATTAGGCTGCACGTTCAGTTTAAAATTACCGTCAATGTCGGTTATTACACCGTTGGTGGTACCTACTTCCAATACATTTGCGCCAATCACCGGTTCGCCGGTACCGTCAATGACTGTACCTGTAATCTGACGACCTTGTGCAAAAGCGACTAAACACAACATACTCAATGAAAGAGTAGCTAATGCCCTTTTGGCAAGTTTTTTAAGATTCATAATGATGTTTTTTATAGTTATTAAATAAGATTGAGGTCAACATCGATAGAACGGTGTTCCCTGCTATCGATTACAAAACTATGGGTTAATGAGTGTAAATATGGGTAATTTTTCGTTGTTTTATGGGAAAAATTGGGCTTTGGTCATAAAAAGAGGCTTGTTCCCGTTACGGAAACAAGCCTCTTGCCCTATTGGCCAGCCTTTCTCTGGCAACATTACTTTTTATACCATCTTGGATCACCGCAATTTGTTTTTCCGGGGAAACTGTTGTCTATGATTGTGAAGTCATAATTGGCGGAATTCTGGAATAAATCGGCTTCACCGCCTTCATAGGAAGTCAGATTGCCGATAGGGTTATTGGTTATATACATGTCTTTAGTTGCATAACTATTGGATACTTCCACAGTACCTTTGGCACGTATCCCATTGATTTTTTCACCTTCAGCGGGTGTGACAGAGCTGCTGCCGAAAATGCAGTTTTCAATGCTCGTGCCGTTAGACGGCCCATAAGTATTTTTGGCACAGTCGAGGAAATAATCGCCTACACCGATAATTTTACTGAATGTGCAGTTTGCAAACTTCAGTGAGGTAAAGTCCGTGTTTTTGCAATAAATAAAGGACTTGCCGGTATAAACGACGGTTGAGTTCGTAAACAAGATGTTTTCTACTTTGCCGTTTCCGCTGCCCGCATCTATGTGTACCAGGCTGTAACTGCGTGATGATGCTCCGTATATGATACTATTGTCGAATGTCAGGTTATTGACCGTTTTCATGTCGGATCCTTGCATTCTGAATGGAGAATTCTTGAAACCATGGATGAATGAGTTGCTGAACTTGATTTCTCCGACATGGGCAGAAACTGATTGATTGAAAACATAATCACCATGTTCTCCGTTCAGCTCTACATTTTCAAAGTGTATAAACTCGTGAGTTCCTGCATAATCGATGTTTTTGACACTGATGATGGCTTGGGATGCTCCGGGTAATCCGAAGAATGTTACAGACATGCCGTCGGGAATGACGATGCTGTTGTCATTGTTGTATGCCGCACCTGATGCAAGAGCGATATTGACGGTCTGGTAGCCGGCTTCGGACATCGTTTCAAACAAGGTATTGTTCAGAGAATCCGTAGCGGCTAAATAGACAGTATAATCGGCATCGGGTACAGTGGCATTGGTCACGAATGTTACGACTCCGCGTTTGGTTTCACCCAAATACAATGTGGCGGTATAGGATGTCAGCTGATTCAGACCGTCTATTGTTACTGTTCCTTCTGATTTGGCCGTATCATCAAGTGTTACTTTTTTTATGGAAGTTCCGTTTGCATCAGTAATTTCAATATAATCCACATCTGCTCCCGGGGTCCAATGCAGGGTGATTGTCTTGTCACTGATATCTTCATTGGAGACCGTTTCAAAAAGCTGTTCGGTTTTTGTAGTGAAACTATAGTCTGTATAATAGGCCCATTTGGACTCGTTCTTTATGGAAGACATGGATTTGATACGTAGAAAGTATTTAGTGTCTGCCGACAGGTCAGTCAGCAGGTAAGGACTTTCTGTGATAGACTTGTCTTCACCATATACAATGGCATTCTCGCCATTCATGGCAATGGCGTCATACAGTGTATCTTTGCTGACTTCTATGATATAGTATTCAGCATCTTTGCTCAAGTCCCATTTCACTTCTGCTGTTGTTGCATTCTCGGAAACAGATATATTCTCGGAATTGACACTAAAGAGGCGGTCAAATGAACTGTCGGTTTCCCAGTCATTCCCGTCTATACAGGATACGGTAACCATGGAAGCTAATGTCATAATAGCTCCTGCTCCGGCTATATTTTTTAATATTTTCATTGTAGTTCTACTTTAAATAAATGGGATGATTAGTTGGAATATCCATAGGAATTGTACAACGTACCATTGGATGCCGATATAGTGGTAGAGGCAATAGGCAGCAAATAGCGGTTTATAACTTCTA
This sequence comes from Bacteroides fluxus YIT 12057, assembly GCF_000195635.1. GTDB lineage: Bacteria > Bacteroidota > Bacteroidia > Bacteroidales > Bacteroidaceae > Bacteroides > Bacteroides fluxus. The sequence goes on along the minus strand of NZ_GL882633.1, from coordinate 53,591 downwards.
CATTATCTCCGACCAAACCACTGGAAATGGATGGAAGGTTGGTTGTCAATTGTGTTTGTTTGGCATCTGTTCTTTCCTTTCCAAAGAAATCTTTTTTGTCATCATAGTCACTTTCTGATTTACCGTCAGGAAGACCGTACCAGGTTACACTTGACATGTCAATCTGGGTTTTTGCCTCATCTGAATAGTTGAAGTAAATCTTTTCCGGATAACCGTTTGTTTCATCCTCCAGCTGAGCTACATAGTCAGTTTTGAATTCATTGATCTTTTCTGCCAACAGATTCCAGCGGATAAGGTCGAACTTACGGAAACCTTCACCCGCCAGTTCCCAGGCATTTTCGTCAACGATAGCGTTGAAAAAAGCATCCTTGTCGGCAGGAATGGCCGTGATATAGCTGGCTGCAGCATTCTTGTCGGCTTCGGCAAAAGCACGGCAATGGACTTCAGACAAAGCTTGGCGAGCTGTCATTCCGGCATCTCCTGTATAATTACCGTCAGGGCCGGACAATTCATTCATTACTTCAGCATACATCAGTAATACTTGCGGGTAGCGCATGCGTACGCAATTGATGCCGCTCATCCATTTGGAGTTTCCTACGGAAATGGCGATTGAACGCCATTCTTCACTCATCTTGCGGATGTCCCATTTGCCGCAATAAATGGCAAAAGGCGTATTTCCTAACATTTCTTCTTTGAGGATACCGCTTGTCTCTTTCAGTTGCAGGTTGCAGCAGGTTATATCACGGCGTAGATCCTTCTTGTCGAATGACCAAAAGAAGGGAGCGGTTAGTTTGAGTTTGCCGGAAGAATTGCCTTTGGCGCCATATTGGCTGCTTGAGCCGTTGATACGTACTCCTACGGTGTAACCTAATTCCCCTGTACTTCCCAATCCCATTGGAATTTCAAATATATTCTCGCGATAGGTTTGGTCTAGCTTGAGCTGGTTCAAAAGATACCATTCATTCTCTATGGAAGGATTTAATTTGTGCGTGCCGTTTGTGATGACACTGCTTAGATGCTTCAACGCCAACTCGTACATTTCTTTACGCTTGGTTGCATCGCAACGTTGGGTGGGGTAAGTGGCGTCTGTATAAGATGCTGTTTCATACCCGTCCTTGGCCTTTTCACGAATGGCCCATCCTGCGCGCGTTAAGGCTATGTTTGCCAACAAGGCGTGTGCGTATCCTTTGGTTACATGTTCCGTAGTGTACGTTGATACTTCACCTGCCCATGGCAGAAGGTTTATCGCTTCTTCCAGATTGACCATCAAGGTATCCATGATTTCGTCGCGGTCCGTTTTTCCCAAATAGGCGTTGCTCAAGTCATCTTTGGAGGATTCTAATTTCATAGGAACATCGCCGAAGAAACGGATCAAATCAAAATAAATCATTGCCCGGAGTGTCAAAGCTTCACCTTTGTAGCGTTCCATTATTTTTTGGTCGCTGCCACCGGCGGTGGCCAATGGGCTTTGATCTACCATTTCGATGGCGAGATTGGCATTCTCTATGATTTCATACATGGCATTCCACACTTTGGATAGATTAGCCCATCCCGGATTGGCATTATAGTTCATGTTTCCACGTTCGCTGCTTGTATTGCTCGCATCACTGCCCAAGCCATCTACAAGTTCACAATCGCTGTTCAATCCCCATACGATGGGGATATATTGGGAATAGGTTTCGTCTTTGAGTAAACCGCCGTATATTTTGTTGACGGCCAATCCGGTATAGTAGGTGGATTGGGATATTGTTTCGGTGGTCAGTTCTGAAGGAGATGTCTGGTCCAGAAAGTCGGAGCAGGCTGTGGTACCCAGTAAACCTATTGTCAATGTGAGTGCTTTTGCTATATTTTTCATAAGATAGTTCATAATTTTAGAATGTTACATTAATACCACCGACGAACGAACGGCTTTTGGGATAAGCTGCGTAGTCAATGCCCGGTGTCATTGCATTTCTTTTGCTGCTTGTATCTACTTCGGGGTCAGCGCCGGAGTAGTTTGTGATACATAACAAGTTATAGCCTGTTACATAAACACGGATTTTCTGGGTAAATACCTTCTGGCACCATTGTTTGGGCAATGTATAACCCACAGTCACATTGTTGATACGCAGGAAGGACGCATTTTCTACTGCATAGTCTGTCAACTGCATCGTGGTCACTCCTGCCGGGTTATAGATAGAAGCATTGGCGTTAAGTGCATTTAAACGTGCAGCTACGGCTTCTGCTCCTCCATAGTATTCGATGGTGCTGGTGCTGGGGCGTCCTAAATTCAGCCCATTGGCAGGATCAATCCATGTGTAGCGGTTGGCCAGTGCGAAGTCGTTGTTCAGATTGTAACCTTTGGCGGATCCGGTATAGAATGCTGTCGCCAATTTACTGCCGTTTACAAGTTTGTTGCCGATGGAGTAATTACAGAATACATTGAAATCGAAATTGCCTATTGAACCGTCGAAGCCGAAGCCACCGGTCAGGGGGGCAATGGTGTTGCCTAATTTTTGCTTGACGGGATTACCCTCTTCATCGCATTGTATTTTCAAGGCTCCCGGATAATAGCTGCCGCCGGTAATTGTTTGACTGTTGTCTTTGATTCCGTCTCTCAATTTCCAATTCGTACCGTTTAGCACCAACTCTCCGTTCGGATTGTTTTGGGCGTCGTATGCTGTAAAGAACCCATTGGTTTTATACCCCCATATTTCTCCCAGGCTTCCGCCTTCCTCTACACGGAAATCTTCATACTTGGACATTGTACTGCCGGACCAGTTGCTGCTTTGCCATGGATTATCTGTGTTCAACTCATCAATGCGATTCTTGTTGTAAGAGATGTTGAAGTTGAAATTCAAGCTGTATTTTTTTGCATCCAACAGTACTGCGTTCAAGCTGAGTTCTATACCTTTATTGGAAGTCTTGCCAAAATTCTGGTATTGGTAGCCATATCCGGTGTTTGAAGGTATCTCGGTCCTCATCAACAGATCTTTGGTAGTATTCCAGTAGAGATCGACCGAACCTGAAAGGCGGTTGTTCCAGAAACCGAAATCAACACCGAAATTACGTGTAATGGTTGTTTCCCATTTCAGATTAGGGTTAGAAAGGTTGCTTCCGTGTTCCAACATCGTATAACGTGTCTCGTCAAAGAATGGAGCTTTGGAAGTGTTGTCTGACATGGTAAAGGTTGTGTACATCAAGCCGGAACTGATACGGTTGTTGCCCGCTGTACCATAACTGAGGCGTAATTTTAAATTGGAAAGCCATTCGGATGTAGCATTCATAAAAGCTTCGTCCGACATACGCCATGCTAAAGCGGCAGAGGGGAAAACACCCCATTGATTGCCTTTGGCAAATTTACTGGAGCCATCGGCACGTACCGTTACAGTCAGTAAGTACTTGTCTGCCATCGTATAATTTAAACGTCCAAAGAATGACAGCATATTTTCTTTGGCCGCAATAGTCGTTTGGTTGGCAAGGGCATTGCCGGCAGCCATATTAGCCAGAATTTCGTCTATAGTCATTGACAACGGAAAGCCGGTAGATGTATTTTCTCTTGTATTCTTCTGGCTGCTGCTGACTTCATGGCCTAACAAGACATTTAATTTGTCGCGCCCGTTGAATAATTTTTTATTGTCATAAGTCAACGTATTTGCATTGCGCCAATTTTTGGTTACGTTTCTTGATAGAACTACTTGAGGCTGTCCTTTAGGATCTAATTTGGAATTTTGGGTGGCATCTGCTCCCCATGCCTCATCTGTATCTTCGTATTTCCAGCCATATCCGAACTCGGAACGGAAGGTGAAGTTCTTGAACGGCTTCCAGTTTAAGCCTACGTTATAATTTTGGTTAAACGTATTCTTCTTTTTGTAGGTAGCGAGCAAACGTTCCAAGGGAGTCTTTTGACTGCTGGTATTGTTTTCTTCATCATCGGTGTCGCTGGTCAGCGGATCTATGGGGCGGAAACGGGCGGCATTGGCCACGATGGAAGTTGCGGCATTCGATTCATTGGTATCGGCTCCGCCACTCATGCCGTCCACGGTGGTATAGCTTAGGCGTGCATTGAAGTCCAGGCTTATCCATTGGTTCAATTCCGCATTGATTTTTGCATTGATGTTGTCTTTGTTGAAGCCGGAACCGAGCATGATGCTTTTCTCGTCATTGTGGGCGTAGCCGACATTGAATTTAAGTTGCTTGCTGCCGCCACTTACATTTACATTGTATTGGGTCTGATTGCCGGTACGGCCAAAGATCTCATCCTGGTAATCTGTTCCTTCGACGGACTTCCAGATATCCAGATCTTGATAATTCCCGTAATCAGTGGAACCCAATTCGTATTGATAGGCAGCATAGTCGTAGGGGCTCAGCACCTTCATGAGCTTGGTCACTTTCTTGAAACCGTATGAAGCATTGAAATCCACCTGGGTTTTTCCTTCGTGGCCACTTTTAGTAGTTACGATAATGACTCCGTTGGCACCGCGCGCACCATAAATGGCTGTGGAAGACGCGTCTTTTAACACATCGATGCTTTGTATTTCAGAGGGGGCAATGTCACTGATACTTGAAACCGGAAATCCATCCACGATATAAAGTGGCGAGTTGTCTTGTGATAAGGAACCTCCTCCGCGGACACGTATTTTTATGTCAGCGTCCGGGGAACCTTCAGTGGTCGTGATATTTACACCGGCTAATTTTCCTGTCAAGGCTTCGGTTGCACTTGAAACCGGCACAGCCTGTAATTGCTCTGCACTGACAGATGCTACTGAACCTGTCAAGTCTTTCTTTTGCACTGTACCATAACCGATAACCACAACCTCTTCCAGTGTCTGTGTGTCATCCGTCATCGTTACGTTGATAACGTTTTGTCCTTTGACTTCAATTTCCTGGGACATCATGCCTACATAGGAGAATATCAATGTGGCGTTGGCAGGAACGCTAAGTGAATAATTACCGTCGATATCGGTAATTGTACCATTGCTGGTATTCCCTTTTTGTACCACGGAAGCACCGATCACGGTTTCTCCCGTATTGTCTTTCACGGTACCTTTTACGGTTACATTCTGCGCTGATACGCTGAGCGATATCACGGCTACTAAAAATAATAGTAACGCACTGCGCATGCTTTTCATTTTGTTAGACATTCTTTGCATATAAATATATTAAAAGTGATTCCTTTCAACTATTTGCATGGTGTGTTCGCACACACCGTTAATTCATGGCTGCAAATGTATAGGTATGTAAAAAAACAGTTGTGGAATAATTGTTCTTAGGCTGGTATTTTTTGTTATCTATTACATGCTATGATGTTAACGCTTAATTTGATGGTGCTTTAGAGCAACAGAAAAAGATGCGAAGGGATAATCGTTCCACCGTGGAGTAAATTTCGTTCCACCACGGGGTAAATATCGTTCCTCCATGGTGGAACGATTATTCCCCCATGATGGAACGATTAAGTGTTGCCTGTTTCCGCTCTTGGCGTTTCCCGACAGGCATATACTTCCTGGTAGGTATGATTATTGTATCCGGGTCGTTAATGTATATTGGTTCCCGGTGTTGGTCTCAATGTCATACACATAAGTCTCCGTATATTCCGGAACGGAAAGTGGGGCATTGGCGGCGACCGATGGCTTGCGTATGGGTTGGGGTTGCAAGAGCTGATTCTCGCAAGGCTTTTGTGTGGTCGGTACCAGTTTTTCTCCATTCATGTAGAGGGGAGATGAAGTACGTATCCGCAGGATGCCTCCTATATTCGAGGTGATGCTCACGGTTTGCAGCTGACCGTTTTCCCAATTCAGTTCATCAATGGTGAAGCCGCCTCTGCAACGGATTCCTTTCAAAGTTCCCTGTTGCCATACATCCGGTAATGCCGGCAGAAGGTGGATGGCACCGTCGTGGCTTTGAACGAGCATTTCGGCAATACCGGCGGCGCAGCCAAAGTTCCCGTCAATCTGGAAAGGCGGATGCGCGTCAAACAGGTTGGGGTAGGTACCTCCATTTTGTCCCTTTTCATCGGTCGTTGGATGGAGCTGCTCGGTAATCAGCTTGTAGGCATGATTGCCGTCGAGCAAGCGTGCCCATAAGCAGACTTTCCACCCCATGGACCAGCCGGTAGAGTGATCGCCGCGGGCGATGAGGGATTTTTTGGCGGCTTCAAACAAGACGGGGGAATTGTAGGCACTGATTTGTCGTCCGGGATATAGGCCCCACAAATGAGAGACATGCCTGTGGTGATCTTTCGGATTATCCCAGTCTTCCATCCATTCCTGTAATTGTCCCCAACGTCCCACCTGCATGGGAGCCAGATGATCGGACACTGCTTGAAGGCTGTCGGTGAATGCAATGTTCTCATTCATCAGCTTGGCTGCCTGTATGGTATTGTAGAATAAGTCATATACCATCTGGTTGTCCATGGTAGTTCCGGCCACGACTACAAAGTCACGCTTGCCGTTTACGACCGGTCTGTTTTCGGGAGAGTAGGAAGGGGCAACCACCAACCAGTTGTTTTTCGGTTCGCGTACCAGGAAATCAAGATAGAATTCGCAGGCACCGCGCATCAGAGGATAGATCTCGGCCAGGTATGCCTTGTCTCCGGAAAAAAGATAGCGGTCCCACAAGTGTTGGCAAAACCAGGCATTGCAAGTAGGCCAGATACCATATCCGGGACCATCTACCGCACCGGTGCTACGCCAGATGTCTGTATTGTGATGCAATGTCCAGCCACGGCAGCCATACATGGCGGCGCTTTCGCGTCCGGTTAGGGCTACTTCTTTTACCAATTGGAGGAAAGGCTCGTGCATTTCCGGCAAAGAAGTGCTTTCTGCCGGCCAGTAGTTCATCTCCACGTTGATGTCGGTAGTATATTTGCCGTCCCAAGGGGCGCGGAGCTGGTAATTCCAGATACCTTGCAGGTTGGCCGCTTGTCCTCCGGGCTGTGAGCTGCATATCAGCAGGTAACGTCCGAATTGGAAATACAGGGCAGCCATTTGCGGGTCGAAGCTGCCGCTGAACTCCTTGACACGTACGTCGGTAGGTTTGTCCGCTTGCGCATTGCTGCCCAAATTGAGCGATACGCGGTCGAAATACTTCCGGTAGGCGTTGATGTGGGCCAGTTTTCCCTTGGTGTAGTTCTTGCCTGCCTGTTTCATATATTTCCGGGCGGTGGCAAGTGCGTCACCTGACACATCTTTGTAGTTGACGAAATTGGTACCGATGGAAACATATAGCGTTACGCTGTTGGCGTTCTTGACTTGCAGGGTGCTGTCGGACAGGACCTCCAGGCTTCCTCCGCTGTTCTCGATCCGGGTAAGAGCTGTAAACCGTACCTTTCCTTCGATGCCTTCGTGGTCATTGGCTTTCCCGTCCAGCTGTAATTCCTTGTCGGGAGATATACTGCGCTCTACATTCTTTTTATAAGGTGTAGTATATCTGGCAGTGAAGGAGATGCTTTTCTTTTGGGAAGCCGTCAGTCTGATAACCAACAATTGTTCGGGAAAAGAGGTGTAGGCTTCGCGGGTGTACGTGATTCCTCCTGCCGTGAAACGGGTAGTGGTTACAGCCTTTTCCAGGTCGAGTTCACGGTAATAGTTGGTGTAGCCGGATGTCCCCTCAAAATCAAGGTGCAGCGAGCCTACCGTCTGATAGGGCATGCCGTTGGCTGATTGTGAACAGATGCCCGGCCCGCAAAGAGCCTGTGCCTCCGCGTTCCGGCCTTCAAAGATGAGCTGGCGGATACGTGGCAATGCGTCTTTGGCTTTTGGATTGGTATTGTTGTATGGTGAACCGCCCCAGACTGTTTCCTCGTTCAGCTGGAACTGTTCATTTGCCGGGTCGCCAAAAACCATGGCACCCAGGCGTCCGTTGCCCAATGGCAGAGCTTCCACCCATTGGGTTGCGGGTTTGTCATACCATAACTTTAAATTGTTTTCTTGTTGTTGTGCTTGTACTTTGCCTCCTGAACAACAGATTGCAAAGAGCAGGATTGACCATTTCTTTATCATTGTTTTTCATATTTGGTATTCAGGTGGCAATATTAGGCACTTTCAGGCATACGGAGGGGGATTTTTCGGATGAAAAGGTGGAATTTTAGTGTCGGCAAGCGACGATTCCGGCTATAGCGTCAGCTTTATCTACGATATGTTCCGGATGGAAGCCTTCCAGTTCGGTACGCGGGCGAAAGCCCCAGGTTACTCCACAAGCAGTTATTCCTGCGTTGACGGCTGTCTGCATATCCACTCCGGAATCTCCTACATACAGTACATCTTCTTTGCTGACTTTGGCTATATCCAGAATGTCATGGACAATGGTCGGGTCCGGTTTTACCGGGATACCGTCCCGTTGTCCGAAAACAGCGGTAAAACGGATATTGGGAAAGTAACGGGAAACCAGTTTGGCAGTGGCCGCCTGGTATTTGTTGGAGGCTACCGCCAGCAATACCCCTTGTTCCTGCAACTGTTCCAGTAGCTGGGGGATGCCGGGGTAAGGACGGCTCTTGTCCGCATTGTGCAGGTCATAGAAGGGAATGAATTCCCGGCGGACACGCAATATGTTTTCTTCTGTTTTTTCTCCTTCGGGAAGGGCACGTTCAAATAGTTTGTTGATACCGTTGCCAACCATGAAATTATAGGCTGATTCTTCGTGAGTGGGGTAGCCAAGTGTCTGCAGGGCATGGTTTGTACTTTGTGCCAAGTCTGCAATTGTATTTAAGAGAGTTCCGTCCAGGTCAAATATTACCAGCTTCTTCATTGTCTTTTTCTTTTTTCTGTTTTGAAATGCAAAGATAGGGCATTTGCCTGAATCCGGGTATTGACGTATATCAATAAGCTTTAAAAAAGGGTAGAAAAAAGAGGGTGTCAAAACTGATAAAAGAACGCAAATAACACAAATTACGCAAAAAAAAGCGAATCTGATAATCGCTGATTATCAGGAGTCATTAAAAAGCAGGGTTGTGTAATTCGTGTTATTTGGGTTCTAAATCTTTATTTTGACACACCTGTTTTCCGAGAGATGCCAATCATAAGCATCTGACCGTTATTTCTTGGTGATTCTGAACCAATCGACATCCGTCCATCCTCCGTCATTGGTCACGATGGCAGGGCGGGTGCAGAACATGCCTACTTTGGCGCCTATCCATTGTCCTTCCCGGGCCTGGAAAGGCTTGCCGAGCGGCAGATATTTCTTTCCGTCAAGGCTGTAGCTGAAATTACACATTGCCAGCAGGTCGTGTCCGCCTTCACTCTTGGAGATTTTCTTTCCGTCACAACTGAATTTGACACGTAGATAAAGGGTGTTGTCTTTCAAATCTACCGTTCCGTTCACTTGTTCCGTGCCTCCTTTATCTGCTTTGGGACAGGCAACTTGTGAGAGTACCAGCCCCTTGTCTGTATTCTCTAAAATCAGGCCGGCATAATCTCTTCCCATCACTACCAGGCCGGTGCGCTCGCCTTTGTATTTCTCTGTAGGTTTGAAGGTCAGTTTCATAGTGGCTGTGAAGTTGTCCGAAGGAGTTTTCTGTAACAACAGGTTGGCTACATCCCACAGGCTCTTGTATTCTTTGAGGACCGGATAGGAGTAGAGGCGTACAAGGCTTTGGTCTCCTGCATAGTAGGCCCACTTCTCATTGATGTTGGCATGCCATTGCCATTGAGGCGACAAGGTATATCCGTCGAATTCGTCACTTTCTTGCGGATTGCAGGCCGGATAGGTCTTGCCGACATTCGGTTTCTTATAGGTCATTACAGGTTCACCGCAACCGTCACCGTCTTTGTCTATGCCGATTACAGGCCAGCCATCTACCCATTTCATGGGCTGGAGATGTACCAGGCGGCCGTATGCGCCTACATCCTGGAAATGCAGGAACCAGTCTTCACCGGTGGGAGTGTCCACCCATGCTCCCTGATGCGGGCCGTTGACGGGAGAATTTCCTTGCGCCAATACCGTTTTCCATTCATAGGGACCATATATGTTCTTGGAACGGAGAACTACCTGCCATCCTGTAGGAACACCGCCTGCCGGATGGAAGATGTAATAATATTCTCCTTTCTTGTAGAGTTTGGGACCCTCACAAGTCTGGTGTGCTTCATGTCCGTCAAAGATGATGCGTGACTGCGTGATGGCTTTGGTGGCGTCTGCATTCAACTCACAGATAGCAATGACGCTTTTTAGCCCGGCGCGGCTGCCTGCGTATGCATGTACCATATATACTTTCCCGTCTTCATCCCAGAAAGGGCAAGTGTCGATAACGCCTTTGGCAGGCTTTACAAGTACGGGTTCCGACCATGGACCTTTCGGGTCTTTGGCTTTCACCATGAAGGCGCCTTGGTCCGGATCCCCCCAGAAGATGTAGAATTCTCCGTTGTGGTGACGGATGGCGGGTGCCCATACACGGTTGCCGTGTTCGGGGCGTTCGGGAGTCTCTATCGGGGGCAGCGCATAGGGTACGGCAGCACCGATAATGGTCCAGTTCACCAAATCCTTGGAATGTAATATCTGTAGCCCCGGCAGGCAGTTGAAGCTGGAGGAGGTCAGGTAGAAATCATCTCCTACGCGGCAGGCATCCGGGTCGGAATAGTCTGCATAGAGTACCGGATTTTTGTACTTTCCGTTTCTCAAGTCCGGTGACCAGACTTCGGACACGTAATTCTTTTGCTGTGCTGCTGCCGGCAAGGCGAGCAGCAGGCTGAGTCCTAAAAGGGCATTTTTGATTTTCATGGGTTTAAATTTATATTTGAGTTATGTTTCAGGATAAATGACCAGTTCCTGCTCATGGTTTTATTTTTACTGTTACCGGATGTTCCAGCTCTTCCTTCCACTCCTGCATGTAGGCAAACCAGGTTTCCGGTGTGGGATAGCCGAAGGTTTCCTTACGCGAGGTAAACATGGTATAGTAGTGGAAATGTTTGCAGCCCGGTGCAGAGACGGTATAAAGGAAATTATCTTTGTCTTTTACTTCCTTACGGACATATTTCTGCGGAATGTAAGTGGCGATACCTACCGTTTCTTTGGCATACTTCACGGTGTCTGTAACAGGCCAGTGCCTTCCCCAGCTACCAACCAGGCCGTGATGGTCGGAATGAGAGAGGGTTTCGTTTCCCATAATGTTCTGTACCCCGGTGCAGAAAACTTCGTCAGTCAGCGGCTCGTCGAAAAATGTTTCTACCAACAGGTCACGGTGCCCGGCATAGAGAATGTAGCGATTGGTCATATTCAGTTCCTTGCCTTGATATTCCCACCCTTTGACCTCTACCTCTGTGACGGTACGTATGGGGCCGTAGGCAAGGATACGTTCGGTACGGAAGGCCACCGGCTCTATGTGAGTGGCTTTGGCGCCATCCCAGCCTTTCAGTGTACCGATGCCGCAGCTGTTGCCCACCATCAGCACATCGTCGCCGAAGCCGCGTTCCAATTGCGCTTTGGTGGGATAGAATTGGCTTTCTTCAATTTCCAGCCCTTTGTTGAATTTGCCGTATGGGTCAACGGTCTGTTTCTGGTTGAAATAGATGCGGTAGCCCACTAGTTCCGACTCGAAGGCGGGGCCGTGGTGTTGCACCATATTGTAAAAATTCGTAGTACCGGGTACGGTGATGGATTGTGCCGGTGCATGTTTCTGCTTCTTGGCGTCACGTACCAGCATCTCGGCAAATACACGTGCAGGGTAGGTCTTGCCTGTCTTTTCAGAAGAAAGGGTAACGGTCAATACTTTTTTGCTTTGGGCAGGCACGTTGATAACAAATGCCAATTCGTCGGCTTTCAGGTCGCCGTCAAGGTCATCCAATTGGGAAGCGATTTCTTCATTTCCATTCATCACGACTGCCGAGCGTACGCGGAAGCCGGGATTGACTTCATTCAGGCGTATGACGACCGGCGCGTCGGTCTTGTCTGTTTTCCATTGGTTGCCCACTTCTACTGTCAGCTGAACTGTTTGTTGAGCGAATATGCTCAGGGGAAGTCCGCAGAGCAAACAAAGGAGGATAAAAATGTTTTTCTTCATGGTTTTACTTGTTTGTTTTTTGATTGGCAAATGTAAGGGAATTCTCCGAGAGCCGGTCCGTCTTTTTTGATGTTCTGACTATCTGCTTTGTGACTTATTCCCTCCGGCCTGCCGGGACATGAATGGAAACGCTCCATGCCGCTTGTTGGAGCAAGCAGCATGGAGCGAACAGGGTACTTAATCTCTTCACCGACTTTTTCATGGGGAGAATTACATCTTGATGGATTGTCCTTTGGAGGTCTTGTTCTCGTAAGTTTTCCCGTTGACTTTCACATCTTCGGCATTCTTTATCTGCAGTACATCACCTTCGGTTTCGATGCGTACATTTTCCAGAATCACGCCCTTGGTCTGGCTGATGACGATACCTTCTTTGGCATCACTGATCACTACATTCTTCACGCTCACATTGTTGATGGGCATTTCGGGCAGTCCGTTGAAGAACATGGCGCGTCCGGCACCTTTGCAGATTACATGGGAGATATGGATATCACGGAAAGCGGGAGTTTCTACCGTCACGGGAGGAATGTTTGCTTTCATGCGTCCGGCAAGTTCTGTTTCCGTTTCTTCACCGGCAGCTTTGCCGCCATAGAACAGGTCGAACAATAACGGTTCATGGGGAATATCAATCATGTGGATGTTATGGATATAGATGCCTTCTACTACACCGCCGCGTCCACGGGTGCTTTTGAAACGGAGACCGACATCGGTACCGAGGAAAGTACAATCGGACACATAGATGTTTTTAACGCCGCCGGACATCTCGCTACCCACTACAAAGCCGCCGTGGCCATGCAATACGGTATTATCTTTTACCACCACGTTCTGGCAAGGTTCACCGCGTCTTCGCCCGTCTTCATCTTTACCGGACTTGATGCAGATTGCATCGTCTCCGGCATCGAATATATTGTTGATGATCAAGGCGTTTTTGCAGGATTCCAAATCCAGGGCATCTCCGTTCTGGGAATACCAGGGGTTGAATACTTTTACATTGTTGATGGTAATATGTTCGCAGGACAGCGGATGCAGGCACCAGCTGGGTGAGTTCTTGAAAGTGACGCCTTCCAGCAAAACTTTCTTGCTTTTTACAATGTTCAGCAGCACCGGACGTAGCCACGGGCGGATTTCATTCCATTCCTCGTCAGTATCGATGCCTTCAGGATTGTTGAAATTCTTGCATGCCAAAGCGCCTTTCAGAGCACCGGCGGTAGGATACCATATTGACTTATCTACGACACCGCCAGACTTAACGAGTGCTTCCCATTGCGAAGCAGTCAGTTTGCCCTTCTTTACCGGACGCCAACTGTCACCCGATCCGTCAAAGACCCCGTATCCGGTAATGGCGATGTTTTCAGCGTTTCTGGCAGAAATGGGAGACTGGCAACGGCGCGTATCCAATCCTTCGAATGAAGTTTTAATGATGGGGTAAGCGCTAAAATCGTCCGTGAACACGACCAAGGCGTTTTTTTCCGTATATAGATTTACATTGCTCAGCAATTCGATGGGGCCCGTCAGCCATATCCCCTCCGGGATAATGACTTTACCGCCACCATGGGCGTTCACGGCCTTGATGGCATCGTTGATAGCTTGGGTGTTGAGGGCAACTCCATCATTTTTTCCACCGAAATCTACAATGTTGACAGAGTATTCGGGGAAAGTGGGTTGCTCTACCTGGGGCATATCAAAAGGGAGATTCTCATAGATACTATTATCTATATGATTTCCGCATTGGGCATAGGCCGCATTCTGAGCCGGTATCAGCGGAAGGGATAAAGCGGTAAGCACTAATAGCTTTTTGATAAGTGTTTTCATTCGTGATACTTATGTTTATTACAGATTATTAATTACAAATTATCAAGTATTTGAGGAAGTCTTTTCATTGTCTTATCATTTCTCCGCAAGCTGCTCTCTCGAGTGGCCTGCGAAAGAAATAATAAATGATTCATGTTAACCTAATTCTAACCTTAAATAAATAGGATGAAAAAACCTCTTAATTACTGATTGCAAATGTACCCGGGTTTGCCTGAAGCGGTGTGCACTTATTGTTGGTTTTGGTGTATTTTTTGGCGTTTCGCCCTTTTCTTTGCACACTTTCGTTTCTTTTTCATGCAGAAACTTCCTATCTTTAAATAAAATAGGCTGCATCTCGGCATAGCAAAAATAAGCCCTCTTATTTTGGCTATGCGTTCAATTTGCACTATCTTTGCAACCGAATTTTAGTAAAAATAGGTATGAGTTACAATTTGTTGAAAGGAAAAAGAGGCATTATTTTCGGTGCTCTGAATGAGCAGTCCATTGCCTGGAAAGTAGCTGAGAAAGCAGTAGAAGAAGGTGCGACAATCACTTTGTCCAATACTCCGGTTGCCGTGCGTATGGGAGAGGTTTCTGCTCTTGCCGAAAAGCTGAACTGTGAGGTTATCGCTGCAGATGCTACCAATGTAGAAGATTTGGAGAACGTATTCAAACGTTCCATGGAAGTGCTGGGCGGCCAGATAGATTTCGTACTGCACTCTATCGGAATGTCTCCTAACGTGCGTAAAAAACGTACATACGATGATTTGGATTATGATATGCTGGACAAGACACTGGATATTTCGGCCATTTCTTTCCATAAGATGATACAGGCTGCCAAAAAAATGAATGCTATTGCGGATTATGGTTCTATTCTTGCTTTGAGCTATGTGGCTGCGCAGCGTACTTTCTACGGTTACAATGATATGGCAGATGCAAAGGCATTGCTGGAATCAATAGCCCGTAGTTTTGGTTACATCTATGGACGTGAGCATAACGTTCGTGTCAATACTATCTCCCAGTCACCGACCATGACAACTGCCGGTTCGGGTGTGAAAGGTATGGATAAGCTGTTCGACTTCGCCAACCGTATGTCTCCTTTAGGTAATGCTTCAGCCGATGAGTGTGCCGATTATTGTATCGTTATGTTCTCCGACCTGACCCGTAAGGTTACCATGCAGAATTTATTCCATGACGGAGGGTTCTCCAGTGTAGGCATGAGCCTTCGTGCCATGGCGACTTATGAAAAGGGGCTGGACGAATACAAGGATGAGAATGGAAATATAATCTATGGCTAAGCCGTAGAAATGAAGAATCAAGAACGAAGAATGAAGAATGAAAGCAGGTAGCATTTCATCCTTCATTCTTCATTTATTTATTTAAAATCTGCCTGTAACCATGTCTGCCGCTCTTTATCTTTTGCCCGTTACTTTGGGTGATACGCCTCTTGAAACAGTCTTGCCTTCTTATAATAAGGAAGTGATATTGAGAATCCACCATTTTATTGTGGAGGATATACGTTCTGCACGCCGTTTTTTAAAGAAAGTGGACCGGGAGATAGATATTGATGCCCTGAAATTTTATACGCTGAACAAGCATACAACGCCGGAAGAATTATCCGGTTATCTTCAGCCTCTTGAGGCCGGTCATTCTATGGGGGTCATTTCGGAAGCCGGTTGTCCGGCAGTGGCTGATCCGGGAGCAGATGTAGTGGCGATTGCCCAAAAGAAAAATCTCAGGGTAGTTCCTTTGGTGGGCCCTTCTTCCATTATTCTGTCTGTCATGGGTTCCGGATTCAACGGGCAGAGTTTTGCTTTCCATGGTTACCTACCGATTGAGGCGGGGGAGCGTGCCAAAAAAATAAAGATGCTGGAGCAACGTGTATATACCGAACAGCAGACTCAGCTTTTTATAGAGACTCCTTACCGCAATAATAAGATGGTGGATGATATCCTGCATAATTGCCGTCCGCAGACAAGACTCTGCATTGCGGCCAACATTACTTGTGAGGGGGAGTATATCAAGACGAAGACCATAAAAGAGTGGCACGGTAAAGTTCCCGACCTTTCTAAGATTCCTTGTATTTTTCTCTTGTACAAATGATGGACTTCAGGTGCTCGTATTCATATTCGAAGCAGTGACTGAAGAAATTCCTGTCCAGATTGTGCTCTATTTGTTGGAATGTCCACAGCTTTCCACCTTTAAAGGATTTATTGCATAGGATGGAATCATCGTCCAGATCCAGGGTGAACAGGTAAATCAACCGGTTGGTCGCTTCATTCTCAAAATGATACTTCAGATTGAAATGTAAATCGTCCAGCGGAGCGGCAGGCAATGCTTGTCTCAATATTCTGCTGACTCCCTGCTCAAGGGTTTCCCCATATAACAGATATCCTTCTATAAGCAAGTCTATTTTCCCTTTTTCAAATGTGCTGCACTGGGGGCGGGGAAGGAGGAATAACATACCATGCGAGGCAGCCGCGATCCTGATTACCGGATTGATATAGTCGTGTCGTTTATTGATGGCTTCGGATGCGATCGCTTTTCCTATGACATCTCCTTTCTTATCTACTATCGGTACAAATACCGTATGTTTCATGACTACATTGAAATAGATGATACCGAACTGGTTGAATACGATGCAAAGGATAAATACGGCGGCGGGAGCTATGTTGAATAAGATGTATCGTGTGGTATTCCCTAACGGGTGACTTATCAGGATGGCAAGGAAGATAGTCAGGAAATGCAGAAAGCTGATGATGAGTACGACACGGGCGGATACGATTGCCGCTTCGGCTGATTGGGCAAAAAGTTGTTTGCAACATTGTCCTGTTTGGGCGGCATGGTAATCCAGGAAACGTTTTCGGTTCAGAAAGATGATAAGAGGAGGTATAATGGCACTGACCTCCAATGTAAAGGGGAACATGGAACGTGGACAATAACTTGTTGTGAACAAGGTGGTTATTGATAGCAATAGTAACATTCCCGTTGTACAGCAAAGTATAATCTGGGGAATACGCGCCCCTTTATGCCTCCATGAATATAGATATAGCAATACCCCTACACCGGCACCGGTGTAGATGGATATGTCTTGCGTTATAACTTCGCATAGCAGGATGGATATAATAACGGGGATAAATCCCAATGACATATTGAACTTAGACGATAGAACTTTTTGATGACCCATTATCCGTACTATTTTGCCGTTTCCATTATAACATACGGAACAACAAAATGTTCTTTATTTCACCTTCTTTTGTAAGAATAAGGCTGATTTTTCTGCATGATAGGATGAACGGACCAAAGGAGCGCTTTCTACTTGAGTGAAGCCTTTGTCAAGTCCGAGCTGTCTGTATATGCCAAACTGTTCGGGAGTAACATATTCTGCGACCGGATAATGCCTGTGGCTTGGTTGCAGGTATTGTCCGATAGTCAGTATATGGCAGCCTGCCCGGCGCAGGTCGTCCATAAGTTCTTCCACTTCAACGGGTGTTTCGCCCAGGCCTACCATGATACCGGATTTGGTGGTGATACCGCTTTCTGCCACTTGTCTCAAAACGTCCAGGCTGGTTTCGTAGCGGGCGGCACTGCGCACTAAGGGTGTAATACGCCTTACAGTTTCCATATTATGGGAAATGATGTCCGGATGAGCCTCCGTGATTTGGGCTATCAGTTCTTTTCGGCCTTGAAAATCGGGAATCAGTACCTCGACTGTGGTTTCTGGATTGATGCGTCTGATTTCCTGTATCGTATGTACCCAATGTGCCGCCCCTAGATCGGACAGGTCATCCCTGTCTACAGAAGTGATGACGGCATGCGAAAGCTTCATCAGGGCAATGGACTCTGCTACATGGGCCGGTTCATTGACATCCAGAGGCAACGGTTTGCCGGTTTGGGTATTGCAGAATTTACAGCAACGGGTACAGATATCGCCACCTATCATAAAGGTGGCGGTTCCTTTACCCCAACATTCTCCCATGTTGGGGCAACGGCCACTGCTGCAAATCGTATGGAGGCAATGGGATTCCACAATGCGTTTTGTTTCGGTATAGCGCTCATTGGCACCAATGCTTATTTTGAGCCATTCCGGCTTGCGTACTCTTTCCGCCATTTAATCAAAGGTTGTTTTTGAAGAAATTAGTCAATTTCGTATATAGATGCAGGCGTGTATTGCCTCCGAAAATGCCGTGGTTCCGGTTAGTATAGACTTGCATGTCAAACTGCTTGCCGAGTTGCACTAAATGTTCTGCATATTCGGTACAGTTCTGGAAGTGTACATTATCATCCGCCATGCCATGTACCAGCAGAAGGTTGCCATTCAGTTTGCCGGCACGTGTGAAGGCGGAAGAGGCTTTATAGCCTTCGGCATTCTCTTTGGGAGTGCGCATGAAACGTTCGCCGTAGATGGTGTCATAATAATTCCAGTCTGTAACGGCGGCCACGGCGACACCGGCTTTGAATACCGGAGTACCTTCACTCATGCTCATGATGGTCATATAACCACCGAAACTCCATCCCCATATACCGATGCGGCTCTTATCTACATACGGCTGGCTTCCCATGTAGAGGGCGGTTTCTACTTGATCTTTAGCTTCTTTCACCCCTAAGTTCAAGTAAGTGCATTTTTCAAACTCGGCACCGCGTCCGCCTGTACCGCGTCCATCCACACAGACTACGATATAGCCTTGTGATGCCATGTAGGTCTCCCAACTGATGCTGAAGTTATCAAGAACTTGTTGTGAACCGGGCCCGCTGTATTGAAACATCAGTACCGGATACTTTTGGGCTGTAGAGAAACCAATCGGTTTCATCATCCATCCATTCAACGTAGTACCGTCGGAAGTTTGGAAGGTAAAGAATTCTTTTTGCGGTACGTTGTATCCGTCCAAGGTCTGTTTCAGTTTCTCGTTGGTAACAAGGGTGGTAAGTGTCTTGCCCGTATTGTCGTTCAATGTGATGACAGTGGGGGTGCTCAGGCTCGTATAGCGGTTCATGAAATATTTCATGTTTGTGCTGAACTGTGCATTATTGATCCCTGCTTGGGCAGAAAGCTTTTGTTTTTTACCCTTACGGTCAATCTTATATACGGCTTTACGCATGGGGCTTTCCTCATTGCTGGTAAAGTAGAAAGAACCGTCTTCGGAATCATAGCCCAGGAACTCTTTTACTTCGTACTTCCCTGCTGTAACTTGCTTCAACAGATTCCCCCCCATGCTGTACCAATACAGATGGTTGTAACCGCTTTTTTCACTGACAAAGCTGAAGTATTCAGGATAGAAGATGATATTGTCGAATACATTTTCTTTGATGTAAGTGTCGCTTTCATCGCGGAGGGCCAGTTTGCAGACCGTACTGCGGGGGTCGGCAAAATAGAGGTCGAACCGGTTCTGATGGCGGTTCAGTGTCATCACGGCCAGCTTGTTCGGGTCTTTGGTGAAGCGGATGCGGGGAATGTACCCGTCGGCATCCATAGGAACATTCAGCTTGCGGGTTACTTTGGATTTTATGTCGAAAGTGTGGACGGATACTTTGGAGTTGGGTTCACCGGTTTTGGGATACTTGTAAGTATATTCTCCGGGATATTTTTCGTAGGCCGCAATATGCGGGGCTTCACCTGCAAATACCGGGAAGGTATAGGAAGGCACCTCCGTCTCGTCGAAGCGGATAAAGGCAATCATTTTGCTGTCCGCGCTGAATTCCAGGGCACGATTAAAAGAGAATTCTTCTTCATATACCCAGTCGGGGATACCGTTTAATACGGCGTTGCGTTTGCCGTCTTCCGTCACCTGGCTTTCACTGTTGCCATATAACAGCTTGACCAGAAAGATATTGTTGTCGCGTACAAAAGCTACCATGTTTCCATCCGGAGAAAATACGGGTACCTGTTGCGGGCCGCCATCCGAAAGCTTTTCTACTACATTATTGATCTTACCGTCCAGATTCCGTTTCAGACTATAAAGGTAGTGTACGGCTGTATAGGAATGGCGATATATGGGTGTGGTTTTCGTTGCAATGAGCAGTTTTCCGCCATCCGGTGAAAAACTGTAACTGTCGAAAGTCTTGAAAGGACATTCGCGCGCGGTGGCAGCATCGAACAATACTTCTACGGGTTTTCCGGTCTTAAAGGAATATTTGATGATTTGAGTACCGTCGGCATTCATTTGTGAATAATGCTCTCCGTCACCCGGAATGGGAATGACACCGTAAATGTTTTCGGGACGGAACTTGCCGGATACGATTTCTTTTAAATCCAGTGATTTGCCGTCTTGGGCGAAACTCGCCAATGTGCAGAGGCAAAATAAGAGTGCGATGCTTATCTGTTTCATTTTTTAAATTAGGTTATATCCTTGTTTTTAGGTTTTCAAGGCAAAGATAATGTAAACCCTGAACAGAATGAAATGAACTTGTTCCTTTTTTGTGTCAAGATACGGTTTTTATGCAAAAAGGTCCGTTCTGCTTCTTGGGAGAGAAGTAGAACGGACGGACGGTCACTCATGGATCATGATTGGAATAGCTTTAATTAGAAGATTTTGACTTTTTCTGATATTCTGCGAGTGAACGTTTGAACAAAAGGAGCATAATGATGAGAGAGCCGATCATAAGGTAGGGATAGAGGTTGAGGCCGCTTTCATATTGTGAGACGACTCCCATCAGCCCATTCATGGTTGCCTGCCCCACGAGCGCGATGGCAAGTGCCACGCTGAATGCCGTTCCCGACAAAGAAGGATAGCGGTTGCCGAGCACGCTTAATATGACGGGATAGGTAGATGAGAGACCTGCACCTACAATGGCCATGCCGATGGCTGCCCGTATGAATCCCGGCGAGAAAGTGAGCAGGGTAAAACCGGTGGCAGTCAGGATGAGGCTATAGGGAAGTACCGTTTCCGGTTTTATTTTCTTGAAGACTACAACTTGAAGCATACGTGCCACTGTAAGTCCGGCTACCATGCAGGTCAGTGCTATCAGTGCCTGGTTGGCGGGCATGTCGGCTGCTTGTCCGAAATAGCTTGTGGACCAATTGTTGCAGACTCCTTCGATGCCGCTTTGGAAAAAGAGAATGAGACTGAGCAACAACAGGCTGCTTTCTTTCAGTAATCCCAATCCCTCTTTTACGGGGAAACCCTGGGCTTGCTTGGGTGCGGGAAAACGTATGGGGATACAATACACGATACCAATCAGCATGATTGTGCCAATGCCTTGTAATATGGCTTCAAACGTAAAGTGTCTGGATAAGGCTCCCAATAGCATAGGAATGCCCAATGCGCCAAGTCCGTAGAACATTCCCAGGAAGCTGAGCCGTGAGCCTTTCTCGGATTCTCCGGAAATATCGGCTACCAGTGCGTTGGTTTCTCCGTTAAGGATGCCTCCTCCTAAGCCGATGCCGATGATGGAAGCCTGCAGCAAGGGGATGTTCTCAAAAAAGGCAAGTCCTTCCATACCCAGCAATACGATGATACAACTTGGAACCAACAGGGCCTTATGTCCGAAGTGGTCAACGATAGGGCCGAATATCAAAGAACCAATCAGCATGCCGAGTGGCAGGAACGTGACTAAGGTGGTGGTTTGCAGTCCACTTAAATCCAACTTGTTGACGAGTGACGGTAATACGGCCCCCAATGTAATCATCGAGACGCCGAAAAAACACATACCGATGCATGCGGCCGTAAAAACGAGGTTTTTGTGATAGTTACCCATGATTAATCGTATAAGTGATTTATGCAAAGCTATGAATTAATTTCATTCTTCCTGTATGCGGAAAGAGAATTTTGTGTATAAATAATGTAATCAATCATTAGAATCTCTCGTAAAAACTTTATTTTTGTCTGGTATAATAAATATGATTATGAGCATTACACCTCTTTATAATGAATTTCCTGTTTTTCTGAAACGTTATTTTCCTTACAAAGTGCAGAAAATATCGTTGAATGCCGGCTTTACTTGTCCCAACCGGGATGGGAGTAAAGGCTATGGCGGTTGCACTTACTGTAACAACCAGACGTTTAATCCCGATTATTGCCGTACGGAAAAAACTGTTACGCAACAGTTGGAAGAGGGTAAACTTTTCTTTGCTCGTAAATATCCGGAGATGAAATATCTTGCCTACTTTCAGGCATATACTAATACCTACGGCGAACTGGAAAGCTTGAAACGGAAATATGAAGAAGCATTGTCGGTAGATGGGGTGGTGGGGCTTGTCATAGGTACTCGCCCCGATTGCATGCCCGATGAATTGCTCCGTTATCTGGAAGGGATCAACAGGCAAACCTTCCTTTTGGTAGAATATGGTATAGAAAGCACCCGTGATGAAACCTTGAAGCGCATTAACCGCGGGCATACTTTCCAAGCTACCGTCGATGCTGTGGAACGGACAGCGGCATGCGGCATTCTTACCGGTGGGCATGTCATTTTAGGATTGCCGGGCGAGACGCACGAAAGTATTGTGGCGCAAGCCGCAACCTTGTCCCGTTTACCGGTTACTACGTTGAAGATGCATCAGTTGCAGTTGATACGGGGTACCCGTATGGCTTTGGAATATGAACAGCATCCGCAGGATTTTCATTTGTTCCAGGTAGATGAATATATCGAACTGGTTATTGATTATATTGAACATCTGCGTCCCGATATTGTATTGGAACGTTTCGTCTCTCAGTCTCCTAAAGACCTGCTGATTGCGCCGGACTGGGGACTAAAAAATTATGAATTTAACCACCGGGTACTAAAAAGAATGAAAGAACTGGGCGCTTATCAAGGCAAGAAGTATGATATGTGAGAAAAAAACGTTATTTTTGCAGCTGTTAGAATATGGAATCAATCTAAATAAAGAATAACAATGAACCCAAAAACAGTGATAAAAGGAAAAATCCACTATGTGGGAGTGAATGACCGCAATAAGCATTTGTTTGAAGGTATGTGGCCATTGCCTTACGGAGTGTCATACAACTCTTACCTGATAGACGATGAGACTGTTGCATTGGTTGATACAGTGGATATCTGTTATTTTGAAGTATATCTTCGTAAGATTAAGAGCATTATAGGTGAACGTCCTATTCAATATTTGATCATAAACCACATGGAGCCTGACCATTCCGGCTCGATACGTCTTATCAAGCAGCATTATCCGGACATTATTATCGTAGGCAATAAGCAGACTTTCGGTATGATTGAAGGGTTCTATGGTGTGACGGGCGAACAATATATGGTGAAAGATGAAGATTTCCTGGCATTGGGGCATCATAAACTCCGTTTCTACATGACGCCTATGGTGCATTGGCCCGAGACGATGATGACTTTTGACGAAACAGACGGTGTTCTCTTCTCCGGTGACGGCTTCGGCTGCTTCGGCACGCTGGACGGCGGCTTCCTTGATACACGTATCAATCTGGACAGATATTGGGATGAGATGGTGCGCTATTACTCCAATATTGTCGGTAAATACGGTTCTCCGGTACAAAAGGCGCTGGCGAAGTTGGGCGGACTGCCTATTTCTACCATCTGCTCTACGCATGGACCGGTGTGGACGGAAAATATAGCTAAGGTAATCGGCATCTACGATAAACTGAGCCGTTATGCCGCCGATGAGGGTGTGGTCATTGCATACGGTTCCATGTACGGCAATACGGAGCAGATGGCGGAAGCTGTCGCCGCCGAACTTTCGGCACAGGGCATCAAGAACATTGTGATGCATAATGTCAGCAAGAGCAATCCCTCTTATATCTTGATGGACATCTTCAAATACAGAGGTTTGATTATCGGAAGCCCTACCTATAGCAACCAGATTTATCCCGAAATAGAATCTTTACTTTCCAAGATACTGGTTCGTGAAGTAAAGGGACGCTATCTTGGTTACTTCGGTTCTTTCTGCTGGGCCGGTGCTGCGGTGAAACGTATGGGCGAGTTTGCCGAGAAAAGTAAGTTTGAGATAGTCGGTGACCCGGTTGAGATGAAACAGGCCATGAAAGATATCACTTACGAACAGTGCGAGAACCTGGCCCGTGCCATGGCGGAGCGTCTGAAGAAAGACAGAACCAACTCATAATTCAAAATTCATAAAATAACCCCTAATTTATTAACCTGATAAAAATAAGAACAATGAGACTAATCATTCAGCCGGATTACCAATCCGTGTCAAATTGGGCAGCGCATTATGTAGCTGCGAAAATCAAGGCCGCTAATCCGACACCTGAGAAACCTTTTGTATTGGGATGCCCTACCGGATCTTCCCCGTTGGGTATGTACAAAGGATTGATCGAACTTAACAAAAAAGGGATCGTATCTTTCCAAAACGTGGTTACTTTTAATATGGACGAATATGTAGGTTTGCCCAAGGAACATCCGGAGAGCTACTATTCTTTCATGTGGAACAATTTCTTCAGCCACATCGATATCAAACCGGAAAACACCAACATCTTGAATGGTAATGCTGCCGATCTGGATGCGGAATGTGCACGTTATGAAGAAAAAATCAAGTCTTACGGTGGCATTGACTTGTTTATGGGTGGTATCGGCCCCGACGGACATATCGCTTTCAATGAGCCGGGTTCCTCCTTGTCTTCCCGCACTCGTCAGAAGACATTGACTACCGACACTATCATTGCTAATTCCCGTTTCTTTGACAATGACGTGAATAAGGTGCCCAAAACTGCTCTGACAGTAGGTGTAGGTACTGTGCTCAGTGCCAAGGAAGTGATGATTATCGTAAACGGTCATAACAAGGCACGTGCGCTTTATCAGGCGGTGGAAGGTCCTGTTATGCAGATGTGGACTATCAGCGCCTTGCAGATGCATGAAAAGGGTATCATTGTTTGTGACGATGCGGCTACTGAGGAATTGAGGGTAGGTACTTACCGTTATTTCAAGGATATCGAAGCCGATCATCTGGATCCGGAAAGTTTGCTGAAATAATAAGAAAACGATAAGTTAGTAAAAGGCGCATTGACCACAGTTCTCGTTGAGGACTCCGGTGGTTGATGCGCCTCTTTTTTGATGCCTATAAAGAAACATATTGCCGGGGATAAGCCTCCTTTACATCAGCAGAAAGCACTCCTTTACATCAGTAGAAAGTATTGCATTCCTTGCTCCATTACATCACATCCTTTACATCAAGGCATAAAAGTGTTTACATTATTGGGTAACGACCGTTACACTAAGAGGTAACAACCGTTACATACTTGAGTAAAGCCTTTTACATCAGCATGCAACTCATATGTAAACAGAATGCGCTGGTAATTAAGTGTATAACCGTTTTATAATCCTTATATAAAAGTGAGGATTGCAATTACTATGGCAAAAGAAACTCCATATCCAATCATATAATGTATATTTGCAGGCGATATCCAACCTTGCTAAATGAAACAAAACATAATAGCCCTAAGTATAGCCACGTTTTTCTGTATCCTGATTACAGGAGGATATTCTGTAACCTTGTATCGTGATGTTCAAAAGCAACTGCCCGAATGGAAAGAATCGGTTCGGGAAGCCCTTGTCGAGGCACTGCAGGTTGAAGTGCGGAAGCGTGGAAATATTCCGGTGGATGTAATAACCGTCAACTCTACCGAAGTACAGACATTGGAGGAGAAGGTACCCGACTCGGTGACGCTGATAAGCAAATACGGCAAAAAGACGTATGCAATTCCTCGGGAGAAGTTTGCGCACAGTCTTGTAAAAGAAAGAAAAAAGAGGATGCTGCTGAGTATGCTGCTTGAAAAGTACCCTGTCTCGGTAGATACTCTGAACCAAAACTGGGACAGCTTGTTGCTTGCCAAAAAGATTGCTGCGAATACCTATATCCGCTATTCCATAACAGACCTGCAGGAATACACTACCACTACCTATTCCCGCAAGTACAGGCAGAACCTACAGGCGGACAGCCTGACACCCTGCTATATGGGGTTCCGTTGCGAAGCAGAGGTTACCGGATTTGTCCTCTACCGGTGGTGGCAGATGATTGACGGGTGGCAATGGGGTTTATTGGTTCTTCCTTGGATAGGTCTGTGCATCTTTATGTTCGCCTATAGGCGTATAATATCTTTCTTTAAAGAAAAAAGTATCGAAACATACTTTTGAAATCAGTAAGGAATTTATGCGGATTATTTATAGTTTTTATCTGTTGTTGTTTTTGGTATCTTGTGGAAATAAAGGCAGGAAAGAAGTTTTAAGTGAAATGGAGATTGTCCCGGAATTGGTGACAGATGAATTACCAATCCTTCCCCCTTTACAAATGAAGGATATGAAAACGCATCTGTTGTTTGTTACTCCCGGCATGGAACACAATCTGCTGCTCTTTGATAAAGAAACTCAAGAAGTATCTGCTTGGGGGAAGTTAGGCAATGGACCGGATGACTTTATTAGTGCTTTGTGTATAGGAGAAAAAGAAAACAGAATAAAATTGTTTGATAGTAATTTAAGGAAATGTGTCGAATATGAATTGCTGTTACAAGATACGGTGAGTTTGAGCCGTTTGCAGGAGTATCGATACAGAACAGATTCTGTGACATTGCTCGGCCTGCATGCGATGAACAACGGAGTAATGGTAGGTTTTGCAGGGTTTGGCTGTGATAATATGTTTGTATTGCTGAATGAAAAAATGGAAATGATAAAATCTTTTGGGAATATAGCCATAGAAGGAAAGCCTGAAAAAAATAATTTGCAGTTTTATGGTTGGTTCACTTCTTATAAAGATAAACTGTTTTTTGTCTCACAACTTACGGGATATATTGTCTGTTATACTATTGACGGGGAAAATAATACAATAAAGGAGTGGGAGCATTATTTGACCGAACCATTATATGATGCTGAAACTCAAAAGTGGGATAAAGAGAATAAATATGGTTTTTATGACGTTTTGTGTAACGAAGATTATGTGTTTGCTGCATTTAGTGGAAAAAACGGATCGGATAAAAAATTACTTCCACAGAATATATTGGTCTTTACGCATACTGGCAGACTGGTGGGGAATATACGGTATAAAGATGTAAGTTTTGGTAAAATAGCTTTATCTGATGATTCGCTCTACACAATAGGAGAAGATAAGTTAATGATTTGTAACTGGAAAAATTGGAAATTGCAAAATTGAAAACGGGTTTTAAACTCTTGATGACCGTTTCGGAATAAATCCAAAAACAGAAAGCATATCTAATTTGATATTGGCGAATGTGGAGGCACGGTTTGTTAGGCTGAAAGTCTTTAAGGCAGGCGCTTCACACAAGATATGGCCTTTAGCCCTTTGCGAAACTTTAACTGTTGAAGTCATGAAGTGTTTAATCAAAGAACAATAAAATGAAAAAATTAATTCCATTAGTCATAATACTGTCCATTTTTATGGCCTGCAAAAGCGAGCGAAAAAATACAGATGGATTGTTGCGAATTCCAATTAATGTAGAAGACGTTACTTCTGATGCAGCTTCCTTTTTGGAAAAGATAGAGATTGTACCGCTGGAGACCAATGATTCAATCTTATTTAGTTATCCTTCGAAGATTCTTTATGATAAAGAAACAGATACCTATGCTGTTATGAATAGGATGAATGTTTTTACATTTACAGGTGAAGGAAAGGCAATCGGAAGTTCTGTTAATAAAAGGGGACAAGGCCCGGATGAATATACTATGATAGTAGATATGAAGTTCAATCATTTTCTGGGTGGAATTGATTTGTTGAGTCCATACGGAACTATATATACATATAGTCCGACATTTAAATTGTTGGCACGTCGTAGTTTTAAACCGGAATTTCCTGTTTCTTATTGATGCCTTTAAGTGTTGATAACTATTTATTTTCTTTCCCGTACTTGTGGACCGATCAGGAAGTGGCATTTATGAATATCTCTACAGGAAATACTACCTATGTGAAATATCAAGGAATGATATCGGGAGGTAATGGATTGGAGCATCAACATTTTCATAAGCTTGGGGATTCTTTCTATTTTATACCTCAAGGGGTTAATTATTATTTTTATAAGATTGACACTTTGGAGAAAAAGGTTTCTCCTGCTATTTTCCTGGATTTTGGAATAAATGAAATAAAAGAGGGGGAGTTGCCGGGACGAGCTTCCGGGAAAAGAGTGGATAATGACAAGGATAGGATGGATATTGCGGACGAATATTCCGTTAGACATAACTTTTTAAGGAAATCTGATAAGTATGTAATTCCCATGCAAAAATTTTTCAATGAGCATTATGTATATATATATATGGTGAAGGGGCAGGAATCGTATGGACGGCATTATATTTATAATCGTATGAGAGATGTGGGATATCTGATAAAAAGAGGTGAACCTTTTTGTATGTATCCGTGCTTTGCCATTGATGGTAATGTTCTGCTTGCTGTATGCCAGCCTTCCGAGTTGCCCATGTGCGTAGATCGTAAGTTTATGGCACCGGAAGAGATTGCTACAATGGAAGGCATAAAGGATGAAGATAATTCTATTATAATAAAATATCATTTAAAAAGATGAAGAGATCAATCCAGATAATTGGGGCTATCATAGTTCCCTTTCAACCCAAAAGAGCTGTTGAAGTCATTAAGAATTAATAGATTTAAATATTATATATATTGATGAAAATGACTCTCTCAATCTGCTGAATCATTTTTCCAAAGAAGATGTATTCCGTACATTTTTGTTGGATAGGGACAATTTTAAGGAAGATGTGCAGAAAACCTATTCTACAGCAGTACGGCAGATGCGGCAAAAAGTAAAAAAAGATAAGTGTTGCTACGCCTTTTTAGTAATTTAACGATGTTGATTAGTTTTAAAACTAATTATTTTAGTTCCTTTGTGAAGATATTATGAATCTTAAATCAAAAACACACGAAACCATGAAAAAGAGTTGGCTATATGCTGTTTGTCTGGTTTGTTTGGCTGCAGCTTGTTCCGGTACTAAGCAGTCTGTGACTTTAGAAACTACTGATTCGTGCTTGATTGGAAGAAATCCCTATATCTTGCTGTTGGATAAGCATATTGTTGTCTTTTCAAATAAATCATGTTATCTATTCGATAAGATGAATGGTAAGTTTGTCTGTGAAGTAGGGCATGGGGGAGATGATCCTGAAGCCTATTCTTATGCGCAACCCACATACAATGACGTGGATAAGACGCTCTGTTTCAAACGTGAGCCGAATGGATTGCAGAAGTATGACCTGCAAGGCAACTACCTTGGCAAATTGGTGATTCCCACACCTCCTGCAGCGCCTAATGATTATGTGTTTACGGATTCCTTGATTATCGGCTATTATAATAATGTAGCCCAACAATACAATGTACGTGCTTTGATGTTTTTCAATGCAGAAGGTACTCAGATAGACACGGTTCCCAGCCTGCTGCCGGTTCTTCCGGAAAAGCAATTGAATGATATAGCGGAAATTTCAGTGAGGAGATTCGGGCTTGCCGTTTTTTTTCTGTCAAAATTCTCAGATGGCAGCTACTCGGCAGGTATCAGAGGCATTCCTTTTTTATGGAAGAATAAAGGGAAAGTGCGTTTCAAGGAGAGTTTTAATGACACGGTCTATACGGTAGAACGGGAACGGTTGGTTCCTGCCATTGCTTTTTCTACTGGTAAATGGCATTGGGGGGCAGATGCGCGTACCGACTCCAAGGACAATGAGAACCGTTTGTTGATGACTGCCGTTTTTGAGACGGATTATACGATTTCCTTTCAATGTACACGTGAAATATATGGTGGCAAGCCGGATACATTCAATGGCATCTACAATCGCCAAACGGGTACTACCTGCATGTATGCCGAAAAAGAAGGCATTACGGATGACCTGACAAACTTCATGCCTTTCCATCCGAAAACTTGCAGTGCCCGGGGGGAATATGCAATGATTGTTGGGGCGGATGTAGTGGTCATAACGTAGCCTTAGTGGGAATGACAGTCTGTATTTTGTCCACCTATGAAAAGATGGTCGTAAATGTAATACGTTGATAATTAATTGTATGCTGTAAATGCGTAAGCCATGATTTGTCTATATATAAATATCGGTTTCTACTGCTGAAACCACTAATTTTGTAACTCAATCGTTTTTTAGTATAAATATGAAAATACAAAACTACCGATACTTGCTATGCGTCGCTGTTGCTCTGCTGGCAGCTTGTTCCGATGCCAAGAAGGAAAATGCTGGAGAAGAGGGGGTGGCCACTGTTTTGCCGAGTGATGATAATAAGGTGACCGTACAGAGGTTGGAGCGCCGGACTTTTGACCATGAACTGGTCAGTAACGGAAAAGTGATTGCCGGAGGGCAGGCGGATTTACGTTTCGAGACTGCGGGGATTATAGCACATATTTATGTAAAGAACGGTGACTTTGTGCGTAAAGGGCAGAAGATAGCCGAACTGGATAAATTCCGTCTTGCTAACAAGACGGTACAGGCCAAGGATGCATTGGAAAAATCAAAACTGGAATTGCAGGATGTATTGATAGGGCAGGGATATCCTGCAGGCGACACATCTAAAGTTCCGGCTGACATTATGCGATTGGCACGGGTAAAGAGCGGTTACGACCAAAGTCTTTCCCTATACGAACTGGCGAAATATGAGGAAGAGCATGCTACCTTGACCGCTCCTTTCGACGGTGTGGTAGCCAATCTCTTTTCTAAGCCTTACAATGCGGCAAGTGCGTCGGATGCATTCTGTACCATTGTAGGCACGCAAGGTATGGAAGCTGACTTTACGGTATTGGAGAGTGAGCTTCCTTTGATAAAGAATGGGGATAAGGTGATAGTGACTCCTTATGCCGATGCTGCATCCGGTTACGAGGGGCGCATAACACAGATCAATCCTTTGGTGGATGATAAAGGTATGGTAAAAGTCAAGGCGGTGGTAGGCAGTAAGGGAAAGCTGTTTAGTGGCATGAATGTACGGATAAACGTGCACCGTTCTCTTGGCGAGCAGCTGGTGATACCCAAAAGTGCTGTCGTATTGCGTTCGGGCAAGCAGGTGGTGTTTACTTTAAAAGAGGGCAAAGCCCGATGGAACTATATACAAACCGGCCTGGAAAATGCAGAGCATTACAGTGTAGTGGATGGTTTGCAGGAGGGAGATACGGTCATTGTTACGGGAAATGTGAATCTGGCACATGAAGCGCCGGTAAAAGTAGTGGAGTAATCATGGTGAAATTCTTGATACAACGGCCCATAGCTGTATTGATGGCGTTTACTGCTTGTTTCATCGTCGGGATGGTGACTTATTTCACTTTGCCGGTATCTTTGTTGCCGGATATTGCCATACCGGAGATTACGGTGCAGGTGTCGGCTCAGAATACCTCGGCGCGTGAGTTGGAGAATACGGTGGTCAAACCCTTGCGCGGGCAGCTTATACAGGTGGCCAAACTCAAGGACATGCATAGTGAGACAAGGGATGGTGCGGGGATTATCCGCCTGAGCTTCGACTATGGTACCAATACAGATCTTGCTTTTATAGAGGTGAATGAGAAGATAGATGCTGCCATGAATTACCTTCCCAAAGATGCTGAACGTCCCAAAGTGGTAAAGGCCAGCGCAACGGATATTCCGGTCTTTTACCTGAACTTGACTTTGAAGAGCGACAGCGCATATGGAAAGACCGATGAACGTGCTTTTCTGGATTTGTGTGAGTTTGCCGAGAATGTCATCAAGCGCCGTATCGAACAGCTGGCCGAAGTGGCAATGGTCGATGTGACCGGTCTTTTGGAACGTCAGTTGCAGATAGTGCCCGATCCGGATAAACTGGCCGTATTGGGGCTCTCTATAGAAGACATCGAGAATGCCCTGGAGCAGAATAATGTGGAACCGGGCAGCATGACCGTACGTGATGGCTATTACGAATACAACATAAAGTTCTCCACCTTGCTGCGTACCGGGGCGGACGTGGAGAATATCCTTTTGCGGAAGGAGGACCGCATTGTCCGTCTGGGTGAGTTCTGTAAAGTCGGCATTGTCCCTGCCAAGGAAAAGGGGGTATCCATGAGTAACGGCAAGCGTGCAGTCACTTTAGCCGTCATCAAGCAGGCCGATGAGAATATGGATGACATGAAGGCCGCCATTGACGGGACTATGGATTATTTCAAGGAAGTATATCCGGATATCGATTTCAGTGTCAGCCGCAACCAGACGGAACTGCTGGATTATACAATCTCTAATTTACAGCAGAATCTTTCGTTGGGTTTCCTTTTTATCTGTGTTGTTGCGGTACTTTTCTTGGGAGATGTCAAGTCGCCGTTTATCATCGGACTGAGTATGGTGGTATCTATCGTGGTTTGTTTTCTCTTTTTCTATCTTTTCAGGATGTCGCTCAACATTATCTCGCTCTCCGGTTTGATTCTGGCATTGGGTATGATGATAGACAGCAGCATCATTGTGACGGAGAACATATCCCAATACCGGGAACGCGGATACTCGTTGAGGCGTGCTTGTGTAACGGGGACAAGCGAGGTGGTCACTCCGATGCTCAGCTCCTCACTGACTACGATAGCCGTCTTTGTCCCGCTGATTTTCATGAGCGGCATTGCCGGTGCGCTGTTCTATGACCAGGCTTTTGCAGTGACAGTAGGTTTGTTTGTATCCTATTTCACCGGAATCATGTTGTTGCCGGTACTTTATATGTTGGTTTATCGTACGGGGTTGCGCGGCAAATCGTGGTTTTCCCGTATCCGTATCAATAATCCTTTGAAGGAACATACGCTGGACCGTTTCTATGACGCGGGAATTGACTGGATATTTGCCCATAAAACATTCAGTGTCGCATTTTGCATTGTTTCCGTTCCTCTTTGCGTCTTTCTCTTTTACTTCATCGGCAAAGAACGTATGCCCGATATAGACCAGAATGAACTGATAGCCCGTGTGGAATGGAATGAGAATATCCATGTGGACGAGAACCGCCACCGGGTCAATGCATTGTTTGAGGACTTGAAGGCTGAGACAGTGGAGCAGACTGCTGCTGTCGGCCAGCAGGATTATTTGCTGAACCGTGACCGGGCCCTTTCTTCTTCAGAAGCGGAATTGTATTTCAAGACTTCTGCCCCTGCGGAGATACCCGCATTGCAGCGGAAAGTGTATCAGCGGTTGAAGGAGGAATACCCGTTGGCAGTGGTCTCTTTCTCACCGCCCGAAACGGTGTTCGAGAAATTGTTTGTGACCGGTGAGGCGGATGTGGTCGCCGAATTGTATGCACGCAATAAAGAGAAGGCTCCGGCCGCCGGGAATTTGCGCAGGCTGGAACGCCGGTTCGGAGAGCTCACGGGAATATCCCCTACCGGAATAGCCTTCGAAAACCAGTTGAACATAAGCATTCAGCAAGAAAAGCTCCTGTTGTATAATGTCTCGTACAGTGAGCTTTACCGGATCTTGAAGACCGCTTTCAAGGAAAACAGCGTAGCCATGTTGCATTCCTACCAGCAATATCTGCCTATCAGTATTGTGGGGGAAGAAAAGACGGTCAATGATGTACTGCAACAGACTTTGATACAGACCCGTCCGGATGACAAGGGAGAAGTGGATTATGTTCCCTTGCGGAATCTGGTGAAAGTGGCTCCGGCAGAAGACTTGAAAACCATTACGGCAGGCCGTAACGGTGAATATATTCCTTTCCGTTTCTATGAGGTGGATGATGCAGTCCCTTTGATGGAAGAAGTGAAACAGGCGGCGGATGCTACGGGGGACTGGGACACAGCCTTTTCCGGGAGTTTCTTCTCCAACCGCCGGATGTTGGATGAACTGGTGGTGATTCTTTTTATCTCCATTCTGCTGATGTATTTTATCCTCGCTGCCCAGTTCGAGAGCTTTGTGCAACCGTTGATTGTCTTGTTGGAGATACCTATAGACGTAGCTTTTGCCCTGCTCCTGCTGTGGGTGTGCGGGCATACGCTGAATCTGATGTCGGCCATCGGACTGATTGTGACGTGCGGTATCATCATCAACGACTCCATTCTGAAACTGGATGCCATTAATGAACTGCGGAAAG
This sequence comes from Bacteroides fluxus YIT 12057, assembly GCF_000195635.1. Classification (GTDB taxonomy): domain Bacteria; phylum Bacteroidota; class Bacteroidia; order Bacteroidales; family Bacteroidaceae; genus Bacteroides; species Bacteroides fluxus. The sequence goes on along the minus strand of NZ_GL882633.1, from coordinate 19,904 downwards.
GGGGGATGCCCTTGTTGGAAGCCGTTCATGAGGCAGGGCGAAGAAGGCTCCGGCCTATTATCATGACATCGTTGACAACGATTTTTGCGATGGTGCCATTACTGTTCTCTTTCGATATGGGTTCTGAGTTGCAGAAGCCCCTTTCCATAGCCATGATTGGAGCCATGTTCGTAGGTACGTTGGTCAGCTTGTTCATCATACCGCTGATATATTGGTTTATATATAAAGCCTCACCCCCGACCCCTCTCCGAAAGAGAGGGAAGGATTGAAGTTACTCTTGTTATATAAAAAATACTGTTATATGAAGATATGCCATTACATAAAGAATACTGTTATAGTACGTCATTACCTAAAGAATTGTTTTCAATATCTGCTGAATATCCTCTTGCCGATTGACAAGGATACTATCCTTTCTCCCCTCTCTTTCGGAGAGGGGGCGGGGATGAGGCTTCTGTTGCTTTTCTTGAGTTTCGGAGCATTTCCTGCTTTTGCCCAACAGCGCATAACGCTGGACTTGCAGCAAACCATTGCGTTGGCAAATGACAGTTCGCTGGAAGCTTTCCGTACCAAAAACATGTATCTGGCGGGATATTGGGAATATCGTACTTTTAAAGCGAACCGTTTGCCCAGCCTGACCTTGAACATGACGCCTGCACAATATAACCGTGACATTACCAAGCGTTATGACTCCGGGCAGGATTTGGACATTTACCGTAGCCAGCAGTCCTTCTATGCATACGGGAATCTTGCCGTCAGGCAGAACTTTGACTTGACGGGAGGTACGTTCTATCTGGACACGGAATTGGGCTATATGCGCAGCTTCGGCGGCAACCAATATACCCAATTTACCAGTGTACCGGTACGTCTGGGGTATTCGCAAAGCTTGGTGGGATATAATCCGTTCAGGTGGGAGCGCAAAATTGAACCGCTGAAATACGAAAAAGTAAAGAAAGAATTTATCTATAATGCCGAGCGAGTTTCCGAACAGGCTACCACTTACTTCTTTGCCCTTGCCATGGCGCAGGCGGAATATGACCTGGCAAAGGAAAATGCCGTTTCTACCGATACGCTTTACCGGATAGGCATGCAACGTCTCAAGATAGCTGCCATCAGCCGTGCCGATTTACTGACTTTGAAACTGGATGTAGTCAATGCCCGTAACACCTTGCAAAATGCGACCAGTGCCTTGAAACGTGCCATGTTCTCGTTGGCTTCTTTTCTGAACTTGGAGAAAAATACGGAAATCAAGGCCGTATTGCCCGGACGTCCCCAATCACTGGTTATTCCGGTGGATGAGGCTTTGGCCGCTGCGCAAGTCAACAACCCGCAGTTTTTGGGACTCCGCCAGAATGTATTGGAAGCCGAGCAGAACGTGGACAAGACGAAGAAGGAATCTCGTTTCAATGCCAGTATCAATGCCAGTGTCGGTTTCAACCAGGTGGCGGAGAAATTCGGGGAAGCGTACAAGAGTCCCATGCAGCAGGAAATGGTATCCGTCAGTGTTTCCATTCCATTGATAGACTGGGGAGTACGCAAGGGGAAGTACAATATGGCAAAGAATAACTTGAACGTGGTGAAAACCTCTTCCCGGCAAAGCGAAATCAGTATTGAGGAGGAAGTGATTATGACCGTAGCCGATTTTAATGTACAGCAGGGGTTGGTGACGAGTGCCGAAGAGGCTCTTGACCTTGCCATCCTGGCATACAATGAAACTCGCCAGCGTTTCATCATCGGTAAAGCCGACATCAATAGCCTGACCCTGTCGCTGAACCGCCAGCAGGAAGCTCAGCGCAATTATATCTCTGCTTTGCAGGATTACTGGCTGAATTATTACAAAATACGGAAACTGACGTTGCACGATTTTGCCTCGGGCTTCTCGCTTTCGGATAAGTTTGAATTTAGTGCCGCAGGTGTTAAATAAAAAGAGATTACCGTAAACATAAATCTATGAAATCTGCCTCTTCTTTCACCGTCATAGTGACATTTGTCTGTTTGGCTCTGGTAGGTATAGCGTTGGTACCGCTCCTTCCGGTCAAGCTGAATCCGTCGCGCAGTCTGCCGGGCTTTACGGTAAGTTTCAGCATGCCGGGCACATCGTCGCGGGTGGTGGAGATGGAGGTCACCAGTAAGTTGGAATCTATGTTGGCGCGTATCCGTGGAGTGAAGAAACTGAATTCCACTTCCGGAAACGGCTTTGGCAATATCACCGTGGAGCTGGACAAGCATGCCGATATAGATGCGGTGCGTTTCGAAGCTTCCACCATTATCCGCCAGACATGGCCGCAACTGCCCGATGGCGTCAGCTATCCCGTTATACGGATGAAAGTCCCCGATGAGAATGCGGCCCGTCCTTTCATGTCCTTTACTTTGAATGCTCCTTCCACTCCTATACTGATTCAGCAATATGCGGAGGAACATATCAAGCCTCGTCTGGCACGTTTGCCGGGAATTTATAAGATAGAGTTGAGCGGGGCTACTCCGATGGAATGGCGGCTGGAATATGACAGTGAGCAACTGCGCATGCTGGGTGTCACCTTGGCGGACATCCGTGATGCGGTGCAGTGCCATTACCGGAAAGAGTTTTTGGGAACTCATAATATGGATACCGGAAAAGAAGGTGAACAATGGATACGCCTCGCCTTGGTGCCGGAGGCAGACCGGGGCGGGTTGGACCCTTCTGCCATTCCGGTGGTGGCTGCTGGTGGAAAAGTGTTGTACCTGGATGAGTTGGTACAGGTTGTCCGCACGGAAGAAGAACCTCAGAGCTACTACCGCATCAACGGCTTGAACTCCATTTATCTTTCCATTACGGCAGAGGAATCTGCCAACCAGCTGCAGCTCAGCCGTGAAGTGGCGGAAACCATGGAGGCTATCGGAGAAGTGCTGCCCGCCGGCTATGAAATACATACCAGTTACGACGCTACCGAATATATTCGTGAGGAGCTCGATAAAATCTATTTCCGTACAGGGCTGACAGTGCTTATTCTGTTAGTATTCGTCTGGCTCATTACCCGTAAACTGAAATACTTGTTCCTGATTGTCACCAGCCTGTCCGTGAATATAGCGGTGGCACTCATTTTCTATTATCTTTTCGGACTGGAGATGCAGCTCTATTCATTGGCAGGGATTACGGTGTCGCTGAATCTGGTGATAGACAGTACCATTGTCATGACCGACCATATCCTGCATCGCCGTAATCTGAAGGCTTTCATGTCCGTATTGGCGGCTACTCTCACTACGATGGGAGCATTGGTCATCATCTTCTTCCTGGATGAAAAGATACGGCTTAATCTGCAGGATTTTGCAGCGGTGGTCATCATCAATTTGGCTGTTTCCCTGATGGTGGCATTGTTCTTTGTGCCGTCCATGATAGAGAAGATAGACTTGGTGAAACAGGTTGCGGGAAAGAGAAAGTACGGGAAGGTTTTTCCCGCTTCATTCAGCAGGGGGATGAGTCGGTTTCTCAAGCGTTTTCCCGTTTATTTCTCCCGTCTCTATTCAGCTTTGATTCGTTTGCTTTGCCGTTGGCGTTGGGCGGTCTGCCTGCTGTTGCTTCTCGGTTTCGGCCTGCCTGTTTTCCTGTTGCCCGAGAAACTTGAAGGGGATGGCAAATGGGAAACCTTCTATAACAAGACCTTAGGATCGCCCGCCTACAAGGAATCAGTGAAGCCTGTTGTAAATAAGGTGTTGGGAGGCTCATTGCGCCTTTTTGTGCAGAAAGTTTATGAGGGCAGTTACTTCACCCGCAACGAGGAAGTAGTGTTGTATGCCAATGCCAATCTGCCTAATGGTAGTACTCTGGAGCAGATGAATGCTTTGATGAAACGTATGGAGACTTATCTCAGCGGTTTCAAGGAAATCAAGCAGTTCCATACTTCCATTTACAATCCCCGCCGTGCCGGTATCAGTATCTATTTCAAGAAGGAGCATCAGAATAGTGGTTTCCCTTATACGCTGAAAGCCAATATAATCAGCAAGGCACTGGAGCTGGGTGGCGGCAGCTGGGGAGTATATGGCTTGCAGGACCAGGGCTTCAGCAATGACGTACGCGAGAATGCCGGTTCCTACCGCATCAAGATGTACGGTTACAATTACGATGAGCTCTATGGATGGGCGGAGAAACTGAAAGCCAAGTTATTGACTCACCGCCGCATCAAGGAGGTACTTGTCAATTCGGAATTTTCGTGGTGGAAAGATGATTACCGGGAATTCTACTTCCATCTGAATAAGGAGCGTATGGCACAGGAAAATATTGATGCACGGGTGCTTTTTGCTGCAGTACAGCCCATCTTCGGTAAAAACATGGAGATTGGTTCGGTGCCTACGGAGGCAGGGACAGAGAAAATCAAGCTTTCTTCCCGGCAGTCGCAGGAGTACGATATATGGGCTATGCAATTCTTTCCGTATGGTGCGGGAGACAGCAAGCATTACAAATTGTCCGAACTGGCGGAGGTGGTGAAGGGGCAGATGCCGCAGGAGATAGCCAAGGAAAGCCAGCAATACCGGCTTTGTCTGCAATACGAGTATATCGGTTCCAATGAGATGGGCAACAAGATACAGAAGCGCGATCTGGAGGAATTCAACAAATTGCTGCCGATGGGCTACACGGCCGAGTCGGACAGTAATTGGTGGGGTTGGGGAAAGAAAGAGAATCGCCAGTACCTGTTGCTGTTGGTGGTAATCGCCATCATTTTCTTTACGACCGGAGTCCTGTTCAATTCCTTGAAGCAGCCGCTTGCCATTATCTTTGTCATTCCGGTTTCCTACATCGGGGTGTTCCTCACTTTCTATTGGTTCGGGTTGAACTTCGACCAGGGCGGTTTTGCCTCGTTTGTCCTGTTGTGCGGCATTACGGTCAATGCCAGTATCTATATCCTGAATGAATACAACAGCATTCGCCGCCGTTTTCCGCGTCTCTGCGCACTCCGTGCCTATACCAAGGCATGGAATGCCAAGATTGTACCTATTTTCCTGACTGTAGTTTCCACTATCTTGGGTTTTATCCCGTTCATGGTCGGCACGGACAAGGAAGCTTTCTGGTTCCCGTTGGCGGCGGGAACCATCGGGGGCTTGGTTATGTCCGTAATCGGCATTTTCTTCTTCTTGCCGGTATTCGTGTTGAAGAAGAAGGAGACGCAAGGCGGATGACCGGTCATTGTGGCGGGGAACGCGTATCTCGCCTTTACATAAACCCGAATATGGATAGTCCGATCACCACTCCGAATACTATCCGGGCTATCCGGATTTTTATCCTTCATCCAGCCAGCCTTTTCCTTGGCGTACGATTTCGGGCTCTCCGTTGGTACAGTTTACTACGGTGGAACCTTCAGTGCCGCCAATACCGCCGTCGATCACTAAATCTACGGCATTGCCGAATTTTTCGTCTATAAGTTCCGGATCGGTGATGTATTCGATGTCCTCGTCCTCATCGTAGGGGAGGGTGGTGGTCATGATGGGGGCGTCCAACAGACGGGCTATTTCTTGAATGATGGAATTGCCGGGCATGCGTATGCCGACTTCTTTCCGGTTGCGGAAAATTTTGGGCAGGCGGGTGGTGCCGTTCAGTATGAAGGTGAAGGCTCCGGGCAGATTGCGTTTCATCAGTTTGAACGTGCCGTTATCGACCTTGGCATATTCGCTGATACTGCTCAAATCATAACAGATGATGGAAAGGTTGTTCTTCTTCGGATCGATGTCCTTCAGCCGGCAGATGCGTTCGATGGCGCGTTCCTTCAGTCCGTGGCAGCCGATGGCATACATGGTATCGGTGGGATAGATGATGATTCCTCCGTCATTCAGGATATCGACTACCCGTTGCAGGTCGGCGGGATTGTTATTTTTTTCATAAAGTTTCAGAAGCATGGCAGAGCGGGTTTTGATGTAATAGTTGTGCGAAGATAAGCAATAATCAGCTTATAAGCAAGGGATTTACCTTTTTAGCATTTCTTTCTCCAGCTTCTTGATTTTCTTCCAGGCTTCTTTGAACTTGGGACACAGAGTGACGGCTTTCTCGTAATTTTTCATGGCGGCCTCTTTCATGTCATGTTTCAGGCATTCGTCACCCATGCTGATATATTCGCGGGCATACTTGACGAGGGCTTTCTCTTTGTCCAGAGCAGCTTGCTTCAATGCACGGTTTTCCTCCTTCAGCCGGTTGATGATGTTCAGTTTCCGCCGGATGAGGCGCTGCGCTACAGGCTTTTCTATATCATACCGGGAATGGATGGCTTTGAAAAACTCATCGAGAAACACGTCGAACTTTCCTTCGTCGAAGGCTTTGGAGGCAGCCGCATATTGCACGTCCGCCTGGGCCTGTTTCAAGGCACGGTCTATGGCCTGCCGGTTGTTGAAACGTTCGGCGAAACCGACTATTTCGGGGCGCACGAAAACATCGGCACGGCTGATGGGTTTCTTCAGCTGGATGCCTTCCAGCGAAGTGCAGCGGCTGAGTGCCACGTATGCCTGTCCGCCGGCAAATACGCCACCGGTGAAATCAATGACTACACGGCTGAAGGTCAGTCCCTGGCTCTTGTGGACGGTGATGGCCCAGGCCAGGCGTACGGGGTATTGGGTGAAGGTTCCCAGTTCTTCTTCTTCAATCTGCTTCTTCTCTTCGTTGTACTTGTAGCGGATGTTGCGCCATGACTCCCGTTTGACGTCGCATTCCTTGCCATCGTCGGTGATGACATAAAGAGTTTCCTCGATGGGATCGAAGCCGCTTACTATGCCGATAGTGCCATTTACCCAACGGCGGTCGAAATCGTTCTTGATGAAGATGATCTGTGCACCCGGTTTCAGGACAAGCTCCTTGGAGGTGGGCAGGCTGCTTTCCGGAAAATCACCGGTAATTTCCCCGTAGAAAGTGACGGACTCTCCGGGAAGTTCCGCCAGTTTTTTGTCATTGATGTAGTCCACATTGTCACGACGGGTGGCAAGGGTGATATACATATCGGCTTCCGATTGCTCTATCTGCGTGCCGTAACGGGTATTGAGCAGTTGCAGGTCCGTGGCACCTACACTGTTGTTGCGGATGTGGTCTAACACATGGATGAACTTGCTGTCCGTCTGGCGGTAAACCTTCTGCAGTTCAATGGAAACGAGGTCTATCTGCCCGAAAACCCTTGCAGAAAAAAAGTAGGGGGTAGGGTAGAAGCGGTTTAGTATTTCCCGCTCATCTCCCTTTACGACAGGCTCCAACTGAAAGACATCCCCTACCAACAATAGCTGTTTGCCTCCGAACGGTTCGCGCAGATTTCGGGAATAAACACGGAGGATACGGTCAACGGCATCGATGATGTCGGCACGCACCATGGAAATCTCGTCGATGATGACCAGTTCCAGTTCTTCGAGCAGCTTGCGGTGGGGCTTGGTATATTTGAAGAACTCGTGGATGCGTCCCCGTTGCAGGCTGAAGTTGGGATCGTCGGGCAGCAGGGGATAGAACGGCAGTTTGAAGAAACTGTGCATGGTACTGCCCCCTGCATTGATGGCGGCTATGCCGGTGGGAGCCAGAACTACATGTTTCTTTTTGGTATGCTCGCAGATGTACCGTAAAAAAGTCGATTTGCCTGTACCGGCTTTACCCGTCAGAAATACGGACTGGCGGGTATATTGAATGAGGTTCAAGGCGTCTTGAAACTCTTTGTTCCGGGTATCGGGAGAGAAGGCCATGTCAACTTTCGCCTATTAGCTGTTTCAGGGCATTGGCGATTCCGTCATCATCTACGGTGGTGGTGATGTAGTCGGCAACAGCCTTTACATCGTCGCTGGCATTGCCCATGGCTACACCGATACCTGCATGGCGAAGCATGCTGATGTCATTGCCTCCGTCTCCGAAAGCCACGGTCTCTTCCAGGCGGATGTTGAAATGGCGGATGATTTCGTCGATCCCTTTCTGTTTGTTGTTTCCCTTGGCTGTGATATCTGCGAAGGCGGGAAACCACCGGCCTATTTCACAATTGGGGATGGAAGGAAGTATTTCTTTCTCTTCTTCTGCGGTGATGAAAGGAGTCATCTGGAAGATTTCCCTTCCTTGTATAGCCTCTTCGGGTGTTTTGACAGGGAGGACATCCACTTTCAAAAAGTCATGGAATATCTGTCTTACCTGGTCGTTGGGTTGGCAAACACAGATGTCATGTTCTCCTACGGCAATGCAGGGGATGTTTCTGCCGCTGCAATACTGCATAAGGGCCTGTACGTCTGTGGCCGGTATGGCACTTTTGTAGATGACCTCTTCACCCACGAAACAATAGCCTCCGTTCATGGTGATGTAGCCGTCTATCAGGTTGCGCTCCTGCAGGGCGGTCAGATTGTTGATGATAATGCCCGGGCGTCCTGTGGCAATGAATAGATGTATGCCTTTGGCTTTGGCGGCGGCCAATGCTTCGATGGCGGACGGGGGAATCTCATGGGTATGAAAGCTTACCAGTGTGCCGTCGATGTCAAAAAATAAGGCTTTAATCATAAGAGTCTTTTTATTTACTTGTGTGCAAAAGTACGAAATATCTTCCCTTTTGAGTATTTTTGCAGGTAAATAAATGAAAACTGCTAAAAATCATGCAATACAATTTTGATGAGGTGATAGAACGCCGGGGCACTGACTCCGTGAAATGGGATGCGGTAAAGGATAGGTGGGGGCGTGACGACCTGCTTCCGATGTGGGTGGCGGATATGGATTTCCGTACTCCGCCTTTCGTGATGGATGCTTTGCGCAAACGGCTTGAACATGAAGTCTTGGGATATACTTTTGCTTGCGGAGAGTGGTATGATTCTATTTGTAACTGGTTGCGCCGCCGCCACGGTTGGGAGATTACGCGGGAGATGCTGACGTTTGTGCCCGGCATCGTACGCGGACAGGCTTTTGCCCTGCAGTGTTTTACCGAGCCCGGAGATAAAGTGATGGTGATGACGCCGGTTTATCATCCTTTCTTCCTGGTGACCGAGCGTCTGGGGCGCGAAGTGGTCTATTCGCCGCTTGACTTGCAGGACGGACAGTATCAGATAGACTTTGACCGCTTCAGCAGGGATATCCAAGGGTGCCGTGCATTGATTCTCTGCAACCCGCATAACCCGGGCGGGCGTGTATGGCAGATGGAGGAATTGCAGCGGATAGCCGCGATTTGTAAGGAGAATCATGTTTTTGTCATTTCGGATGAGATACATGCCGACTTGACTTTGCCGCCCTACAAGCACCACCCGTTTGCTACGGTTTCGGAGGATGCGGCCCGGATTTCCTTGACATTTATGGCTCCCAGCAAGGCTTTTAATATGCCGGGTCTGGGAAGTTCATACGCGGTGATTGTGGATAAAGAGATTCGTGATTGTTTTCAAAAGTTTATGGAGTCCGGTGAATTCAGTGAAGGACATTTGCTGGCTTATATCGGTACGGCAGCGGCTTATACGCATGGTGATGAATGGCTGGATCAGATGCTTGCCTATATAAAAGGTAATATAGACTTTACGGAAAGTTATCTGCGGGAGCACATTCCGGGGGTCGGCATGATACGTCCGCAGGCTTCTTATCTTGTCTTCCTGGATTGCCGCGCGTTGGGCTTGTCGCAGGAGGAACTGAACCGCCTTTTTGTGGATAAGGCACATCTGGCCTTGAATGACGGAGCCATGTTCGGGAAACCGGGTGAAGGTTTCATGAGGTTGAATGTCGGTTGCCCGCGCTCGGTATTGGAACAGGCGTTGAAGCAACTGGAGGCGGCAGTTCAGAGGAGACTTTAAGCAGCGAGGCAGCGCCCTGTTTTCTGCATCGTTACATTTTATATCTTGGGCTACTAATAATTAATCGTCCGATATCTGTTTTCTTATCGTCCGACAACCGTTGAATTATCGTCCGACAGCTGTCGGACGATAATTCAACGGTTGTCGGACGATTATTTTTTGGCAAGAAAAACATTAGTTTGCTTGGCGAAGGAAACAGCATGCAGTAACGTTCTCCTTTTTTTTGCCAATTTGCGGCGGATGTCGCTGTAAAGGAGGGATGAAACGCTTGATAGTTCACCTTTTCTGATAAATATTCCCCTATATTCTGCTGTGGGAGGTCTATTTTTGCTTCAACAAATTAAAGTACTATGATGAAACAGCAGAATTATTCTATGTCCCGCTTTCCGGGCAGCTATCTCGTATGGGTGTTTTTCCTATGGATAGGAATGGGTAATATGGGTGAAGTGATTGCCCGCGATTTACCGGCATTTCCCGGTGCCGAAGGTTTTGGACGTTACACTACCGGCGGACGTGGCGGCAAGGTGTATCATGTCACGACCTTGGAGGATGGCACCCGGGAGGGAACATTGCGTCATGCCGTGATGCAGCAGGGGGCACGTACCATTGTATTTGATGTGGCGGGAACAATCTTTCTGGACCGTAGCCTGCGTATAGTGAATGGTGACCTGACTATTGCCGGCCAGACTGCCCCCGGACAAGGTATCTGCATAGCCCGTTGCCCGGTTACGATTAATGCGGAAAATGTGATTGTCCGTTACTTGCGTTTCCGTGTAGGCAATGAGGGCGGAGGTGAGCCGGACGGATTGTGCTGCATGGACAGCAAGAATGTGATGATTGATCATTGTTCCATCAGCTGGTCCGTTGATGAGGCCTGTTCTGTATATGGCGGGGAGAATCTCACCGTGCAGTGGTGTCTTGTTTCCGAAAGCCTCCGTACGGCAGGACACGCCAAAGGCAGGCATGGCTACGGGGCTATCTGGGGAGGAGCCGGAGCGTCTTTCCACCATAACCTGCTGGCGCACCACGAGAGCCGCGTGCCCCGTCTTGGCCCTCGTCCCGGCACACAGGACCGTGAGTATGTGGATATGCGCAATAATGTCTTCTACAACTGGGCCGGCAACGGATGCTATGGCGGGGAAGGCATGAAGGTTAATATCGTCAATAATTATTATAAGCCGGGACCGGCGACCCCTGAAAAGGGTCCTGTAAGCTACAGAATTGCCGCCATCGGAGTCCGTACAACCCGCTATTGCTATAAGGAAGACGGCACTCCCAATATCTGGCAGCCGATGGAACACGTATGGGGGCGGCTTTATGTGGATGGCAATGTGGTGGAGGGACATCCGGATGTTACCCGTGACAACTGGACAAAAGGTATTTACGGACAAATAAATAATGCTGCCTGCGACCATACTTTTACAGAAGAAGTGAAAAAGGAGATACGCCTATCCACTCCCTTGGAAACAGGGACGGTCACCACTCACTCGGCGGAAGAAGCCTACCGGTTGGTGCTGGAGGATGCAGGATGTTCCAAATGGCGGGATGTCATTGACGAACGCATTGTTCAGGAGACCCTGAAGGGGACAGCTACTTATATAGGCAGTGTAACGCCCGAAGCGGAGAAAGTGCCCGGATTGATAGACCTGCCTGCGGATGTGAAACCGGAAGGAGCTGCCGCTGCCTGGCCGGAACTCAGCGATGGAGGGGTTACTGCCGATGATTTGAGAGATACAGATGGCGACGGTATGCCTGATATTTGGGAGATAGCCCATGAACTGAATCCGCAAGATGCTTCGGACGGAACTTCAACGACATTAAGTGAAGAAGGCTATACTAATCTGGAAGTGTATTTAAATAGTATGGTGGAAAAACAGTTTTAGTCAGAATTTAATTTAAAAATCTATTATATATGAAGAATTTAATTTTAGTAACGGCATTGGCCGGATTTGTTTCTTTGGGGCATGCTCAAAATGCTTCATCCCCTTATCATGCAATGGTTGCACAAGATGGAAGCGGTAATTATACAAGTATTCAGGACGCGGTGAATGCTGCGCCGGAAAATCGTGATGAGCCTTGGTGTATTTTTGTAAAAAACGGTTCCTATAGAGAGCAGGTCATTGTCCCGAAAGATAAAACGTATATTCATTTGATAGGTCAGGATAAGAATAAGACGGTTATCCATCATAATCTGAATGTGGGCGGTCAGCCCAAAGAGGGTGAGGATGCTTCCAAGACAGCTTACTGGCAGCATTCTGTTCATAATCCTTCTTCGGAGGTTGCAGGTTTTGAGGGTGCCGTGGTCAAAATAGAGGGTGATCATTTTTACGCTGAAAACATCTCTTATATCAACGATTGGGGGGTGGAAAGCCAGGCAGGTCCCCAGGCTCTGGCCATGAATACACAAGCTGATTGTGTCGCTTTTTACAATTGTATTTTCCGTTCTTTCCAGGATACTTGGATGACAGCAAAGAATGACTCTTACCGTCTTTATGTCAAGGATTGCTGGATTGAAGGTGCCGTTGACTATTTTTATGGTGGCGGCGATGCGCTGCTTGAGAATTGTACATTGTATAATGTGCGCAGCGGTTCGGTCATTGTAGCCCCCTGTCATAAAAATGCCAAGTTCGGCTATGTATTCCGCAATTGTGTGGTAGATGGCAATGAGGCCGCCGCCGATGGAAAACAGAAATTGGGACGCCCGTGGCATAACTCCCCTGTTGCCGTGTATATCCATACCACCATGCGTATTCCCGTCGCTCCCGAGGGATGGACGAATATGGGAACCATTCCGGGACTGTTCGCCGAATATGACAGCCGTGACGCTGATGGAAAAGTATTGGACTTGAGCCGTCGTAAAACGGAATATGAAGGACGGGGTAACGAGGCAGGAAAGGGATCATGCCGTGCTGCCATCACTAAAGAGGAGGCAGATAAATTGACCTATGAACGTATTGTCAAGGGAAATGACGGATGGGATCCACGGGCATGGATGAAAAAAAGTGTGAAATGACTTTTTCCACCTATTACGATAATTTTTCCTCTTACAACCAGCTCGTTTTTTTGAATTTTGCAAATGAAAAGGGGATAATCCCATGTTTGAATTTAATTATTGTTTAACCAAATAATACTATCATGAAAGGAAAGACTAGAAAAACAGGGAGCAGGTTGTTGCTCTTGTCGGCACTTCTGCTGTTTGTGTCGATAGGGGCATTGGCTCAAAACATTACAATAAAAGGTAATGTTGTGGATTCATATGGAGAACCGGTTATCGGTGCTACTGTAATGGAAAAAGGTAATAAAACTAATGGGGTTGTTACTGACTTGGACGGTAATTTCTCTATAACCATGAATAAAGGAAAGAAGATTATTGTCACCTATATCGGTATGAAGTCCGAAGAAGTAAATGCCGTTGCAGGGAAGGTGTTGAAGATTGTTTTGCAGGATGATGCACAAATGTTGGGTGAAGTAGAAGTGGTAGCTGTGGGATATGGCAATGCACGTAAAAAGGATTTGACGGGAGCTATTTCTTCGGTAGGTGAGAACACTTTAAAGAATATTCCTGTGACTTCGGCAGCCAGTGCTATCACGGGCCGTTTGGCTGGTGTAAGTGTTATGACCTCGGAGGGTTCTCCGGATGCGGCGGTAAATATTCGTGTACGTGGTGGAGGCTCCATTACGCAAAGCAACGAACCTCTTTTTATTGTTGATGGATTTGAAGTAAGTAGCATCAGTGATATTCCTCCTACAGATATTGAAAGTATTGATGTCTTGAAAGATGCTTCTTCCACTGCCATTTATGGTGCGAAAGGTGCCAACGGTGTAATTTTAGTGACGACTAAGAGCGGGCGTGTTGGTAAAACTGAAGTGACTTTCAATGCATCGGTGGGTCTTAACCGTTTCTACAATCCTACGGAAGTACTTTCTCCCTATGAATATGTTTATTTGCAACGTGAGCTCGATTCCAGTGAAAATGCTGGTTTCTTCGACCGTTATGGCCGTTGGGAAGATGTTGACATTTATATGTCAAAAGTAGGTACTGATTGGCAGGATTTAGTGTTCAACAATACAGGTGTCAAGCAAAATTATAACTTGAACATTAGTGGAGGTAGCGAAGATCTTATTTATAGTTTAAGCTATACACATGACGATGAAAGTTATATTATGAAGTCTTCTAATTTCAAACGTGATAATTTGAATGTGAAAATCACCAAAAAGTTCGGGAAAAAGTTACGTTTGGACTTTAATGGTAAAATGACCCATCAAGTCATTGATGGCCCGAGTGTGTCAAGTGGTTCTAAATTGCGTGATGCTGTGAAATATCCGGTAATAGGTACATTGACAGATTTAACGGAAGAGGATTTGGCTGGTGATGATGCGTTGGTGTTTGAAAATATAAGTAATTTGAATGACCCGTTGTTCAATATCAAGAATGAATATAAAAAACAGACGAAGTTTAACAACAGCTACAATGTGGCTTTGGTATGGGATGTAATCAAAGGATTGCAATGGCGTGCTGAAGGCTCCTATGGATATACATTCGACCGTACTGACAATATCTGGCTGGCACGTACGGGTACAGCCAATGGCCGTGGGGGTAACCCTGTGGCAAAACGTGAATATTGGAATGGAAATAATTGGACATTACGTTCCACTATTAACTATAATCTTAATATCGCTAAGAAACATCGTATTGATCTTATGGCTGGTATTGAGGCTAAAAGTTCAGAAAAAGACAAAATGGAGATAAATGCCGACTATTTCCCGAAAGACTATACAGTGGATAACATTTTGGCAATGTGGAATAGTGGAACTTCAGAGCCCACCTATACTACGATTGATGAACCAAGTCGTAGTATGTCTTATTTTGGCCGTGCCAATTATATTTTGAATGACAAGTACTATCTGACCTTTACGCTGCGTGCTGATGGCACAAATGTATTTGCTCCCGGAAACAAATGGGGAATCTTTCCGGCAGCCTCTGCTGCTTGGCGTGTCTCAGATGAGAGCTTTATGGAATCGACCAAAGATTGGATGTCCAATCTGAAACTGCGTGCCAGTTTCGGTAAGTCGGGTAACGCGCGTGTAGGCTCTTTCTGGCGCCAGACATACAGTCCTGTTACGAACATTAAATACTTGTATTATCAGAACGGGACCGGACAGAGTGGGTTGCAGCCTTCCACTCGCTTGCGTAATGAAAATCTTACCTGGGAGTCTAAGTATTCGACTAATGTTGGTTTGGACATGGGCTTTTGGAATAATCGTGTCAACATGACTTTTGATTTTTACAATGATATTACAAAGGACTTGATTATGGAAGTGCAGTTACCTTCCAATGCGGGTTACAGGACACAATACCAGAATTTGGGGCAAACAACCAACAGGGGTGTAGAACTTTCATTGAATGCCAATCTGGTACAAACTAAGGATTTCTTTCTGGATTTCAATTTCAACATTGCTTTCAACAAAAATAAAGTGAATAAACTTGCTACTGATGAGCCCATGATTATTACCAATGGAGGTTCTTCTGAAGTGGGTAGTGACAATTACCGGATTATAGTAGGGCAGGAAGTGGGACTGATTTATGGCTATGTATGTGACGGCTTTTATTCCTTTGATGATTTTACTTATGATAACAAGACTCAACGCTGGATTCAGAACACTGATGCGGAAGGCAATTATACATCATCTAACCCGAATGCGGCAAGCCTTTTGGATAAGGGTGGGCAGTATTATGGTCCCGGGCATTTGAAACTGAAAGATTTGGACGGAAACGGGATTGTGGATGAAAAGGACCGCAAGGTGATTGGGCATACCATGCCCAAACATACAGGAGGTTTCAGCTTTTCAGCTGGATGGAAAGGTTTTGACCTGACTGCCATGTTCAACTGGTCTTATGGCAACGATATTCTTAATGTGAATAAAATAGACTATACTTCTTATGTAGGAGCCAAGAGGTATCAGAACATGAGTTCGGAAATGAGCCTTGCCAACCGTTTTACGACTATTGATCCTGTGACAGGACAGAATATCTATTATGGTAAGTTTGCAAATCCGGAAAGGTTGCAAGAAATCAATGCCGGTGCAACGATATGGCATCCTTTGATGAATAATTCTGTAACAACGGATTGGGCTGTGGAAGATGGTTCTTTCTTACGTTTGGGAACGTTGACGTTGGGATATACTTTGCCTAAAGTTTGGACACGGAAGTTCGGAGTGAAAAATCTGCGCGTCTATGCCACGGGAAACAACCTTTTGTGTCTGACCGGATATAGTGGCCAGGATCCGGAGGTAAATACAAGTTCCAATCGCATGGTATCTGGTTATGATAAATCGGCTTATCCTAAGTCAAGATCTTATATCTTTGGTTTAAATGTTACATTCTAAAAATAAAATAGACGTATGAAAAAACATATATTATTGTGTATGGCAGTTGCCGGAAGTTTGGCTTTGGCTTCATGCAGTGATTTTCTGGAAACGGAATCCCCTTCTTCGCAAACAGGAGAGGTCATTTTCGAGAATGAAGGTTTGGCTAAGTCGGCCATTATGGGTGTTTATTCACTGATGACTGATACTTATGTTTATGGGCAGAAAATGTCTGTTAACTGGCAGGGAGTATCTGATATAGAGTTGGCCAGCGGCTATCAGAATGACCCTTCTCAGTCCGGTGCAGATAATGGTATTGCCAATTATTTCTGTAGTATTTATCTGGAAAACACTAAATGGGAAAGTATCTTTAAAATGGCAGAGTATGCCAATACAGCTGTAGAAGGTATACGCAATTCAAGCTTGTTGGCTTCTTCCTCCGTGATTCAAGGTTATTATGGAGAAGCGTTGGTACTGCGTGCGTTGGCTAATTTTGAACTGGTGCGTCGTTACGGTGATATTCCTTATAAAGATAATATGTCAAATTCAGATCTTTCCAATGTGTATATGGGGAAGGTTGACCGTGACAGTGTATATTCCGGACTTATCAAGGATATGGAAGAAGCTATCCCTTATTTACCTTGGATGGGTACGGGAGAGTACAATAGCGAACGTGTGACAAAAGGTTTTGCGAAAGGATTGCTTGCCCGTATTGCTTTGTTTGCCGGGGGATGGTCTGTACGGGACGGTAATCAGTTCCCGGACACTAATGTGGAACATTATCCCAATATAGAAGCTAATCCGGGAATGGCAGAAACTGGTGGTTTCTATGTAGGACGTTCTAAAGATTGGAAAAAGTTCTATGAGATAGCCGAAAGAGAATGTGCTGAACTGATAGGGGATGTTGAAAATCCGCACAGCCTGGATCCTGATTACGGAGATATCTGGAAAACGGTTTGCAGTGAAAGCTATAATACTTATAATGAAAACATGTTGGAAGTTGCAAACGGTGTGGGACAAAGCGGCGATATCGGAACTTTAATGGGACGCCGTATGGATGGTAATATAGGATATGGGCAAAGAGGCTTTGGTGGTACTTATGTTAGTACAAATGCCTATTATTTCTATTCTTTTGATCCTGAAGACCGTCGTCGTGACTATGCTGTTTATTGGCCTACTTATAAGAAAGATGGTGATACTAAGAAGATTCAGGAAGTGATGAATAATGATATCATGAATGTGGCCTTGGGTAAATGGAGTTTCTTTTGGGCGTCCGATGCTTATAAGCAACTGGCTTTGACGGCTACCAGTCGCGTACCGACCGGTATCAATTGGATTTTGATGCGTTATCCTGATGTACTTCTGATGTTTGCTGAAGCTCGTTATATGTTGGACAGAGGTGTAGATGCAGTAGATGTTACAGCAGGAATCAGCGCCCGTCAAGCATTGGAGATGGTACGTGAGCGCGCATTTGGTGCTGGGTCTGAAAAAATAGGTCAATATGACTCCGATTTTTTCGAAGCTATTGTTAATGAACGTGCTTGGGAATTAGGGGGTGAAGGTATTCGTAAACTTGATTTGGTACGCTGGGGGTTGCTCGATAGCAAGATTGAAGATATGAAGCGCGCCATGGTTTATATGATGGATGGAACCAAGACGATTGAGATATTTGATAAAACTTACGAACCGTCTGATATCCCGACCACATTATATTATAAATATCAGGGAAGTGATGAAGAGTTCATTGATTGGTCATCTGTTAACTTTTATACACAACGTAATGCTAGTCCTGGTAGTGAATATCGTGAAATTAAATGGATTCCGAGTAATTATTGGGAACGTGAAGATGCTGATGACGCGAAAACTTTGATACAAAATTCAGCTAAAGTATTGGCTTGTGCTTCTGGCCTGCGTTCTTCTTACGATTATTCTGTGTTGCTGGGTGAATTGCAATGGGGAACGGAGATACAAAATTATATCTCTACTACAATCAATAAGTTAGGAAATGGAGTATGCAACTATCGCCATCTATATCCTATTTATTATGAGGATATTGTGAAATCTAATGGCTTCTTGTCTAATTCGTATGGATATTAATTCGTCAGTTTATAATAAAGATAGATTCAATATGAAAATCAGAAATATATATTATGTGATAACCGGATTGTTACTTGTCTTGACAACAGCTTGCCAAGACGACGTTAATGACTGGGCAGTGGACGGGAGTCATGATCGCCTATTCCGTTCCACGAGTTTTGAATGCGTGGAAGAAAATCCTACGTCTGCGTTACTTTCTTTTAATGGGGTGCAAGGGGCCACCAAATATTATTTTGAATTCAGTAAGGGGGATAGCTTGCTTTTCAATAATATTGTATTCACTGCCAATGTATATGCCGACACGCTATCTGCTTATGATAAAGGTACTTTAGAGGTAAATACAGAGTATCGTGTACTTTTCGACGGGTTGGATGGCACTTCCCGTTATTCTGTACGTATGAAAGCATTGAATGAACAAAATGGTATGGAATCAGGGTATACCCAACTTTGTTTTGATACTCCGGATGAACAGATATTTACTAATGTCACTCCTGGAACAACAAGTGTGGTCTTGAATTGGTCCACCAAGGAAGTTGCTACTCGCATAGAGTTTGCCGAACTGACAAGGCGGATGCCAGAGAATGAAACGGAAGAAGAAAAGATGGATACTTTGTGGTATGATGAGCCTTTTGTTCTTACTGAAGAGCAAAAACTGACAGGTGAATTGACGATTAATGACTTGAAACCAGGTACCAATTATCTGGCATATATCTTTAATGAAGATGCCCGTAGAGGTGCATATGCTTTCAGAACATTAGGCTCTTCACAAGGTGAGACCATTCTTGTTCCGGCCGGAGGAGATATAAATGCATTATTGGCAGGTAAAACAGGTGACGTAACGCTTTCATTTGAAGGTGGTAAAGACTATTCGGTAGGTGAGTTTACTGTGCCTGAAGGTGTTTCTAACCTGTATATTTCCGGAAATGTAGTAGGTGGTAAATTACCGCGTCTGACCATGAGTAAATTTGTTTTCTCTGGTTTATTGAATAGCTTCCAAGTACAATATATGGATGTGGTCAGCGATGAATCCGCTCAGTTCCTGGTAGAACTGAATAATGCGAATGGTGCCGTGAAAATAGGTTTTGACGGGTGCTATATCAGTCAAATTCCAAGAAGTCTTGTCAGGACTAATACAGGTGATTTGAATATTGAAGAAATAAAAATCAATAATTGCATTATTAAAAATGTAGGACTAAGTGGTTACGGGCTTTTGAATATAGGCAAATTGGGCTCTTTAGGCAAGATTCTCATTACTAAAAATACATTGCTGAATATTGGTGATCAGATTATTGATTTACGTGTGCAGGTCGATGAATTTACATTCACGCAGTCTACTTTCTGTAACTATACAATCGGTATGCCTAAATTGTTGCGTTTGGATAAGCAGCCGAAACAGACGACTGTGACTCAGAATATCTTTACAGGAAACAATAATGGGTCAAAAATGAACTCTAGCAATAACGATAAAGATGCCAATTTCTTGAGTTTTGCCGGTTGTTATTTGACGTCTGAGTTTCCTCAAGATAAAAGAGTGTTTACAGATGCTCAGGTATTGACTGTATCGGGAGAAGATCTTTTTGTGGATCCGCGGAACGGTGATTTTCATTTTAAACCGGGAGTAAAATTTGAAGGAGATGGTGAAGCTGGAGATCCGCGTTGGTGGACTAAATAATCTTTAATTAACCCGTTGGCGGAATTAATTTAAGTTGATA